>JAJRSF010000038.1 GCA_024278935.1 Candidatus Zixiibacteriota bacterium
ACATTCTTCCCAGCTTGAAATTTCAGGGTATGCCGGAAACTTGATTTGAGCAAGCCATCCAAGAAGTTCGCTTTTGGTAAGTTCAAAATTAAACGATTCTTTATGTGTCTCTCGAATTGCCTGCTTTATGCTTTTGAGTTTGTCTCTTATATCTTCAGTCATATGCTACTCCATACTATTTATATCGAAAAAAAATGGAATAAACTTAGAGTGAGAATATAATTTTACAGACTGACAGACCGTTATTACTGAATTTTGGCTAATGCTTTTTTTCTAATGTAGGAATAGTTTCTATTTGAAACAAGATTGGCGTGGGCAGCCTTATCAAAGTAAGAATTAGCTCGTTCACTGTCGCCTAAACTTTCATAAGCCAAGGCAATTCGATAGATATTGTAAGGGTTGCTCTGATCAGATTTTCGCAAATATTCTATTGCGGATTCATATTTTTTTTCTTCTAGAGCAATCATACCGTATAACTGATTGGCAAGTCTTATAGAATTTGGGTTATTCTGTTGAGAAGCATATGCTAAAAAATCATCAGCTTTTTTATGTGCCTCGGTAAAATTTGATTGCTTTAAATCGACTATGGCAAGATTTAATAAAATATTTTGTCTTCCATTAATTTTTATCTGTTCAGGGAAATTACTCTTTTGTAGCAAGAGCAAAGTATTGTTATATTGTTCTGCTGCCTCGTCATATCTACCCATTTCAAGAAGCAAGCTCCCAAGAGTAATATAATCATTGGCAATTGCAATAGTGTCTGATTCCTCGATTGCAATCTGACGCATCTTTTGAGTCACTTTGTATGCCGCAGTCAAATTACCTTCGTCGATATATGAGATAATAATTCCGTTATAGGCAACTCTCTTTTGATGATTATTTTTTGAAGATTTTAGTAATTTCTGTAATCTATTCCGAGCTTCAACATGCTTTTCTTTATAGTTTAAATTTGAGGCAAGACCTAAATATGAAATAGTAAAATATGGACTCACGCTCAATGCTTTTTCATAGTTACGAATAGACTCATCGAATTTCCCAATCTGCATAAGCAGCTCACCATACGAATCATACGGGTTTGGATCGTTTGGAATCAATTCAATATATTTTTGGAACATTTTTTCAGCTTCATTATAATTTTGGAGAAACCGATATGCGTAGCCGAGTTGGTTATACACCGGTGAGTATTTCGGATTAATCTCTAATGCTTGCAGATAATATTTTATAGACTTTTGAAATTCCTGAGTTTGAAAATATGTTGTCGCTAAATAGTTATGTACTCGTTCATCCTGGGGATATAACTCGAGCATTTCTCTAACGAGTTTACGAACTTCATCGGTTTGATTATTGACTTGTGCTTCTGATGCCTCTATCCAAAGTTGTTCTCCGCGAGAAATTATTGGTTTTAGTGCTATTGCTTTCTGCAGATTTGGAACTAGCTGGGTCGGATTTAACCTTGAAAATGCAATTCCTATATATGCCATTGCAAAATTAGAATCCAAAGCGAGTGCATCTTCAAAGTAGGAAACAGCTTCTTCACTTCGTAAACGATCTGCCAATGAGAGACCTTTTAGATACAATTCTTTTGCTTCTTCAGAGTTTGTTGTAATTGGTACTTTACTCACTTCTTGAGAACATGAGACAAAAAGCATGAGCATTATAACAATTATAGTGATACTGTTTTTTCTAAACATTGTTACCTCAAATATTTTTCTAACTTACTTTTGTATAAAGTATATTTCAAATAGCAAAGAATCAATTATAAAAGTACAATATCTTTACGTAATGCACCTTTAAAGAGTTTCAGCAGATAGGATCTGTTCAGCATATCGCATCTGTATCAGCAGATATATATCTGTTTCGGCAATTAATCGAGCACCATCATTTATTTCTACGTAAAAGAGAAACAGGGAGACCCGAAATTATGAGTGCCATGAAAATAAATCCACCTCCGACAGCACGGTGAGTGATAATTGCTTCGCCTCCGATTGTCCAGGCAAATAAAGCGGCAACAACAGGTTCTAAGGCGAAAATGAGGGAGACCCGTAAAGGCGGTCGGATTTTCTGGGCAAACATTTGAATCAAAAATGCCGAAAGGGTCGGGAATATTGCCAAAAATATGGTAGCGTTAAAAGCGTATGTCGTTGTTATCTGTAGAGGCAGACCAAAAATTAAAGCGTAGCTTAAACTGAGCAGTCCAACGATTAGAAACTGCTGACAACTAATAACAACAGGGTCGATACCTTGCTTCATATATTTGTCAGAGTAAAGAACATGCAGGGCATAAGTCACGGCAGCTAAAAGTGTCAGAGCATCGCCAAAATTAATATCTCTCATACCGCCGGTCAGAATCCATAGTCCGAGAAGGGAAACCACCGAGGCAATCATCTCCATCAGATTCGGCTTTACTTTAAAAATCAGACGAGAAAAAATCGGAATAAAAGCTACAAACAGTCCGGTAATAAACCCGGAATTCGATGCGGTCGTATATTTAAGTCCAACAGTTTGGGGGATATATAGCAGGCATAAAATAACAGAAAGAAAGAATGCTATTTTCAAATCGGCAAAGATATTTTTCTTTTTATAAATCAAATAGCCGAGTAAAATAACTCCGGCGAGCAAGAATCTGAATGCGACCATTACAATAGGGTCGATACCATCGAGAGCATTTTTTACAATAAAAAATGTCGACCCCCATATTGCGGCAGCATAAAACAGTCCACTATCTGCTAACAGTGCTTTTGATTTTTCTCTTTCCATTTTGATATGGTATGGATTTAAAATGAAATGTCAATAAAACTAAAAAACCCGAAAGTAATATATTTTCGGGTTTAATATAATTTCTATTTATTCTTACGCTGTAGCTGCCATGCAGAAATTCTTTAGAGAATCAATATTGTTATCTAAATTCAAAATTTTCAGCCTACAAATTGTTTTTCAGCCATGCGGATACAACTTCTTTTATTTCGTCACGTACTTTTCTGAATTCTAGCAGTATCTCTTCATCGGTACCAACCGCATCGGCAGGGTCATCGAAAGGGATATGTACTTTGAGACCATCGCCCGGAAATATCGGGCAGAGTTTATCGGCATTTGAACAAACAGTTATGATATAGTCAAATTCGATATCTTGATACTCAGTGATGTTATTCGAAGTGTGTCCTGAAATGTCAAAGCCAATCTCCTGCATAACTTGGATAGCAAACTGGTTTACAACTTGAGGGCTTAACCCGGCAGAGTAAACTTTTCCGTTGTCACCTAATTGATTTTGCAAAAACGCTTCTGCCATTTGGGAACGACAGGAGTTGCCTGTACAAAGAACTAATATTTTCATTTTATATATCCTTACTTTTTAAACCAGTGCGATGTTTTCAAACAAAACTTTACCAGCAATAACATAAGTGGTACTTCTATAAAGAGACCAACCACCGTTGCAACTGCGGCACCGGAGTTCAGTCCAAATATAATTATCGCCGTTGCGATAGCAACTTCAAAATGATTCGAGGCACCTATCATCGATGCAGGGGCAGCATCGGCATATGAAAACTTTAATGACTTTGAGAGAAGATAGCCAAGAGCAAAAATAAAAATTGTCTGCACCATAAGCGGTACAGCAATCAATGCAATATCAAATGGTTGGTTGATTAATACTTCACCTTTTAATGTGAAGAGAACTACCAGTGTACTTAAGAGTGCAATAATAGATAGTGGCGTTAAGCGATGTAGAAAAACTTCGTTGAAATATTTTTCACCCTGTGACTTAATCAGTTTGATACGAGTGAAATAGCCACTTACAAGAGGCAGCCCAACATAAATTAAAACCGAGAGAACTATCGTTTCCCAGGGGATCGGCATTTGATTTATTGAAAGTAGAAATGAACCGAGGGGGGCATAGAGAAATAACATGACCAAAGAATTCAGAGCTACCATAACAAGGGTGAGTGCGTCGTTTCCTTTTGCGAGGTAACCCCACATGAGAACCATGGCGGTGCATGGTGCGATGCCGAGCAGCATTGCCCCGGAGATATATGAACGGTAGATCTCAACTTCGACGCCATTGATTATTTCGGTGCCATGTATGAAATCTTTGCAGAGAAAACCTAAAAAGAAATATGCGATAAGGTACATGCTAAATGGTTTTATAAGCCAGTTGATTACTAAAGTCAGCAATATCGGTTTTGGTGATTTTGCGGCATCTCTTACTCGACCAAAATCGATCTTGACCATTATCGGAAACATCATAAAAAACAAACAAACAGCGATTGGTAACGATACCTCGGCGATAGTCATGCTGTTTAATATGTTTGAAAGTTGGGGAGCAAAATAACCGATTGTTGTTCCGATCAGAATTGCCAGAAAAACCCAAAGGGTCAGATATGTTTCAAATAAAGAGAGCTGTTTTGTTATCATAATCTAGTGTGCTGTTTTATAGTTGCCTAGGTTTATTGACAGTTTTTTGTGAGAAGATATTCTGTCAGCCTTTTATTGTCGGCTTGATATGGTTGGCGAGTTCTAAATTGTACTAGAATCTCTGACAAAGAGGGAATAATATCATTTATTGACTCATTAAGGCGATAATGTACCCATCTTCCGTCCCTGCGGTCTATGACCAGTTGTGATGACTTCAGCTTTGCCATAGGACGGGAAACCGATGATTGTGGAAGAGAGAGAACTTCCATAATATCACAGACACAAAGCTCACCTTCGGTTAATAAAACAGCAATTCTCAGCCGTATTTCTTCAGACAGCATTTTAAAAATAAGAGATTCTTGTTGGGCTAATATATTCATATATCCGAATATATGAATATAACTATAGAAATCAAGAGATATTTTGTGGAAAATAGATAAATATCATAGATCTTGTCAGTTTTTTTTATGATTTTGGAACTTGGGACTGTATATAGTTGTTTAACAAAGTAACAAACCGAGATTAAAACTATCTTATTAACCGAAATTAGAAAAAAGATAAATACAAAACAATTATTGACCAATATTAAATATTGATTATATTAGACCATAATTCAAAAACCTAATAATAGATTGAAGGAGTTCATCTTGAAAAAAGTATTATCATTATCCATCATGGCATTAGCTTTAATTGCTTTTGCATCTACATCTGCAGTTGCTTGCGGATCTTGCGAAGCCCACAATGGCAAAGCAGAAAAAACAGCAACAAAAGCATCCGCTGATAAAGCAGCATGTTCAGCCCATACTAATGCAACAAAAGCATCCGCTGATAAAGCAACATGTTCCGCAACAACAAATGCTACTAAAGCCTCAGCAAATACTGCTTGTTCTCAAGCAGACATGGAAGCCTGTGCCAAAAAAATGGGTGTTTCTTTAGAAGAGTGTCAAAAAATGTGTGCTGAAAAAGGTTCTATGACTATGCATACTATTTCTATCAAAGGTATGACTTGCGGAAGCTGTGAAAAATCACTTACAACAGCTATCGAAGGTGTTGCCGGTGTACAAAAAGTTGTCAGTATCAGTCACAAAGATGGTTCCGCTGTCGTTTGTGTAGACAAAGGTAAAACTTGTTTGACAACATTGACTAAAACAATCACCGACAGAGGCTATAAAGCCGAAATTATCCCTGCCGTAGCAAAAACAACAGCTATTTCAGCCGATTCTAAAAAAGCATGTGCTAAAACTTGTTCAACAGCTGAAAAAGCAGCATGTGGTACAAAAGATGCCCCATCAAAAGATGCTTCAAAAGATCCTAAAGATACAAAATAATTAGATATTTCATCTTTAAAAAAAGTCCGCCTTGGCGGACTTTTTTTGTATAATAAACGATTCAATACTTTACTTTAAACGAGAGACCTAACTTATTAGACATATGCAAAAATCGAAAGTCATACTTTTCCTCTCATTGATGTTATTTGTATTCCAAGTGTCAGAATCAGCCAAATTTGCAGGCGAGGCGTTTTCGCTCGGTGTTGGTGGGCGTTCATTGGCATTAGGCGGTGCAACAATCGCTGGAGGATTTGATGGTACCGCAGGTTACTGGAACCCTGCCGGGATGGTCTCGCTTTCCGATCGTTCAGTGACAGCTATGCATGCCGAGACTTTTGGCTCGCTTTTAAACCATGACTACCTTGCATATATTGATTCCCGTCCAAAGGAAAATGCACTGATACAATCATTCGGATTTTATCTCTATTACCTCGGAGGCGGAGGTATTAAAATAACTCAGCTCAATGAGTTTAACCGTCCTGAAGTTTTACGGGAAGAGTCGCATGGTGATTATCTTTTGGCAGGTTCAATCGCCGGTTCGCTACATGAAAAAATTGATTTTGGTATCACCGCAAAAATTATCTATCGTGATATTGGTACCGAAACCGGTAAAGGGCTGACTATGGATGCCGGTCTTCTATATCGTTTCAAACAGCAGTTACATCTTGGACTAATGGTAACTGACATCACTACAGGATTTATAAGATACTCGGGCGAATCTTTTGACTCCGGGGCAAACTCGGAATCAATCTACCCGACGGTGAAACCTGGATTGATGATGACTCATGCGATGCGTGATTTTTCCGGTTCGTTTTTTATGAGTGGAGATATTAAATTTGAAAATATCAAATACGCCGCTCAGTATTGGAGCGGAGTACTCTCTTTGGACACACATTTTGGATTTGAACTTGGCTACAAAAATGTTTTATTTGGACGAACAGGTTTTGACATCGGACGGTTTACTGCCGGGGCAGGTTTCAACTTTTCAAATATCTCTTTAGACTTTGCCTATCTACAACATGACGACTTAGATGAAACCTACCGTATCAGCGGTAGCTATAATTTTTAATTCTCTTATAAACTATCTCGCAGAGCTTGTATAAGCAGAGGTAAAATTTCAGCACTTTCAATCTGAACTACAAACATCCCGCGTAAATCACCTTCGTTATAATCTACAGCTTTATCATCTTGGTATTTTTCTTCTAATGCAGCAGCAGCTTTTTCATCGATAGTCTGCGAATCACCATGACATTTTAAACAAAACTTACCCATATATATTGGTTTATAAAAGTAGTAATCTTTTTTATTCTCGACATCCTGCCACTCTTCAAAAAGCTCAAATTTCTTAAGGGAATCAGCAAACAAAGCTAAAATTTCTTGCTGATGCGCATCAGCTATATTGAGTTGGTTTCTTGGCTTATTGGTAACTCTTTTAATTGACCAATTCTCTGTTGAAAATTTACTGGCAATTTCGGGTGCTTTTGTTTGGCATGCACTAATAGCATTTTCAAAACCACCTTCTTTAACACCTTTCATCAATTCCGATTTCAGACTTTTCATAAAGTGAGTAATAAGGAGTGATGATGCCTGTTGCATTTCAAGTTGTTGATTGGTAGTGTCTACTTTTTTAGGCGTGACTTCAGTTTTATCAGATGAACCACATCCGACTAATAATAATGCCAGTGTAATAATTAAAATGTTTTTCATTCTTAAAGCTCCTTTTAAAATTTAAAACCTAGATGTAAATATACTTATTCTAAATCTTTTTTAACATATCCATATCCAAAAGTGAATGGACCAATCGGTGAGTCTAATGCGAGCGATGCACCGACAGAGTTTCTTAAATTACGCAATTTTATCTGGTCAAAGCTATTATAAACTTCACCAAGATCGTAGCGGGCAGTAAAATAAAGCATAAATGGTAATTTAATTCTTAACTCATTTGAGAAGATAAACATCTTATCACCTGACAACTGGTCGGTGCGGAACCCGGTAAATGAATCAATACCGCCAAGATAGAACTTTGCCGAAAGGGGAAGCCCGGAGCGTGACGCACCAAGTGCGAGATGAGGATGATAATTGAATATGTTTCCAAATGAAATATATGATTCATGTGATGTAAAAAACTTTGTAAACTCAGTATCACCACCAACAAACTTTCCGGCAAATTCGATACTAAAATGATGTTTGTTTCCTGAATTTGGAAATGGAAGTTTATCGAAATTTTCAAGTAGAGATTCAAAAATTAGTTTTCGCAAACCAAATGATGTTGTCTCTCTTAATTGCTGATCATAGATATCTATTTCTTCAACAGAAAGATTCGCAGTGACGGTACCTAACCGTTCTATCTGTTGTCCGATTGTAAGTTTAAAGCCATGCACGGTTTCATCTCGGAAATCATTCGGCGTGTTATCTAAATTAAACGTTTGTCTGTTTAAATCAGTTTTGTAAATTTTAATTTGCGATGTCAGGTACGATTTAAAAATCCGATCCGCTTTGAGTGAAAAATAATATTCACTGCGACGCGGTGAGTAACGAGCATGTAGTTTATATTCAAGTCCTATCCCAGCAAAATTGTCATTAAGAATCTCAAGAAATTCTTCACTGTCATATTCGTTGTCCCAATGCCAGCCTAGGCGTAATTTACTGCTATATTTTTCTTTGACTCTGATTTGTACAATGACACCATCTGACGAATGTATTGCTTCGATAGTGACTCGTTCAAAAAGGTCAGTGCCGTAAATATTTCTGATGCCTTCTGAAGCTCGTTTGGTAGAGTAAAGTTGGTCTTTGTGGAGAGGAAAATATGAACGAATAAACCAATCTTTGGTGACTAAATTATCAATGATATCGATTGATCTGATTTTGGCTTCATCTATCTCGATATGGAAAACTGCATTTTCCTGGTCAATGCTGATATTACTTATTGTGACTAAATCATACCCTTGAGATTCATAGAGTGCGAGAAGATTTTCGATACCGGATTTTATTACTGTTGATGTTATTAACGAAGATTCAACTTGAAATAAATTGGAAAGCTCAGTATTCGTAAAAATTGTGTTGCCACTGAATTCGATCTGGATAACTTTTGATAAAAAGTTTTTATAACCATCAAGAGTAAGAACTTTGTGAGTAGCATCTGTTGAGTCTGAAAGACATTCGGCAAGAGAAAAGTTTAGTCTGAAATAATTGTAATCTACAGTAAAACTTTTAAGTGATACAATAAGTTTTTCAAAAGACAGCTCTTGGTTTTGCAATATAGTTTTCAGATATGCTAGTTCATTTTCAGACAATGACAGAGATTGAATTTGCGTAATCGTACAAATTGTGCCGATCTGTCTGTCTTCTAATTGAGCAATAATTTCATCTGCTTTTTCCAATCCATATTGATACCCGATTTCTATTAAAGTATCCTTCTTCTCAAAATGAGATGACAAATATGAATCAATAGGTGGCTCAATAACAAAATCTGCTTTATCAAGTTGAGCTTGCAGTTTGTCGGCAGTCATTATAGATGTTACTTGATTGGCAATATCTATCGGATTTAAAATTTCATCTATTTTGGCAAGTTTGCTCGATGTATTCACGGCGACTACAAATTGTGTTTTGGTCGAAAGAGTCCGTGCCAACTCGACAGGTATCGGGGTCACCATGCCACCGTCCATAAGTATTTTGCCATCAACTTCGACTCCGGTAAACGCAAGAGGGAATGCCATGGTTGCCCGCATTGCTTCGGCGATTGAACCATGTTGCATTATTACTTGTTCGCCACTTACGATGTCGGTGCTGATGGTGAGGTATGGAATCGGCAGTTTGGAAAAATCGGCTCCGCATTTATAATTTGCTTTTGACGTCAGTTTCGATAATAACGATGTTAATTCCTGTCCGGTAGTAAGAGCTTTTGGCATGATTGGTCTAAACCGATCAAAACGAACCGAGAGCAGATGCTTTTCATTTTCTTCTCTTTTGGTAAGAAACATAGATTTTCTCGGAGGAGCATTTGAGAAGAGATTGTTAAAATTCAGTTTATCAGCAACATCTTCAATTTCATCAGGGGTATAACCAGCTGCGTATAATCCGCCGATAATACCGCCCATTGATGTACCAGCGATTCCGACAATATCAATATTTTTCTCTTCAAACGCTTTTAATATCCCAATAATCGTTAAGCCTCTTGCTCCGCCACCTGATAAGGCTAGCAAAATAGGATATGTTTTTTCGTTTGCGTTGGGGTTAAGACCATCAATGCCCCCAATAACAAATTTCTCATTTGCTGAAAGAGAAACGGCAAAACAGATGATAAAAAGATATATTAAAAAGCTTTTAGTTTTCACTTGCTATGTACTCATAAGTTTAATTTTATTAAGTAAGATACAATTATTTATAGAGGTTAGACAAGTGCCAATTACAAGAAATGAATTTAAATTAATAAAATCCTACCTTACAAAAAAAGGCAGGAAAACTCATCAGAAATATATTGCCGAAGGGGTCAGATTACTTGAAGATTCCTATCGTCATATGGTCTTCCCAAAACAGGTTTTATATAGTAAATCTCTTATAGATGTAAGAGGTGAACATTTATTGATGAACTTTAAGAAAAAAGATGTACCTATTGTGCAGATATCTTCAAATGATATCAAACTTCTTTCAGATACAAAAAGCCCACAGGGGATTATCGGCATATTTAATATGCAGGAAAAAACAGGGATTGAATCTTTCTCGAAAAAAATCCGTAAGGTATTATGGTGTGAAAATATTTCAGACCCCGGCAATGTTGGTACTTTAATCCGTTCGGCTTTGGCTTTTGGTTTTAAAATGATTTTTGTCAGCGGCGACACCGCCGATATTTATTCGCCAAAAGTTGTCCGTGCTACAATGGGAGCAATTTTTAAAGTGCATATAGTGAAAGATGAAACGCATAATATTTTGAAATTGATTAAGAGAGAAAACTTACAACTTCTCGCTGCCGACATGCATGGTAAGCCGATTCATTTTGTAAAAAAACAAGTCAAGTCAAGCCGCATTGTTTTAGCGGTTGGTTCCGAAGGCTTTGGACTCTCACAGGAGATAAAGTCTGACCCGGCAATCATGGTTCGAATTGATCATGACCAAGCTGTTGAATCTCTCAATGTAGCTGTAGCCGGCTCGGTTCTGATGAATGAGTTTCAAAAAGTAGAATAGAGGTCTCTTGTGTTGACAAAATTTATTAACAGTCTCATGATTTGCTGTCTCTTGTGTGGCTCTCTTGCTGCCCAGGATATTATTAAAGTTAACGACGCACTGTATAAAACAGAAGATATAAAAAAAGAACTCACAATATCTCCACAGAGTAAAATCATCATCCGCTCTGCATCATCCCTTTCCGGTGCAATAAATATAGAGACACATGAATCTGACATTGCTCAACTTACATATATCAAACGTGCCAAACATAATTCAAAATCAGAAGCTATCGACTTTATCGACATTATCTCAGTCGAGTTTGAACTGACCCACGATGGTCTCAGTCTTGATTGACGAGCTCCGAACCCGGCTCCATGGAGTGGCACCAATCAATCTGCCGCTATTGATGTCTATCTCGTTTTGCCTGAATTTTGTTCTATTGAATTTGATACACCATATTATGACATTGATGCCGAGGGTCCTTTTAATTCATTCATTCTTCCGAATTCTTATGGAAGAGTCTATCTTGAAAATGTATTAAATTCTGTTGTGATTCAAGCAACAAACAGAAAAGTGACCGCTCGTAATATCTCTGGAAAAATAGATATAGCAACAACACATGCAACTTTAGAATTAAATAAAATATATTCACCTCATAATAAAATTGTATTACGTAATGATGGTGGCGATATAAAAATCTCTGATATCGTTGGGGAATTAAATATCAAAAACTCCTATGGACGGATTGATTTGAAAAAATTTCATCCGATGGGAAGATATAACTCTATTAGATCGTCCAATGGACCGATAACTATTGAGATGGAAGATTTCTCTACGGAAAAACTTCTTGTTACAAATAGTTATGAAGATATCGAGATATTGATTCCTGATAACATTTCGTCGATGATCTCTTTAGCGGTTGAAGAAGGAAGTAAAATAGAAGTGAACGATATTTTGACAACGCCAGATTTTATTCAAAAAAACAGACTTGATCTTATTGTAGGAAATGGAAAAGCAATAATCAATAGTTCGGTACGTGGAAACGGTAATATTTATTTTCGTGGGTATCCTAAGGGAGAGTAAGAGTGCGTTTTAAAATTTTAATTGCGTTTTTCATCATAGTAGCTCAAACATCTTTTGCACAACAGGTAGAGGTTCCAACCGACTTATATTACTATCAACCTGCCGCATCTGTTTTTGGTGCCGAGGCTGTTTGGGTCAACCCTGCCGGACTTGCTTTATACAAAGCATCCGACGTTCAGTTTTTTGCCGATTTATATAAATGGGAGTTTGCCAAAAACTGGGGGACTGTTTTTACCCGTAACGGATTTGGAATATCTTATCGAAAAATAAAAAATGATGATGATACCGATTTCAGAGAGTATATCTTTTCAAGTGGTATGAAATTCGGAAAAGATTTAAACTTTGGTGCATCTTATCAATATTTTAAAGATGCCCCAGATGCCTACAATAAAAAACATCTTTGGAATATCGGTTTTATGGGCAAATTAAATCCGCAATACAAATGGGGAATTGTCCTTTCAAACTTGAACAAGACAAGAATCAATGATATAAAAACCGAAACCGAAGTCCGCTATTCTTTAGCATATAGACCTAGCGGAAGTAAAATAACCCTTGCTGTTGATGCATTTCTCTCGACGAAAACTAAAATCCGTAATGCCGATTTTGTATATCATCTGGCGACAAATCCAATCCCCGGGTTATATCTCAACGGGTTTGTTGACAGACATAAAAATTTTGAAATTGGTTTTCGTATAAACTTTTTCCAATCATTTATCGGCGCCAGACGTTCCGCCAGTAGTAAAGGTCACCACCGTGGCACAACTTTTTTCTATGGTTCTACCAATAGAAGACAAGAGTCAATTGTAAAAGTTACACCTCGTCGTTTGCTAACAAACTTGTCTGGTCGACCAAATGAAAACCCATCAAAACCTTTTTTCGGAAAACAACCGTCATCATATTTAAACCTCTTAACAGATATCTATCGTGCTGCCGATGATGAGTCTATTGATGAAATGGTTCTGTCTCTTAATAAACTATCAATTGGTTTTGCCCAAGCCGAAGAAGTCCGTTCTGCCTTAGATTATTTTAAATCTAAAAAAAAAAGAATAATTTGCCATCTCTCTTATCCCAATAATCTTGCCTATTACATAGCATCTACATGTGACAAAATCATAGTTCCTCCCGTTACACAATTAAAACTTGTGGGACTCAAAGCAGAGCTTTCTTTTTATGCCGGTACCTTAGACAAGATAGGTGTAAAGACGGAGCTTTTAAAAATTGGTGCTTATAAAACTGCCGCTGAGACTTTTACTCAAGAAGCATCTTCTGATGCCAACAAAAAACAAATTAACAGACTGCTCGATAATTTATACGGACAACTTGTATCAGGCATCGCCAAAGGGCGAGCAGTTTCAGAAGAAGCTGTCCGAACCCTTATTGACCAAGGACCCTTCACAACACAGGAAGCACTCGATGCCAACTTAATTGATGGCGTTGCATATTTAGATGAAATCAAAGAGACGTTTCCCGATGAGCTGAAATCTTCCAAAACTGAAATAACTATCAGAAGCTATCACTATGATATTATCAATCATGACTCCTGGAAAGAGAAACCGATTATTTCTGTTATAACCGCTCTAGGAGAAGTGCAGACAGATGGTGCCGGTTCAATTTTTTCAAGTAAGTCTGATGTTACTCCATATAAGATGAAACGTGCGATACGCCAAGCAGTACAAAATAAAGATACCAAGGCAATTTTACTTCGTATCAATTCACCGGGCGGAGCTGCTTTGGCAGGTGAGGAGATTTATCATTCGCTTCAAAAGCAAAGTAAAAAAATTCCTATAGTAGTTTCGATGGGCAATGTCGCAGCATCGGGTGGTTATTATTTTGCTATGGCAGGGGAGACTCTCTTTGCCAACCGTGCAACTATAACAGGGTCGATCGGAATCTTTGGTGGTAAGATTGATATGAGTGAACTGCATAAAAAAATAGCTCTTAAAAAAGAGTTGTATACTCGTGGAAAATATGCCGGGATGCTGAGTCAGATCAAACCATTTACGCCTGATGAGAGAGAAAAATATTTCTCGCACTTAAAAAGTATGTATGACCACTTTGTACAGTTGGTGGCTGAAAATAGGTTGATGACTGTAGATTCTATTGACAACTTGGGGCAAGGCTTAGTATGGACAGGTGCCGAAGCAAAAGAGAATGGATTGGTTGATCATATTGGCGGGTTCAAAGATGCTCTCGATTATATTGTGAATAAAAATAATTTTTCTGAATATCAAATTGAAATATTTCCACAGAAAAAATCATTTCTTACTTTCCCTGGTAGTTCTTTATTTTCTACGGTTGCGAAATTGTTTAAATCAAAATCGTCTGCTGAGTTTCTGCAGGATGAACTACAACTGCTATCTCCCGATCAATTTTATACCCGAATGCCCTATGACATTTTGATAGAATAAAAAAAAGCGTAACCAATAATGGTTACGCTTTTTTATTTACTAGATCAAGATTAGTCTTCGTCAGGAGCAGCATCATTTACATTGGCATATCCAATGTCAGACTGACTCCAACCAGTACGTTGGAATATGCGTACAACAGGTGATCCCGGTGGTAAGTTGGCAGGGTCATCTAAATCAGTATCATATGACCAATCTCTAATAGGTGGTGAATAGTAGGTACCGTTCCATGTTGAATTTGCTTGTTGTGCATACCATAAGTTCACCATTGAGCCTGACCATGTAAAGTTTTTACCTGACCATACTTCTAGGAACCTTGGTAGATTTTCAAAGCCACCGTTGTAGTTAGATGTGGTTGTTTCAATATTACCGGTCATAATTGATGCATTTACTATTGTAGGGTCGGCAAGTCTGAAAGATTTATTTCCACTACTTAAACCATCATCAAAATTGGGAGATAAAAATGTCACCGCATCACCCATGATAGAAGCTGGTTTTTTATTCGTAGAATTAAAATTACCAAAAGTATACACTGGGTTTTCAGAAGCAATTGTTAACGCATCACCAAGCTCATCGGCGTTGTTGATTCGTAAGGCTGGGAAATCTCCGACGTTGTCAGCAAAGTATACTACACCATTTGATGGTGCATATCCTTCATCATATAATTTTTGGATATCAAATTCTGTAACATCTACCCATTTAGTATCACGTGCATCGTAGAACTGATTATTTTTCTTTTCGATAATTCCTTTTCCTATCATATCTGCAGTAACATTATTCCAAACATCACCAACACTAACACGTTGTAATGCTTGACCATCGATAAATTTGAGCGTTGCTTTATCTTCATACGAATCGGCATTCCCTCCAGCAGCACGTTCAATCAATTTATGCGCATCGTCAGTTCCATTGAGAGGAACGTTAAGTTGTTCCTGACCGTGAGTAGAATCCTGGACCCGACCATTCCATCTGGCAATTGACGAATCATACCAATGGGCATCGTCTGCTTCAAGCCATTCGGAACCTTCTTTCATACTAATATAATCTCCGGAGCCATCTTTGATTCTAACATCACCGGATGAAACTCCTCCGGCACCTTTACGCCCATGGTGAATAGATCCCGCCGAAGTCACATAACTATCTATGTTAAGTGTATTGCCCGCTTGTAGCCAAAGAGAACCGTTAGAATGCACTCGTCCAAGGAGCGACATCGTTGGTCCCGGTGCAATTTCTAAGTCGTTACCATAAAATACTGCAAATTGAAATATCGGTACTAAGGCACGCTCAAAAGTTTGTGTTAGTTGCACCGTGGCGTTGTCGACATAACTTACCGCATTGATTGCATTGCGTAAGATTTTACTTGTGCATGTAAACCTGCAAGAGTTCCGTTGCTTAATGTTTTAATTTCAACAGGACCTAAATCAATAGTTTCAAAAGAAAAAGAAGAACCGTTTAAATTACCCTCACCTTCGGGCATGGTAGTTGTAATTGTACCTACCGAATCAGATAAAAAATGCAGTCTTGCCGCTGCTGCTTCAAGCCCTGCTTCGGCGGCATAAAATGCTCTGGCTTCCTGAAGTTCATTACCGGTGATAGTTACTTCATCATCTGAAGTAGATATTGCCGCCAACCCGATTAGGGTCAACATGCCGACCATGATTAGAGCTATGAGAGCGGCTATACCACTTTCTGATTTTAATTTCTGTAACTGTTTCATCATATACCTCAAACTTTCCTATATACCTACATTACGTAAAAATACAGATGTACTATATGTCCGTTCCCTATATGTATCTTGATCACCATTCGCATTATCGTCTATGAGAGGACTATTAGAACGTGCTGACAAATCAATAAGAACCTCACGAATGTTTTCAGCAATCGGTGGCTCATCAACGGTCATACCATTTTTCAGCTTATATTGAAATTGCAAATCATAAACATTATCAGCATAGATCTGTGGCGTTTGCCCCATGACATCAATCATTAGTTTAGGATGAGCAGGTTCGGTGGTATTATCTATATAAAATTTAACTTCCGTCATCGCAAAAACCAGTGCGTTCACATCATATTGTCTGGTAAGTGTCATTGTGTTATGTTGTATGTGAAATGCTGCTGCTTGTACGTTGGTGATTTCAAACCATTCACCTTTAGCAGAGTCGGCATCATAAATAAAAATCCATTGCCCATCAAAGAAACAGGAAATATCAGTACCACATTTTAACTCAGCAGATGCGTTCGGCATAGGTGCTGATAAATATGTGTCACAACCGGAATTTTGGTAAGTCAGGACAATTGTATCTGGATTTGTATCATAAGCTTCAATCGCATTTAAACCTAATGGCAAATCAAAACCAGCTAAGCGAATTTGACGTGAAAGTTCATCGATAGATGCTCTCGCATTTTGTTGAATGTCCGTAATATCATCCTGAATCATATAATTCTCATGTGATGTAATATAAACATTGAGAATCGATGCAGTCACAACACCCGTTATAATCAGAGAAATTACAACTTCAATTAAGGAGAACCCTTTGTCATTCTTTATTATTTTATTCATGATTCACCTCTTTATAAAGAATCGGTTTTAATGTAAGATGTTAATGAACTTGAAACTCTCGTTCCACTAATATCTAACCAAGTCGTTGTTACTTCGACTTGTTTCAGATGTTGAGCTGCATCAGTTACTGTCCATACTCTTGTAACACCATTGGTAGTATCACTACCACTAGACCCGGAATTCAAAATAGCGATATTTCTCAACTGCTCCATCTTTTCCTGCATCACTTGTGTTGCGGTCGTATTTTTGTTTGCCCAATCGTTGCCGTCTAAAGCAACCATCGACATATTTAAAAGCACAAGCAGAGCCATACCTAAAATTATCATGGCAACTAGTACTTCTAAAAGCGAAATACCATTATCATCTTTTAACTTTTGCATATTCATTACGATTCCTTTATCTAATTACAAACTTACAGAGTAAATTTCATACCAATCGCTCGGAAAAATAGATTCAAGTCAGAAATAGTCTCATATTATCATATCGGACAATAGGTTAAGTTGCGTTAGTAAAAATTCGTTTAATATTGAATCGGGAGTTTAAAAGCCTATTATATCAAAAATAGATAGATTAATTCTGAGTTATATGGGAAACTTCCAATACTTTGGTGAGGGTAGATAGAAAAATGATGTGATTATGAATTATTAGATTTACTTTAAAAGATACAGATAGATTACTGGAGGTAACTCTATCTGTATCTTATATATCAATAAAGAATTTATTCAGAGAACCATGCAACTTGAACTAACAAAACTTTGGAGTCATCTTTAATATTTAAGAAAGTTTTTAATCTTTGGTCATAATGTAGATTTAACCCACCACCAACTAACACACCAACATCAGATGCTACAATAGATCCGTTGATAGTCATCTTACCGGCAGTATTAGATGCTTTACGTGTCAAAGCAAAAATAGAATTACTGGTATAAATCTGACCGTCGATTTTAAATTCTTCACCCGAAGGACGTGCGGCATCATTAGCAACCCACATAGATTTTAAATTCTGAGGTGAAATCCAACTTGATGATGAAGAGAGTGATGAAATTGTTGAGCCGGCTAAGGCTGGATTACTGGCATCAAGTTTTGTTAATACGTTTAAGTCATATGATGATGCATGTTCTTTACCCTGCCAACTATTTGAAGCAGCGTCCCAATATGTTCCTTTGTCTTTTCCTTTGCTATCCGTATAGTTTTTATTAAATACATATACTGGATCGCCGTCATTCATGACATAGTATCTGGGTTGATATACTGGATCAAAGGTTGCATTTGGAACTAAGCCACCATTTGCGTCAGGTAAAAATTCTTGTGTTTTGGTCCATTCTCTTCTATTAAACAATGTCATTTCAGATGGTGTAAACGAAAAAGCTTCACCGCCACTTTGATTACCTGGGTCAAAAACAGTTGGATCGGTATGATCTGCTTTCTTTTGTGTGAGATAATCACCAACCATAACGTTTTTACCGGCTGCGATAGAGAGAGCATTTTGACGACCATCAGCAGATGTACCAAAAGTTCGATTGCCGTTGTTAGTACCATCAGCATAGGTTAAATCACCGGTAATGTATACATTACCACGAGCATATATCTGTCCGGTACCGATAACTTTACCTTGGATAATTACGTCACCGTTGACAGCAATATCACCTGATAAATCTATCGGATTTGCATCAGTACCTACCAAAATCAGATTACCTTCGTATGTTCCACCGATAGATGTTACGTTGCCGGAGCTAGGGAGAGAACCACTATTATATGTTTGATTTGAATTCACACCATAAATAATACCGCCGGAAATTCCACCGTTTGCACCATCTGCTATTTCATCAAATTCATTATCATCTACAATTTTATTACCGTTACCATCAGGGAATGGCGGTGGAAATTCGTCAGGTAAAACTCCATCGGTCATATCACCTTCGGCGGTAGGATAGTTCAGATATAAATTGCTGTTTTGTGGTAAAGGAGAACCAGATGCTTCGGTTAAACTAACCGTAGAAAGAGGTTCAGTAATTTTTCCATCTGCGCTATTAATTGCAAAACCTTCAAGCCCTTTTCCGGTTGGGGATAAATTGGTGATAAGATTTCCTGCTTTATCAGTAACGATGCCACGGCTATACACAGTACCTGCTACATAAGAGTCTGCAGATGTCGTACGAATCAACATTGATTCTAAAGAGGCTACTTTTACTCGGTCAAAAGTACCTTCTTTGGTTGGGTCAGTATTATAAACTCTATCTACGTTATCAATTGTTGCATGACACATAATACAGTTAACATTATTAGCAAGGATTGCAAATTCAAATCCTTTGAACGCTTCACCCTCAACTCGTAATTGAGCTTGGATAGAACTTCTTGAATTATCTTTGGCTTTACCAACAGACGTAACCGATAAAAGAGTTGAACCAGTAACATCTGTTCTTGTGACAGAGACTCTATCAACGATTTGTCCATTACCTAAATCAAATGAACTAAAAAGAGTCGTTGTGGTATTGTCAGTTAATCCGAGATTATCAAGATATTTTTGGTAGGTTGCACGGTTACCAGTTTGTCCTGAAATCTTTTGAGGATTGGTTGATGCCCAACTAACATATTCATTCCAGAGAACACTTTTTGCTAAAGCGAGACCGGATTCAGATGAATAAAAAGATTAGGTCATATTTTTCGAGTTCGATGAAATTGCGAGATCATCGCTAGATATTGAAAACATCGAAAAACTGACTGCCGTAATCATTAATAAAATCATCAGCGAAATAAGTAATGCTGATCCTTTTTCATTTGTCATTTTCTTATAAATCATCATATATCTCCAATCTAAAATCTATTATTTCTAACTAATATATCAGTACTTAATGATCTCCGACGTCTTCCATCTTTATTGCGGTCGGTTAATGCTATGTCTACATCTTCAGTATGAGCAGTTAAACTTACATTTATAACATAAACGGTATCATTTACACTAATTGTATCTACGACAGAATTATCTGATAGGGTAAACTGAAGTTGGAAATCATCAATATTCTCAGCATATACTTGTGGTACACCACCATTGGTCATCTTCATAAAAAGTGGATTTGTAGAATCAGCTCTATTAATAAAGTATGATGACTCTTCTAAGACTATCAACTTATCTCCAGGCAGTGGTTCAAATAATAATTCCTGTCCTTGATGGTATACTTCTATCCAACCAGTTCCGTTATTTAGAGTAACTTGCGTTATTGTAAACCATTCACCGGTTTTTATCCCTTCATGCCAAAGATATACTGTCATACCAGATTTGAATGCAGACATATCAATAGCATTATTTATATGAATCGGTGCAGTTTGTATTATTTGTGTATTGTCACCTACATCTACTGATCCGTTTACATATGAAAACCTTATTGTAAGTGAGTCAGGGTTTCCATCGGTAGCGTCTATTGATAACAAATTATTAGGAAGGTTGGAACCCGCATTTCGCAAAGTTGTTGTTAGCTCTTGACCACATGCTCTGAGGTTTTGCTGCATATCAGATACATTATGCTGTACCAACATATTGTTATGCTGTGACACATAAAACTGCATAGTTGCAGTTGTTAATACTCCGGTAATGAATAGAGCAACCAGAACTTCGATTAAGGTGAATCCTCTTTGAGATTTCTTTATTATTTTCATAGTATTATCCATCATCTTATATTTTTGTTTTAAAAGTTGAGTATGTAACCGTACGTTGTTGATTTTGCTGATCGACCCATCCAATATCAACGCTTATTTTATATAATCCCAAAGGAATCATAGCATCTGAAATATCATCTTCAACAACTCTATTAACGAGGTACATACCATTCACAGAATCTGTTGTTGAATAAAATAGAATCTGACCGTAATCTGATTCATTCATTAGTATCTCGACTTCTTGTTGGGCTAGTGCATTGGCAACGGTTACGTCATCAGCAAAAGTATTACCGTATATCGACATGCTAATGAGAGGGGCAAGCCCTAAGATTCCGATTGCCAAAACTATCATACTTATCATTACTTCAAGTAAAGTAATTCCACTTTGATGTTTTATTTTTTTCATATCTACTTCCACTTTAATTTTAATTTCTACTTAAGCAAAATTCAGTCCGTTTAAGTCTTGTTTAAAAAAAAGAATTTGTAACTTTAGGGGTAGTAATTAGTTACAAGGCAAAAAATGTTAACCTCCATTCATTTGGTTCGATTTAAAAGTTGTTTAATATTGGAATATTCCTACATATGTTAGTGTAGACTATATATAAATATAGTAACTTGCTCTTGAAAATAGACTTCGTAATTTCTTAATAAATAGGTTAATTCTGAGTTATATGGGAAACTTCCTACACTTAATTTAGTTATAGATAGTATCATGAAAACCGATAATAATGTTATTGAATAAAATTGAAATAAGAGAGCTAGGAGTATAAAAATGCAAAATGCCTCAGAAACTTTTGTGAAGGCGTTAGAAAATGAAAACATCGAATATATTTTTGGTGTTCCGGGCGAAGAAAATATTGATTTCTTAGAAGCGCTAAGAAAATCAAACATAAAATTTATACTCACACGACATGAACAAGGTGCCGGCTTTATGGCTGATATCTACGGACGGTTAACCGGTAAGGCAGGAGTCTGCCTCGCAACAATCGGACCGGGTTCAACAAACCTGCTAACAGCAATCGCCGATGCCAATCTCGACCGTGCCCCACTAGTCGCTATCACAGGGCAAGCCGACACAAAACGGATGCACAAAGAGTCACACCAGTTTATTGATATTGTCTCGATGTTCAAACCTGTCACAAAATGGAATACCTCGATTTCCCGCCCCGACATTGTTGCCGAGGCAGTTCGCAAAGCGTTCAAAATTGCCGAAGCTGAAAAACCGGGAGCGACACATCTGGAATTCCCCGAAGATGTCGCTACTGAAGAATGTAAAAAACCTGAATTTTTTGAAATCAAAAAAGTACGCCGTCCTGCTCCTGACTATAAAGCAGTCAACTTAGCAATTGAACTAATTAAAAAAGCAAAAAAACCGCTTATCTTGGCAGGCAATGGAGCTATCAGAAAAAGAGCAACAAAACAACTTCGGATATTTCTTGAAAAAACAAACATGGCAGTCTGTAATACTTTTATGGCAAAAGGTGCCGCCGGGCATTTGTACGAACATAACCTTCTCACTATCGGACTCCAATCAAGAGACCATGTAACTTGTGCTTTCGATGAAGCCGATCTGATTATTGCTATCGGCTATGATATTGTTGAATACTCGCCTGAATTTTGGAACCCTGATGGAGATAAAAAAATTATCCATATAGATTTTGACCCTGCCGAAGTTGACTACTGGTATGACCCCGAAGTTGAAATCGTCGGAGATATTGCATCGACTCTTTGGGAAATCAATGAAAAGATTGATGACAGTTTTCCGAAATCTATCGGGAAGTTTTCTGAAAAACATCGTAGAAAAATCTTAAAAGAAATTCATGAGTATGATGATGACAAATCGTATCCGATAAAACCGCAGAAAATTCTACATGACATTCGAGCAGTCTTAGACGACGATGATATCGTTATCTCCGATGTCGGCGCTCACAAAATGTGGATAGCCCGCATGTATGTTGCCCGCGAACCGAACACTTGTCTTATCTCAAATGGATTCGCCACGATGGGCATCGCTCTTCCGGGAGGAATCGCCGCCCAGTTAGTTTATCCAAAAAAGAAAATTCTTACTATCTCCGGCGATGGTGGCTTTTTGATGAACGTGCAAGAACTTGAAACTGCCGTTAGGCTGAAGACCAATACTGTCAATCTTGTTTGGACGGATGGTACTTTTGGACTTATCGAATGGAAACAGAAAAATAAATATGGTCATGCTTTTGGTACAAAATTCAACAACCCGGACTGGGTACAGCTTGCTAAATCTTTTGGAGATGTTGGTATCAAAGTGAAAAAAGGGGATGACCTGCAGAAGATTCTTAAAAAAGCATTTAAGATGAATAAAACGGTTCTGATTGACGTTCCGGTAGATTATTCTGAGAATGTAAAACTTACAAAACGTCTTGGACAGCTTGTCTGCCCAATAGGATAAAAACAAGTCATACTGAGCGGAGTCGAAGTATGTTCAATATAAATAAAGGATTTAATCATGGCTAAAAAATATAAAATGTATCTCGGTGGCAAATGGGTCGACCGTACAAACAAAATCGAAGTACGCTCACCATACGATAACAAACTTGTTGGCGTCTGTGCAGCAGCATCAAAGGATGACTACACCGCAGCAATCACAGCAGCACAAAAAGCATTTGCGATCACCAAAGAACTTCCATCGTATGCTCGAGAAAAAATCTGTCATCAAATCGCCGATGGTCTCGAAAAAAATGTTGAAAAATTTACAATCACGATGGTCAAAGAACTTGGCAAAGCATACAAAGATGCTCGGGGAGAAGTTCTCCGTTCTGTCTCTGTTTTCCGAGTTGCTGCTGAAGAATCCAAACGTATTGGTGGCGAAATTGTCGATCTCGATTGGCTCCCTGGGGCGGAAACTCGGATGGGTTTAGTTCGTCGTTTCCCGATGGGTGTCATCGCAGGAATCTCACCATTTAATTTCCCGCTTAATCTTGTCGCTCATAAAATCGGACCGGCGATTGCATCGGGTAATACTATCGTACTCAAACCTGCAACATCAACTCCGCTTATCGCTCTGATGCTTGCTGAAATTATTGATAAAACCGATCTCCCAAAAGGTGCCGTTTCGATTTTACCTGGGTCTTCAAAAGAATCAACACCGCTACTCGATGATGACCGAGTCAAACTTGTTACATTTACAGGTTCATCACAAGTTGGTTGGTGGATAAAAAACAACTGTGGCACCAAACAAGTTGTCTTAGAACTTGGTGGTAACGCCGGCGTTGCTATTGCCGATGATGCCGATTTAGAATATGCAACTACTCGCTTACTCTATGGTGGTTTTGCTTCAGCAGGGCAGTCATGTATTTCGGTACAACGAATTTATGTCCATGAAAATGTCTATGACAAATTTCTAAAGATGTTTAAATCAAAAGTAAAAAAACTCAAAGTCGGCGACCCTATGAAAAAAGATACCGACATTGGTGCTATGGTCACAGGTTCTGCTGCCGATGAAACTATCCAAACTATCAAAGATGCTGTCAAGCAAGGTGCCAAGCTTGTCACAGGTGGTAAGAAAAACGGATCGGTACTTGAACCTACTGTTTTGACCAATGTGAAATCATCGATGGATGTTTGTTCCAAAGAAGCTTTCGCTCCGCTTGTGGTCGTTGATAAATACAAGAGCTTCAAAAAAGTTGTCGATGAAATCAATAACTCCGAGTATGGTCTGCAGGCAGGTATTTTTACAAACCGAATGGATGATGTCTTTTATGCTTTCAAAAATATCGAAGCAGGTGGCGTTGTTGTCAATGACATCCCGACTTACCGTGCCGATCACCAACCGTATGGTGGAGTGAAAAACTCTGGCTTAGGACGTGAAGGCATTCGGTATACTATTGAAGATATGACCGAGATAAAAATCTTGTCGATGAACTTCAAAACAAAATAGGTGCCATTGGAACTTTTATTATAATAGTAGGGAAGAACCCTTTGTGGTTCTGCCATTACGGAACAGGCAATACAAAATAATAATCCAAATTCGTAGGTCAGGTCTTTCACACTCAATGAGTGTCCGAGACCTGACTTTTCCAAGCGATGTCAGAAATAATATATTTTTTCATTACACCAGTCATTGCGAGGTAACTTGTCACATTGTGACTTGTTGCCGTGGCAATCTCATCTTTTAACTTCGTCACCCTGAGCAGGTTGCAACCTGTGAGCCTGTCGAAGGGGCAGGGCAAGCCATATGTTCTCGTCTGCCAAATTTTATCGCTTGATAATCACACACTAAATCCGCATAATACAATCAACTGAAAAAAACCTTTGGGAGGTTTTATGCGGATTATTATATTTTTACTTTTATTTATGTTTTCTTTTCCAATGTTCATCTCTGCAACATCACCACAACTTTTTTCTCCTAAAAAGATTGTATATGTCGACGTTGAACCAGAGTTATTATATCAACCTAGTATTAATTTTCCTGAATCTTATAAATTACAAAAAAAATCTGTTAATATTTGGATGTCTCTGCTGGTGAATAATGAAGGTAAAGTTATCGAAGCAAATATTGAATTTCCTTGTCGCGATTCAATTTTAAACGATATTGCTTTAAACTCAGCATTTGAATATAGTTTTAAACCTGCTATAAAAGATGGACTGCCAGCTTTTTATTGGGTATGGTGGAAAATGAATTTTACTATTAAACCAATGAATAAGATACAAACCTATAAAGTAACTATAGAATTTGATGACTTTTATCCAATTCGAGGTGATGAATTTGATCCTTTTGAAGTTATGCCAGAGATGGTTCATCATGTGTTACCCAAATATCCTCGATTGGCAAAAACAGCAGGAATTCAAGGAAGAGTTTGGATAAAGGCATTAGTAAATATAAAAGGTGATGTTGTAAAAGCAGAAGTAGCAAAAACATCCGGTACAATAGCATTAGATGACTCTGCATTAATTGTTGCAAAAGAAAATAAATTCAAACCTGCGAAACAAAACGGAAAAACTGTTGCCTGCTGGACTACGTATAAAGAAGAATTTAAATTAGTAAATTAAAAGGAACAGACATGAACATACTAATCCTCGGCGGTACCCAGTTTGTTGGAAAACATATAACTGATGTCGCACTCAAAAATAACCATAACGTCACCCTCTTTAACAGAGGTAAAACATGCACAGAAAAAATCGACGGAGTTACATATTTGACCGGAGACCGAGACGGAAATCTTGATGCTCTCAAAGGGGAAAAATTCGATGCGGTCATTGACGTCAACGGCTACTTACCTCGCCTTGTCAAAGATTCGTGTGAACTCTTAAAAGAAAACGTTCCACATTATGTTTTTATCTCAACCATTTCTGTCTACGACCATGGCTTCGGCGAACCGATTGATATAGATTCACCACTTGCTACCTTAGAAGATGAATCGATCGAAGAAATCACCGGCGAAACCTACGGCGGACTCAAAGTTCTCTGCGAAGATGAAGTCCTCGACATCTATGAAGAAAAAGCTACTATAATCCGCCCGGGTTATATCGTTGGTCCCGATGACCACACCGACCGTTTTGGCTACTGGGTTCGCCAAGTTGCCAACGGGGGAGAGATGCTTGTTCCCGACAATGACAACCAGCCGATGCAGTTTATCGATGTTCGCGATTTAGCAGAGTGGACAATCAAACTTACTGAAAAACAACAACCGGGAATCTACAACGCAATCGGTCCAAACGAAAAACTGTCACTCGCTGACTTGCTTGTTCGCATGCAAAAACATTTTAATACAGATTCTTCTTTTACCAAAGTTTCAAAAGAATTTATCGAAGAGTCCAAAATGGAAGTAACCGATTTTCCGATGCTCTTTTCATTTGCAGATATGGCTCACTACAATTTTATGGAAATCGACCCGAGAGCATCAATCTCCCAAGGACTGACCCATCGCAAAGTTGAAGAGACAATTCAGGCATCGCAAGACTTTATGAAATCGCAACCATCTGACTACGAGTATAAATGCGGTCTCTCAACCGAACGACATGCCGAACTTTTGAAAAATGGAAAGACAGCTAATTGGTGATAGCGTATTTCTTATTGCGTACTCTTCTAAATAATTGTACTATTGATTCATGAAAAAGTATCTCAAAGCAATAACTATAGCATTTTTTATCATCGGTCTATTCGGTGTTCTGTCTGGCTCACTTGTCATGCTGCATTATCAGACGACACTTTTTGCTGGCACATGGTTGGCTGAATTTGTCTCTGGAAATGGTATCGAAGAAAGCGAAGCACTCCGCAAACTTATTATCTATCTGCCAATGCTGATAGCGTCGATAGGTTTACATTTCAAACAGCGATGGGGTCGTCTTGTCGCAATTTTGTGGTCGATTTTAAATATTGCCGACTTCCCGATAGGAACTGTTTTTGGAATTATAGCTCTCTGGGTTCTTCTGAAAAAAGATATAAAAAAATATTTTGGGGTAGATGAATCTAAATTTATCTAATTACAAGGATTCCTTATGCAACGCAAATTATTCTCATTCGGTTCACCCTATGAAAAAACATTCGGATTCTCTCGTGCGGTCAAAGTTGGAAATGTATTAGCGGTCTCAGGCACCGGTCCAATAGCTCCCGATGGAAGTACCGCTGCCGCTGGAAATCCCTATGGTCAGGCGATTCGTTGTCTTGAAATTATCAAACAAGTTATCGAAGATGCCGGCGGTCAACTTGAAAATGTAATCCGTACTCGTATGTATATCACCGATGCTTCCGTACAGGATGAAATCGGCAAGGCTCACGGCGAATTTTTTTCAGATATCAGACCTGCCGCAACAATGGTTGTTGTTAAAGGACTCGTGCGAGATGAATGGTTTGTCGAAATCGAAGCCGACTGTATATTAGACTAATTTTATTTTCCGAACAATAATGTTTGTAGGGAAGAACCCTTTAGTGGTTCTGCCATATAGGAACAAGAAGTCAGCAATTCAACTACTGCATAATCAATCCAAATTTTTCTAGTCTCGCCGAAATTGACCCTCTGGTCCTTTGCATCGTTGAAGCAATCTCAGTGATGCTTATCCCGGATTTAAACAGTTTCACTAAGTTATCATCTTCAGTTGTATTCCATTTTGCATAAGCTCTTGGATTTATCTTTTGTAACTCTTCAATAGACATAAAATTATTGTTTTTAAATACAAATTCCATCCTCACCGCCGGTATACTGTCCCCATGGATTTTCACCATAGAGCCTATAATTTCTTCCGCAACTTTTGCTGACATCATAATATCAACCATCGTCATTTGTGGGTGCTTTATCGCAATCTGTTCATAGCTATACCCATTACCGATAAGGTTGAGTATATCAGTTATTTTCAGATTTGTATCTCTAATTTGTATATCAGCCAAATTATTTTCCTCTCTATAAAAGATTTAGCGATTCCAACTTTTTAGTTATCGCTGTTTTATTCTTTCGCATCAAAATCGAAATACTTTTTATGCTGGCACCGTTTATATGAAGCTCAACAAGTTCGCGAACTTCATTTGCTCCCCAGCCTATTTTCAGTTTTACCTCGGGAAGTCGATTGGCTGTTTCAAGATAACAGTCTAAAATCAGATGACTTTTTAAATACGATTTTGTTCGGCTTAAAAGCTGCTGAATTTCATCAACTGAAACCCGCCTATCTTTTTTTGCTATCTCACCTATTGTCTTTCCTTGTGTCACCATATCTAAAACATCAAACAGATCTCTTTCCGTATTGCCAACTTTAGTCCATTTTGGTTTCATCTTTCCTATTTTCATTTTGTTCCCTTTTTTAAAAATAAGCCCCCATTTTGCTTATTTCCCTTCGTATCACTAATATCGTACAGCTGACTGACAGGGTCTGTCAGTTTATTTTAAGTTTTTTGAAAATAATATACAGAGACAATGCTTGTCTTTTATGTGCGATTACTATATTTTTATCAGTAGAAAATTAATAATATGAGAAATTGAGGACAGATATGATATTTGGAGCGCACGAATCTATTGCCGGTGGAGTGTTTAACGCGATTGAAAGAGGGAAAAAAGCTACTTGTGACACGATTCAGATGTTTAACAAGTCAAATTCACAATGGCGTGCAAAAACAATTACAGATAAAGAATTGGAAAAATATTTTAAAGCTATCGACGAAATCGGCGTGACCGTTGCAACATCACACTCAAGCTATCTCATAAATCTGGCGTCACCTAAAGAAGAGTTGAATTTAAAATCATATGAGGCTCTCAAAGTTGAGATGGAACGATGTGAGATGCTCAAAATTCCGAATCTGGTTTTCCACCCCGGGTCACATGTTGGCGAGGGTGAAGAACCAGGCATGGATCGTATTGTAGAAAATGTCATCCGCCTCTTTGAAGAACTTCCTGAATCCGATAACGTCACTTTGCTTTTTGAGACGACCGCCGGACAAGGTACAAATTTAGGCTATACTTTTGAACAACTCGCATACCTTATTGAAAAGTCAGGATCGCATGAACGTTTGGGAGTTTGCTTAGACACCTGTCATATTTTTTCAGCTGGTTATCCTCTGTCTGACCCAAAAGAGTACAAAAAAACGATGAAACAATTTGATGATCTGATTGGAATCGACCGTTTGAAAATTATCCATATGAATGATTCCAAAAAAGAATTTGGTCAGAAAAAAGATAGGCACGAGGCAATCGGTAAAGGATTTATCGGTCTCGAGGCGTTCCGAAATATTGTCAATGACAAAAAACTCAAAAATGTACCGATGATTTTAGAAACTCCTAAAGGGGATGAACTCCTTGAGGATATCGAAAATTTAAAACTCTTACGTTCTTTAGTAAAATAGGGCTATTATGCAACACCAACAAACCGACCGAAAAATTGAAATCGAAGAAACTATCCCTACATCAATAGACTCTCTTTGGAATGCATGGACAACGAACGATGGTCTCCAGTCATGGCTTATTGATAATACAGATGTCGAATTAAAAATTGGTGGGAAATTTGAAATTTATTTTGCAATGGATGTTCCCGATGGGTCGCGAGGTTCTGAAAAATGTACTATCCTAAGCTACGCCCCTGAGTCAATGCTTTCGTTTTCGTGGAATGCACCACCGACAATTCCATCACTTCGAAAATTAGGTCCATGCACTTGGGTTGTTCTGAATATTGAACGTGTTGATGATTCTCATACGAAGCTTAAATTAACTCACTATGGTATCAAGTCAGATGCCAATGACTGGGATGCCTACCTTGCATATTTCCAGTCAGCATGGCCACAAGTTTTCCTCGCCCTCCAAAAACATTTTTCTTAATACCCTGCGATTGTCATACCTGCGAAGGCAGGTATCCAGTCTCGCAGGTCAGCTCTTCCCGAGACATCTAGGACAGAACCCTTTCGTGGTTCCGCCATCTTGTGGCAATCTCTTCATTTCTTTTCAATCTTTGAGATATGATTTACGAAACTCCACAACTCCTTTCCGTGCTTGACGCGGAATCCAGTGCAGTAACAGGCTAAGAAAATTTATTTATTGAGCAATTATTTAAAAAATAATATTGATGCATGAATACTGGTTCCGGTCGTTCGCAGTCTCGCAGGTCAGCTCTTCCCGAGACCCGACTTCTAATCTTAAGTCTCGTAGGTCGGGTTCCAAGCGAACACCGATAGGTGGATGCAGAACCCGACAATGGTATTCATAAACTGCATATATTGTCGGGTTTCTCGATTTTGAAATCTGATGATTTCAAACCAACGGAACACCGACCTACTAGTAAGAAAATTCTCACAATTCCAATACAACTTCACGGCTTATTCTCAACATCTCTTTTTATATATGAACCTAAGAAATTACACTTACAAAATCGCTACAAAAAATATGAGCGAAAATGGCTTTAAGCCATTTTCTGAGCCAAAGCCATTTCGCCGTAACAGGCTAAGCCTGTTTTACTTGTAAGGAATATAGTGAAGATAAAACAGCCATTTGGCTGTGTTTTATATGAGACTGAACCCATTTTGAGAAAACAACAATGTTGGACCCTGGATGTGCCTGCAGGCACGATCAAGTCCAGAATGACAATGGAGTGCGAGGTGACTTTTGGGGAGTTCTAATAATTTTATGTAAAAAATCAGGCGTTGTCTGTTAGGCGATGCAGCTATTTGACATACCGTGATGGGTCGGTTAGTTTGCCGTTGATTGCCGAGGCTGCTGCAGTGGCAGGTGAGCTGATATATACCGCTGATTTTTCTGAATCAAGGGAGCCAAACAGATTAAAATTCGATGTTACCAAGGCACGTTCGCCACTTGCAAGAAGTTGACATCCGCAGTCCAAAGCGTTGTGCGAACCGGGGAACAAAATTGTCGCTCCTGATTCAACTAAGACTCGGATAAGTCCTTTTTTGAGAGCTTCCAAATATACCGACCGTGAACCGGGGTATACCATTAGTCGGCAGTCATGTGAAACTTTACGACCTTTTAAAACTTCTGCCGCTGTGCGGAGATCTTCGAACCGTCCATTATTTGATGTGCCAATAATAATAAGATGTACCGGTATATTTTCAAGTTCGGTCAGGTTACTGATAGTACCATCTTGACAATTTGCTGCCAGAGGTTTTAAGCTGTCTATTTGAAATTGAAACTGATTTTCGTATTCAGCATTTTTGTCGGCAATGATCGGATTGTAATGTTCGAGCGTTCGTCCGGTAAGGTACCGACGAGTAACCGAATCAAATGGACAAATAGCCGAAACAACGCCAAGTTTTTGTGACAGGTTACAAAGAGTGAATCGTTCCGAAATTGACATTTGAGAAATAACATTGCCATAGAATTCGATTGATTTACCTGCTAAATTTTCATCTTGTAATTTCTTCAGCAGGAGTAAGGCTATATCTTTGCCATAAACACCACGGGATCGTCTTCCGTTAATTTCAATCCTGACAGTTTGCGGAACCTTGATTGTCATTTTACCTGTTGACCATATCGAGGCAACCGATTCTTCCGATATTGTTTGAGCATAGGCAGAAATTGCCCCATGCGAAAGAGTATATGAATCAGCACCAAAAATAAATTGCCCGGGTAAAATCTTGCCGCTCTCAAGAGCGACCTGATGTGAACAGCCGTCGGTTGATTCAAAAAATCCTTTGATTCCCTGACGCTTGACAAACTCACGAATATGTTTATCACGTTCAGAGTCAGAAACATTTTTATTAGAATTTGATTGTGTCAGAGAAATCGAAATCTTATTCGGGTTCCATACTAAATCGGTCTTTGAATCTGTGAACATACATAGTATCTGATTGCTGTTACCATTTGAAAGAACCATATCAGGTTCAATTGTATATTCTTTACCTGCTTCAACAGTTTCAGTATCTATTTGAGTTGCGATAGTTTTTTGAATGATAGTCTGTTTATTATAAAGAGAAATAGCCCCGGAATTTAGTTTGAGTCCCGGGAAATTAAATTCTAACTGTTCTAATTTTAAAAATGCCGGTTTCTCTTTAATATTGTATTTGCGACGCCAGTTATAAAAAGCAGCTTTTGAAATACCAAGTTCTAACCCGCACTTGTCGTCATCGCCAAACCGTTCCCAAAGATTCATAATTTCTTTATCAGAAAACTTCGGTTGCGAATGTTTAGCGACATTTTTTTTGCGACGCCAATAGGCAACGAGATATGCAGGAACCCCACCTAAACGTTCACCAATCTTTTCATCGGTTTTGTATAACCGTTGTAATTGGATCAGTTCTGATTTTGTAGGTATCTTTTTTTTCTTAGCCATTATATGAATCAAACTCTTTTTTCAATGCTTTGTAAATCGGTTCTAGTGGGAAAGAGATCACATCGGTCTTGCCAACTACCGGCATAAAATTTGTATCACCAACCCATCTCGGTACAATATGCATATGCAGATGTCCTGGTACCCCGGCACCTGATGCTCGACCAAGATTCATGCCTAAATTGAGAGAGTCCGGCTTGAATAATTTTTTTATAAATTTGACACTCTGTTGTGTTAATCTAAAATATTCTTCAGATTCAATAGCAGTCATTTTTTCAATCTGTCCTATATGACGATTCGGAATAACCAAAGTATGACCGGTGTTGTATGGGAACTTATTTAAGATGACAATACACTTTTCACCTCGATAAACAATAAGGTTTTTAATTGTATCCTTCATTTTCAAACGATTGCAAAAGACACAACCTTTCTCTTTTTTCCCAAGGATAAAATTTGCCCTCCAGGGCGCCCATAGTTTATTTTCTTTCATGTGGATAACATAATATAAAAACAATATTTATCAACTATATATATCACAATATTTTACAAGCCTTTGTAAGTAGCAGAAAGACAATAGATAAGCTATTTTATTAAATTTACCTGATAATATGAATCTTTCTTAAACTTATCCACATCTTTAACTGTTTAAATGAAAGCAGATTAGTTATATTTGTTTATAAAATTATACTGAAGGAGATCTCTCGTTGCAAAAGAAAATATTAGTTGTTGGTGGGACAGGAATGCTTGGAAAACCGATAGCAGAAAAGTTATCCACATCAGGTTTTGATGTCACAGTTCTCTCTACAAATGTGGAAAAAGCGAGACTTAGTCTACCAGAAAATATTGCGGTAGCACCAGGTGATGTTACAGATATTGAGTCATTGAAAAAACAAATTGAAGGGAAAGATTTTGTCTACATAAACTTGAGTGCAAAATTAACTCCAGAATTATATGAGACAATTGAAATAGGTGGATGTGACAAAATTGCGACAATTTCAAAAGAGATGGGTGTTAAAAGAATCGGATATATCAGCGGGGCATCATCGCATGGAACCAAAAAAGATATTATCTATTTGGATGCAAAGGTCGAAGCCGAAAACAGAATTATTTCGTCGGGAGTTCCATATTCTATTTTTCGGGCATCATGGTTTTATGAATCTCTTCCGCAGTTTATCCAACAGGGGAAAGCAATTGTGTTGGGCGATCAACCGGTTGAATTCAGGTGGTTGGCATCCTCCGATTTTACCAATCAAGTTGTGCAGGCATTTTCTACTGATGATGCCGCAGACAAATGTTTTTACAACGGCGGACCAGATAAAATGACTATGAAAGATGCATTGGCGAAATTCTGTGCCGTTTGTTATCCTGATCTGTCGCCTGAAAATATGACCTTTGGTATGGCGAAGATGTTTTCAAATCTTCCCGGTATGGAAAAACTGAAACTTGCGATTCCTTTCTTTGAATACTTCTCTACCAATGTCGAAAATATCGATACAACCGAAGCTGATGCAATTCTTGGAAAAAACTGTACAACAATCGATGAGTGGGCACGTCTGTATAAAAACAAAATGTCCTAAGAGAACTAATGCGAAAATTTAGCTACTTTATATTTTCTATTTTATTACTTACACAAACCTGTTTGGCGTTTGATTCCGAGCGTCAGGGGTTGGTGTTGGAAGCAGGAGTCGGTTTTGCCCCGACTATATCTACAGAAATATCTAGTTTTAGTAGCACTAATGAAAAATCATCAGCTGTTTCAGGAATAATCTTGGCTGGATATGGCTTTAATGAAAACGCTCAATTTTTCCTCATGTTGAATGGCTCGCAGGGAGATTCTTTTCCGGCAGACTCTGTTTCGGAAAAAATATGGCAGGGGTTTACCGGAGTTGGTGTTCGTTTTTATTTTGATGATATCGGTTCGAGTTTTTTCATAACCAGCGGTATAGGGCTACAGCTTTATTTGAATTCTGATAATGCTGAATTCTCCCATGATACCGGGCTTGGGTTTCTCGTAGGCGGGGGATATGAATTTGCTGAACATTTCCATCTGCAGACTTCGATTCTCAATGGGAAAACCAAAGATTCATTCAACTGGAACCATATGCAGCTTAATTTTACCGTTTCATTTATTCTCTATTAATTTTTATGTTGAATATCAGGGGAGAAAATCTTTTTTTATGGTATGGAAAAACATCCCCTTCCCAGACTTGACACAGATGTCAAAAATCTACGAGAACATCTTTTACCATTCTGCCGTTTAGCGACTGGTAAAATATGGCATGATCCGCAAGGGAAACATATCGTAGCATGTGGTGATTCATCGGATTCAAAATTTATAAAACAAATATTTAATAAATCCCAAGCGGTGCTTGCCGTACATGACCCGCCATATAATTTAGTAATGTTTGAAAAACAGACCGTCGATGAGTTTGTCGTCTGGTGCAAACGATGGATTGAAAATAGTAATCAAATTCTTTCTGAAAATTCGTCGTTGTATATTTGGCTGGGTGCTGACCAGAACGATAATTTTCAACCACTACCACAGTTTATGATTATGATGGGAGAGAGTCAGTTTAAGTCTCGTTCATTTATAACAATGCGAAATCAGCGAGGCTATGGCACACAGAAAAATTGGATGGCGATTCGTCAGGAACTTTTGTATTACACCAAAGGTTCTCCTGCGTACACAGTGCAGTACACCGATATTCCGAAGATTCTAAAAGGCTACTACAAAGAAGTTGATGGAAAAATCACCGACAATTCCGAACGGGGCAAATCGCCTACTATTCGCTCGGGCAATGTTTGGGTTGATATTCAGCAGGTCTTTTATCGCATGCAGGAAAATGTCAACGGATGTTATGGGCAGAAACCGTTGAAATCTATTGAGCGGATTATCGAGGCGTCGTCTGCCGAGAACGAACTTATCACCGATTTTTTCTCCCATTCGGGTACAACTCTTATTGCCGCTGAACGGACAAATCGAAAATGCATCACGATTGATATTGATCCGATATTTGCTGAGATTTCTATCAGACGGTTAGAACATTTGCGGGAGACAGGCAAACCGGGATGGCAGGCATCGAATCCATTTGCCAAGGAACTCTCGAAACTAAACCGGCATGAACTCAAAGCAATCGGTATCACTGAGTAATGACACAAATTCGATCTCTCTACAATACCTTCGCAGAATACTACGACTGTCTTCATTCGAAAAAGAATTATGCCAATGAAGTAGCAGAACTAAAAAAAATAATCAGAAAATATAAAAAATCTAACGGCGATGATCTGCTTGATGTTGCTTGTGGAACAGGTCAGCATATTTCTTTTTTCCAAAAAGATTTTTCATGCACCGGGATTGATCTGCATAAAAGTATGTTGAAAGTTGCTCGGAAGAAGAATCCAAGCATCTCTTTTAAACAATCCGAAATGGAAAATTTTCATCTACGAAAACGTTTCGATATTATCACCTGTTTGTATGGATCAGTTTCTTATACTTTGACTGTTCGAAATCTTAAAACAACAGTCGACAATTTTGTGCATCATCTGCAACCGGGTGGAGTTGTTATTATTGAGCCTTATTTTTCCAATAAGCAGTTTAAACCTAATTGCCCAACTCTATCAACCGTAGAAGATAAAGATTTGAAAATAGCCCGTGTCAGTTTGTCTCGGCGCAAAGGCAAGCTTGCCACTCGTAACATGATTATGACTGTTGTCGAAAAAGGTAAGGGCGTCTTTTCATTTGAGGACAAACGGGATATCGCTCTGTTTGCACCAAAGCAGATTTTAACTGTTATGAAACAGGCAGGTTTAAAAGCGTTCCGAATCAAAAATGCGATTACTCCCGATTTCGATTTATATGTTGGTGTCAAAGAATAATTCTGAATTTCAAATAATTTCTATTGACTTTAAAAATTAAACCAATATCTTGGCTCGCTAAGAAGATTACAATTACGAATTTAAGATAAAGTAGAAAATTTCTCATGTATCAAAAAAACTTTTCCCATATTACTAATATTATCACTCGTAAGCAGATGCGTTCATTTACGCATACTGATATGGTGGATTATATTAAGAATCTGGAAAGGCAACCTTAAGAAATTTTCTTTAGTAGAAATAGAATTTTAAGAGCCTTTCCAAGTGGAAAGGCTCTTTTTTTTTATACTTAAAAATATAAAGGAGTCAAAAATTAAAAACCAAAATTATGAACTGAATTGTATGCAACTTTCTGATAGTAGTATGTCTATTGATCAACATAAGTTTATAAAGCATTTTGATTCTGATATAAATGTTAAACTATTCTCACCTATAAAGGGGGATTAGCGATGACATCAAATGTTTTCGAATTTGGGTTCCTAAGCTTTGTCTCTCTTATCACAATGCTTAATCCTGTCAGCACTATCCCTATTTTTGTGTCGATGACCTCAAGTTTGTCAGACCGTGACAGTAAAAAAGTAGCCGTGAAAGCATCGCTTGTTGCACTCGTTGCTTTACTTGCTTTTGCTCTAGGTGGGAATCTGATTTTTGATTTTTTCTCAATTTCTATTAACAGTATGCGGATTGTTGGCGGAATGATTTTTTTCTTAGTTGGCTATGAGATGGTTCACGCGAGGATGCCAAAGATGAAATATGAGGAAGAGATGGAATCCGAGGAGGTCTATGACCAAGCAATTACACCGATTGGAATTCCTCTTATCTGTGGTCCCGGCTCTATTACAACCGTCATGTTACTGATGCAAGAATCAGACACGCTCTTATATAAGTCGGTCCTGTTTGCGACAATTCTTGGAGCTATTGGAATTACGATGATACTACTCATAAGCTCAAAACGAATATTGCAAATAATTGGAAACACCGGTAAAAAAGTTCTGATGCGAATAATGGGATTGCTTGTCATGGTGATTTCTGTTGATCTATTTTTTAATGGTGTCAAACCGATACTGCAAGATATCTTTTGTTTGTAAAGTAAAACGGTTGAGTTTTCTAAAAATAAACTCAACCGTATAAATAGATGAATAAAACAGGTAATAAGGTACTTCGTGAATAGAACGGTGTACCGTTGAAGAAGAAGAATATTGTATGACTTCCATGTTACATTATGCATCCCTGCAAATTCGGGTTATAATTTATATGAGCAATGTATAACTTTCGGATGAACAAGACGGTCGAAATCATCAATACCGAGTTTGATAAGTTCTGTATGATTGCCGGAATTAAATGCGATCTCTTCATCGTCTATTAAACTTTCAGCGAAGTAGACATCCATGCCATACAAATTACCAAACGGCGGCATCGCACCGGTTTCACACCCGTCAAAAATATCTTTAAATTCTCTTTCGGCTGCCAACGATACTTTTCTAACTCCTAATGATTCGGCAAGCATGTTAAAATCAAGTTTATACGATGCCGGAAGAACGACCATGAAAAGTTTGTCATCGGTTTTTACAATGACCGTTTTAGCAAGTTCTCTACCGGGGATATGTGCCGACGAAGCTGTCTGTTGAGCGGTGTACGCTTTCGAGTGATGAATAACCTGATATGGAATATGGTTCTCATCCAGAAACTGAGTTAATTTTGCTGATGGCATAACAAACTCCTTGAATTTAGGTTCATTTTTCTCATTAAAAGTAAAATGTCTTTTCAAAGGAACTGGTGTAATGAGATATTTCTATTTAGGAAGTTGATCTGAGATGTCAAATCTATAATTATGATAACAGAAATTAAAAATCTGTCAAGTGTAATCGGGGCGTTTTCAGATATTTATATGTAAACGAATGACCGATAATGGTTAAATTGAGTCCATGAAAAAAGTGGAGCTCATTGCCGAGTTCCACTTTTTTCGAAATTTTACAAATTATAACTATTTTTTAGGAAATGAGATCAAGCCGACATTTGCACCGGTTGGATCTGCGATGATTGTGAACCGACCAACATTAGGAATGTCAGTAGGCGGACAAACAACTTTGCCACCAAGTTCGGTAACTTTTTTGGCTGCTTCATCAGTATTCTCAACTGTGATATACGCCATCCAATGTGACGGAATATCACCCATCTCAGGCATACGTGCCATCATACCACCGGCATCTTTGCCATCAGCTTTTAACAATGTGTATGGCATATCCCCCGGCATTGCTGCTCTTTCCCAGCCTAAGAGGGATGAATAAAATTCGCCGGCTTTGTCAACGTCGGTAGTGATTAGTTCGTTCCAACAAAATGTGCCGTTTTGAGGTACTTCTTTAGCCATTTGATGACTCCTTGATTGTTTTTATAGATTTAAATTGTCTATGTATTAAATGTTATACGGTAAGATAGGCGGATTGTTGCAAATGTATATCACATTCTTACCAAATGTACCAAAGAATTCCAGCTAGTACTGATAAAATTAGTGTCATTGTCAAAAGTAATTGAATCGACCTTTTGATAATAAAAAATATTACGATAGCAATCAAAATACCTGCGATGCCATGGCTCATAGCTGTCTCGACAGATAAGAATACAAATGACAAAAGTGATTCCGCGGCAGGTTTTGCATATGAAAAATGTGCGATACCTGAAATTGTTGTCATCGCAAAAGCAAGCAAACCAAAAGCGATAATCTTGAGTAGTTTGGTCATTCTTTAATCAGCAATACATTGACTGCTTTGACAATTACTTTTACTGAGTCACCTTCTTTGATTCCGAGAGCTTCAAGTGAATCAACAGTCATGACCGATGACATGATTGATTCTGCTGAGAGGTCAAATTTGACCTGACACATGATATCGCCTTTTTTTATTTCGGTAACCTTACCGACTAGATTATTGCGTGCACCTGTTTTCATGATTGTTCCTTACTATTAGATTTATTTAATTCGTATTTGTCTTTTAATGTAGTTACAAATTCTTCAAATTTACCATTAATAATTTTCTCTTTGTTAACTACTATAATCATGGTGTTTTCTTTTAACAGAAGAATCAATAAGTTTTGTGTTTGGAATAACTCAATGTTTCCTTGCCAATTAAACTGAGTTAAACCAAATTTAGTTTTCTCAATAATTCCTTCATTTGTAATAGTTAATGTATTTAATCCACCAAAGTAATCTTTGTCTTTTTCTGTAAGGACTTTTATACTCGTTTTTATAAAATGTTTTTTGTGATAGGAAATAAAAAATGAATATAGTGCGACGCAAATCCCAAGCCAAATAATTGAGGTTCCTGATAATAAGCTATTTGTTGCTAAAAAGATGAGAACATAAACAATAATAATGGTGCTATACATAATGTGAATTTTTTGTTTTTGTTTTTTAACAATTTTTGAAGTATCATAATATTGAGCAAATCCAGCTTTGATATCCTCAACGGATATATTGTATTCAAGTGTCACGTAAAACCTCTCCCTATTTTTTCAGTTTATTTTTAATCTCATAAATAAAATCATGGTAATTGCCATTGATGATTTTGTTTCGTGGAATCAAGTACGCCATCGCAGAATCAACGAATATAAAAGCATACTCTTTGATAACTTCAATATGTTCGATTTTAGAAATATCCGTTTTGTTTTGACCCGCCTCAATTTTGTCTATTAAACTGTTTTCCTCGATAGTCAGTTCATGGGTACCAAACAGATTAGCGTATCTTTCATCTTCAAAAGATTGGATAACTTTTTTAAGATATTTTTTCTTATGGAAAAATGGAAGGTATATCAACCATGCAATTCCAAGGACAATCCATGCATAAAAAAGCTTTGAGTCCGATTCAAAATAATTTATCGCCGCTCCAAAAACAATCAGCATTGGTACTGAAAAGTAATATGTCTTTTTGAAATGTTCTTTTACAGTTGGAGATTTTTCGTAGATAAGTTTTCCGTAGGCGGAAATATCTTTTATAGAACATTCGTAGGATATTTTCATCTATTGCTCGGATAAAAATTTGAGTTCAATTTTGTCATTGTCAATTTTTACATACGAAAAATGGTTTATAAAATCACCAGTGTTGATATATGTTCCCGATTCAAATTCTTTGTAGACTGGAATATGTAAATGCCCGATTGCAACAAAGTCAAAGCCGTTTTGTAATTTATTCTCAGCGTAGTTTTCATAGTCTAATTTAAACTCATGGTCTCGTCTTGCGGTATACTCTCGCGAAGAGCCCGATACTTTTTTGGCGAGTGTTATAGCAAAGTCAGGGGGGAGTTGCCGATAGAGCCAGTAGTTTAGTTTGTTCCGAAGAACCTTTTTCAACAAATGATAGCCTTTGTCTTGAGGGGAGAGACCATCGCCGTGAATAAGATGTAGATTAAGGTTTTCATATTTAAAATCGAGAGAGTCTTGATGGATTTTAATTTCCATCTGCGTTTCAAAAAAGTCAAGCATCCAAAAATCATGATTACCGCTGACATAGTCGACTTTAATCCCTCGTTCAATCAAATCATAAAGCATATAGAGAACTTTAAACTGATCTTTTGGCATAGCGTTCTTGTATTCAAACCAGAAATCAAAAAGGTCGCCGAGAATTACAAGGCGGTCGCCATCTTCTTTTACCATCGAAAAAAGTTCGGCGATTTTTTCCTGTTTCGTAAATTCCGTTTCTTTAGAACCTGAACCTAAATGAACATCTGAGAAAATATACAATGCCATAGATAGTTCCCTTAAGAAAAAAAGGTATCAGTTACGATACCCTTTCAATTTTTTCAGCCATAGAATTATAAAATGCGTCTGTCATTTGTGTAAGAGGTAAATCAATTATACTATTGATTGTCAAAGTGTCACCACCAACTGTACCGATTCGGTTACAATCAACGCCTGCTGATTTAAAATGCTCTGCAAGTTTGTCAGCATCCGATGCCTTACAACTTATAACAACTCTTGAGAGAGTCTCGCCAAAGAGAAGTGCGTCGGTGCGGATAGATTCATCTATTGTAACAGTAGCACCAATTTTGTTGTCATCGTTTGAAATACAACATTCAGCGACTGCTGTAGCAAGTCCACCTTCGGAACAATCATGTGCCGATTTTATAAACCTATTTCGGATAGCAGCAAGGAGTGCGTCCTGCATTTTCTTTTCAGCATCTAAGTCAAGCTCAGGGACATCACCTTTGGTAACATCGTAAATTGTATGCAGATATTCCGAGGCACCTAACTCTTCTTTGTTTTCACCAAGCATAAAAATAACATCGCCGTCATCTTTGAACCATTGGGTAGTGATATGGTCAAGATGTTCGACCAAACCAATCATGCCGATAGTCGGAGTTGGGAACACAGCCCGTTCAGGGTCTTCGTTGTAGAACGAAACGTTGCCACCTGTTACAGGAGTATTGAAGACACGACAAGCGTCACCCATGCCACCGATAGCTTCGGTGAAGCCATAATAGATTTCAGGGTTGTATGGGTTGCCAAAATTTAAACAGTTGGTGATTGCGAGTGGTTGAGCACCCGAACAAACTATATTACGGGCAGCTTCGGTTACGGCAGCTTGTCCGCCACGACGAGGATTGACATAACAATAGCGAGCGTTACAGTCAGTCGTCATTGCGAGAGCTTTGTTGGTTTTACGAAGACGCAATACGGCGGCATCGGAACCTGGACCAACGGCGGTGTTGGTGCGAACCATAGAATCGTACTGGTCATAGACCCATTGCTTGCGACAGATATTTGGAGAGGCAAGCATGGTCAGAAGTGTTTCATTCCAGTCACGCTCTAAAGAGTAATCATCGAGATTTATTTTTACGATTTCATCCATATAGGCAGGACGTTTTGTTTCTCTTTTGTAAATCGGCGCTCCACCACCTAAGACTAAACAGTCCGATGGAATCTGTGAAATAACTTCGCCGTTCAGTTTGACCGTGAACAATTTATCATCAGTTACTTTACCGACAACTTTGGAATCAAGTCCCCACTTGTCGAATACTTCGGTGACCGCATCGGTCATCCCTTTTTTCACACAGACAAGCATCCGCTCCTGTGATTCTGAAAGTAGGATTTCGTATGGTGTCATTTTTTCTTCACGTACCGGGACTTCTTCAATATTTATTTCAATACCAGACTCACCTTTGGCAGACATCTCCGATGATGAACAGGTAATACCGGCAGCACCCATATCCTGGATACCAACGATCAGATCTTTTTTGATAATTTCAAGTGTCGCTTCTACTAAAAGTTTTTCTGTAAATGGGTCACCGACTTGCACCGATGAACGTTGTGATTCAGATTTTTCCGACAAGTCTTCAGAAGCAAATGTAGCTCCGTGGATTCCATCACGTCCTGTTTTAGAACCAACAATCATGATTGGATTGCCGTTTCCTTCAGCGGTTGCTGATGCGATTTTTTCAGTTTCCATAATACCAACAGCCATTGCGTTGATAAGCGGGTTACCGGTGTAGCAGTCATCGAAATAAACTTCACCGCCAACAGTCGGCACACCAAAGGCGTTACCATAGTCGCCGATTCCTCGTACGACACCATCGACAAGATAGCGGACTCTTGGATTGTCAGGCGAGCCAAATCGGAGTGAGTTGAGAGCGGCGATTGGTCTAGCACCCATTGTGAAGATATCGCGTAAAATTCCGCCGACTCCGGTTGCGGCACCTTGGTATGGTTCCACAGCAGATGGGTGGTTGTGTGATTCAATTTTGAAAACTATCGCCATGCCGTCGCCAATATCGACTGCGCCGGCGTTTTCTTCGCCAGCTTTGGCGAGCAGATTGTCACCGTCGCGGGGGAGAGTTTTGATGAGCGAAATCGAATTTTTATATGAACAATGTTCAGACCACATAACTGAGAAAATTCCCAGTTCGGTATAGTTTGGTTCACGACCTAAAATCTCTTTGATCTTTTCGTATTCTTCGGGGTTAAGTCCGTGAGTTTCAACCATTTCAGGGGTTACTTGCGGTTGGATATGTTTTTGAGACATTGTCTCTCCTATATTTTCAAAAAATAATTTCCATAACTATATTAAGAGATGAATATAGGTTGGAAAGAGGACATCGTCAACAGCGAAGTAGTAGATATTAACTGCTGAATTGATATAAAAAAAAGCAGGCGAACTGCCTGCTTTTCTTATCAAATTTATGTATTAGAAAATCTATAGTGAACCGCCGAAAATAAATTCTACCATCAGAACTAAATCCGAAATATCAACCGATAAATCATCACTTAAATCAGCTTGTAATAACGGAACAGGGGCAGGACCACCTAAGAATATAAAATCTACTAGAAATACTAAATCCGAAATATCTGATGAACAGTCACCTGTAAAATCAGCAGAGGGGTCTATGAGTCCGTATTTTAAAATGGTTGCACATGAATCATAATCGCATTGACAAAATAGAGAAATCCCTACAACAAGAGTATCCGTTTGTCCTGCTTCTTCAGGTGGGATAGAATAAGACCATTCGCCTGTCGATGAGTTGATTGTACCGGGTCCCGAGACAATAATGAAAGCATAATCAAGAGCTCCCCCATCATTATCAAAATCATAATATATTAAGTCACAATCATTCTTGAGAGTGTCTATACAATTTGCAATATATGGGGGTAGACAGCCAGGATCTTCAGAGAGAAAACAAAAAGGACCATACCAATCAGGAGGAGTGTCACCATTTAAGGCATCAACCCATTTCCATACATTTTGTGGGAATTCAACTTTGTCTAAACAAAGAGTTTCTCCTTGTTGTACACCACCGGTTTTTATCCGAAAAACAACTTCATTAAAACCAACAGGCATACCTTCTCCTCCTGGAAGAATAGCTCCTCCAAAAGAAAGAGTATCTGCACCAATGCCATCAGCACTGTAATAACTGATAAAGAGTCCTAAATCCCAGTTATCAGTAAAGCCGGGTAATATAGTATCTGCTGTTAAAGGTGTAAAAGAAGTTCCACCAGTCGTCCAGATACGGAAAGGATTGGTAAAGCCTTTAACTGTATTATCAGTATTGATGAACCGAAAATCAAAAGTGACTTCGCAATTTGGTATTATCTTTTGAGTACCTCCATCATCCCAGATACCTGTCGAAGCATCAATAGTAACTGATGATGCAAATGAAATATTTGAAAGTAGCATAACTGATAAAGTAACTGCGATAGTAAGTAAGAACCTGCGTTTCATAATATCTTCCCCAGAAGTATGGTTTGCTTTCTAATATTATAGATGAAAAGGTCTATTGTGTCAATAATTAAATTTGGGGGATAGATAGCTCTTAAATGTTCGCTGATGGGCAGAGTGATGATAGAAAACAGTTTTTACAGTCGGGTCTGCGTGCTTTGCAGATTGCTCTGCCATGGTCAATCATAAGATGCGAATAAATTATCCAATCATCTTTCGGAATAATCTTTACTAAATCTTTTTCAACTTTGACCGCATCGGTTTGATTAGTCAGTTTAAAATGTCTGTTGATTCGTCCAACATGGGTGTCAACCACAATTCCCTCGGCAAGTCCAAAACCTGCTCCCAGCACAACTGAACCTGTCTTGCGACCAACGCCTGCGAGAATGACAAGTTGATCGAGAACCTTCGGCATAGAACCATCGTATAATTCCAAAAGTTGTTGTGCCGATTTTTTTATCGACTTCGCTTTGTTCTTATAAAACCCTGTCGGGTAGACAAGTTTTTCTAAGTCTGCAATCTTGGCATCAGCAAATGCTTGTATTGTTTTATATTTTTTAAAAAGTGCAGGAGTAGTTTTGTTTACTCGTTCATCGGTGCATTGTGCCGAAAGAATCGTAGCCACCATTAGTTCATGGACATTAGAAAAATCAAGTGAACACTTGGCATCGGGATAGTACTTTTTGAGCAGACGAATAATTTTTTTCGCCCGTTCTCTTTTATTTTCTAAAGATTCTCTAGGCATTTAGTTTACGAACAGCTTAAGATTATAACTCGGTCGATATTGTTTAAATCTTTCATGATGACAATAGATTCGTAATCGTCGTTTTGCGATGTTAAGTCGGCTACTTTTTCCGCTTGATTATAGCCAATCTCAAACATTATACGTCCATCCAGTTTTAGATATTTCGGAGCATCACGAAGAATTGTCATGGCAGCTCCAAGACCATCGTGGTCTGATGTTAGCGATACTTTTGGGTCGGCTAAAACTTCGGGAGGAAGTTCTTTGTATTCTTCTTCAGAAATATATGGCGGGTTCGCAAGTATCAGATCGTATCTTTCACCATCAGGTACATTGGCAAAATAATCAGATTCGATAAATGAAATTTTATCCGATGCTTTTAAATCAACAGCGTTCTTTTTTGCGACTTCTAAAGCTTCGGCAGAAATATCAAGAGCAGTAACGTTGATATCTTTTACTTCTAAAGCAAGGGTCACACCAATGACACCCGATCCTACACCGAGGTCAATAACTTTTGGAGCTACAATATTTTTCTCTTTGATAAACCCAATCGCAGTTTCACAAAGTAATTCTGTTTCGGGAGTTGGTACCATGACGGCTGGTGACACAAAAAACTTTCGTCCAAAGAACCAAGACTCTTCCAAAATAAACTGCAGAGGTTCCCGAGTGAGACGACGTTTGATAATCTCATCAATCTGGGTCATATGTTTTTCATTGAGCAAACTTTCACCGTGCAGATATAATTGCAGACGGTCGCATTCTAAGACAAAGCAGAGAATCATCTCAACCTCACCTTTGGCACGGTCGACACCGGCATCTGCAAGCAGTTGACCTTTTTCAGAAATGAATTTGGGGATATGTTTTATAATTTTATTCGACATTTTTATTTCTCGAGTTGTTTTTTTATGAATGGATATATCGTCAGTATGAATACGACAGAAATAAATGTATAGCAAAATATTTCCGTGAAAAGTTTAGAAAACTGAATTGAATGCGGTATCAGATTAACAAATGTCATCATAGCAAAAGAACCTAAGGCAATGTACCCGGTTGTTTTTGCCGAATACAAATTTAACTCCGGTTTATTTCGCAGAGAACCAAACATTGCTATCAATGCAAAAAGTATATAGGCAAACAGAAGTTGTGTTTTGTTATCGGTTGCATCGGTACCAAACGGGACACCTTCCCAAACGCAGTCAAAGGCATACCAATTCATCGCAACCCCAAAGGGATAGCCACCTAAGAAACAGGCGATAACAGCGTAGAGCGTATATTGAGCAACTTGATACAGAGAACCTGTGCCTCTTAAAAAACTTATCGCATGTACTGCCGCTAAGATTATAAAAAATACTGATAAGAATATGAGTAAAATATGTCCTACTAAAATAAAGAGAGGAACATGACCTATATATTTTAATGCATACGGTGCAAACTCAAGTTCAGATTGTGTGAGTCTGACTTTTGCGTTACCGTCAGCATCATGCACTTCGAAATAGTAGAAAGTTTTCTTACCTCTTGCTCCGGCTGTTCCAGAGAATGAATACGTTTGTTCTATAGAGTCTACTAATTGCATTTTTGAAGTAGTATAATTATCGGGGCTGTCAAAATTGCTTTGTCCAACTTCAATTTGTTGCACTACAGGGAAAATGTTTTCAGAAAGTTGCCCGATTATTTTTACTTCTATTGTATATGGGGCTTTTTCAAATACTTTTGGAGTTGAAAGATATTCAATGCTGTAATCACCTTGCGTGGCAGAATAAAAAGATGGGCGGTTCATGGCATTGTTTCGAGCAGACAATAAAAAAAGAATTGTTAACACGAGTGAGATAATAAGATTCGAATATTTCACCGCTGTTACATCTCTGACTGGATTTTAAGTTTCTCTTCCTGTTCATGTTGACGAAGCGGAGAGATAAGTAGGTCTAAGTCGCCGTTCATAACTTCATCAAGTCGATACAAGCTAAGAGAAATCCGATGGTCGGTTACTCGTGATTGTGGATAATTGTATGTACGAATTTTTGCAGAACGGTCACCCGATGATATCATAGTTCTTCGTTCTGCTGAAAGTTTTTCCTGTTGTTCCTGCATTTTCATGTCATACAATCTAGCACGAAGAACTTTCATCGCTTTCGCTCTGTTTTTAATCTGCGACTTTTCATCCTGACAAATTACTACTAAACCAGTCGGTAAATATGTTAACCGAACTGCCGAATCGGTTGTGTTAACCGATTGACCACCGGGACCCGATGAGCGGTAGACATCAACTTTTAAATCTTTTTCAGCAATATCAATATCAACAGCTTCAACTTCAGGAAGTATCGCAACCGAGATTGCCGATGTATGCACCCGTCCTTGAGTTTCAGTCGCAGGTACACGTTGTACCCGATGAACCCCGGATTCATATTTCATCAGCCCGTAGGCACCATCACCAACGAGGGAGAATATAATTTCTTTAAAACCGCCCGATGTCGAGGGGGAGGAGTTTATAATTTCAAGTTTCCAACCTTTGGCGTCAGCGTAGCGTTGGAACATTTTGTATATGTCGCCAACAAAAATCCCGGCTTCATCGCCACCTGTGCCGGCACGAAGTTCTACGATTGCAGGTTTGTCATCGGCTGGGTCGCGTGGGAGTAGTTTGAGCTTGAACGTTTTTTCTAAGTCGTCAATCAAATCTTTATATTCGGCTAACTCTTCTTTAGCCATTTCAACTAAGTCGGCGTCTTCATCGGCAGCAATGATTTCTTCCGCTTCTAAAATACCAATTTTGACTTTTTTATATTCATGCCCAACTACTAACATCTCTTCGATGTGGCTACGTTCTTTGTTAAGCTCTATTAACTTTTTTTGATTGGTTAATATCTCAGGATCGACCATTTGTGAGTCGATAGACTGTATTTTTTCTTCTAATTTTTTTACTATTTTAAGCATATCTTTTCCTATAAATTTATGCTAAAATACGGCAAAAATAGAGAAACAGCAAGAATATATATTTTTTCTTTATAAAACTATGATGCAGGGTTGCTTTCCACAACTGGTGTTTTTGTTTCGATACCTAATGACGCTTTTAATGCCGCTAAGGCAACTTCAAGCTGATCTTCACTTGGCTCTTTGGTAGTAATCAATTGTAACCAAAGGCCGGGTTTGATAAGAAACTTGGTGAAAGCGTTTTCTCTTGTTTTGCCCGAAAGTTTCAAAAGTTCATATGATGAACCTGCTACAAACGGAAGTAATGAGAAATGGATACCAAAACGAACAAAAAGTGTCGGAGGAGCTCCGGTTTGGATAGTATAGATTGTATCTGAAATTGCATAAATTACCATTGCCAGAAGAGCAACGATTAATATAAACGATGTACCGCACCGAGGGTGAAGACGTGTGTGCGTTGCGGCTCTTTCGGGAGTGAGGTCATCGCCCATTTCATAAGCGTAAATTGATTTATGTTCGGCACCATGATATTGAAATATTCGATTAAATTCAGAGAAGAATGAGATTCCCCATACATAGAGGACAAACATAGTAAGACGAATTGCACCTGCTACTAAATTAAATGCGACAGCATCTTTATTGATACCAAACAAATCTGAAAGCAAAAGAGGAGTGAAGAAAAATATAGCAATACCAAAACCAAGGGCGAAGATAGCAGAGAGGGCAAGCATCCAACCGTTTGATTTTTTTTCTTCCTCTTTATATTCTTTCCCTTTTTGTTCGGCTTCTTCTTTTTCAGCTTCCTGCATAGCAATGTCAGCTGAAAAATTAAGAGTTTTGATACCGACGATCATCATTTCTATAAATGAAACAGCACCTCTTAAAATCGGCAGATTAAGGATCTTATACCTGGCGGCTAGTGATTTGTAATCTTCTGTCTTTACTAAAATTTCACCATTTGGAATTCTGACAGCAGTAGAAATCTTATCAGCAGAACGCATCATGACTCCCTCGATTACTGCTTGTCCACCAACATTTAAATCAGGCATATAAAAACCCTCAGAGGATTGAAGTTTAATTTTGAGTTACATACAATTAAGCGGTGTCGCATATTTTATTATACGCACCGCTTTATAAATTTGCTAAAAAAATTTGATACTATTTTCAGTCTTATACTATTTAGTATCTTTTTGTTCTAAACCGTATTTACGACGGAACCGTTCAACTCTACCGGCTGTATCTAGTAATTTTTGTTTACCGGTGAAAAATGGATGACAATTTGAACAGATTTCAACACCAATTTTATCGGTAGTTGAACGTGTTTCAAATTTAACACCACAGGCACATGTGACGGTAAGAACTTTGTATTTAGGATGAATTCCGGATTTCATTTTATTGGACCCTTCTATTTAATAAATTATCATTTACTCAATTTATATAACCATATCTCTTGCAAAAAGTTTCAATAGTATAATTTATATACCTGTTCGGCTGATTCGCAACAGAGCTACACAATATATAGAAAAATAGACATTTGGCAAGTAGAAGAATTGTAAAAATTGCAATTCTCCTGTAATAATATGCTATTTAAAGACTTAAGACGTGGAAATCAGCTATCTCTTAGCCGACAAAACTGTCGACCAGTAATATTTATTATGTATAAGCGATTCTATCTCAAAATATGGCTCAAAAATTTCCCGAAGCGATTCTTTGCTGAAGTAATTTTTGAGGATTTTATATTCGGTGTCATCATCCAAAAAACGTCGCTTGTAATTGTTCCCATGGGCATCTTTTCCAACAGCCTGGAATTTATCGCCTTCGGCAGGTGGATTGTTATCAATCATCCAAATTTTACCATGCGTTTTGATTTGACCTAGAAGAGTCTTAAATAATTTTTCATAGTCCTGACAAGGTTCGTGGGAGAACCAAAAACCTAATAACAAAAGATCGCATGATGGTTCTGCGAACGGTAGGTGATGTAAATCTGCCTGCATAAATTGGATTGGGCAATGATATTCTTTCTTTTTCGCTTCAACAATCATTTCATCTGAAAAATCTGTCGCAATCACAGATAATGCCGTTTCAGATACTTGAGTTGTCCAATATCCAGTTCCGCAAGCAAGCTCTAAAACTGATTTACCTTTTGCTAGAACTTTCAATCGTTCGACATCATCTTCAATTTCCTGACGACGTTCTTTGTTGTCACGGTAATATATCTGTTCATATTCAGAAGCACGCTTGCTGTAATATTCGTTTTGTTTGTCTAAATCATTTTCAAACATTTTCCTGCTCCAATTTTTGAGCTAACAATTTACCAATCGCGATTGCTTCGTTGATTCTGTCTTTTTGGTCAACGACAGTTCCCTTGAGATTATAATCAGGCGATGCGTACTGTACCATCCCGTCGTTGGTGACCTCGACCCATTTGAAGAAGCCTGCGATGACTCGTCTTGCTCCTTCGTACCATGCATGTTCACCGCCGACGATGACCATTGCACCGGGGCGTTTTCTTGTGAGCCTTTTTATAAATGGAAATTCGGAATCTTTATTTCCAAAATCTGCAGGACGAAAACAATTACATCGGTCAATCAATAGTTTTGCCTGGGCAGATACAGAATCAAAATAGACAGGTGAGCCAAACAGAAGACAATCGCACTCTTCGATTTTTTGATAAATATCATCAATGTCATCATAGAAACAAAATTTTGGTGATGGTGACTCGCCACATGCTTGACATGGTTTTATCTGGTGTTCGTTAAGCCTAACAAAAGTCGTTTCAACTTGCATATCAGAAGATAAAGAATTTTTTAGAGAGTCTGAAATTGTTTTAAGAAGCAGATCAGTTGATGAGTTTTCAATTGGTGAACCGGAGAGTATAAGAACTTTAATCAAACTTCACCTCTTGCAATTTTTCCAATTTGTCGTATAGCCCAAGAAGTTCTTCTTCGTTTTTGTGCTTTTGGTTTGTTGTATCCTGAAGTTTTTCCCAATCAGACTGCGGTATGTGTTGATCGATGTCAATTGCAAATTTTTCTATCTGCGATTCTAACTTTTTAATTCTATTTTCTGTCGATTTAATTTCTTTTTTATGCTTCGTCTTGAGTTTCGATTTTTCTTTAAACGAAAGATGGCTCTGCTTTGATGTCGAATCTTTTGTAACTTTATAAGTGATAGGGGCAGCTTGCCTTTTGTCAAAGTAAGTATAGTTGCCATCGTAAATAGTAAGATGGGCATTGTTCACAAAAAATATTTTCTGCGCAACTTTATCCAAAAAATACCTGTCATGACTTACGACTAAAAAAGTACCTTCAAAGTTTATCAAAGCATCTTCAAGAGCTTCACGCGAAACAATATCCAAATGATTAGTCGGCTCATCAAAAATTATAAAATTAGCTGGCTTATACAACAATCGTGCAAGTGACAGTTTAGTTTTCTCACCACCGGATAATGTTTTTACCTTTTTCAAAGCATCCTCACCAGAGAATCCAAACCTGCCCAAAAACGATCGCATGACACCCATCTCAACAATCGGGTCCATCTCCCACATATTTTCAAGGACAGTTTTATCAAGCGTTAGGTCTGAAAGTTCCTGGTCGAAATAAGCAACATCAACATTGTTGCCGAGTTTTAAATCGCCACTTACTTCAGAAATTTCTCCAATGATAGTTTTCAGTAGCGTCGATTTACCAGAACCGTTATGTCCGATAATTCCAATTTTATCACCACGGTAAATATCAAATTTTATATTAGAAACAACTTCGGTGTCACCATAGCCAACTGTCAATTTCTCAGCTGTTAAAATCTGTGCATACGAACGCCCCGATGTTGTCAGTTTTATTGTCGGTCCGGCACCTTCAGATTCAGGAGGAGGAAGACGTTTTATCCGAGAAAGATACTTTAATTTTGATTGTGCCTGCTTTGTCTTTTGTCCTGCCATGTTACGGCGTACAAAATCTTCAAGCTGTGCGATACGTTCCTGCTGGTGTTTGAAATGATGTTCCTGCAGACGTTTTCGTTCGGCACGTTCTACTAAGTATTTTTTAAATGATCCGGTATAAAAATCAATCCGACCATTATTAATTTCCCAAATACGATTAACACAGTTCTCCAAAAACATTCTATCATGCGACACAACAAGAAATGCTTTTTTAGTCTTCTGCAAAAAATTCTCGAGCCATTTGGTAGACTCAATATCAAGATGGTTGGTTGGTTCATCAAGCAGTAAAAGATTTCCATTGCCTGCGAGAACTCTTGCAAGGGCAGCTCTGTTTTTTTCACCACCTGAAAAATTTGCGATACGATCCTGATGGCGATGCATATCAAATTTCAGACCTGAAAGAATGATCTTAATCTCATTTCAAAATTAAAACCACCGGCATGTTCATATTCAGTGTGTAAAATTCCAAGTTGTTCAATTGCTTTTTTATTCGATGAATCTTTTTCAAGAAGATGTTCAAGCTCTTCAATCTTAAGTCTTGCGTCAAGCAAATCCTGTCTGGCGGAAATAACATAGTCAAAAAGAGTCAGTTCTAGGAAATCTAATTTTTCCTGTTTGGCATAATCTATTAAGCATGACTTGGCGATATTTATCCGACCATCGTCGGCATCTTGATCCGATGTTATCATCTCAAACAATGTCGTTTTACCGGAACCGTTTTTACCGACAAGTCCTATTTTGTCATACGACTGAATATTAAACGACAAATTTTCTACAATAATCTGGTCGTTAAAACGTTTACAAACTTTTTCGGCGGTTACAAGTGTCATGCATCACTCTTATCTTTTGCCGAACGTGCCAATAACATTTCAACAGCTAATAAAAACAGAGCCAGCCAAATAAAGAGTTGCCACAGTTCATTACCAAACCGAAGTTCGGCAAGCATCAGCGGTAGGTCGCTGTCAAGAGGGAGTGCAGTATATTTTGTCACACCAAAAGATTTAACCATCTGGTCAGCATCGGACGATTGTAAGTTAGACTCAAACGGTGAAATATTTACAGAAAAACGATCGATCTCTTTAGAACGATACCGTAAAGAATATTTTCCGGGAAGGTCATTCTGATGTACAAAAATTGAGAGAGAACCATTGTTGTCTTCGGGAACTAAATCATATTCAACCAACTCGGGTGTGACAAGCGTAACAGATTCATTTATAGAAATCTTATCGCTTAGCTCGCGATGCATCGGAATACCACTATAAAACGAAAGTTCATACGATGATAAATCGGCGGCTAAATATTCTGCTATACGTGACAAGAACGGTACAAAAAATGCATGTGCCGATAAGTCTGTATACTGTGGGGCGATTGGTCCGGTAAAAGTAAGGACTCTTCCACTTTTATAGCGATGCTCAACAAGAGCGGGGCGGTTACCGGTGAAAGACATGAGCTGTTTACTTACTTGACTATGATGCATCTTTGGTAGTGTGAAAAAACGTATCTCGGGTAATTTGTTATCCTCAAAAGTGTAGAATGAAAAAAGAGGGTGTGACATCTCATAATTTGAAAAAGTATAGTAGCCTGCTTTGGAGAAATCCAAACGAGCAGGTTCATCAAAAGTCACATCGGTAATCTCGGTATAATTTGTATTAAAGAAACCAATATCTGTTTGACCATCGTAGGTGACAAATAGTGAACGTCCTTGAGAAAGATAAGATTTTAACCGTTGCTGAATACCATCGGATAATTTTGGCGCGCCAGTTAAAAAGATAACATCGTAGTCCCAAAAACTAACCGATGATAACTCACTCGGTGTTGCTATTTTCACTGACCAATATTGTTTAATCTGTTCCGATGGCGATAGAGCAAGCTGTATAAGGTCGCCGCTATTGTCTCCATCAATGATAAGCAGGTTGAACTGGTCAGGGATTTTAAAACTGAAATATAGTTTATTGTCTGCTTGAAATTTATCATCTGAAATTTCTATATAACCGGAATGGAATCCGGTAGTTGCAACCGAACGGGTGAAGTCGACTGATTTTTCACTTGAAGCATCGATCGCAAAATTCGTTTGGGCAACTCGTTTCCCATCGAGAACCAATGAGGCAATAATATCATTTTGTTTTTTTGGCTTTGGTTGGTTATCTCTGCGGTAATCGTAAAGTCATGACCGGGGAGAATAAGCTGTCCACCAAAGTCGACCGAGGTCAGCGAAACATTTGTGTTCTCTTCAAGAGGAAGTTCTACGAAAAACAGTGATGCTTCCATTTCAGTTAAAATTGCAGAGTCAGGAAAAGTAGAGCGTTGCAAGTCGCTGATGATATACAGCTCTTTATTTAAATTATCAGACTCGGCAAGCATCTGTTTTACAACTAGCAATTGTTTTTGGAAAGTAGTATAGGCAAACTGCGGTGTTGTTTTCTCTAATAGTTCTTTGGCTATAGCTTTTGATTTAAACTCAAGCGTCTGATTCGCAGAATGCACAAGCGGTAGAAAAAGTATCTCATCGGACTCTTCAAATGAATCCAATAATTGTTCTGTTCTTTTTTTGGCAATATCAAAAAGGTTGCCATCGATCAGATAGCGATTCATTGAGGCAGAGTTGTCAAAGAGAACTACCGCTGATACCGATGCATGCGAACCAATTGAACCGGATTCTGTTGTCGGTCGAGCAAAAGCTAAAACAGCAATAAAGATTATAAGCATACGAAGCAAAAGTAACAGAAGTTGCCGTATCTTCAGCTTTCGTACTTGCCGTTTTTGCATCGCTTTTAAATGACGCACTGATGAAAACTCGACTATCGTTACTTTTCTCTTAGAAAAAAGATGGATAACAAGTGGTACCAGTGCTGCCGCAGCGGCAAAGAGAATTGATGTATTTAAAAAATTAAACATGTGCTTTTATTTTTTTAATTGTTCAAGCAAATCTTTAGCTTCTTTTTGATGATACACTGATGAAGCGTTAGAAATGACAGAGTTGAAATATTGTTTTGCTTGTTTGTTGTCACCGGAAGCTTTGTACGCCTTACCCAGTAACAGGTCGATCATACCATAATACAAAGGGCGTGATTCGATAAACCGAGCTATCTGTAAATTATTTATGGCATTTTCATATTCATCTAATCCAAGATAGGCATTTCCTAACCACATATATGCCGATGGTGAAGAGCTGTTTGTCTGCGACAATCTTGCGTAATAATTTTTAGCCTGCTTATAATAATTTCGGGCAGTTACTATGTCGGAGTTCTCTTTTGATTCCGAAAGAATCTTAGCAAGGAGTATTCTTGTTTCGCCTTGTGCCGATGCTCCTTTAATATCAGTGAAGTTAGACAAGAGAATCTCTTTCGCTTTTCCTGTTCCACCGATTGTCTGATAGTATAAAGCGATATTAAATTTAATTACATGGTTCGTTGAATCAAGATCGGTTGCTTTTGTATAACTCGCAAAAGCAGATTCATTATCGCCGGTCATCAATGAATAAGCTCCCATCATCATCCAGTCTGTTGCGGTAGGTTTTTCTTTTATCTGAATCAGTTTTTGTTGATAGATAACAGCATCGTCAAACTGTCCATTAAAAAAGGAGGAACGTTTTAGTGATGAAAATGCACTTAACGAATCACTATGGGTAACGGAATTCTCTAATGAGGCGAGGTAGTAGGTGTGCATCAAGCGGTAATCAAGCATCATCTCAGATACTCTTGCAAACGATTTATATGTTTTAATATTAATCGTAAAGGTATCAACATAGGTAAGCCACTCTTGCTCAAGTTCGGCAACAGGTTTTGTGTACACATCCTGAAGAGTTGCAGCTAGATTTATATCATCGGCTTTTTCATATAATTCCAAAAATCGTTCCAACGAATATGTGTCAATTAAATATCTTGAAAATGTTGTCGAAATTCTGTCTGCGATAGATGGATCAGCAGTCAGATAGGCATGGCTCTCAAGAATATCACCAAGCGGCATATTTCTTTTTTCATTCAGAATCTTTTTCATTTCAAAAATACCAAATGAGAAATAATTAGCCAACCCTTCTGAAATAAATGGAGCCGTGTACCCGTAAGTTTTCATTGCAATAAGATGATTTAAAATAAACGGATCTACTGTCGAATACTCTTTGTTATAGACCGCATATGATCTGCTTTTAGTTGGGTCTACCGATGTGCCGAAGCGAGTGTCCCAAATAACAGAAGTAGTAGGGCAGGGTGGTACAAAAATATGAAACTTCCCGGGGATATTAAGATGCAAAAAGCTTCGGAATAATTCATAGTTATTTTCAAGCAATGCTTTAATTGAATCCCAATAAAATTCAGCTAAGGTAGATTTAATATAATAGATCTCCGTGTGTGCTGTTGGTAGCACAGAAAAATCTTCTTTCAAATTATGATTGTACTGACAATCTATATCAATTTCAGATTTATATGTCATCGGAGAAATTGTGAGCAAAAACTGAGAATTGTTTTTCCCTATAATATTTTCAACTCGAGCCGGCAAACCATATTCGGCAGAAAAACTTTTTGAATACGTCTTAGCAAAACTTCCATGAGTTATAAGATGTGCGTTAAAAGAAGTTCGTATTGAATCGGCGGACAAAAGTTCAATATCCAATGAGACCGGACCTACAAAACCAGAAATGTTTTCACCTACAGACAGATCAAACGAATTTGTATAAATAAGATGTTTTGTCTCGGTAGCTTTTTCAAACTGATAGATGTCAACTTTAAATGTGACACCTTCAGCAGCAATAAGATTACTACTCAAAAGAATCAATACTATTATAGAGAGAAGATATTTTTTCATAAAAGCTTATACCACTTTTTCTACTTTAAAGTTTATAATTATTTTATCTATGTTAAGCGTTTTTATAAAACGGAGGTTTCACAACTGTTGCTTCAAACCGATTCTTCCGAATAGCAACTTCCACTTTTGTACCGGACTTGGTCATACCTTTTGGAAGATAGGCAAGAGCAATCGGTTTTTCAAGTGACGGTGACACAGTACCCGATGTTATCACACCAAGTTTCCGATCACCATCGTAAATTTCATAGCCCGGGCGAGGGAACGCTTTACCGTCGATTTCCAAACAGACTAACCGTCTGCTTGGTTTGTCGGCTTTATGCTTTTTGATAGTTTCGGCACCGATAAAATCTTTGTCAAAATTTACTATCCAGCTTAGCCCTGCTTCAACCGGCGATGTTGTGTCGTTGATGTCATTACCATAGAGAGCCATTTTCATTTCCAAGCGTAATGAATCTCTGGCACCAAGACCAATTAGTTCCATTCCTAATTCTTTGCCTACTTTTGCAATTGCATCCCAAAGCGTGTTGGCATGTTGCGGTGGGATATACAATTCGAAGCCATCTTCACCAGTGTATCCTGTACGTGAGAAGAAAATATCAACCCCTGCAATTTTTGCTGTAGCATGGTTATAATATTTTATCTCTTCAAGATTGAAGTCAGTTAATTGCTCAAGAAGTTTTTGTGCGTTGGGACCTTGAATAGCGAGAAGCCCAAACTCATCGGAACGGTCGATCAATTTTACATCACCAGATTTTTGAGAATCAAGCCAGTTGAAATCTTTTTCCAAATTAGCTGCATTAACTATCAACCAATATTTATCTTCGAATTTGTACACAAGCAAATCGTCAACAATCCCGCCATCTGCATTCGGCATACAACTGTACTGAATCTCACCCGGTTTTAATGCTGCCACGTTGTTGGTCGTCACTTTTTCCAAAAAGGACAATGCATCGCTTCCTGATACTTCAAACTCACCCATGTGAGAAAGGTCAAACAGCCCGATATTTTTCCGTACGGCTAAATGTTCAGCGACAATTCCTTGATACTGAATCGGCATAAGGAACCCGGCAAACTCTACGATTTTTCCCTTCGCTTCGACATGCTTATCGTAGAACGGCGTTTTTTTTATATTTTCTATGCTGCTCATTATATAAATCCTTGTATTTAAATCTGATTACGGTGGCTCATCTTTTAGACGAGACAACGGCATAAATTGTTTTATCTGAGGCAATTGCCCCTGAAAGTCGTTTAGGTAATAAATCTGTTTACCTTTGAATGTCAATAGCTGATTATAGACAGATTTTATGCTTTTTGTTGATTTATCTGAACTTTTTTTCTTATTTTCCCGTAGATGAAGTTATGTATTAAATAAATCGAGAAATTTAACAGAGGAATATAGAATGAAAAAAAAATTATATCGTTCAAGAGAAAATAAAATGCTCGCAGGAGTATGTGGCGGAATTGCCGAATATATGGAACTTGACCCGACTATCGTACGTCTCGCATGGGTCATTGCTGTTTTTGGTGCCGGGTTTGGTGTCCTGGCGTATCTTATCGCTTGGATTATTATGCCTGAACGCACATTTGATATATAAAAGATTGTCATAGTTATACTTTTTTTTCTAAAAAATGTCATTCCCGACTTGATTACGGATCCACCAGTCATTGCGAGTTCGCCTTGGCGAACGTGGCAATCTCATCTTTTGTAAGTTGTGTTCCAACAACGGGCGTACCACCCCTTGGAGCGGGTTCAGAATTCTTACATTTTAAAGACACTCCTCAGAATCTCCACAACTCCTCTCCGTGCTTGACACGGAGTCCAGAACAGAAACGTGTAACAGTCTATAACAATAAATATCCTCAACCCCTTTCCTGCGGACGCAGGAATCCAGCCTTTTCGCAATATCACTAAATTTTACATTCCTACCCGACTTCTTGACATTTACACAGTAGTTACTATCATAGTACAAGATAGCTATGTTCCTATTCAACCCTAAAGCTTAGTAGGCTAAATTGAATAATATACAATGTAAAGCCAATGTAAAATCAACCGGTGAAAGATGTCAAAAACCACCAATGATTAATGCAAAATATTGTTATTTACATGGCTTTTTTAAATTTCAAGGACTCCCATTTTATAAAAGTGGGATTATTCAAATAGTTAGCGGTTTATTCATCAGTCTTCTAATTGGAACATTTTTTCATGTTTTATCCTCTAAGCAAAGTGAAGAAATTGCTGAGCAACAAACTAGAAAACGAGAGAAGCAGACAAAGGAACTTAAAGACTATATTGATCAAAAAGTTTCTGTTGCTGATATTCATAATGAGATTAAATCCAAGTATGGTGCTGTATCTGATAAAATAGAAAAACTACTGGATTCTACTAATTTTCTGTCTGAAAGTAATGATTTCAATGGTGCTGAAGAAATATTTCGAAACTTATTATTTATTTATCCTAAAATTACCTCATTGCGAAATAGATATGGACACTTATTAATTCAGATGAATAATCATGCAGGTGCAATAGATGAATTTTTAGAGGTAGTAAACTTAGAAGATACTAATTTAGTAGCTAATTCAAGCTTAGGTTTTATATACTTACAACAAAACAAACCTGATAGTTCTTTAATCTATTATAAAAAGATTAACGGAATGGGTAGCAAATACGAACTTGTAGATAAATATTTTTTAGCAAGAGTATATACTGATTTAAAAGAATTTGATTCAGCTAGATATTATTTCAATTATATAGATGAAAATTTAAATAGCTTGTATCCAAGTAAGTTTATTTCAGCAGTTTATTTAAATTATGGGGCTTTTTATTCAGATCAAGATTCTCTTATCAAAGCAATTGAAATGTACAAGAAATCTTTAGAATATGAAAACAATAATCCGTTTACATTAACAAATTTAGGTTTAATGAACATGAAATTAGAGAATGATTCTATAGGTATTTATTATTTTAAACATGCTTTGAGTATAAATCCAAATCTATCATTAGCAAAAACCTATTATGAGAGAGCATTAAAAGAGAAAAAGTCTAAATAGAATATAATTTATTCTCTTCCACTTTCCCAACACAACCACACCAAATCCAAAACGCATCTCACAGTATGAACGACTTTATTTCGGATGAAAACAACAATGTTGGATTCTGGATCAAGTCCAGAATGACAGAGGTCAACAATGTTGGATTCTGGATGTGCCAGCAGGCACTATCAAGTCGGAGATGACAGAGGATTTTATGCGTTACAAAATCGCTACAATAAATATGAGCAAAACTGGCTTTAAGCCATTTTCTAGAGCAAAGCCATTTCGCTGTATATGTATAGGTGCTATATGTTTACTAAGAAAATGGTGCAAAAAAGGCTGTTTTAAAAACTTTTTATATGAGACTGAACCCATTTTGAAATTTAGATTATTACAATTTTCAATAAGTAAGGGCTGGATCCCTGGTCAAGCCAGGGAAGGGGATAGTAGAGAATTGTATGTAATAAAAAAGGCAGGTCTCGGAAAGACTTGCCCTACAATACTGAACCCATTTTAAAATCAATTCTTGTCTTTGAATATTTTTTGAAGTCTTGGTTGTATTGAAGTAATACCTAAAGGTAAAATCCAAAGAGAAATTAGCTCTTTTTCATATTTTGAAAATTCAGGGTTTGAGTTTGTCTCAACAGAAACAAGTCCTTTAGCAATGAATCTAATACTATACAACATTGAGAATAGCATAGAAATGTAAAGGAAACAAAAGATATAAAGGTACTTCATTAAAAAAAGCAAAATCAGATTTATGTAAAATATTAAAAATTGAAAAGGATATTAAATAGCAAGAAGTAAATATCAAGTTTAGTTTAAATGTTTTTATTTTGAGAAAGGAGTTGTCCTTAATTAGAAGAAAAAGATTACTTCCAACAACATAAAACCAGTAAAGAACAATTAGCATGCTGGACATGTTGGCTGTATAATCTATTATCATATTAATGATTGAACGATTTTCTAGAGTAAATATACTTACAAAAAAAGACAATATAAAAGGACCTATTACAAACAGAAACACTATTGATGGTTTTACTTGTAAAATCCTGTTCATGAATGACTCCCTCAAAGATAATTGTGGATTTGAAAGGGCGAACACTTAGGTTCGCCCCTACCAATTATATAAATATACTTACTTTGCTAACTGGCGTAGAACCGTTTGCAAGATTCCGCCATTGCGGTAGTAGTCGATTTCAACTGGAGTGTCAATACGGACAACCATCTCAAACGATTTATCATCCGCCGTCACTGTCACAACCTGTTTTGGTTTTAAGTCATTAGAAAGAGAAGAGATGCTGAAAGATTCTTTACCGGTCAATCCGAGTGATTCTTTCGACTCACCATCTTTGAATTGAAGCGGAAGAACTCCCATACCAACTAAGTTAGAACGATGGATCCGTTCAAACGAAATAGCCAACACGGCTTTGACACCAAGCAAAAATGTACCTTTGGCAGCCCAGTCACGAGAGGAACCCATGCCGTAATCTTTACCGCCGATAACAACAAGCGGAGTACCTGCTTCTTTGTATTTCAAAGATGCATCGTAGATTGACATTTGTTCGCCTGATGGCAGATGAATCGTAACGCCACCTTCTGTGCCCGGAGCAAGTTGGTTGCGAAGACGAATGTTTCCGAAGGTTCCACGAGTCATCACTCTGTCGTTCCCACGACGTGAACCGAACGAGTTGAAATCTTCAAAGGCTACACCATTTTCAATCAGATATTTTCCCGCAGGAGAATCAGCAGTAATCGCACCCGCCGGCGAAATATGGTCAGTCGTAATCGAATCACCAAGCATAGCGAGTACCGATGCGTTTTCTATCGGTTTAATATCGTCAACTTCTTTTGGAAGATTGACAAAGAATGGAGGTTCCTGAATGTATGTAGACTTTTCATCCCATTCAAACAAATCACCATCAGGAGATTTTATAGCGTTCCAAGTTTCGTTACCATCGGCAACCGAACCATACTGTGCTTTAAACATTTCAGGTTTGACCGATTTAGTAATCATTTTTTGTACATCAGCATCTGTCGGCCAAATATCTTTTAAGAAAACATCGTTGCCGTCGTTGTCTTTGCCAAGAGGCTGAGTTGTCAAGTCGATGTCAACAGTTCCCGCGAGAGCATAGGCGACAACAAGCGGTGGTGATGCCAAGTAATTTGCTTTGGTATGAGGGGAGACCCGTCCTTCGAAGTTACGGTTCCCTGAAAGAACAGCCGATGCTACGATATTGCCTTCGTTGATAGCATCAACAATCGGTTGGTCGAGTGGACCCGAGTTTCCGATACAGGTTGTGCAACCGTAGCCGACATTGTGGAATCCGATTTTTTCAAGTGGTTCCATCAGTCCCGCATCAACGAGATAATCCACGACAACTTTTGAACCGGGACCAAGTGATGTTTTTACAAAAGGAGCAACTTTGAGACCTTTGGCAACAGCATTTTTCGCAAGCAAGCCAGCCGACATAAGTACGGCAGGGTCGGATGTGTTGGTACATGATGTAATGGCAGCGATGACAAGAGAACCATGTTTCAAGTCTGCATTATATTTACCAGCAACTGCTATTGACTTTTCCATATTGTCAGGGGCAACTTCAAATCCGCGGTCTTTCATCGGAGTTGTTTTAGCTTTGTTGAATTCATCTTTCATAGCAGAAAGAGTGACTCTGTCTTGCGGACGTTTTGGTCCGGCAAGTGATGGTTCGACTGTTGAAATGTCTAACTCAAGCATATCGGAAAATGTAGGTTCTGTAGAACCTGCTTCTCTAAATAACATTTGTTCTTTGGCGTATGCTTCAACGAGTGCGATAGTTTCTTCGTCACGACCTGTCATTTTCAAATAATCGAGAGTGGAATCATCAAACGGGAAGTAACCCATAGTGGCACCATATTCAGGAGCCATATTGGCAACCATTGCTTTAGTAGGAAGTGAAAGAGAGTCCAAAGCAGAACCGCAGAATTCTACGAATTTGCCGACAACACCTTTTTCACGAAGAAGCTGAGTGACAGTAAGGACTAAGTCAGTACCGGTGACACCCTCTTTGAGTTCGCCGGTCATTTTGAAACCGATGACTTCAGGAGTCAACATATAGATTGGTTGCCCAAGCATAATAGCTTCGGCTTCAATTCCACCAACACCCCATCCGACAACACCAAGACCATTTATCATAACGGTGTGTGAATCAGTTCCGACTAGTGAGTCAGGGTATGCGACGCCATCTTTGACAAGGATACAACTGGCAAGATATTCTAAATTGACCTGATGACAGATACCTGTAGCAGGCGGGACAACTTCAAAATTTGAAAATGCTTTTTTACCCCAATGTAAAAATTGGTAGCGTTCGTTGTTCCGTTCAAATTCTTTATCAACGTTAAATGCGAGAGAACTTTCTTTTCCAAATGAATCAACCTGTACCGAGTGGTCAATAACTAAATCAACATTTACAAGTGGATTGATTTTTTTCGGATCTCCACCCATGGCATGCATGGCAGAACGAAGAGCCGCTAAATCGACAACGGCTGGTACACCGGTGAAATCTTGCAGAAGAACACGTGCAGGTTTAAATGGAAGTTCGGTCTCGCCGACATTTTTTGGGTTGTATGCAGCCAGTTTTTTCACATCATCTTCAGTTACTAAACGACCATCACAGTTGCGAAGGACAGATTCCAGCAACACTTTGATAGAATATGGGAGGTTTTCAATATCTCCGAATTCTTTTAAAGCTGAAAGCTTGTGTATTTTATAGGTCTTAAAAGCTGGTTTCAGATCAGCTTGTGCGTTAAATTGATTCATAATAGGTATGCCTTATTTTAAAAAACTTACATTACTTATATTCTATATCAGATGCTTATTATAATGCATATAGTAGGTGAGGACAAGTTCTGTGATAAATTAAGTGTTCTTTTAATTTTACTTGTTATTTGTCTATGAAATGCTTATGCTGTAATAGGTTAATGGGCTAATTAATACTAAGGGGTAGCGAACAGGCTTATAATATGTTTGTGAAGAAAATCACCAAAAATGAACTGGAAATAGAAACGCCGGCGAAGATAAATCTCTTTTTGGATGTTTTAAATAAGCGTGCAGATGGGTTCCATAATATAAACTCACTCTTTCAGGCGATTTCACTCTTTGATACCTTACATTTTGAAGTACAATCCGAGCCAAAATTGACTCTTGTAATTCCTGAGAATAATTCACTTCCGACTGATAATTCTAATCTGATAGTCAAAGCATATAATTTTATGCGGGAAAAATTTGAGCTAGAATCAGGCTTATCTGTGACGCTCACAAAAAATATCCCGATTGCTGCCGGTTTAGCAGGTGGTTCATCGGATGCTGCTGCCACGATTTTAGCCTGTAATATACTGTTTGACTTAGAGTTGACTGCCGAGGCGATGGCCGGGTGCGGGCTTCATGTTGGCTCTGATCTGCCGTTTTTCTTCTCATCGGGACAGGCTCTTATAACAGGGCAGGGTGAGATAATTGAAGAGACCTCTTATCCTCTTGATTATGAACTAGTTATTGTAAAACCAAATATTTCAATATCTACCGCAGAAAGTTATTCTGGGTTGAAAAGAGACTTGACAAAACGGAAGAATCCGTTTAAGTTAGGCACGTGCCAGACGGTAGATAGCTATGTTATGTCGCTTTTGAAGGGATGTAATGATTTTGAAGAAGTTCATCTTTTGTCTTACCCTGAAATTGGTAAGATTAAAGATGAACTTTTAATGGCTGGAGCCGACTTAGCACGAATGAGCGGTTCGGGGCCTTGTGTGTTTGGTATTTTTAAAGAACTGCCAGACAATAAGGAAGATTTAAATAGGAGCAATGCGAATTGGCAATTGTTTTTTGTAAAACCAATTCAACTTGCAAAGTACTGTTAATCTAAACCGGGAGGAGCCGTGGAGATTACAGAAATTAGGGTCACCCTTCGAGACGAAGAGCGGCTTAAAGGTTTCGCCAATGTGACGTTTGACGAAGCATTTGTTGTACGAGGAATGAAAATCATTCAAGGAAATAATGGTTTTTTCGTATCAATGCCAAGTCGGAAACGTCCCGACGGAACCTACCAGGACATTGCCCATCCAGTAAGCAAGGATATGAGGCAAACGATTGAAATGAAAGTTCTGGAAGCGTATGAAGCTGAGTTGAAAGCTCAGTTGAATACAACAAACGACGTGTAGATTATTGGGGCGTCGTCAAGCGGTAAGACACTAGCCTTTGACGCTAGCATTCGTAGGTTCGAATCCTGCCGCCCCAGTATAAAATTTTAAAAGACCTGTTTTGGGCCAGAGTAGTTTGGCTTGGATCAGGTTTCAATGTCATAGGTATTATATGATTATTCGGGACCATATTCAAATTATCACCGGTACTTCCAACACAGCTTTAGCTGAAAAAATTGCCCGGTTTTTAAATTGCAAATTAACTGACTGCACTGTCAAACGGTTTTCAGATGGTGAAGTTTTTGTGCAGATAAATGAAAATATTCGTGGCGCTGATTTGTTTATTATTCAACCGACAAATCCTCCTGCTGATAATCTTATGGAACTTTTAATGCTTATCGAAGCATCCCGAAGAGCATCCGCAATGCGTATCACCGCAGTGATTCCATATTATGGATACGCCCGTGCCGACAGAAAAGATAGACCTCGTGTTTCTATCACAGCAAAATTAGTAGCGAACTTACTCACCACTGCCGGAGCTGACAGAATAATCACAATGGATTTACATGCTTCACAGATTCAAGGATTCTTTGATCTTCCTCATGATCATTTATACTCATCAATTATTTTCAATCAATATATAGCAGATTTAAAATTAGAAAACTTAGTCGTTGTATCGCCCGATGTTGGTTCGATTAAACTTGCACGAGCAACTGCGAATAGGCTTGGAGCCGGATTGGCGATTGTTGACAAACGTCGTCCCGAAGCAAATGTTGCCAAAGTTATGAATATTATCGGTGATGTAGACGGATGTAATATTTTAATCCGTGATGATATGGTAGACACTGGTGGGTCTTTGTGTGGTGCTGCTCAATTTTTAAAAGATAATGGTGCCAAAGATATTTACGCCGCCTGTAATCATGGAGTTCTTTCAGGTGAAGCGATTGATAAAATTGAAAAATCAGCAATAAAGAAAATGATTATTTCTGATTCGATTTACCAGGGTAATAAGAAGTTAACAGATAAATTTGAAATTCTCACCTGTTCTGATTTGATTGGAAAAGCGATTACGAGAATTTTCGATGAGGAATCGGTCTCTTCACTTTTTGAAGATTATCCGGTTATGTAGAAAATAATGATTAAATATATTTTGGAGGTTTAAAGACCAAAAATGAAAGAAGTAACACTAGAAGCATCCTTACGGAAAACTACCGGTAAAGGCTCTGCACGACAAAGTCGGTTAGCTGGCAATATCCCTGCTGTTGTATACGGACCAGAGATTGATACCTTTCCGATTGAAATACCTGAAAAAGTAATGCGTCAAGCAGTTAAAGACTCATCTTGGAATGCTATTTTTGACTTGAGTGTCGATGGCAAAACAAACAAAGTTTTAATCCGTGACATTCATCGTGATCCGATTACGCTTAAAGTAACTCATCTTGATTTCCATGCCATTAGTATGAACAAACCAATCAGACTCAATGTAAGAATTGCTTTAATTGGTGAATCTATCGGTGTAAAAACTGATGGTGGTATCTTGCAATCTGCTATGCGTGAAATAGAAATTTCATGTTTACCTAAAGATATTATCGATGTTATCGAAATTGATGTATCTGAGCTTGCGGTTGGTGACTCGATTCACGTACGTGACATTTCAATTGAAAATGTAACTATTCTTGCGGAAGAAAGACGTACAGTCGTTATTTGTACTGCTCCTTCTGTTATTGTTGAAGAAGAAACTTCTGAAGAAGATGAAGAAGATGGTGAAGGTGTTGAAGGTGCTGAAGGTGCTGAAGGTACCGATGCATCAGCAGCTTCTGATGATGAGAAAAAAGACGAAAAATAGATTTCTCAATTCAAATATTAAAACCGCTGATTTGTTCAGCGGTTTTTTTTATGCATATATTTTATAATATTTAGATTCATACGTTGACAGTTGAAATTAAATCTATATTTTAACGTCATGAGTTCAATCGAAAAAACTATACAAGAAATAAAATCTCAGTTTCATGATGACCGCCTGACTTATCAAAAAGGTCTGCCGACTTTTCATCCTGAACACGCAGAAGAGACAGCATCGCTGTTTAAAATTGCCAACAAAAATAACCAGCAAATTTTTATCGCAGGCTTTGGTAATAATGTACTGCCCGAAGGGGAGAGTTTTAAAAATATTCTTGTTGTAAAATCTGATCGGCTTAACCAGGATGTTCAAACAGTTGCCGATGATTACTATATTAAAATCGGGGCAGGGTTTCCTCTTTCAGAAATCAATACAATCTTAAAAGATAAAAACCTTTGGCTTCCTCATGCCCACCTTCCGTTTGCAGGTTCTGTTGGCGGTGCTGTTGCCGGTGGTCTGAATTCGATGTATGAGACTCATGAATTACCGCTCAAGAAATATCTAATAAAAGCAGAAATCGTCACTCCTGAAGGTGAAATTATTGAGCCCGGTTCGGTCTCTTTTAAATCTGTCTCTGGATATGATATTGTCAAAATCTATTGCGGAAGTTGGGGCTTACTCGGTATGGTTGTTTCGGCGACATTTCGTATTATGCCTACCGAAGGTTCCGAAGAATACCAAGAAATCACTATGCAGAAATGGAGCCGTGAAAAACTTGTCGATTCACTTGCTGAAAGCAACACGACCAACGATGCTTTTTATTCCAAAAAAATCAAACTCAAATTCGATCCGAACAATATCCTACCTGTTTTAGGGTAGTTTTTGTTAATTGATTCTTATATCAATACCTTCTTACTTATACCAATTCATTTAGTTTAAATCAGTATTATTAGCTTGTTTTTAAAGTTGAGGATAATTATGAACCTATCGACTCATCAGAAATATGCTCTGAAACTCGGAATATTATTTGTCATTGCATTTATAATTTCCGCTATAAATCCAGTAGACCTGCATGACTGGATGCTTGAAAATCTCTTAGTAGTTATAATTATTCCGATATTGATATTTACATCTAAGAAATTCCCACTTTCCAAAATTTCTTATACGCTCATCTTTTTGTTTCTCTGTCTGCACGAACTTGGCGCTCATTACACTTATTCCAATGTGCCGTATGACCAATGGTTTGAATCTGTTTTTGGACGGACTTTTAATTCACTCTTTGGGTGGGAACGTAACCATTTCGACCGCTTGGTGCATTTTTCCTACGGGCTGCTCCTTGCATATCCTATCCGTGAAATGTTTCATCGGGTTGCAAATGTCTCCGGTTTCTGGGGATATTTTTTACCGCTTGATGTATGTATGTCGACCTCGATGTTGTTTGAATTATTCGAATGGGCGGCAGTTGAAATTTTTGCCGGTGATTTAGGAGTCGCATATTTAGGCACCCAGGGGGATATCTGGGATGCTCATAAAGATATGGGGCTGGCTTCAGTTGGGGCAGTGATTGCGATGCTTGTCACAGCGATTATCAATTCTCGACTGCAACGAGATTTTGCTAAAGAGATGTCTGATAGTTTTAAAATTAAAAACAAAGAACCCCTCGGGGAAGCAGAGATTAAAAGGATGATACAAGAGAAGAAAAATAATTCTGATGATTAGAACTAATCATCATATCCTCAGTATAAAAAAACCCACTCAAGCGAGTGGGTTTTTTTGTTTAATAGCTTTAATTTCTATTTGGATGTAATAGTCAAACAGACATCTATATTATATCCTGTCGGGATAATATGACTAGGTATTATCGTAATGACAGAATTACTCGATATATGCTGTTCAATATGAAGAGTTACGTTCACATTAGGATCCCAGAAATATGAGACACCATCAATTATGACCGTGAGAGTTTTGATATGCTCTCCAGTATTAACAATTGCGGTGAAGTCACAATTATAGGTTGCCTCACTATTTTTAAACAACCAATATATATATTCTAATTCATAAGAGATTCTTGAACAGATTGTTGTCGTTTCTGTTGTGTCATGGATAATGACAGTATCTACAACTGTTATTGAATCATTTATATAAATTGTATCGGTCTTGATGATTGTATCTATTTGAATAATTGTATCCACTAAACTAGAATCTATTATTATAATAGTGTCCGAAATTATAATAGTATCAACTATCGAAACAGTATCTATGATTGTATTAGTGTCTACAATCGTGAGAGTGTCTGTTTGTAAAATCGTATCTACAATCGTCAAAGTATCAATGATGTTAATCGTATCGACTATAATTGTTGTGTCGTTTATAATTATTGTATCTACAACATTAGTCGTGTCGTAGAAAATCATTGTATCAATAATAAACAATGTATCGGTATTGAATAAAGTATCTATGATGTTGAATGTATCTACTATGAGCATCGTGTCGGTATTGAAAATTGTATCTACGACATTGGTAGTGTCATAGATAGTGACAGTATCAACTATAAATAAAGTATCCGTATTCATCAATGTATCTACTATCAAGAGAGTATCTATAATTATAGTAGTATCGGATGTATTGACAGTATCAACAACAAAGGTTGTATCAAACACGAGGGTTGTATCGTGAATATAGAATGAATCAATTACAAACAGCGTGTCGGTTTTAAACAATGTATCGACAATTACAGTAGTGTCGGATGTATTCACAGTATCAACAATAATGGTTGTGTCAAAGACAAGGGTTGTATCGTGAATATAGAACGAATCAATGACATAGAGCGTGTCAGTGTTCAAAAGAGTATCCACAACAATAACCGTATCTATAACGTTAGTTGTATCGACAATGTAAATAGTGTCATTATCAAATATAGTGTCAATTTGAATTATCGTATCTATCGTGTTGAATGTATCAATAATATAAGTTGTATCATTACTAAATACAGTATCAACAACAAGTATTGTGTCGAGCGTAAAAGTTGTGTCAAAGATATATGTTGTATCATGAGTTGCGTTTGAATCAATGACAATTACTGTATCGATAGAAAAAAGTGTATCTGTATTGAAGACTGTATCATAAATGAATATAGGAGGATTCGGATTCGGATCATCTCCATCAAATTCAAGTGGATTCGAACAGTTGACAAGAAGCTGTACACTAAACAGAGTGAGAGCCAAAAACAGTAAAAAACTTAGCCGTTTCATTGTCCACCTCCAAAGATTTCAAAGAATGTCAATGAGAAAAGGAACTGTCCGTCTTTATTGCTTGAAAATTCATTCGAAATTTCTCGATGTTTGGCAGGGTTATAAGATGCTGTTATTGACAAACTTCGTGCGAGGTTTAAACGAGCACCAAACATAGGACCTTCAGACAATTTAACAAATTCATAATATTCATCAGCAATTTCCTCAACACGCATCCAACCTGCGAGCAGACCGAAATTTTTATTCTCAAATGGGTAATAAGATATTTGCCCACCTAGTAATCTTTTTTGTGTTTTCAAAGTAAGGTCGTTAAAGTCAAATTTTGTCGTCCATAAAGTATGACCGCCGATAACTTCAATAAACAAATTTCTTTCCCATGTTACACCACCGGCAACTACCGGCATGCCACCAAATGGGGAAGTGGATAATCCTGTTGAAACGATAATTCCGAATTTATCAGAAAAAGCTTTTGTTGTATCTGGTACCATCTGTGTAAAATGTTTTTCAACCGGAGGTTGATTTTCTAAAGCTTCTAAACGTGCCAGCATATCACCAAACGATGTATTTGCCTCAAGAGCTCTCAGACGTGCCACTAACATCGCAAGATCAATTGACTCCTGCGAAATACGAACCGAAGCATAACGACCTTTTGGAGATTTCATCGTTACCTCTTCAGAGTTGATTGCAATCTGAACAGGATTAAGATTAAATTGGGTTGTCATGTAATTGCGTAATGCATGAGCACGACCAACTGCCAAGGCAGGGTTCTTGGTGTTGTCGTCGGTACGATATACTTCACCATCGGCACCTCCTGTAATAATCGCTTCAGCGAGCGGATATTTTTTTAAAGTATCTGCTATCTGTTGTAATGCATCATGATAAGGTGTAAAAAAATCATTTTCGATAGATCTTCCAACTCCGATTGGAAAACCTGAGACGATTACTTCTTGAGATAAAAGTATACCAGGAAGCAAGAGCATACAGAAAGTAATTAGTAAAAATCTTCTCATAAGAGAACCTCTTTTGTATTGTTTAAGTAAGTCTTTATTAGCATAATACCTGCAATTTAATGCTATTTCGGTTAATAAGCAAAGCTATCGTAGTGCTGTAAGTCCATATAATATATAGCTAGTATCATCCATTTTGTCAATGGTAAGTTCCTGTTTACTATATAAAGAGCAAATTTTATTCCCAAAAAAACTTGAACATTTCGGTTAAATTTTTGTTATTTTAATATAGAAAATAACAGAAGGAAAAATTATGACAAAAGCAAATGCCAAAACTACCGCTGCCGTTTTAGGGGCATCACCAAAAGAAGATCGCTATTCATTTAAAGCAGTACGGATGCTCAAAGAACATCAGTTCAAACCTCTACCGATTCATCCTAAAGGACATACCGTTGATGGTCTTGATGGATTAAAATCATTGGCTGATATTACAGAAGAAATTGATACGATTACAATGTATGTAAGTGCAAAAATTTCTGATAACGAGTATGACAATATTATCGCCTTAAAACCAAGACGAGTTATTTTTAATCCCGGTTCTGAAAATCCAGCTCTGGCTCAAAAACTCAGAGATGCTCGGATTGAAGTTGTTGAGGCTTGTACTTTAGTGATGCTTCAAACAGGACAATATTAGTATAGAGGAATTTGTCAATCTGTCGATAAAGGAAGTATCATGGCAAAAGTAAAAGCAGTTTTTCAAGGTGAACGGGGTGCATTCTCCGAAGTAGCGACTCACAAGTTTCTCGGTAAAAATGTTACGCCAATAGCGGTCAGTTCTTTTGCATCGCTATTTGATGCTGTCGAAAAAGGGAAAGCAAAATACGGTATCATTCCGATTGAAAATTCTCTGATTGGTTCGATACATCAAAACTATGATCTGCTTTTAGAACGAAACTTAAAAGTAATCGGTGAAACGTATCTTCGTATAAATCATTGTTTGATAGCTTTAAAAAAAGTACCGGTATCAAAAATCCAAAGAGTCTTTTCCCACCCTGCTGCTTTAGACCAATGTCGTGATTTTTTTGATGCCCATGAAACTATCGCACCGATTTCATATTATGATACTGCAGGAGCGGTAAAGATGCTTCCGGAATCCGGTCTTCACAATGCTGCTGCAATTGCCTCACCCTATGCCGCTGAAATTTATAAGATGCACATTATCAGAAAATCATTGGAAGATGAAAAAACAAACTTCACCCGTTTTTTACTCTTAGCTAAAAAAGAGAAACCTGTTAAAGGGAAAACGAAAACATCAATTGTTTTTTCAATGAAAAACGAAGCAGGTGTGTTATACAAAGCTCTTTCGGTTTTTGCTCTGCGTGATATTGATCTTTCAAAAATAGAATCTCGACCACTTCGGAAAAAAGCATGGGAGTATCATTTCTATGTTGATATCGAAGGGTCTGTTTCTGAAGAGCGAGTAAAAAAAGCATTAGACCATTTAGGTGAGATTACTCATTTTATAAAAATTCTCGGTTCATACCCGATGGCAAAAAAATAATATCTAGTACTCTTCATTTCTCCCTAAATGTTTTAACTTTTCAAATTTCCCAAACATCGCCTTTTCGGCAACCTCTATAAGTTCTTCAATGTCGATATATTCCGCATTGATTACTAAATCATAATGCCTGGGATCATCGATATTTTCATTAAAAAGTTTTTGGATAAATTCATACCGAAGTTTATCCGATCTTTCTATCTGCACGATAGCTTCATCTTTTGAAATGAACTTATAGTTTATCAGATTTTCAATACGTTTTTCTAATGGTGCAATAAATCGAATATGAAATCCGTTTTTCCGACCTAAGATAAAATTACCGCCTCGCCCGATTAAAATAACACCGCCCAATTTTGACATTGCCAAAACGGTATGATATAAATATCTGAAATAGTCGGAATGGTCGATAGATTTCCCCGTTACAAATGACTCGACCATCAAAGCAACAGTAGAGCGAAAACGGTCATCCAGTGACTCAACAACTTGTTTGCGATAGCCCGATGAAAGACATATTCGGTCGATGACTTTCCTATGTAAGCGAGTATAGTCAAGCCGTTCCGAAAGACGAGAGGCAAAGTAAGAACCACGGCTTCCTTTTTGGCGACTGATAGTTATGATAGGCGGTATAATAAGTTGATCGCTTTGCTCTGATAATTGTTGGGACTGTTCAAGTTCCCACTTACGAAGTTGTCGGTTAATAATGGCATCAATAGAAGAGGGCATGTGGTACCTCCTTGTCTAATATAAAATAATTTGAAAATCAAATTGATGCAATAGTTATTCTTGAATTTTCTTGTACTATTTTAAAGCATCTTTTATGATGTCAGCGTATCTTTTTGCGAGAGGTTCAGATTGGTAGGTACTTGTAGCAAATGTATGCCCGGCAGTGGCAAGGTTTTTTCGAAGTTCATCATTTTGCGAGAGACGAAGAATCGCATCGCTCAGTTTCTCCGGATTATCTATTGGCACAAGCAGACCGGTTTTTTCATGTTCTATTATATCGGTGATACCGCCCGAATCAGTTCCTATAACTGCCGCTCCACAAAGCATAGATTCAGATAACGCCAGTCCGAAACCTTCTTCGTATGAATTGAGTATCACAATCGATGCTTGGTTGTAGACACGGCGGAGGTCATCTTGGGGAAGAGGAGGGTGGATAGAAATCTTATTTGTTAAGCCAAGTTTTTGAATCAGTGCTTCAATATCTTCTTGCAATTGTCCTGCACCATAAATTTGTAATTTCAAAGCATCGTTTTGTTCCGATGCCAATGCAAACGCTTGGACTAATTTATCAACTCGTTTTTGATCGGTGAACCGAGTGACTGCAACAATCAGGTTCTCATCACGTGTAATATTCTCATCTTTATAAAAAATAGATTCATCGTGAGGCATTGCCAGAACTTCCAGAACAGAATTTAAACGGCTATCCATTTGTAAAACACCTTGTTGTAAAAACGATGAAACGACAGTCCAGCTTTTAAGAGTCAGACAGAAATTTTTCAGATATTTATACAGCACAGAAAAATACTTTCGCATCAGACGAATATCAGTGCCATGCGATGAAAGTATCATCGGAAGCTTTGTTTTCTTCGCTAGCGATTTCATCACCAACCCGGCAGGGACCAACCAATGCCCGGCGATAATATCAATATTTTCTTTTTCAATAATCTCCAGAGCATTTTTCTCAAAGGCGTTCAAAAAGTGTTTAAACTGAAAAATCCCGCTGACAGAACCTAAAACCAGTTTATGCATGTTACCTTGATAGGCAATTATCTCTTTGGCATCTTCAGCGTAGCGAAAGCGATAGATCTTGACACCATTCATTTCTTCATACTCTTTTAAATCCGGGGCATGGGGAGCGAGAATTATCGGCTCGATATTAAAAAGATTAAGCTTTCTGGCAAGGAGCGACAAAAAGACACCGGCATAGTCGCCGGAGAATCGAGGATAGTTGTGAGTCAGCATAAGCAGTTTTATTGGTTTTGACATATATATATAGTAAAAAATATTTGCCTAAATTGAAATATAATTTTTCATCTGCTTTTAATTTTATTATATTTAATTCTTATGCAGAAAACAGACAGATCATATTTGAACTTTTTAGCAAAACCGGAATTTGATGATATCCTCACAAATCCGATTCTCGATATTGCCGCTCGGTTTTGGGAAGATGACCGCTATGATGCTTTTAGGGTCTGTTATCGCTCTATGCGTATCATTGATGATTTAGTTGATGACCAGAAATCGGGCGGGCATACCCTTTCTGATGCTGAAAAATCACAGTTTGAACAGATTATCAATAATTGGACCAATGATTTTTCACAGGGAAAACGAACCGATGAGTTCCAAACTGCTCTTGTTGACATCAAAGAAAAATTTCAGATTCCGCTTTGGCCTTGGACTCGACTTTCAAAAGCGATGATCTATGATTTGTATAATGACGATTTCAAATCGTTTCTGACTTTTCTACGGTATTCCGAGGGAGCAGCAATTTCCCCGGCATCAATTTTTATGCATCTAATTGGTGTCTCAAAAACTGATTCCGGTTATTCTCTGCCTGGCTATGATATTCGTATTGCCGCTCGTCATTTAGCACTTTTTTCCTATATCGTTCATATTATGCGGGATTTCCAAAAAGACCAACTGGCAGGGCTGAACTATTACGCCACAAACCAGTTAAATATCTGTGCGGTTGAAAAAGCTGACTTACGAAAAGTCGCCGATGGCGGAGCTGTCCCCAAAAATGTCAGAAAACTTTTCAGTCAATATTATAGTTTTGCAACATATTATCGCACCAAAGCTCGGACGACAATCGACTCAATTTTGCCTCTGCTTGAACCTCGCTATCAGCTCAGTCTGGAAATAATATATTCTTTGTATAATCAAATTTATATGCGGATAGATGTCGAAAACGGGCATTTTAACGAGTCAGAAATGTTACCATCGCCGTCCGAAGTAAAGTCGCAGATAGATAAAACCGTAACTGAATTTAATAATTCATAATATTTTTCGGAAGAAAACATAGCTCTGATTGTATCAACATCAGAAGTGTAATTGACTATGTAATTCGGCTTTAGACAAAATCGGTCGGATATGAGTCTAATTTGTATAAGATATTGGAGGTTTGACCATGAAATATTTTCTCACTTGTTGTTTGATTGTTATTGCCGTCTGTTCAGTTGTAGCTGATGAAATAGCCGTGACAATTTATAATTCCAACCTGGGTGTTGTCTCAGAAACACGAAGTATGGAATTTGAAAAAGGAACCAATCGGATTGCTTTCACTGATGTAGCCTCTGCGATTGATGCATCCTCGGTGCGGTTTGAAATTATCGACTCAAAAAAGCATCTTTCGATTTTAGAGCAGAACTACGCATATGATTTAGTAAATTCATATCAGATGTATCAAAAATATATTGATAAAACTATTGAACTGATTGATAAAAACGGTAATATTTTTTAGGGAATATTATTAGCATCAGACCGTGATGCGGTTACACTTTTGGACAAATCGGGAAGAGTTAAAATCTTATTGATGGCTCAGATTTCAGAAGTGAATTTTCCTGTTTTGCCCGAAGGACTTATTACCAGACCTACCTTGTTTTGGAAATATGCCTCTGACTTTAAAGGGAAAACAGATTGTAATATAAGCTACCAAACATCGGGTATGAACTGGACTGCCGAGTATGTTGGGCTTATAAGTGCCGATGATAAAGAACTTGATATTAGTGGTTGGGCGTCAATCAATAATCAGTCTGGCAAAACTTATACCGATGCCACCCTTAAATTGATTGCGGGTGATATTAACAGAGCAACACAGGAAATTCGTGGCGGACGAACATATAAAGCAATGACTGCCTCTATGGATTTTAAATCAAAAGGCTTTGAAGAAAAATCATTCTTTGAATACCATATGTATACCCTTCCACGAAAAGCAACTTTGGCAAATAAAGAGAACAAACAAATCTCACTTTTTGAACCGGCTCAAACAAAAGCAGAAAAAATATTTTTATACAAACCGGATTTTAATCCGAAAAAAGTCGAAGTTGCTCTCAAGTTTAAAAATTCAAAAGAATTTGGACTTGGTATGCCTCTTCCGGCAGGACGGTTCCGTCTCTTTAAAGCAGATGATGATGGCAGTAAAATTCTTTTGGGCGAAGATAAAATTGACCACACTCCAAAGGATGAAAAAGTCAGAATCAAAGTTGGCTATGCATTTGATTTGACCCCTGAATATACAATAGCCAACATGAAACGAATTAGTTCGCAAGTTGAAGAGCAGGATTTTGAAATCACTCTCAAAAACCATAAAGATGAAAATGTGACTATTGAAATTGAGAAAAAGTTATATGGATTTTGGGAAATAATTGAAGCAGATTTTGAATTTGACAAAAAAGATGCTAATACGATTAAATTTAAGGCAAATATAGCAAAAAACGGCTCAAAAACCCTTAAATTCAAGGTACGGTTTGATCACAGATAGTTGAAAGTATGTTGACATCTGAATTGATATACCGTAGATTCCACTTTGAATTTGAATGGAAATTTATGTAAGGAGTTTATTTTGAAATTATTAAAAAACATAGCAATTATAATACTTTTATTAGCGTTGTTGCCTCTTTCAAGTATGGCGGGACGTGAAAAACCCAAAAAGAAATTATCAGCAGGTGCCTATCTTTCAACAGTTAAAATTGAAATTGTATCAGGTGACCATAAACGTTTTAAAACTGCCATAAAATATTTAGAAGATCTTGTTTATTGGTCTGGACCACATGCCGAGGCATTGTTTTGGATGAATCAGATCGAAGTTGATTATATTGAAACAACTGCTGATCCGGTTTTGAAAAGACCTCACATTGAACGTTTTGTTGCCTACGTAGATTCTCTAGAAATTTGTTGTGATAAAGACAACGAAGATGTAAAGAAGAAATACAAAAAGAAATGTGATGAATATGTAGAAAAATCAGATTCGTTGATCATTAAGTTTTGGCGTGATTTCTACAATAATGGTATCAACCTGATGAACGATAATCTTGCTCCTATTCAGGAAGATATTAAACTCGAAACAGATTCTGCCGTAATAGAACGATTCAAAGAAGATTTACAAGCCAACGTAGATTCTATTGTTGCAAATTTTGAACTCTGTTTGATTCTTGATAAAACAGATGTTAGAGCATATAACGCATTTGGTGCTTTATATGATAAATTGGAACTCCCTGAAAAATCTATTGAATGGCGTGTAAAAGGACTCGAATTTACCGAAGATAAAGTAAGTATGCTCCAAACAATTGCGTATAATTATATTGCACTTGGTGACTACGGTGGTGCTATTCCATATATGAGAGACTATCTAGTGCTAGCCCCGGAAGATTTACTCACTTTGGGTAACCTTGCTATTTGTTTTAATAATCAAAAGATGCTTGACTCATCATTTGCTGTCTATCTGAGAATCTTAGATGTTGATTCAACTAATTCGGATGCTCTCAGTTCTATTGGTCATTACTATCGACAACGTTCTCAAGCTGCTGCTGATTCAGCAAGAGCATACCAAGAGGCAGACAATGAGACAGCTAAAAAGGAATGGTCTGCTACTAAAGAAGCTTATGTCGATTCATTTTTAGTTTATTATAAAAGAGTTCTGTTAACAAATCCTGAAAACGAACAGGTTCAATTTTTATATGCGACATATAATTATTTCAGACATAATTGGGAAATAGCAATTACAGGATTTTCAGCTGCCACTGAATTAAACCCGTCTGAAAAAGATTACTGGCGCTATCTAGGTGATGCCTATATCCAGACAAAAGATTTTACAAATTCAGCAGCTTCATATGAAAAATATATTGCTATTGATGCCACTGATAAAGCTGTTTGGGAACAGTTAGTCAGTTTATATGCTGAATTAAAGAAACCTGCAGATAAAGCTCGCGCTCAAAAAGAATTAGACGCATTAAAGTAATAAATTATTTATTTGAGATTAAAGCGACAGGTAGCTATCTGTCGCTTTTACTTTTTATATGCCAAAATATGCCAATGTCGCTATAAGCGGACCATTACGAAAATCTTTCAGATATAAAGTTCCTGATAATCTAGGGAAGTTATATTCGGGGCAGCGTCTGTTGGTGCCATTTGGGAATTCCAAAAAATAGGCTTCTACATAGGGGAATCTTCATTTGCTCCGGGAATACGATATAAAAATATCGTTTCTATCCTCGACGACCAATCATATTTCCCAACCGACTTATTCAAACTTATCCTCTGGATTTCCGATTACTATTTTGCCAATCCAGCCGATTGTTTGCTGGCAGCTTTACCATCCGCTTTTAAAAAACGAAAGTCATCACAGTTTTTTTGGACAACTGCACCATGCGAGATTCCCGATAAAATTCTGAGATATTTTAAACCGGGACATAAACTTTCTACACAAGTCATACAAGATATTCATCTGCTGGGGAAAACGCTTTTTAAAAAACTTATCAAAGATGGGTCTGTTGTTGAAAAGTGGAATGAAGATTCCCTAGAACGTCGAACTCGTATCGCAGGATACAAAATTGAATCGATTGATACATGGGATATCTATTTTCATGAGCGACAATTTCAGGTTGAAATTTTTGATGGTATCAAATCTCGTTCAGAGCTGATTCAAAAGGGATGGACAGATTACCAACTGAAAAAAGCGGTCGATAATTCAGTGTTGATTCCTATTTACGATGATGCCAATAAAGAACCGCTCGATTTTATTAAAGCTAAAGAGAACCTTGCCCAGATAAATTTAACCGACAATCAAAAAGATGTTGTCTCAGAATTAACAAAAAAATTAGCTGAAGGTTTCTCTACATCGCTTCTCCATGGTGTCACCGGTTCAGGGAAAACTATCGTTTATTGTTATCTCTGTCAGGAGATATTAAAAAGTGAAAAATCAGCCCTTATACTAACTCCAGAGATTGCTCTTACATCGACGACCCTTGCATACTTTAGAGGTTTTTTTGGTGACAAAGTAACCGTGATACATTCTGCGATGACTGAAAAAGAACGGCTTGAAAGTTGGAATGGTATCAGACAGGGGAGATATAAAATTGTTGTTGGACCTCGCTCGGCTCTGTTTGCTCCGATTGAAAACCTTGGGCTGATAATTGTCGATGAAGAACATGATAGTTCTTACAAACAGGATGACCCCGCTCCACGGTTCCATGGCCGTGACTCAGCAATTATGCGTGCCAAGATAAATAATATTCCTGTTCTGCTTGGTTCAGCGTCGCCATCGGTTGAGTCTTATCATAACGCTAAAACAGGTCGGTATTCATTGCTGGAACTTACCGAACGCCCGGGCAATGCTGTACTTCCGATTGTGCATGTTGTTGATATGCGGACTGACCGTTTGCGAGGAGACCTTCCGTATATTTCGTACACTCTCAAAAAATCTGTCGAAGCTAAAATTAAAAAAGATGAACAGGTTATACTCTTTTTAAATCGTCGAGGGCATTCACCTCAGATGAAATGTATGGAATGTGGTCATGTGCCAGAATGTCCGAATTGTAAATTGCGTTTGACCTATCATAAAAAAGGTACAAAGTTGACTTGTCACTATTGTGGATTTATCACAGCAGTCATAGAAAATTGTGAAAAATGTAATGCGACTGATTTTTATTTTATGGGTGTTGGTACTCAAAAAGTCGAAGGGAATATCCCTCGTTTGTTTGAGGGTGCCAAGCCGATACGGATGGATTCCGATTCTGCCGATGGGCGGAAAAAAGCGTACGAAATTCTAACTCACTTTGCTGAGAAAAAATCGAATCTACTCCTCGGTACTCAAATGGTAACTAAAGGACTCGATATGCCGGGCGTGACCTTGGTCGGGGTACTCTCTGCCGATGCGTCGCTAGACATGCCGGACTTTCGAGCATCGGAAAAAGCATTCGCAAGACTCCTCCAGGTTTCAGGACGAAGCGGTCGGGCTGAAAAAGCTGGCGAGGTTATCATCCAGACATTTAACCCGGAGAACGAAGTTATCCAAGATGCTGCCCGACAGGACTACACAGGTTTTTTCACTCGTGTGATTAAAGAGAGAGAAGAACTATGGTACCCACCATTTTCACGAGTCGTTAATTTTACATTGTCATCGGAAAAAGAGATGCTTCTTGAAAAAGAAACACTTCTGTTTAGAGAAAAACTTTTGCATAAGATTAAAACTAATAATTTGAAAGTGCAATTACTCGGACCGACACCATGCCCAATTTATTTTTTACGGAATAGATACAGGCGCCATCTTTTTATTAAAACTAATCAGGTTATCAATTTTACAAAGATGCTTACATCGTGGGAAGATATCGAACCACGTTTCACATTGCCCGCTACACTCAGAATCAATGTCGATGTTGACCCTGATGACATGATGTAGTCTCTTAATTATCTAACTATATCCATTGTTCTGGAATAATCATAATAACCTGCTCGTAAACGATATGAATAAGTTCCAGAAGCTAACTCAGAACCATCAAATACTATTTGATGAATTCCTATATTGTATGCTTGAGTAGAATGAAACACAATCTCACTGTTTATATTACGTACTTCAAAAGTTACATCTGATAGAAGAGGTAATGTGAAATCTATATATGTTATAGTTTTAAACGGATTAGGATAATTCTGTGCTAAAGTATAGGTGGAAGGCCATGCGTTTAATTCAACTCGACTACCATTTAAATCAACCATGTTAATAGATACAATTTGTCCATCTCCAATATTAATCATTGAACCAGTAAAATAATGGTTTTCTAAAGAATAAATTAAAATGTTAGTATTGGTTCCATCGTAGTTGTAAATCATGGTCATACTATCAGCAAGTAATGTAGGTGTGATGTTACCTTCAAGAACAATGTGAGCGGCAGATATTTCTAAATCATTTAAAATATTGATATCTCGATTCATCTGCATAAAGTATTTACCATTAACAAAAATTGGATTTATATTCGGTACTGGTATAGAATCTCCAATTAATATTTTGATCAAGCGTACAAAATCGACAACCGTAAGCGTCAACCCGTCACCATTGACATCAGAAGCTTGAATCTGACAATCAAGGTCAACGGTAAACACTTGTAACCCGTAAATAAAGTAATTGGAGTAGAGAACAACGTCAGAAATTTCATAAGAATATCCATCACCGGTCAAATCTCCAGGATTACATCCTCTCATATCAATAGAATCGGCACAGACAATATCAATGCCACCATTGATGAAATCGATTTTGCGAAGCGGGAAAGGTTTTCTCACATAGTCAGGAAATAGAGTGTCACAACTATTGTTGTAGCCCGTATAAGATGGATATGGTTCTTGATGAGCTAAATTTTGAGTAGAATCAACTATATTTGTATCTATCATATTGTAAATATTATTGCTTACATACAATTGATTATTGTAAACATCGGTTAACATATTGTTGATACAATCCATCCACAAAAATTGCACAGGAACATGAGAGCATGAAACAGCTCTATCATTTGTAACTAAAAAATTTAAAACCGCTAACTGGTTAGATGTAGAATCAGTTACGGACTCACAACTTGATTGAGTTAAACTTGTAGACGCTAATCCTGTTATACGGATAGTATGGATAGTTACTGAGTCGATAGTTCTAATTGCAAATCTGGAGGAGAAATAAGCCCACCCACAATCTTTGAGAAATTGACCTGTATCTGCCGATTGAAATACCAACGCCGATGCATCGTACGTAATCAATAAATCAAATCCGCCTATCGGAACTTCTGAATTATCCATTGTAATCTCGATTGACTGATGTTGACCTTGGATAGAGTTAAAAGATCTTTCAATTGAAATAGTTATATCCGATTTCAGTATTGGTTCGTTTTTATTGTCACCTAATAGCGGATTTAACAATTCACAACTGTTTAATACAAAAAGTGTCATCAGTAAAAGTGTCAATGCTATATATCTGTTTTTCATAATGCTTCCTATTATTTCGTCAACTCAACAGGTCCGCCTTCAGCAGAACCGAATTCAATATAAACAATGTTTCCGAGAACTCTTAAGAAATCACCTGAGAATTTGTTTCCTTCAATCGAATACATAATTATGTGCGTGTTTGTGCCATCAAAATTACTACGTATGGTCATGTTTGTATCCAGAAGTTCATATGTCACATCGCCATCGATAACGATTGACATGGCACCCATCACTTTATTCAGATTAAGTGTTCCATCTTTTATAACTCTCGTAACAGTTGGATATATCGGAGTTATATCAATTGGTCCAATGTCTCTAGGGTAAGGTTGTGCATCACCTATGAGAATGCGAACAAGATAAACTAAATCGGCAACGGTCAATGTCTTTCCATCAGCGTTGACATCGGATGCAGCAGTCTGCCCATCTCTGTTTACCGTAAATACCGAAGTACCATAGAGGAAATAATCGGCATACAAAACAATATCGGCAATTTCATTATATATATCGTTTAAATTCAAATCTCCTCGACCATCAATAGATTCAGCACAAACTATGTCAATCCCACCGTTTACAAAATCAATTGCACGAAGGCTTTCTTGAAAGCTTGAAGTGTCGCAAGCTGAGTTGACACCATAGTATGTTGGGAAAGATGTGTCCTTGGCTAAATCTATTGAATAATCAATCGTATTCGTATCTTCAAAGTTATAGATATGATTGTTCAAATATAAAGTATTCCCTGATTCATCAGAGAGTGCATTATCGCTACAATCATACCAAAAGAACTGTATAGGTGCAAAAGCACATTCATATGTTCGGTCGTTGGTAACTAAGAAATTTAGGACTGCTAGTTGACTAGAGACAGAACCTGTATCTGTGAAACAAGACGGGTGGTTATCAGAACCGTTATTTGTTTCAGCAACTGCTGTTATTCTAATCTCTCTTGTAAACCCTGAGTCCAATGGGTTGACAATACCACGGTAAGTAAAATATTCCCATCCACAATCAGTGATGAATTGTCCCGTTTCAGCAGATTGGAAAATAAGTACTCTTGCATCGTATTTGATTACGAAATCAAAACTGCCTATTTCTAGATTCCCAGAATCGGGGTTATGCATATTGATTTCTACTGTTTCCATTGTACCTTGAATTGCCCAGTGGGTTCTTTCAATCGTAATTTTGAAATTGTCAGGAACTGGAACAGTAGTGTCGCCGGTAGTATCTATAATCGTATCAGTATCACCAATATGAAAAGATATCGTATCAATAGTTTTTTCGATTTTGATTGGCTGATTCGGTTTGTCTATTCCACAACCAACAGTGAGATAAAGTAACAGGTAGAAAAAAAATAAAAAAAAGATTTGTTTAACACCGTTCATCTTTGATACTCCCCAAAGATTAAGTTCTTGAGCCGTTTATTAGTTAAGTTTAAATATACAATAAATTCTACTTTTGGCAAGGCGGGAATAGATGGGGGCAAGTAGGGAAGAACCCCGCAAAGCGGGCTGTAAGCCTTTAGTGGTTCTGCCATTGTTTATTGCGTAGTCAGGAACCCTTTCCTGACTTCTTGTTGTGTCGGGTGCTGTCACGCTTTAGCGTTATGACACCTGACACTCGGAAACTCTGTCAGTTCACAACCCGCCTAGGCGGATCAGGAACCGACAGAACAACTGCAATATAATTGTGTAGCCTACCCCTTGGGGTAGGTTTCTATTCTCATGGAACATCTCCACTCCCGTCTACTATAACTGTACTGACACCGTAGCCCCTTGTGCGGAACCAAATTCGATTGAAACAATAGTCCCAAGAACTTTTATAAAATCACCTGAAAATATGTTGCCTTCAAGTGAGTATATAAGTATGCGTGTGTTGACACCATCAAAAGAACTTATCATCGACATGTTGGTTGCCAATAGGTCAGCGGTAATTTCACCATTGATAACAATTAATACAGCACCCATCTCAGCGTTGATATTAAGTGTTCCGTTACTGCTTGTTAAAGTCGCATCAACCGATGGTATATCTGATAATGCATCACCGGCAATTATTCTTATAAGATATGCTAAATCAGCAACCGATAAAGCTAGACCGTCAGCGTTGACATCCGATGCTGCAATCTGCCCTTCGGTGTTGATATTAAATTGACCAATCCCATAGATAAAGTAATTGGCATACAAAACAGCATCGGCAATTTCATTGGCGACAAAATTCAAGTTCAGATCGCCACGAGAATCAATCGCATCTGCACAAGCAATAGTTACTGAGCCATTGTTGAATGAAACGTCACGTATTGGTGTAGGTTTTCCAACAACAGGAACATAACATTCTTCTTGAGTACCGAAATAAGTAGGGAAGCCAAAGAGAGAATCCTGAATCTCGATACCATTGGGTGGGAACATCAGTTCATCACCATCAAAGACAACTTCGGAAATATGCAGCTCATAACCTTGCTCAGATGACAAAGTGTTGTCACCGCAATCCACCCAGAAAAAACGAATTGGGATTTCCTGACATTCTAAAGACCGATCGTTCGTTACCAAAAAGTCAAGAACCGCAAGCTCATTGACGCCATCTATAATCGGGTGATTCGGTCCGTTGTTGGTCTCAGCGATAGCGGTCAAACGAATCAAAGCTGATGGGCAGTTGTTACAGTCAACAGTGGGAATATATCGGTAGGTGAAATATTCCCAATCATCATCGACTAAATCTGTACCTGGAGTAGCAGATTGGAAACTGAGAGCAGTGTTGTCGAAGCCAATCAGCAAGTCGTACCCGTCGATCATGTTTCCACTGATTAAGTTCACAGGAACTTTGACATGTTGCCCTTGTAATACTTGTTCATTTGAATCACCAATTTCAGGGATCTCAATTTTAAATAAAGAACCTGTTTGTACTAATATTTCAAATTCGTATCTAGATGAATCTTTGAGGTCACTTGCTTGAACTACGATAGTTTGCAAGTCAATATTTTCAGGAGCATCAATAGTCAGAAGTCCGCTTAGTGAATCAACTGTTGCAGGACCGGAAACCACAGAAAAATAAACCGGATCACAGTCATCTGTTACACCAAGTTGTACGACAGTCGGAACTCCTGCTCTCACATTAAAAGGATGATAAAAATGATAAAAAAGAGGCACTTCGTTTGTCAAATTCATCTCGATGATTGCCGTGAAATTGTTTCTTAGTGAATCTGTCGCAGTTATAGTCACAGGAATCATAACCCCAACATCAGCGAGGGTTGGAGCATACGACCAACGACCGCTTGAGTCAATAGTGCCTATGTCGGTTGTCCATGTGATTGGATTGGAGAGGGAATCAAAGTCAGTATCGAAATCATAAAAAGCAACATCACAATGACTGCTTGTTATAGTTATTGTTTCAGGGGGAACAGGGCTATTAGTTATTTTTTTTACACCGCATGATATGAAAAGCAAAAGAGCAAAGATTGCTATTGTAGAAGTAACGCGTATTTGTTTCATCTTTGTATCTCCCCAAAGATTTAAATTATTGAGCCGTTTATTAGTTAGTCTTTAATATACAAAGAATTCTATTTTTGGCAAGTGAGGATGTGGGGGAGGATATGTCACAAAAAAAAGGCAGGTCTCAAAAACGAGACCTGCCTTACATATAAATAGTAAAACTAAATATCTAAAAATAAGCTAAGCTTACGGTAGTGATAAAAAAGCCTTCAGGCTTTCTTACATCATTCCGCCCATGCCGCCCATTCCACCCATGCCGCCCATATCAGGCATAGCAGGTGCAGACCCGCCATCCTTGGCAGGAGCATCTGTAATAACAGCTTCGGTTGTCAAAAGAAGACCGGCAATCGATGCTGCGTTTTCAAGTGCTGAACGAGTTACTTTTGTAGGATCAATAACACCGGCTTTGATTAAATCTTCGTACTTACCTGTGTTAGCGTTATATCCAAAAGCACCTTTTTTCATTTTCACTTCATTGACAACAACAGAAGCTTCAACGCCTGCGTTTTCAGTGATTTGACGAATAGGAGCTTCTAAAGCACGACGTAAAATATTTACACCGACCATCTCTTCATCGTTAACTTCAACTTTATCCAAAGCAGAAATAGCACGAAGTAAAGCAACACCGCCACCAGGGACGATACCTTCTTCGACAGCTGCGCGTGTAGCGTGAAGAGCATCTTCAACACGAGCTTTCTTTTCTTTCATTTCGATTTCAGTAGCAGCACCAACGTTAATAACCGCAACACCACCAGCTAATTTAGCTAAGCGTTCTTGTAGTTTTTCACGATCGTAATCAGATGTTGTATCGTCGATATGTTTGCGAATTTGTGCGATACGTCCTTTGATTTCATCTGTGTTTCCGGCACCTTCAACGATTGTAGTATTGTCTTTGTCAACAGAGATTTTTTTACAAGTACCTAAGTCAGATAAAACAGCGTTATCTAATTTGAAACCAAGTTCTTCAGAGATAACTTTACCGCCTGTTAAGACTGCTATATCTTCAAGCATAGATTTACGACGATCACCAAAGCCCGGAGCTTTAACAGCAGCGACTTTGATAGTACCGCGAAGTTTGTTGACTACTAATGTAGCAAGTGCTTCGCCGTCGATATCTTCAGCAATAATCATGAGAGGTTTACCCTGTTGAGCAACTTTTTCAAGTACCGGGAGAAGGTCTTTCATGTTAGAGATTTTTTTGTCGTGGATCAAAATCATTGGATCTTCTAAAATAGCTTCCATTGAGTCAGGGTCTGTTACAAAATAAGGGGAGACATAACCACGGTCAAACTGCATACCTTCAACAACGTCGAGTGTAGTTTCAGCAGTTTTGGCTTCTTCAACAGTGATAACACCATCTTTACCAACTTTTTCCATAGCTTCAGCAATAAGATCGCCAATTTGTTTATCGTTGTTGGCTGAAATTGTACCAACTTGAGAGATCTCTTCTTTGCCGGCAACAGGTTTAGACATATCTTTGATAGCACTAGAAATTGCTATAACTGCTTTGTCGATTCCACGTTTAAGAGACATAGGGTTGTGACCGGCAGTTACGTTTTTCAAACCTTCGCGAACGATAGCTTGAGCAAGAATTGTTGCTGTTGTTGTTCCGTCACCGGCGTCATCAGAAGTTTTTGAAGCAACTTCTTTAACCATTTGAGCGCCGATATTTTCAAAATGATCTTCTAGTTCGATTTCTTTGGCGACTGTAACACCATCTTTAGTGATAACAGGGGAACCAAATTTTTTGTCAATAATTACATTACGACCTTTAGGTCCTAAAGTAACTTTTACTGCATCTGCTAATTTATCAACGCCGGCTTTTAATTTGGTGCGGGCGGTGATATCATAATCTATGACTTTTGCCATTGTATAATACTCCTTTTATAATTATTTGCTGTTTACGACAGCAAAAATATCAGATTCACGCATGATGAGATAATCATCGCCATCAATAGAAATTTCGGTACCGGAATATTTACCATACAATACTCTGTCACCTTTTTTCACTTCTAAGTTTACTAATGTGCCGTCATCAGTTAAACGACCGGCTCCAACTTCGATGATTTCACCTTCCATTGGTTTTTCTTTGGCGGTATCAGGAATGATGATTCCGCTTTTTGATACTTCTTGTTCTTCGATCGCTTTTACAACGACTCTGTCAGCAAGAGGTTTGATATTCATTTTTGAATCTCCTATTAATTGTTATTACTTTAATATACTATATTTTATTAGCACTCACAATAGGTGAGTGCTAATTTCGAATCAATATACCTTTAACGCATTATATGTCAAGAAGTTTCCAAGAATTGTAAGATTTTTGTGATAATTGGTAAGTCTATGGTAGGACAGTGTATAGGAAGTGTCTTATAACCTCTGCTGTGTGATAATCGCAAATAATATTAAATTAGTCTGGTATAAGATTGGTTTAAGTCTATCAAAACACAAAAGATTGGAATAAGCAAACAACAATCATAGCGAGCTGAGATTACGACAGTAATCGAAACGTGGCTATCTCATCTTTTGATGATAATTATATACAATATATTTAAACTGTTTTAATTGATTAAAATTCAAGATAGTTATAAATTAGGATTATGAATATGGTTCCTAAAGAAATAATACAGGTTGAGGATATTTTAAAAATCCATTCAGTTTTTAGTAATACAACGAATCAAAATTACAACTTCAATATAGAAACATATAGTCGAGACGACAGAATAAAAGCAGATTCAAGTAGAATTTACATTTATATATTAATTAATAATTCTAATCCTGTATATGTTGGTAAAAGTTTCAATGCCTCTACAAGAACTAAGGATCATAAAGATGGTAAAATTTTTGATTCAATACTACTTTTGAGTGCAGAAGATAAAGATGTAAACAAAAATGTTTTAAAGTATATAGAGTTTCTAATTTATTATTCACTATGGTCAAAGGGATTTGCATTAATCTATAATGCATTAAGCGTATGGAATACACTTCCAATATCTGGACAAAGTATTAAAACACACAAATTATTCTCTCATACTGATGTTGCATTTGCACATTCATTTGTGAATAATTTTTTATTAAATCTTAAAAATTTCAATTTTAGAGAAGTGACTCAGTTTTCAGATATAGTTAAACTTTCCTATAATGGGACTCAAAATATTTTATTAAATGCGATTTACTGGAGACCAACAATTATAAAAGAATTACATGATATAGCTATATCTTATTGGGCTAATAGGAAAAATAGTAGCTTTGCTGGTTCAGGAGCATCCTCTTTACTAAAAGGGAGTTCTGGCAAAAGAATGAAGAATATCAACGATGATCAATATTTATCTTATAAGACTTTAAAATCTTTAAATGTTATAGTGGAAAATGGAGAATGTACTTCGATAAATCACAACTATCCATTTCCAAGAACTAATTTAATGATGCATATGCTATTTGGTTTAAATTCTGTAAATGCTAGGCGAGAATTATCATTCATAAATACAAACAAAATTATACAAGATATTGAGTTTGACTGGATAAGCAATCCTGTTCTATAACTTTAAACAAAATCAATTCAAGCTTGTAGGTCAAGAGGCCTGTCCTCCTGACTAGTCATAAAAAAGTCGGAACCACAGGGGTTCCGACCTACAATAAAATTTATGAGGATAATTCTATTCAAATATAAGCTGTAATATGAATATATATTCGACTTTTGTTACAACCTCGTGGCGTCTGTCGCTCACGAATAACTATTTTAATTATACTATAATTTAATTAGGAAAAAACATCATGACTAAAAAATCAAAAATAATTGGATGCTTTTTTTTATTTTCATAATAGGAATACTATATATTTTATTATGTTCTGATAATTCTAACGAATTAAAAGCCATTGAAATAGTTAAAAATACTCCTACTGAAGATGTAATTAGTGAATATTGGGCAAATTATTATGATGCGTTTAACAATTATCCGATAATTGATAAAGCTATAAATAATGACTTGATGTATGATGTCGCTGGTGATATGACCAGAATGTATGGTTGGAATGCTGAAAAAATAAAAGGTGACGATTACTTAGTTTGGTATACATTTGAGAGATATAAAGATGAATTAGGCGGAGAAAAAATTTGTTTAGGATGGAAATTTCAGGTAAATCTTCATACTGAAGAAGTGATTGCAATCGACCCAAAATGATATTTAAGTGGGTGGCAGACGCCCTCGTCTGCCTCTCTATTTACATCACAAAACCTCTACACATTCTCATATCATTCGCATCACATCTCTTACTATGAATAACTATTTTTTGAAAGAGAAAATTTGATGCATACAATCAATACAATACCAATACAGAATTATCAAATTTCAGAAAACGAACCCATTTATAAGATGTACCGACAGGGCATTGCCCTGTCTATTCTGGCGGAACCACTAAAGGCTTCTAGCCCGCATTGCGGGGTTCCACCCTACTTTAAAGAAATTGAAAGATTAATAAAAAAACGCTATTTGAAAAAACAAACCCATTTTGCTGTAACAATAAGAGAGCAATGTAATTACAATGAAAAAGTTGTTTTCGATTGTGGATAACTTTTTGAAGATTGATTTAATCAATTCGATTTTTGATAAATGTTCCGAATATTCACAACTCCTTTCCGGCGAAGCCGGAACCGAGTACAGTAACGAGTAGAGCAAATCTTTAGCATAAAAGAAAAATTATCACCCTTAGTTTATACTAAAATCTGACAATTTTGCTGTTTGTTTGCATCCTAGACTCCGTGCCAAGCACGGAGAGGAGTTCGGATGAATTGTGTATTTGATTTGTAGGAAAACCGCTTGCCTGTTCCGTTAGAGTCTTGTAGATCAGGAGGTCTGTCCTCCTGACTAGTCATAAAAAAGCTGTCAGGCGGGGGACGCCTGACAGCACAATATCATAAGAGACAGGGCAATGCCCTGTCGGTACAAAAATTATTTCAAGTTATAAAAAGTATCTTTGCCGAGATAGACAGCGTGTTGTCCGATTGTTTCTTCGATACGAATCAACTGGTTATACTTGGCAATCCTATCTGAACGACACAACGAACCAGCCTTAATCTGACCTGCTCCGGTAGCGACACAAACATCGGCGATAGTAGCATCTTCAGTTTCACCAGAACGATGCGACACGACTGCAGTGTAGCCTGCTTTTTGTGCCATCTCGATAGCATCAAGTGTTTCTGTTAGCGTTCCGATTTGATTGAGCTTTATCAAAATAGAGTTGGCTGATTTTTCTTTGATACCACGAGCCAAACGTTTTGGATTAGTCACAAACAGATCATCACCGACGATTTGAATGCGATGCCCCAAACGTGACGTCATCTCCTGCCAACCTTTCCAATCATCTTCGGCGAGACCATCTTCGATTGAGATGATAGGATATTTGTCACAGAGGTTTTCGTAGAAATCAATCATCTCTTTGGATGAAAGTTTTTTACCCTCGGCATCAAGATGATATTTTTTTGTTTTTGTATTATAAAATTCTGTCGAGGCAGGGTCGAGAGCAATCATGATATCTTTTTTCGGTTTGTAACCTGAATTTTTGATAGCGATCATGATAACTTCGAGGGCTTCTTCGTTTGATTTCAAATCAGGAGCAAAACCACCTTCGTCACCAACAGCTGTGTTGTACCCTTTTTTGTTGAGAACTTTTTTCAGATGCCCAAAAATTTCAGCACCCATCTGGATTGCCTGACGAATATTTTTGGCACCAACAGGCATAATCATAAACTCTTGCAAGTCAACATTGTTGTCGGCGTGCTTGCCTCCGTTGATGATGTTCATCATAGGGACCGGCATCTGTTTGCAATTGGAACCGCCGATATATTCATAAAGGAACCGTCCGCGAGAATCAGCACATGCTTTAGCTGTCGCAAGCGAAACACCAAGCATGGCATTGGCGCCAAGTTTGGATTTGTTTTCACTGCCATCGAGTCGAATCAGAAAGTTATCACGCGAGACTTGGTCGTATGGGTCAACCATATTGTCGATAAGGGCAGGGCCGATAATTTTGTTTACATTGGCGACAGCTTTAGTGACACCTTTGCCAAAGTATTCGGATTTTTTGCCATCACGAAGTTCGACTGCTTCATGGGCTCCGGTTGATGCACCCGATGGAACAGCTGCACGACCGAGTGAACCGTCGGCGAGGCAGACATCGACTTCAACAGTAGGAGTACCGCGAGAATCTAAAATTTGACGAGCATGGATATATTGAAAATCTGACATTATGAAATCCTTTCAAAATAATAATTTTCTTAGTTTTTGATAACTTATAAGTCTTCAACCTTTCGGGCAAGGATAAAGTTTCAGATTACTATACTATTATGCACAATATTCGACCTTTTTTTATCTTGCGGAGAAAAGAGTTAAATTGTATTATTTATACCAATGTTAGAAACAATCACAGACATAACCAATTCTATCTCAAGCTTTGTATGGGGTCCATACATGGCATCGCTCTTACTGCTGACCGGTTTGATCCTGACAGTTCGGATGGTGCTAATTCAAGTACGCGGATTTTCCCATGGCGTGGCTATTGCGACCGGGAAATATGATGACCCCAATCACAAAGGTCAGTTAACCCATTTTCAGGCGTTATCGGCAGCTCTTTCGGCGACAATCGGAATCGGAAATATCGCAGGTGTAGCGGTCGCATTGTACTGGGGCGGACCGGGTGCAATATTTTGGATGTGGGTCACCGCATTTTTTGGTATGGCGATAAAATTTGCCGAATGTACTATGGCAATTCAGTATCGCAAAATCGACCCTGATGGTAATGTCCGTGGTGGTCCGATGTATTATATCGAAATGGGTATGCCGAAATATTTCAAACCGATGGCGTATATGTTTGCAGCGTTTGTTGCGATTGGTGCAATGGGTACCGGAAATATGGCACAGTCCAACACGATGGCACATTCGTTGGTTGATGTATTTGAAATCAGCGCTGAAAACGAAACAATGTTCCGATGGATCTTTGGTGTTGTCTTAGCAGGTTTGACAGGTGCGGTTATTATTGGCGGAATAAAACGAATTGGATCTATCGCATCATATTTGGTTCCGTTTATGTCGATTGTTTATGTACTTTCTGCGTTAGCTGCTTTGTATGTAAATATAGGTGAAATATTACCATCGTTTGAATTAATTTTCTACCATGCTTTTAACCCGACTGCTGTAGTTGGTGGTGCCGCTGGTGGTGCGACTGTCTGGATGACATTTGCGTGGGGACTTCGCCGTGGACTTTTCTCAAACGAAGCGGGGCAAGGGTCGGCTGCGATGGCACACGCCACTGCAAAAGTCGACGAGCCGGTGCGTGAAGGTCTGGTTGCTATGCTTGGACCATTTATCGATACGATTGTTATTTGTACCATGACTGCCTTGGTGATTATCTCAACCGGTGTTTGGGCGAATGGTCAAAATGGTGCTGTGTTGACTATGACTGCTTTTGAACCAGCTCTTCCGGGATATGGAAAATGGATGGTTGTTGTTGGAATCATGCTCTTTGCCTTTTCGACAGTTGTTGCTTGGTCTTACTATGGGGAAAAAGGGATTGAATATCTTGGTGGATCAAAATCGAAACTTCCGTATAAATGGTTCTATATCGCATTCACACTTATGGGTGCAACGCTTGATTTGGAAGCTGTCTGGAATTTTTCCGATGCGGCAAATGGTCTGATGGCGGCGCCGAATTTGATTGCTCTGATATTCTTATCGGGTGCGGTGGTGAAGATTACGAAGAAGTATATGGATGAGAAAAAAGCCGGCAAGCATGTGCCGTTTAAAGATAGATAACGCTTTAGTGGCGTAGGTAAGAATCTAGATAAAATTAAAGAGGGTTAAATATGAATTTAGATTTGCACAGAAGTATTTTTCCACTTTATTCAATGAAAAAAAATGGTAAAGTATATGATGATGGTGATTTGCTTGGCACCTGCTTTTTAGCAAGAGTTAGTGATTTTATTGTATTGATAACAGCTAAACATGTTTTTGATAATTATGAAAAAACAACATGTGATCTTTTAATTTACTATAATAATGGAGAAGGGGAACCTACTCCACTTTTACTTGAGGCAATAATTACTAATAATAATTTAAGTGATTTTGCCTTTATATTACCTTTAGGGAAAACCTTTGAAATTATAATTGAGACATTTCTCCCAATTCAAATTTCTTATAACCGTTTAAGATTAGGTGATAGAATTTTATCATTCGGATATCCCTTATCTTCAAAAGAAAGAAATTTTGAAAATAAGATTGAATTATTTATAAATCCAATGTTCTTTGAAGGTTATATCCACTCAATTTGGAGTAATGTTCCTAACTTAAAATTTAGTACAGTATATACTTTGAGTTTTCCATCTTTACCTGGATTAAGTGGTGGTCCTTTATTGAAAATTGTTGAAGGAAATTTAAAAGTTGTTGGGTTGATGCATGAAAATAGAATGTTAAATCGAGTACTCATAGAGAAAAATGAATTTGAAGAAGATGAAACTAAAATTATTGAAAAAAACTATTTAGCTTACGAAATGGGGATAGCTTCCGACTATTTACCTTTTGAAGAGTTGAAAGCATATTTAATTGAAAGACAAAAAGGGCTAGGTTTGCCAAAATTATAAAATAAGTAGTTCAAAATATAACTGGGTAGCCCACTGTTTGTGGTGGGTTTCTATTCGTACTGAACGTATACGCACCCCAAGGGGTACGCCACCCATCTTCTCTTTTTCCTTTAACTTGACCTCATAAATAAACTCTCATATCTTTTCGTATGGAATTGATGCAGAAAAAAATTACAATTATTTTCTTATCGACAATTATCGTACGGATAGTTTTTCACTTCCTGACTAACTTTACATTTGATGATGCCTTCATAACGTTTCGGTATGTCGAAAACCTAGTCAACGGTCAGGGCTTTGTATACAACAAAGGGGAGCATGTGCTGGGTACAACAACGCCGTTGTTTACGTTACTGGTGTCGATGGTGCATGTGATTGGATTTAAAATTGAGCAAGCAGCTATGATGGTGACGTTGTTGTCATCGGGCTTGACAGCGGTAATTCTCTATAAGTTTGCCTGTTCGCTTCGGATGACACATTTTGCTTTTGTGCCGGTGCTGATGTATATTTTGTTTCCGAGACTTTTAGTGACTGATACAGCAGGGATGGAGACCTCGTTTTTTACACTACTGATACTTCTGTCGTTTTATTATGCGCATAAACAAAAAGATTACTATGCATGGGGGATGGCAACTCTTGCAGCTCTCACAAGACCAGAGGGGTTTCTGCTGTTGATACTCTTAGGAATCAAAACTCTTATCCGTAATAGAGAAGAGCTTCTGAAACTGCTTACGATACCTTTTACAATTATTGCACCATGGTTTTTGTTTTCATATTATTATTTTGGTTCTGTCATTCCAAATTCTGTTACGGCAAAACTCGCATTGTATTCACAGTTCGGTTCGTCGTCTGTGAAAGATAAACTTTTTCTAATTTTAAATATTTCTAACTACTATGGAATCGTTTTAATTCTCTTCGCTGTCATCGGTGCTTATTGGTTATGGAAAAAACAGAACTATGGAATACTAGCAATAGTCTGGTTGTGCGGGATGATTATACCATTGGCATTAAGTAAGACGCTTCTGTTTATCTGGTATATTTCTCCAATCTATCCAATTTACTTTCTACTGATAGCATCTTTGTTCCCATGGTTGTTAAACCAGTTTAAATTTATTGCCAACAAAATTAATATTGTTCGACGGGTTGTTTTTGTATGTATACTGATCGCATTAGTCGGAGCTAACTTTGGGAAAGTGAAATATTTTAGCGAGTACCAGATTGTTTTGGAGCAGGTACATAAAAATATTGGACTCTATTTATATACTCATGCTGATAAAAATGCTATCATAGCTGCTGAAGATATTGGGTATATGGGCTATTTTTCGAAGTTGAAAATTATTGATCGGGATGGGTTAGTGTCGCCTAAAGTTGTGCCGTATAACCGTGACGCCAAATACTATCAGGTAATAGTTGATTACACGCCGGATTGGGTTGTTGCCGCAAAAGGGAGTGCTACGAGCGGGTTTATAGGCGATGAGAAGTTTTTGGAAAATTATGTTTTAGCAAAGAATTTTTCTTATAAATCATTTCCGGTTTATTCTGTGTATAAAAGAAAATAATAACAACTGTTAAAAACTGGACAACTGATTCATATCATAGTAAACTATAGGAAACTTTAAAATAGACCAATACAGTTTTTTGGTTTTTTTGCCGATATTTATATTTAAATGATTACTCTTAAAGGGAACTAGAAAATGAAATATTTAGTAACCGGTGGTGCCGGATTTATAGGTTCAAATATCACTAAAAAATTAGTCGAAAAAGGTGAATCGGTTCGGGTTCTTGATAATTTTTCGACTGGGAATATTGATAATCTTAAGGCAGTTATCAATGATATTGAAATTGTCGATGGTGATATTCGTGATTTTTGGGTTGTTAAAAAAGCTGTCGAAGGTATTGATTATGTACTACATCAAGCAGCTCTTCCATCGGTGCCTCGTTCAGTCGAAAATCCGCTTACATCAAATATTGTTAATATCGATGGTACTTTACATGTTTTAGAAGCTGCCAAAAATGCGGGTGTCAAAAAAATGGTCATGGCGTCATCGTCGTCTGTCTATGGCGATGCCGAAGAACTTCCGAAACATGAAGGGATGCGACCATCACCGCTTTCTCCATACGCAGTGACAAAACTTACCAATGAATATTATCTAAAAGTATATTGGGAGTTGTATAAGTTCCCAACAGTAGCATTACGGTACTTTAATATCTTTGGACATCAACAAGATCCTAACTCTGCTTATGCGGCAGTCTTTCCAAAATTTATCGAAGCATTTTTACGTGGCAAACAGCCGACTGTCTTTGGTGATGGGGAACAGTCGCGTGACTTTACCTACATTGATAACTGTGTGCAGGCAAATTTACTTGCTGCGACCAACGATGATATTTGTGGTGACTATTTTAATGTCGGCTGTAATGGGCAGTTTACACTCAATGAAACTTTAGATATCTTACGCGAAATTATTGGATGTGATATCAAAGCTATCTATGAAGATGAACGTGCCGGGGACATTAAACATTCTTATGCCTCTATTGATAAATTGCAAAAGTTTGGCTATGAACCTGAAGTTGAATTTAAAGAAGGCGTCCGTCGCACAGTTAAGTTTTACAAAGAGCATTTAGGATTGTAAGAGTTATATAAATATATTAAAAAGTCACCCAGTGGTTTACACAAGGTGACTTTTTTTATTGCAATAAAGATTTGTATAATATTAATCTTCAATAAAGAATTTCCAACCACAGAAGAATTTTTCGCCTGCTTCTAAGTCAGGCGGGCAACAAATGACTTCGGTTTTAATCCGAGGATCGATAGTTTTGGCAAAGCCAGTGTATTCTACGATGCCAACTTCTTTGCAAGGGAAGAGAGGTAAATTTTTTCTGACACGTGCCGATTGTACCCGACAGTCTACCATGTAAAACTCAAAAGAATTTTTAGTTTCATTTTTGATTGCCTGTTTGTTAATGGCGGCGTAGAGTCTGAAACCGAGAGCTTTTTTGAGAGCATCGAGTCCTGAGTTTTCAGCAATGCCATGACGCTTCATAATCCGCTTTGCTTCAATGACGGTGAATCGTTCCCACGCTTCGGTGTCGTATTGAATCGCTGTTTTCATATCGGAGTTTGGTTCGACTGCTTGAAACCAAAGTCCGTCGTGAGCGAGCCAATTTTTAGCGAAATCTTCTATTACTCCAAGAAGTTGTTCTTTGTCTAAATCTTTAAAATCCATTATTTAATCCTTTTATCTATAACATTGTCTAAATTATGCATGATTTATATGAGAAAATCAAATTTTTCCTGTTCTTTTTTTAAAAGATGACTATTTTATAGTATCTGATTTTAAACTTATTTTAATTTCATTTCGTCAATAGATAACTGGAGAAAAAAATATGCGATTCTTACGAACTTTCTTTTTTATAACAATTATCATTTGTCCTGTTTTACTGCAAGCTGCTGAGATTGCTGATGACCTTTCAGCACAGATGCGTGTTACAAAAGTTGACCAGTCGATTTTAGTCTGGGTGGAGCTTCCAAATGTGGTTCAAGGAAAACAGGTTGCTTCTAATTTATCATCTTCGATACAAACCAGAGCAGAACGTAATAAAAATATAATTCGTAGTTTAAAAGATTCACATGCCGATGCACAGCGTTCGGTATTACAATATTTACAGACCCTTCCAAATGTAGAAAAGAAAAATATTAAACCGCATTGGATGGTAAACCTCATCGAAGTGAAGTTGACGGCACCTGAAATAGAAGAACTTGCCAAGCGTTCAGATATCGCAAAAATTTATACGGTTCCGCAAGTCGTCTCGATTGTTCCTGAAATTTCTAAAATTAGTAGTCAGTTACTTTCGTTGGTAGGAGTAGAATCTAATTTGACATATATACGGGCGGATTCAGCATGGAAATTAGGGTATACCGGTGAAGGTTCTCTTGTCTGTTCATTTGATACCGGTGTCGACGGGGAACATCCTGCTTTAAAACATAGTTGGAATGGTTTGGACGGTGATTCACTTGCCTCGTGGTTTGATCCGCATGATAATTTATTATCACCGCATTTTATTGGCAACTGTGGGTTTTCTTTTTGTAACACAATTCATGGATCTCACACAATGGGAATCATGGTAGGTGTTGACAACGCCACCGGCGATACGGTTGGTGTCGCTCCCGGTGCGAAATGGATCTCTGCTGCTATTATCGATATCAGTGGTGTCTCTATTGTAGATGCCTTCGAATGGTCTGCTGATCCTGATGGAAATCCGAATACGAGTGATGATGTTCCTGATGTTATTAATCATAGTTGGGGGATACCTGGTGTTGGTTGTGAAAATTTATTTTATAATTTAATTGATAATTCTGAAGCACTCGGAATCGTGAATATATTTGCGGCTGGTAATGAAGGTGCCGGAGTTGAAAAAATTCGGAATCCTGCCAATAGAGCAATAGACTCGCTTGATTGTTTTGCTATTGGAAATATTGATCATAATAGTGAACTGGTTGCTACCAGTTCATCACGGGGACCATCTATTTGCCCATTAGGTGCTATCAAGCCAAACGTTTCTGCGCCTGGGATAAATATACGCTCAACATCTATCAGTGGATTTTATGTAACACGAGATGGTACTTCGATGTCAGCTCCGCATGTATCAGGGTTGGTTGCACTCCTTCGTCAGAAAAACCCGAATGCGACTGTGGATGAAATTAAATTTGCTATTTTAAATTCTGCTCTCCCAATGGGACAAGTAGTTCCGAACAATGATATTGGTTGGGGCGTGATAGATTGTGTTGAAGCACTCAAACTTATTTCACCTGTGAATGCAACTCCGAATGTTTCAGTCTATGCTTTTGACCATCCGCAAATTGCTGCCGGAGATAATGTGGTTGGTACAGTTGTGTTAGAAAACAGAGGCGCTTCTGTTAGTGCGGTCAATGCAGTTATAGTCGGTACAAACGGAGCCTTACAAGTTATCTCCGGGTCGGCGTCATTTGGAACTATTGCCGAGGGTGATACGGTACGAGCCGGGACAACTTTTGAAGTTGCAGTTGCTGATACTGTTTCTGCGGGAACTTTTCTTCCGATTGATTTAGAAATTACGGGAACCGGATATATTGATACAGTCAAATTATATTTTATGGTTGAGCCTAAATTATCACGATCTTTTGTGACTCATAATGTTGGAAATATTGAATTCACACTTTCAAATTTTGGTACATTTGGCTTAGGTGATGGTAGCTTTTTTCCAATCGGCGGCAGTGGGTTCCTTTATAAAAGCGGTCCTGATGATCTTTTTGAAGGTGGGCTTATGATAGGTCAGAACTTTCAAAATGTTGCCGATGGGATTCGTAATTCTGCTGAAGAACCGGATGGTGACTTTGGCGTTTTACCGAGTGGTAATATTGTTTTTGTAAATCCAAAGGCTGGGGTCTCACAACAATCGTTTTCAAGCTTTTCTGATTCAAGACTTGTGAACCCATTAGGACTTGAAATAGATCAAACTAGTTTGGCTTTTGATTATGCACCTTATAAAGATTTTATAATTTTACAATATCTGATAACGAATCGTTCGGGTGCGACCCTTAATAATATATATGTTGGTCTCTATATGGATTGGGATGTTCGATCATTTAACTCAAATTCCGGTGGATATGAATTGGGTGATCAGTTTGCATGGATAGGATATTTTGATGGGTTTGCTTACTCTGATTATAGAGGTTTGAAAGTTTTACAACCGAGTACAAACAGTGTTTATACCGAACTTGGTGACTCTGCTTATTTCTCTTCTGCCGCTCAACCTAACGATGATGGTTTCACCGAACTTGAGAAAATTGGTGCATTGGCAAATGGTTTTTCTGGTACGGAAACTTTTAAAGCTGTACGAAAAGATTTGATACAGGTTGTCACGGCAAAAATATCACTCGCTGATAATCAAACTGATACGGTAACATTTGCTCTATTAGCAGGAGACAATTATAGTGAAATACAAGCTGCAGCTTTGGAAGCATCTAATGCCAATTTAGGGGTTGTTACAGATATTGATGACTTTGTCAACCCTGATCAATTACCTCAAAGTTTTTCACTCAAGCAAAATTATCCGAATCCGTTTAACCCGACAACATCAATTTCGTTTGACCTACCAAAACGTTCAGAATACAAACTTGAGATATTTAATTTGGTCGGTCAGAAGTTGCTTGAAAAAGTAGAAACTGTCAATGCCGGGAAACATAGTTTTGTGTGGGATGCAAGCGAGACCGCATCGGGCGTGTATCTTTATAAACTAACAGTTGATACATTCAGCGAAAGTAAAAAGATGGTTCTGCTCAAGTAGTGTATTAAAGTAGGGAGGAAATCGCTACTCGAGCTTAAAGCTCTTTAGTATTTCCGCCAATAATGTCAGAACCACTAAAGGGTTCTGACCTACAAGAAATTTAATCTAGAAAAGAAATAGATTTATAGCCGGTTAACTTTTGAAGTTGATCGGTTTCTTTTTTATATCGAGTGAATAACAGAATATCTTCTTTGGCTATTGCTGTAAAATTAAAATTCCCTAAGTGACGATACTCTTTTTCTGCCTCCCAATTTGTTTGTATTCCTTTTGATTGAGTCAGCCAAATATCTTCTTGAGAGAATGCATGTTTCTCTTTTTTATCATAGTAGAAAACTTCTCGGATATTATTTTTTAAAGCGACTGATCTTTTTATTCCGATACCGTATGGTTCAAAAGACATTTCCCTATAGCGACTCCTCCATTTGAAAAGTGGGAGCATTTCAATAGGTGAAAGTGAGGAAAATGAAACAGTTGGTATCTCTTGGGGCATGTGATTTGGAGTTGCAAAAATATTTTGTTTCTCAATTATATTATGGAGCGAATTGATAGCTGTTCGCAGGTATGAGTCAGAATTTAAAATGTCCGTGTAATAATCAAATTGGCGTTCATGATACCATTTATGATGATGCGCTTTTGTCCAATGTATAATATAGCTGTCAGTTATATTATACATCTCATTCCGAATATTTGATTGCTCTAGAGTGTACGCTATTTTTTCTTTTCTACTTTTATATGGAATCTGAAACGAAGTATTTATTTTATCACTATGTTGTGATATGAGTTTGGTAAGGTTCCCATTTTCTCTAACAGAAATTGGGAATATTATATCTGCCGAAGATGTAATCAGTTTATCCCGTCTGGTTTGAAATTCTATTGAAGAATTTTTATCTATAAATTGAAATGTGACAAGCTTTGGGTTTAGATTGTAATCTCGTATTGTTTTAGTGATGAGTTGTTCCTCTGAAATCTTATCTGTTTTTTGAAGATATAATTTGAGTGGTAGTTGTAACTGAGATGTTGCAATCGTGAGAATATACCATGTCGACATACCAACAGAGGAGAGGATTATCGGATGAGAATTTTGTGTCGACTCCAATGCTTCCTGAGTATTTTGAATCCAGATATGCGAACGGCAAGGGTATAAGCCTTGCCGAGAGTTTAGTATTGTAATTTTTTGTTGATGTGACATGCTAACCCAAAAGGTTATCCATCGCCATCATAATTATAAATCCGATCATGACTCCAAAGGTTGCCGTGCGGGAACGACCTTTAGAATGAGTCTCTGGAATTATTTCATCGGAGATTACAAACAACATCGCTCCGGCAGCAAAAGCTAATCCGATTGGTAAGACTTGTTGGAACTGTGTTACCATTCCAACACCAAGCAGACCGCCGAGAGGTTCAACGAGCCCTGTTGCGGTGGCAATGCCGATTGCTTTCCATTTGCTGTAACCTAAACCTAAAAGAGGGAGTGCAACCGCGAGACCTTCCGGCATGTTTTGTAAACCGATTCCGATTGCGAGGGATGTACCTGCGCCAACATCACCGGCACCAAAGCCAACACCAACCGCGAGACCTTCGGGGAAATTATGAATTGTAATAGCGATGATAAAAAGCCATATACTTTTCATTTTACTCGATGGTCCTTCATGTCCCATGGTGAAATGTTCATGCGGTATCCATTTGTCGATTCGGTCTAACAAGATAGCTCCGAACATCATTCCGGCAGAGACAACATAGACGCCATATCCTGGCCACAAAGAGTTACCATGTTCGATCCCGGGAACGATTAATGAAAATGATGTTGCCGCCAGCATAACACCTGCGGCACCGCCAAGCATAGTGTTTAAAACTTTGTCAGGGACGTTTTTGAAAAAGAGGGCAGGAAGAGCTCCGACTCCTGTAGCAAGTCCCGCTAAGGTCGATGCTAATATTCCCATTTCTATTGTTGTCATTTTATATCCTTAAATCGTCTATGCTCTCCAACCTGATGTTTGGTTGGGAGGCAAATTTTTAAATTCATTTTTCTTCTTTTTTATATTTTTAAATCTCGAAATAATTTCCTGTTCATCAGGAGATAGATTTCGATAATAAATTAGAAATTCATGTAACTTTTGTGCTGACACAGATGAAAAAGCATGTTCCGCCTGGCAGGCATCTATCATTGCTTGTTTTTTGGTCATACCTAAAATTTCAGTGAAGAATAGTATAAGATCCCGATGTAAATGAGCTAGTTCTTCAGCGATTTTTTGACCTTCCGGAGTCAGTTGCACACCACCATGGCTTTCGTGGCAGACATAACCAAGCGAAACTAATTTTTTAACCGTTCGGGTGACTGTAGGAAGTTTGGTTCCTAACGAGCCTGCAATATCGGTTATCCGTAGTTTTTTCTCAGGTGAATCATTGCTGAGTTTAAAAATCGTTTCGATATAATCTTGTTGTGCTGCTGTTAAAGCCATAGTATCTCCATTTATTACCTTAGGGTAATTAACTGAATATATAAGTATGAATAGCAATGTCAACAAGTTTATTACCTTAAGGTAATAAAAAGTTGATGATATGTATCTATTTTATACTTGAATAATTGTTGAAAATATAATATAAAGTTAAAAGTCTCTCGTTTGCTTGTCGATACTAAATGTAAGAACAAAATTAATATAAAATTTAAAGGAGAAATTATGAAAAAAATCACATTTTTAACTCTGATGGCAGCTTGTTTGGCAGTAATAGGTATGGTTGGTTGTGGATCAGATTCAGACCCAACTGCATCAAACCTCATTGTTGGCGATACTTCGTCGGAAACATTTCAATTTGTATCTGATTCTATTGGCTATATGTCACAAGATATGGCAGGGAATGGTTTGGATTTATCGTTTGAGCTTTTAGATCTTCAGTTTCCGTCATCATCAACATCTAAAATCGGTCAGCCAAATAAGGCAGCGGGCGATACTGTGATTGTTGTCACAAACCAATATACATATTCTAATGGGTGGCATATTTTTGATTTTCGGGCGACATTTATTGACTTTGACGATACTACAATCGTTGAGGGAATTGATTCAATTCAAACACTTATAAATAATGAACCGGTACAAAATCCTGATACGGTTGATATAAATGGATTAAAAGTTAGAGCTCAATATGCTTTTGACAATAATAATTTTGGTTCAGGAGTAGGGCATCAGTCATTTGATTTAACGGCAACTTCGTTTGATTCTTTGGGTGTTGTTACAATAAACGGAATTACTCATGATACTTTAACAGCACATTTTATTGAATCACTAGATTCATGTAATTTAGATATGAATAATACTCTTTCGATAAATAATGTAACGTTCCAGTTTGATGTAGGCGAAGAATGCCCAACCTCGGGTTCAATCGTTGCCAATCAAAATATTTCACTTAGCTGTATTGGCAGTGGAGCCTCTCATCTTGATTCATTAAATATTGATGGAAGTTGGACAGTGACGGTAACATTTAATGGTGCTACAGAAACGATATCATTTACCGATGGTACGACAACTTGGACCGTGACCGAAGATTGCGCTCCTGGTACAGTAGGAGCAGCGATGACTGCTTTTTATTACAAAGAGCAAAACTAAAATCTTGTAGTAATCTGATTAAGCGGAAGATAAATTGTCTTCCGCTTTTTTATTGCATAAAAAATCGCCGATATATCTTTAATTTCTTGACAAATCGCCGATAAAAACTGTTATTATCGCTTGTCTCTACAAACTCCGGAGGAGTGGCAGAGTGGTCGAATGCGGCGGTCTTGAAAACCGTTGTGCAGTAATGTACCGTGGGTTCGAATCCTACCTCCTCCGCTTTAATTCCATTTAAAATTTTATCTTACTCCTTGACAACAACTTACGTAGTTGCTATCTTCCTTGTGTGTAGTTTGTGCCATATTTGTGCCACGTCAAATCAAAGGAAAAATCATGGCAAGGATTTATAAGCGAGAAAAAAATTGGTATATTGATTATTATTTTAAAGGGAGAAGAATTCGAACCCGAGTTGGTACTTCTAAAAAATTTGCTGAGTTAACTTTAAAAGATATCGAACTAAAGATAGCTCGAGATGAGCTAGGTTTTTTGAAAACAGATATCGCTATCAATTCTCTTGTTGATCTATTTCTTGCATATAATAAAACTAACAATAGAGCTAGTACTACAAAAAGGTATAAAGCTATCATGAATCATTTCAAAGAATTTATCCATGATAAAAAACCTGATCTGGTTATGATTTCTCAAATAAATGAAGGAATAATAGAAGAGTATAAGTCCTTCCGTAAAAATAGTCTCATTAACCCGAATGGACATAAAGTTAAATCTAAAAAAGATATAACAGCTTCAACCAGAAAGGGAGCTCGTTCAAGGACTATCAATATTGAAGTAGATGGTTTTAAGTATATGTTAAATCTTGCTGTCAGGTGGGATTATATCAAAGATAACCCTATAAAAAATGTTAAATCTCTAAAGGGAGACGATAAAAAACCATTTAGATTTCTTACTGTTGAGGAAATTAAACTATTCCTTGAAAATACACCATCACACCTGTATCAAATATATTTTACTTTCTTACATACAGGCATGCGAAAAGCTGAATTAGAAAATCTCACATGGGGAGATATCGATTTTAAACAGAGAAAAATATTTATACGTTCTAAAATAGATTGGAATCCTAAAACAGGTGCTCGTGAAATTCCAATTGATGATGAATTGTATACTGTTTTAAGGGATATAAAGCCAAAGCAATCTAAAGATTCAAAAAAGAAAACTGTTTTTAATCTAAAACATTCAGGACATTCTCATAATATTCTCAGGCGTGAGTTAATTAAAATTGCTATAAAAGCTGAAATTGAAAATTTTACTCAAGTACATTCTTTGAGACATACGTTTGCAAGTCATCTTATTATGAATGGTGTTGATCTTCCCACAGTACAAAAGTTACTCGGTCATTCTGATATTCAAACCACGATGATTTATGCTCACTTAGCCCCAAATCACTTAGTCGAAAGTGTGAATAAGTTAGGGTATTGATTTTTCAACTTTTATATAAGTATCAAAAAGTGGCTGAGAACCCATAGTTCGGAGTCTGATTTGGATTCATTTTTACATTGGTAGATTAATAAAAATGGCTAGATAATAAAGCGGGGTCGACCTCACTCTCAGCATCCTTGTGTTGTGTTCGAAAATTGTATTTCTAACAAATATAAGTATAAAAAAGGATATCACCTAAAACAGATAAATTTTGAAACACTCAAGTTTTAAAGGGATGAATTTCAACTAATTTCTATCTGTCTTGATTGAAGAATTATAATCCAAAACGATTTATATTCATGTATTCATCCTGGATGACAACAGTAAATAATTTTTTAACAGTTTGTAGAACTCAATTTTGTTATTAAATATAATACTCGTAGTGACAGATTTGTCACTCTTGTGCTGTATTATATAGTTGATAGATTATGTCGAGGAAGTATAGGTTTATTTCTCCAAAAGCAATAGATACAATTTTGCACCCTTGATTAAATGGAATGATTAGTGCATATTCAATGCGATAAGAAAATAAATAAACAATAAAAAGATTTAATGGAATTATGCCAAGAACAATAGAAGAAGGTTTTAGAGATTTTAATGATACGTTGAAACTTGTTAATACAGAGTCATTAGCTGTAAAAAGACATAGAGCATCAATAAAAGCTTGTCTTGAGAATAAGTTTGGTTTAAAAAGTATTTTTAGAATAGGATCCATTGGAAATGGTACAAATGTAAACGGTTATAGCGATACAGATTATTTTGCAAGTATTCCTACAGATAACTTAACTGAAAATTCAACTAATACTCTGGTGAAAGTAAAAAAAGCTTTACAAGAGCGGTTTACTAATACAGAAGGAATAAGTATAAGTGGTCCTGCTGTTGTTATACCATTTGGAAAAGCAATGTCAGAGACAACAGAAATTATTCCGGTAGACTATATCAAAACTACAAATTTAATGAATATTTACGATATGCCAGATGGTCAAGGTGGATGGATGCGTTCAAGTCCAAAAACTCATAACAAATATGTAACCGATATTAACAGTAAGTTAAGTTATAAGGTTAAACCACTAGTAAGATTTATTAAAGCTTGGAAATTTTACTGTAATGTACCAATTGTATCATTTTATTTAGAAATGAGAGTTGCTAAATTTGCCTCTCAAGAAGATTAAATAGTATATTCTATTGATATTAAAAGTATTTTAAAAATGTTATTAGATTCAGAATTAGCAACAATGAATGATCCATCTAAGGTCTCAGGTAGCATCCAAGCCTGCAAATCGGATGCAGATAAAGACGATGCTCTATCTAAATTAAAGACAGCTTATACGCGAGCTTGTAAAGCTCGACAATGCGAATCCAATGATGACATTAAAGAAGCGTTTGCTTGGTGGGATTTATTATTTAACGATAATTTTGTATCGTACTATTATTAGGTTAAGTTATGGTATCAATAAATAAAATAACTGATGAAGCTAAAAGAATTGAAGAGGATAGTTTACATTCTTCTAAAGGGCATTTTTACGCTGCACAATTTTGGTCAAAATTTCATTATTCTATTGGCGTACCAACAGTTATTATGTCTGCTATAGCTGGGGCATCTGCATTGTCTCAATTTGATAATCACAATGTTATAGCAGGGGTATTAGCAATTATTGTTGCTACATTAACCGCTCTTAATACATTTATGAATCCTTTATAAAAATCAAAAATTCATCATGAAGCTGGTAATAGCTATAATGAACTAAGAAATAAAGCTAGGATATTTTATAACATAGAAATTGAAAGTGATGCCGAACTAAAAAAGTACATTGATGAAATTAAAATACTAAATGATTTAAGAAGTACACTTAATAATGAGTCTGCTCAAATTCCTAAATGGGCATTTATAAAAGCTCGTAAGGGTATTAAAGAGGGAGAAAGTGAATTTAAAGTTGATCAGTGAAAATTTGCTTATAATATTAGATAGACAACCATTTGGAAGGATTGAATTCTAAACATGGCAGGTGAAAGAGTTGCTAGGATATTAAAATCTAAAACAGAATTAACGGATAAAGAGGTTGAATCTTTATCCGATTCTGAAGGTTGGAAATTAATTTATAGCATTAAATCCAGAAAAGAAAGCTTCTCAATTAAAGAAGACCAAATATGTTTTACTGGTTTTTCTCCTAATGAAAAAAAAGAATTACAAATGTTAGCTAAAAAGTACAACCTATATGTTGTCAAATCCGTAACAAGATTACTTAAATATTTGTGTTGTGGTGAAAATGCTGGACCAGTAAAAATTATGAAGGCTAAAGATCAAGGTGCGATTATAATTGACAAGAATGGTTTACAGAATATTAAGATTTCTGAATAAATTAAACTACCTAAATTTAACACATAGGAACTAATTGAAAGTTGGGTAATAATAAAACAAAGTTCTTTATAAGTCTTATTCAAGAGATATTTAGTGACTCAATCATTTCTTGCAAGCTTAATGTCAATGCATCTAATAATGTGATTTCTGCTCTTTATAATGATCAAAATTCTATTTTTTTCAATAATTTTATTAGTAGATTAAAGAGACTTGAGAATGTGTATCATAACCATGACTCTCAACAGAAATTAATAGATATAATTAAACGTTTATTAGATTCATCAACATGGGAAGGGGCATTTGCAGAGTTAGTCACTCTCGACTATTTTCATTCTAAATTTCCTAGAAATAATAACTTGATGTATAAGCCAATAGAAATAAATAATATTGCTAGTAGTGACTCGCTACTACTTAAAAATATTAAAGATGAAAAAAGAGAGGTCGAATTAGACGGTTACTTTCCTGATTGCAATGTATTTTTTGATACGAAAATATTAAGAGATAATGTAGATCATATTTTACTAAAGATATATAAAGAAGTGCAATCGGAATTTTCTCAAAAACAAGTTCTAATTGTCAGTGAATATAATAAAGATACTGATTGGGATGAATTGTCAACCAATAGAACAAAAATAAAGAAAGAGTTGATAGATGCGATTAATCAGAAAACCGAACTTACATATTTAAAGTCAAAGGTAGTATCACATTTAACACATCGGTTAAAATGGGGTGGAGGTATTCTAATTAGTGCGTCAACTTATTCTCCGTTTAAGCATGCTCAGGAATTTTATCTAAATGTATTTAAAGATTGTCATCAGTTTATTAAAAATAAACCAATTTTTCTTGTCTATGTTAACTTCCCTTGGTACAATAATACAATTACTGATTTTAGAGAGGATAATAAAACATTTTATAGAAGTGTTGCGAGGCGTGTCTTTTGTGGAGCAAAAGAAAATTCACAAAATATTAAAGGATATTTAAAAAATATTACTGATTTTAAGTATGATTATAACATACCACTATCAGAGGTATCTAAATGTTTGTCGGGGATTCTATTCCTTGAAGATAAAAGTATAATGTCTGAAAATGCTAGCGAACATAATATCTTAAGTTACTTCTATTCAAATCCAAATGCGCATAATAAACTTACGGAATCTATGTTCTTTGACTATATGTCTTGTGATCTTCAATTAGACACTATTGATACGTTTGAATATGATAATTATTAGATAGACGATGATAACTTGATTAACATGTGGATTGCGTGTGAATTAGAAATATTTTATATTAAGAGAGATTAATGACTTATTTTGAGAATAATTATTTAAAATTCAAAATTCCAATTTCTGAAGAATCTTCTGTTGGATTTAGGTTGTCTCAAATTGGTGCCATACATTCAATAGGTGCTCATTTTTGTCAGCATAAGAATCCAGCTATAGTGACAATGCCAACAGGAACAGGAAAAACAGCAGTTTTGGTTGCCGCTTGTTTTCTTCTACGAGCAAAAAGAGTATTAGTTATAACTCCTAGTCGTTTAGTCCGAGAACAAATTGCGGAAGACTTTAAAGATTTACATACTCTAAAAAAAATTGGTAGTTTACCAGAGGAAATTTCTCTTCCAAGAGTAAAAATAATAAAAAATAGAATTAAAACTCTAGAAGAGTGGCAAAGCTTAGAGGATAATGAATTAAATTATCAAGGGCAAGTTTCAAGAGATAATTCTACTATTGGACTATCTAACGCTAATCAAGATGATAATAGTGTCTCAGCATATACGGGTCAACATACAGAAATGTTCTTATTAAATTCTATACCATTTAAAGGACTTAATGGAGTAAATGTTACCCTTTTATATTCTGGAAATGTGTCACAAACAATTAGTAAAGATAATCGTGAAGCTCAAACATCAATGGTTGGATTAGGCTTTGATCTTGATTATGGTGGAGAATTTATTGTTATCAATCATAATACTACAGTATCATTAGATGATGATAAATACTATTTTGGAGGTATGATTGAGTTACTCCCGGATGGATTAACTTCTGATAACGAAAATAAATTTAAACCTTCTAGTGGTAATCAATGGATAGTTATTCAACATCTAGATACAATAAGTAGGTCAGGTTTAAATGATTTTGTTTATATTACTGGTTGGACAATTATTAAGGAAAATGGTGTCACATATAAATATGGAGATCCTACTTATGACGATGCAATACGAAGTGCCACTAGTTATGTTTTGCATTGGGATGATTTAGTTGGTTTCTGTGTAGCAGGTGGAGGACAATTGTATCCAACAAAATGGGATATCAGGAAAATAGAATTTTCTGATGACAAGTATATAGAATATATTTATTATCAAGATACAGAACCATTAAGGGTCTTCAGTTTTACAACTCCACAATATTCTATAGAAGAATATACAGTTTTTACATACCCATTAAAAATTTCAGCGAGTAATGGTTATTCTATTGATTTCGTTTTAAAAGATAGAACCGATTATGTTGCATTTTTTGATGGTCTCAGTTATGATAATTATCAAAGTAAGCGACTAGATTCCTTATATACCTCTTTTAATTCGAATATCATTTCAGTCGTGGGATTAGGTTACTCGCTCTTACCTGGCATTCTTGATGAAAAATTGATACTTCAGAATATTACGAATCTCGATAGTGACAATCTAAATCCACTTCCTCCAATTCACTTTGACTATGTTCAAAATTCTTCGGAAATCAACTTTGGTTCTATTGAAAGGATTCATTACCCCGATGGTGGCACTAAAGAAATAACTTATAAAGCTTTAGAAGCAGATAGTATTTATACAAAATTAAATACAACTCTTGAAAATAATTATGTAGCACATTCATTTTCTCGAAATGCAATTGTTTCAAAATTTAAAGTTAGCTCATCAGTTTATAAATATGAACTATCTACCTGGAATGGATATTGGGATAAGCATGTTTTACCAAACATTACAGACGATGTTGCTGATTTTGTAAATGTAGCTGGAGAAAACTGGGTTGCCTTTTATAATAAATCAGACGATATTTTTTATAATTTTACAATGATGGGTGGGTATTGGCATCAAGATACAATTCCAATGAGTTGGACTCCAAACAATAAAGTAAAAATTTATGCTGGAAATGATTTTGTTATACTTATAGATTATAAGGTTCCTTCTTCAACTCCTGAAAATCCTTTAATTCAAAAGGCTTATTTCTATAAAAGAACTTCAACAGGTTGGACAGAAAATGAAATATTTAATTTTGGTGGTTATTCAAAACGTTTAAATGGTGTAAAACTATCAACAGATTTATATGCAATTCAAATTTGTGAATTAGACGCACTAAATAAAAATACTTTGTATTACGGAAAGTATGATTACGCAACTGATAATCTGATTAATACTTGGACAACTCCAATACAATGGAATATGTATATGGCTGTTGGGAATAATTTTGTCACATATTCTAACCAAGTTGATGCTGGTGGAAATGTATATGTTGCTGACTTTAATGGAACTGAATTTAAAACTACCCTATTGGCTTCTCATAAGACAAGTGGTCTAATAGTTTGTAACTCAATGATCATACATGCAGTTGCTAATGGCAATATTGTTGAGTATTGGATGAGATATCCTTCTGCACAACCTGGAAGTGAGAGGTATTGGCTTAATCGTGGGACAATTTCCAATGTAAGTTATGATCTAGCAAATCCACCTAGGTTAACTCAATCAGGTGGAAATAGCTTTGCTTTGCAATACAAAAATCAAACTACGAGTCAGTTTGATATTGCTATTTATTCATGGGATGGAATGGAATTTCTAGAGAATTCTCTACTAACAAATGTCGGAAATACAAATTCAGAAATCACTATGACTCCAGAAATGTGTGTTATAAATTACAATAATGGAAAAATATACGCATCAAGACGTACTTCCAGTACAAGTTGGGATTCACCAGCTGTTGAATTAAATACAGGTATAAATTTTCATAAAGGGTATTGGACTGATCCAGATCCTCACGATTTTCCACCAATACCAAGATATAATTCAACCAAATCTGACCCACATTTTCAAGGAGCTAAAAATACAGTTGTGGTATGCGGGGAAACAGCACAAGGTGCTAATCATGAAACTCAAACGGTTATACCTTCTGATCCGATTAGAATAGTTTATAGTTATAATCAGTTGAATCAGGATTGGGATACTCTTAATGTTAGCCAATATACTGATTTAACTCAAAATACAGAGTCAGAGCCATTTGTTTTTAATGACAGAGTATATATTAAAGCTGCAAATAATCGTATGTCTTTATTTCAAAGATACAAACAAACAATGGTAGGTAAGCCATCAATTGCTGTAGTGAATCAAACTAAAGCTATACGAGGATTAAATGCACCAGACGATGAATCTGTTGTGAGAGATTTTTCTTTTAATGGATGTCTTCTTGACTATAGTAGTAATACACCTCGCTTTGCGAGATCATCTACTTCATTACCTCGTTTTGAGAATGATGTTACAGATGGATATAAATTAACACATTTTTATAACGATATGTCTGCATCTCATACAGAATTTAGTTCATTAGGTAGCATATTAACTTTACCTAATGATCTTGATAACAATAAGTACGCATATTTATATGATGGAAAACCATTTTTATCTATAACTTTTGATGATAAAACACAAGAAGGTGGATCTGATTGTTTAGATACGGTAAAAACATTTTATCGTATGCAAGAGCTTGACTATGACGATAAAGTTAGATTGAGATTTCTGATTGATTCTGTACATACTCGCTCTGACGGATTTGCGTCTGATATTAAATCTTTCTATTTAGAGGAATCGGGTCAACAATTTATGACCAAAAATTTTAGGACCAGTTTAGGTGATACTCTAATAGATAGTACGCATTATGCTCACTTGGATGATCCTTTGATTAAAAGTGATAATGCATTAAATCTTGTTGATGATTCTTGGTTAATTTCAGATTCAAATGGTGTGAGGACAACATTAGATCGTAGTTCTTCAATATTTGAAAAACATAGTACTTGGCAATTGTCAAAAGATATCATTTATACAGATTATGATGATATGAATTCTACCATCTCTGCATTTGAATTTTTAGAAAATGGTGCTTTTGATGCAAATGATAACCTCATTGCATGGCGTAATAGAGGTGGTGATACTTCTTCAATAAAATTAGATAATTCTGGTTTTTATAGTGTTGCTAAAGCTTTAAACAGTAGTCCCGAAGAGTTCTTTGTACAAGATTTTGAACAAGGAGATGTTTGGGATGGTTGGGATTTGAACCTCTGGAGAACAAATGTTACTCTTGAAACTGATCCTAATTATGTTTTTACAGGCGAAACAAGTTATAAAATAGTAGATAATGAAACTTCAAGTGAACGAAACTGGGGAGCTATCCGAACTATCTCTGTTGATAGTTTAAAGGGAGACAAGTATTATTTTTCTTGTTGGTTAAAATCAAATCATGATATTCGTATTTATGCTAAGGGAACAGATTCCTATAATGATTATACAACAGTTACTAATGGATATAAGTTTATTGATTTTAACGGTTTAAGTGGTTCATGGGAAAAAATTGAGGGTGTCTTTGATATATCTGAATTCCAAGCAGATCCAGATTTTGAATGGTTATCAATACAATTGGTTATGCAAGATGGTGATAATACTAATTATGCTTATTTTGATGATTTTAGATTCCATCCTGAAGATGCTATTATTACAACTACTACTTATTCAAGTGACAAGAATTTAGTTTTATCAAACTCAGATATAAATAATATCCCTACTAAGAAAGAGTATAATAACTTTTCAAGATGTACTCAGATACTAAATTATAGGAATGAAATTATAGAGAAAAGAGAATCTCATACAAAAGAAATACACAATAATTCTCTTGATGTAAGAAAATATGATTATTCTAGCTCTTCTTTTTATGAATAAGAAGATCAGATTTTTTATGACCAAATAATTAATTATCAATTAAGTATTTCTATGCATAATGTTCTAGCTGGTACAGGAAAGTCCATAATTTATGTAAATAATGTTATTTATGATTTAATTGAAGCGACAACAGGCAATTTAAGTAAATCAGGTACAATACATGTCAATAATGGGGATGTTGTAAAAGTACGAGTTCAAGATTCTTTTGAATATGTTCCATCATCAAATTATCACTCTACAATTCAAGCAAGAGTTGATTCATATATTGATCAAGATCCACTTGAATACAGTTTTGAAAAAACGATCTCCTTCTCTGGAGTAGGTACTGACTCAATGGTTGTAAAAACATTTATTGATGGGTTAGGTCGACCGATTCAGAGTCGTAGTTCAAGTTCTACAGGTACAGATAATGCAATTGTTTCTGGTGTAACCGATTATGATGCATATGGTAGAGTACTTAGGAGATATAAATTATATTTAGATGAAAGTGGTACAACGCATGTTGATGATTTTGATCCAAAAGCTATTTCTATAGCTGAAATATATGCATACTATAATTCTTCAGGACCTGGATTAGATCATGGTGGTGTCCCTTATGCAGAGAATGAATATACAGGTGGTGTAAAATCTAAATTAGCACGATCAGCATCAGCCGGTTCTACTTGGGCACTAGATTCAGGGCATTAATCAGAGTTTATTTCTTATACTGATGCTCTTGCTGAAGAAATTGTTAGTATCGTTTTTGACCAAGATTCTATACAAGTACTTTCAAAGACAGATAGGTGGGGTCGTTATGATAAGAAATATAGCTTCGTTAATGATGATTCATTATTTGCTATTGACCCTTCTAATCCATATGATTCAATACTTACTATAACATTTAATAATAAAAAGGGTCAAGTTGACTCTGTTTGTATTGATACCTCTGTTGTTCGAACATCTAATACTCTTATTAAAATTCGTGAATACTCTTACAATGATCTTGGTCAACTTACCAATGAATGGCGAGTTGATTATGGTAATATTGAAATGTTATATGATCAAGCAGGCAACAAACGTTTTATGAGAAACGAAAAACGTATTGCTGAAGGAAAATTTGTGTATTTTAAATATGATAATCAAGGAAGACTAATAGAAGAAGGCACAACTGATCCTTCTGTTGTAGATTATTTTATTCAAACAAATGCTGATAATCCAGATTTTCCCGAAAGTGGTCAAAGTTATACATACACTCCTACCTATAGAAATACATACGATTATATTCAACGGATAACAGGAACTGATACTTTAGAATGTAATTGTCCTGGACAACTTGTGAAATCTGAAGAAGTGGGTGGATATAATTATTATAAAGAGTTTTATACATTCCCAACAGATGATTCAGATCTGACTATCGTCAACTTACCTCAACCAGCGTCTGGATCTCCAACTCTTAAGGGAATTAAACATATTTATAATTCTATTGATGGTTCGACCGAATCACTAATACTTTACCCATATTGGCCAGCAACTACTGGTTACCGTAAATATGATTACTCGTATTATAATAATGGTCAGCTAAAATCAATTGAAGCTGGTGATTTAGGACCATTGATCCCATTAGAACACACAACGTTTGTAGAATATGATTACAATATTAATGGTTCTGTTGATAGAACACGTTATGGAGTTTACAAAAATGACTTATCAAGTTTATATGATACAACTCAAATCATAAATTATAGTTATGATACTCGTGGGATGTTGACAGGTATAGCTGATCCTTCTCAAGTGGTTCCTAAAAATACTGGATCGGGAGAAGATTCTCTTCACTTTGGTTTAACCATTGATTATATAAATGATGCGACTAATCAATATTTTAATGGTCGTGTTGCAAATATTAAAAGTAGTAGTTCAAGTAGTTTAAGTGGTTCGACAGTAGATACAAATAACTACGATTATAATTATAATGATTTGGGATGGTTAACTAAAGCAGATAACTCATTGGGTGCATTAAATGATCATGAATACTATTATAATCGCATGGGCAATAGAATCGGATTCTCAAAAGGAAAAGATTTTGATTGTTTATTCCAAGATTTTGAAAAAGGTGATGGATGGGATAATTGGAATCTTTACTTAAATAGTCCCTTAATTAGTCTTTCAGACAACGATAAATACTCAGGTTTATCTAGTTATAGGCTTGATAAACCTGACCCGGGGAAAACATGGGGTGCTACTAGAACTGTTCCAATAGATATTACTAAAGAGACCGTCTATTATTTCTCTGCGATGGTAAAATCGAATGCGATTGCACAAATTTATTGTTACGTAAAAGATGTAAACGAACAGAATTGTTTGCCTGATGATTATTTATATTTAAGTTTTGATAATCTCAGCGAGACGAATTGGCAGAAAATTGAAGGTACTTTTGATCTTAGCAATTACAGTAACTGTGTGGATCATGTTGAGATTAGACTAATGCTTTTTTCTGGGGAGAGTTTAGGCTATATTCTATATGATGATTTTGAATTTATTCCAAATAGTAATCCTTCTGGATTCGTATCACAAACTTATAATTATGATAAAACCAACCCAGGTTCTTCAAAGTTACTTAATTTTACTGGTATGGCTTATGACTACACCTATGACGAAATTGGAAATATGACTTCAGATTTATCTAGGTATATAAACGAGATGGACTATGATTACCGTAATTTGATGAATTACTCTAAATTTAGATCAGTTGCCAGTGCTTCCTATTATGATAATTTACGTATGTCATATGATGAGACCGGCATGAGAATATCCAAAAAATTCACGTATAAGTATTGGTATGAATGTGAAATTCCTATTGAGCCTCCGATTAAAATTCTTTCAATGGGGACAGAATCATTAAGTTCCTCTCAATTGGGTGGTGGAACTGTACAAGCATTAGGTTCTGGCGGTGGCGGAGGAGGTCAACAATGTCTCGGTACGTATGTAGCATCGACTTATTATTTATATGATAATGGTGTTTTACTTGCTACATTTGATGCGAGTGATAATATTATTGAGACATTTGTGAATTCTCAAGAAGGTATGGTAGCTTCTTATAAAAAAAATGATGACGATAAATTATACTATTTTATAAGAGACCAAATTGGTTCCCCTCGAGCAATTCTGCATTCTACGCCAACAGGCTACAATAAGGCAATAGTGGTTCAAACGATCAACTATCATCCTTTTGGAGCTGTTTCGGTTGCTATTGGTTCTTATGACACTCCATACAAGTTTACTGGGAAAGAACATGACTTACAAGGTAACTTTGAGTTTACATATTTTGGGTCAAGGTATTACAACCCAGAGACTGGTTATTTTAGTTCTATAGATAAAGCTGGTCAATTCACCAATGGCTATCTCTATGGTGGAAACAATCCAACTTTAGGACGTGACCCAGATGGAAACTTATTCTTGTTAGCTGCTCCATTTTTAATGGGAATGGCATTTTCTGGTGCAACGTATGTAGCTATAACACATTCTGATTCATTTGATGCTGAATTTAAATGGAATAAGATGTTTGGACATATGTTAGTTGGTGGCTTAGCAGGTTCCTTTATGAATTTTGGAAATGCTCAAAATTGGGCAAGCAATACTATTACAGGTGCTGCTCAAGCTTTTGTAAGCGGAGGGGCTCATAATATAATTGATGGAAATAATTTCATTGATGGAGCAATGTCTTCAGCAATCTCAGGAGCTGTTTTTGGGTTGGTTTCAAGTGAACAATATCAGAATTGGGGGGCAGGAGATGGTTGGGATACAAACAAAGAAGTTATGACATCAATTCTTAATACTCTTGGGCCTGTAGGGGGACCAGGACCTGCTATGAGATATTATATAAAAAGGATGAATTATGATATTCCTGCTGATAAAATATCTGAAGGTATAATAATAAAAGAAGGTAATCCAAACATCGTTTATGGAATGGTTGATCCTAATGGAACTACTGAGCTTGAAATAAAAATAGATTATGCAGCAATAAAAAGAAGTGAAGTATATATGGATAAAGTTGATAAAATGATGAATACAATAGATCATGAATATTATCATTATAAAAATGACTATGCTTTATTTCAAGATAAACCTGGAAAACCTTATTTAGCACAAAAAGATAATTTTGAACATAATGATGCATATAAATTTAGTTTAGAACAAACTAAATACAATCATATAAGTTTACCTACTTTTGCTAAAGACCGTATGTCTAGAGGGCTTTGGAATGTAAAGTATCCAAAATTTTTCCAATGGAGAAGATTATATATGGGTGGGCATGGGATCTATCAAGGATTATTAACATTTTAAAGAAAGACTAAGAAAGTGAACAAAACAAACTTAATTTTGATTTTTATCTTTTTATCATGTTCTAAATTGGTTGCTGAAGAAAGCTATCTGTTTAATAGATATGTGTTAAATGATTCACTCGTTGTGATTGATAATTCTGTGAAATTAACTTTTAGTTTGAATGATACTATATTCCATAGAGATTCCCTTCATCTCAGCACGGATGTTATAAAGAATCTGCAATTTCAATCCAAATATAATATGTTTGCTAATATTTGTATAAAAAATTTATCAGAAAAAAACACTGCTATTCCAATTATAAACGCTTCTGTTTTAAGTGAAAATACTTGTTGGTGGGAACAAGGTTTTGCTTATACAATTGGAGATAGTTCTGGTCCGATAGGATTTCTTAATACAAATACATTAAGTGGGTCAGATAATATCTTAGAACCTGATTATTTTGATACTTTAGAATCATCAAGTAAATTATGTAAAGAAGTTGGATATGGCTTATTTGATTTTATAGCAATTGATTCAATCCCCGTAGGTAGATATTGGATACTGTTTACCTATAAAAATATTGTTTTTGATACTTCTTTAGAAAATGTATGGAATGGCATAGTATACTCTGATACATTATGGTTTCAGATTATTGATTAAAAAAAATAGACTATTATTCATTTTTAATGGAAAGTCATAAAAATACCTTTTGGAAATAAAATTAGTTTTTTTCTTTATCTTCCGTTTTACTTCGACTGCTTATTCTGGGATACTTCATATGAAGGTATCTCAGATTGGACAAGTGTTAACATAATGGTTAACATAAATCCATTTTATTTCTGCCAAATTTCTGCCATGTTGTATTCAAAAACAATCAAAATCCTTCAAAAACCTTCTCAAACAATCAAGAACCTAAACCTTTATATCTCAACGCCTTATCTTACATGTTGCCGTCAACCAATGTCTGGCAAAAACACACCACGGAGAATCCCTGCCTCTCCGTATTTATTGTCAAATTAGTCTCTCTACAATAGCGAAATAAAATTCAATCAAATTTTCTTTAGAATTATAAGTAACAATTACCGAAAAGACCAAGAAAGGTCCAAAAGAGATTGTTAAAATTCTCTTTCTATAAATTAGAAAATAGGCTGAAACAAATATCATCGCGATAACAGAAGCAATAAACATAGATAGGATAATTCCATCCCATCCGACAAAAATCCCAAGCATTGCAGCTAGTTTAATATCTCCACCACCTATCGCAGGTTTTTTAAATATATAACTGCCGGCAATAGAGATTGATATAAACAAAAGAAACCCACACAACATACCGATTATAGAATCAACTATCATCAGGTTATCTGATAACAGAGTTATAATCGTGCCAATCAAGATATAAAGATAAGTGATTTTATCAGGGATTATCTGAAACTTAAAATCTGTTATTGAAATTATAAGTAAATACAGAATGAGTAAAACATTAATAAAAAATAAAGAAGTAGGTCCGATGTTGATATAAAAGAAAATTGAAGAAAGAACAAGAAGTAAATCTAACATTAGATATGATTTTAGAAATATCAGCGGTTTTTGTAAACTATGTAGCAGATATTGAGCAATTAAGAATATCACACTTTTACCGTGCTATTGCATCATCCATAATGACTTTTAGCTCACCTGTTGCATCAATAGACCATTGGTCAATAGCAGGGTCATCATCGAGTCTTTCAGCAGTAGCAGTGCATTTGAAATTGTCTATATCGCCAGTGATAACATAGGTATACCGAGCAGATTTCATAATCTCTACACCAAGAGTGTCAAAGGCAAAAGGAGCATCTTTGTGAGCAACTAATCCTGATGGTGGAATCCAGTATTTGTCATTGTTTTGGAAGTACGAACGTTCTAGAAGGTAAATCTGGTTCAGCAATTCTTTTGCTTCGACCTGTTTTGCTTTGACGGTCGAGCTCATGTAGCGAGGGATTGCGAGTCCGGCAATGATGCCTAATATAACGAGAACTATAAGAAGCTCAACTAATGAAAACCCTTGTTGATTAAGAAATTTTCTTCTTTTATTGATTGTATTTAACTTTTTCATAATTGTTAACTATTATAGTCTTAATTGAATCTTTTCTATTTTGTTTATCTGAAATTTTTAGAAAGATTTCATAAACTCCCGATTGAATTAACTTATCATCTGGTTTTAATATAGCAGTTTCTGGCTGTTTAGGCAATTGGATTTTGCGTATAGCAAGAGAATCTACTTGCATCCCGTTAGTTGTCAGATTGTGGTTATTTCTCATGAAAGTCTTATTCACCCATGAATAGGATGTTCTCTTGCCAGAATTTGATATCACGATCATGGAATCATTGTGCGATGTAATTTTTCTACCTGAAGATATTGAATTACTTAGTTCATCCACAACAAATGATAGTTCTTCAAATATTTTACTGTTTTGACTTTGCTTTTTTAAGTAATTTTTTATAAAGAGAGAGCCAGATGTTATAAAAACCAACAGGAGAACAGATATTCCCATTGTGACTATAAGCTCGGTTATGGTTATCCCTTTATTGTTTTTGAGGTATGATAAATTCATTGTATAGCTTTATTATTTCTTTATTTGTTTTCGCTCGAGCAACTGAAATAGTTACTTTTACAAGCTCATTATTTATTTCTATTTTTTTAATTAGCTTATAACTTATACCAGATTTTACAATAATAGTATCAAGATTAATTGTTTGTCCAGAATGGATTGAATAAATCATTTGCTCCTGAGCTATGTTTGAAGCTTGCTTCATCTCTTTAGTAGAAAATTTCAGAAAGACATTACTTAACATGCTATCAAAAATGAGAAGCCAATCATAAAGACAATCGCTCCAATCATAACCTCGATAATAGAGAAACCGGAATTATTGTGTAGAACCTTTTTCATAATGACTCTTTAGCATGTCTAATGATATTATGTCTTTGAAAATTTCTGTTATATTGAAACATTGGTAAACCAAAGTTAAGGTCAAAGACCGTTCGATTAACATATAAGCTCTTTGCCCAATGGATGTAGGTTGTAGGTGGTTGCTCATATTTAAATTGTTCTGTAACAATAGAGCCATAAACAGAGCCACGCAAATCAACCAATTGATTTGAAATAACTGCTCCAACTATTGTAGAAACGGTATCAAGATATATAACATCTCTCATATATGTTGAATCTTCTTTGTTATTTGAGAGATAACATATTGTTTCAAGTTGATTCTTACTTGTGAGATAAATCCCATTTTCTGTATGTTCCTTTTTCTCTAAAGGAAGTAGAAGCAACATAGATGGATAAAGTAGTTTTGCTTTATCTTTAACAATAATCTTCTTGTGAGCAATAGCAATCCCAGAAAATGTCGCATCATCTTCGATTATAATAGAATCTTTCGAGTAGAGAATGACATTGTCAAGAACCGATGAATCTTTAATATAAATTGGACCCTCAGCGATTATCTCTAGTAGAGAACTTATTTTGCAACTGTTTTTTATTTCGACAAAACCGTTAACAAAAAGTGAATGGATTTCGCTGTTTGACTCAAAAAAGAAATGATTCATTTCAAGATTATTCTCAATTTCAATTGCGTTTGATTTCTTAAACAAATCATCCGATGATTTATTAAGGTACAAAGATGCAGATTCAAAGGTCTTACAATTAGATTTTCTTGAAAGCATCTCATTGAAATAACCATCTAATACAGTTGTATCAATTAGTGGAGTTGATAAGTCCTGATGTATGTTAATCTTTCCCTGATGATATTGTTTAGATGTTACTGCCTCTCCTCGAATCTGACCAGTTTCCATACCTAACAACCCGGTGTTGACATTGCCAAATATTCGAGTATTACCAGCGACTATAAACGGATATCGTTCATCACAGGCGGTGATAGCATCTGAGAAAATAGAATCAGGATAACTGCCGATTATTGAAGTAGTTTTAATTTTTTGATTAGCAAATTGTCCGATAGAACTTATAAGATAGAACGGTCCCCACAACTCTTTTGAAACTGAAATTGTTCCATTGTTTTCTGTTTTGTATTTATAGTTTGAAACAAAGTTATTATTGTTTAATTTGTTGACTCCATTTTGAATACCTGCTTCAGAAAGATGCGTTGCAATAAAATTATTTTTATCTTTAGTATGAAAACTATATCGAGTTAATGTGTAAGTCAAAGCAAACACAAATATTGTTAGAAGAATTGATAGAACAGTGAGTACGGTTACTAATATAGAACCGTTCTGATTATTTAATTGTTTGAAGATGGAGGGTGTCATATAACTTGTCATTTTTAAAGATTATCTGATTTTTATCAATTTGAATTAGATTCCAATCCTGGATATGTTCATTTAGTGATAAGATAGAACTGTTTCCTTCTGTATTCGTTATTATTGCTTGAGAGCTATTTTTTTCTAAGACGATGCCCTGAAGCGTATACAGAGTTGACAACTTATGCGATGTTTTCTGAGGTTGTCGTTTTAACTGTTTTGGTTTGGGTTTTTGCTGAGAATTAGCATATCGTTTAAATGGGTTCAACTTCGGTTTTCTATACTTAATTTCCTGACCTGTAGTATGCGGAACAGATATGTTATTACTACTATCATCTAATTGTTCGTTTGAATTTGACTGGTTAAATGTTTGAATATTTCCCCACCAGATATACACCATCAGGGAGGCCAACAAAACTAGTAATATGATTTTTAATTGGTTTTTCTTCATTTTATTTCTTAAGCAGTATAGATAATTGTAACGTTAACTTTTCGCCCGATAAGTCGTTCGGTTGTAAAGTAAGGAATTTTATGTCGCTGATATAAGTTGATTCAAATGATTTTAAGAATTTAATAATATTATAAACAGACCCTTTAAGAGATATATTATATTTTGTTCGGTTTTGATCAACATCTTCAATTTTATTTATAACTACGATAGAGAGTATATATTTTTTAGATAATTTTTTAATATTGCTTAGAGTAGGATATGAAAAAGATTTAGCTGTTGTAGTCTCTAGTTGCAGTTGTCTCAGTTGTTCACTTAGTTGGTTAATTTTTGTATCTAAGTTTACTAAATCATTGTTGGAACTGTTTTTTAAGACAATTATGTCAAAATTATCCAAATTTAACTGTATAAGATAGTCAATAGAACCAAAAAGTATAATGCTCAAGATTATAAAAAACAAAATACTGATTTGATATTTATTACCGATAATCTTTTTCATTTGTTTATCACCGTTCTGAATATGAATGTGATATTAGTATCAACTAAACCGCGGTTATGAGTGATCTCAGGTTTTATCGTATTGAGAGAAAGTTTAAAAGGGGATATATGTTTTATACTTTCTTTTTGATACCGAAATATTAGGTCTTCATTTTTTGCTGATCCTTTAGCTTCAACTAACAGAGAATCATCTAATTTATTATTAATTGATATTTTTGTGAGATATAAATTATTGTAGCTCTTTTGACAAAACGCAGAAAGTATTGATGCGGTTTTAATTGTTTTTGGCTTATCTTTTGTATATTCGGAAATTACTAATTGTAAAGAATCAATTTGTTGTATGATTGCTTGTTTTTTGCTGTATTTCAGCTGATACTCAGATATGATTTCTGATTCTGAACTTAGGAGAGAACTAACACCTGTTGTGACTAATAGTAAAACAAAGATTAAGAAAGCAACACGACATAGCAGTTTAAGACTGTTTTGAGCAGCATGGAGATATTGTGACTTTTGTGAGTTCGCTGTTGTATATGATAATTTTTTAATGAAATTTTTATTAAGCTTTGACAAAATTAGAGCAGAATCGTTTACTGAATACTTATTAAATTTAATTCCTGAGAAAATAGAATCTAATATCATGTCTAAATCAGATTGTGAATCAATTACAAATATATTATTATTATCTTTTTGCACCATGTGATAGTTCTTATTAAAAAGTGTAAACGAATGAATTGCGTTTTTGTCTTTTGATAATTTTACTTGTGAAAGTAATGCGAGTTGAAGGGTTGAAATTTGTAAACAGTTAACATGATTGTTTTCTATGCTCTTTAAAACAGAATCTATTATTTCTTTTTTTATCGCTTGATAGACAAACAGCTTTGTTTTCTTGCTTGTAAGTATTGAAAATTTCACATCATATTCTTTATCTGTAAATAACTTCATAGAGTTCTGAATTTCAGATAAATTAGAACCTTGCATATCTTTGATATATGTATAGGAAGAAGATAGGTTTAAAATAATGTTAACTGGTTGTCCAAATAAAAGCTGCTTTTGTTGCAATATTATTAAATAATCAGAAAAAATATCAAATGAAAATGTTTTATACTCTGTTTTTTGTAAAACAACAGATGACTTTTTACCTATTATTTTGATAAACTCAAACGAATTGTTATTGACAAATAGGAAATATTCTATTTGCCGAAAATCAATAATGTTTATAAATGAATTTTTAGTTTTTATTGCATGCATCAGTTATTTTTCAATAATAAGTGAATCTAAATTTACAGAACCTTCAGAGCCATAATAGATATATGGTGTGATATAAATCATAAGTTCAGTTTTATTTTCAGTAGTAGTATGGTTTTGAAATAGTCTGCCTATTATAGGTATAGAGCCGAGTATTGGAAATTTTGATATGTTTTTTCTTTTAGTTGTTTCAATTAACCCTCCTAATACAATCGTCTCACCATGTTTTAATTTTACTGTAGAATTTAAAATACGCTTACTAATAGTTGGAGGTATATCAGGGTCAAAAGCACTTTGAGGAGAATTAAACTCCGGCTTAACTTCTACTATCAACTCATTAGAACTATTTACATACGGTGTTACTTCCAAACTCATATTGGCTTCGATTGTTTCAAATCGTTGTGCCGTTTGTGTTGAGAGACTTGTCTGTTGGGACGGAAAAACTGTTTGGCTTTCTAAGAGATAATATTGTGTTGTTCCTATATTTAATGATGCCGTATGACCATTTAATGTAGCAATTTTTGGATGTGAACGAAGATTAGCAGTCCCTTCTTCTTCCATCATATGTAATCTCAGGAAAAAATTATCATCAAGAGTACCTAGGTTGGAAATTCCTAAATGCCGTTCTATTGACCGTAAATTATTGTTGATATTAGAACCTTTCGCACTAATATCAATGTTGGGGAAATATGATTGTCCGGGAAGACCTGCATCTCCACCAAAGTTATTAGCAGTGATGCCAAACTCTGCTCTATCTGATGTGGAATAATCAATAACGAGAACTTCAAAAAGTACCTGAGCTATAGGAATATCAACTTCATCTATAAATGATTGTAATTTAGCAATTGAAGTTCTTGGTCCTGTTAAGACAAGACCATTATGTTCTTTAACTACTTTGATAGTCAACTGTTTAGTGTACGATACCGGAATGATAGATTCTATTGTTTCTGCTATCAGATGTTTTAAACGAATCAGCTTAGTGTCATACATATCTTCTGATTCTCTGTTTCCGATAAAATAAATCCCGTCTACTTCTTTAAAAGAATACTTTGAGTTTAGAAGTAGGTAGGTGAGGGTCTCTTCGGCTGTTTTATTTTTAATGCTTGCCGTGATATTGCCCTCAAGTTTCATCTGAATAAAAAGATCTAATCCACATTCATTCTTTAAAACTGTCAGAACATCACCAATCGAAGTATTGGCAACATCAAGAGTAATCAACCCCTCCTCACATGAGACATTAAGGTTTCTTGATAATGAGGGTGATGTTGTGCCAGATTGGTCTTTTCCAATATAAATTATCTTATCAATGACTTTGTACGTGAAATTATTTGATGTGAATATAACTTTTAACGCCTTAGTTGTTTCCATGTTATGTATTGTACTAGAAATTTTACCTGATAAATGACTTTCAATAATAATATTACGTTCAGTAAGTTCAATTAGTGTTCTTACAAAATAATCTATACTGGCATTTTTAACGTCAACTGTGAGTAAATTGTTTTCAAAGAAAATATTCAATGGTTCAAGAGGTGGCGGTGGAATGATAGGTTTATAAATTTTAATAATCGTACCTGTTTTTTCCCAACTGAGTTGATATTCATTTATTATAAACAGAAGAGCATCATTGAGGTTTACATTTTCAAGGCGAAAATTTATATTTCCAACGACAGATGGATCTATATACATAGATAAATTATAAGTCCTAGCTAAGGCAGTAAGAGCATCAAACAGGCTTATATTAGAGAAGTCAAGTTTAGGAATAATGATGGTAGTGTCTAGTATCAGTTCAGTAGGAATTGTTAAAGAACTGTCTGTTATTAAAGCTTCATCTGCTGTTGCTGTATGACTAAAAAGTAATAAAAATATTATGAGTATGAATTTGTTTATGTTTTTCATCTTGTAACTCTCTGTTAAAAGGAAATTTCTCGTAGTATTTCACTCGGGGTTGTTAATCCTTTGTTAATTAAAACCTCTGATGATTGAATCAAATTGATATAATTCTTCGATTGTGCTATTTGCTGTAATTCTATCTCTGATTTGTTTTGTGTAATTCCTTCTTGTAGAGCATTATCAATATCAAGTAGTTCATATATCGCTTTTCTACCATGATAACCTGAATTATTACATTTATCACATCCAACAGAATGTTTGACCGTATCAGATAGTTCTAATTTCAAATTCTCAGCCGCAATCATTTCATTCTCACTCAAACCATCTGTAATACAATATTGACAGTTTAAACGTACCAAACGTTGAGCGACAATTAGCTTTATCGTAGAAGCAAGTAATGCTCGTTCGCTACCCATGTCAATAAGTCTTGAAATAGTAGCTATTGCGTTATTGGTATGTAGTGTCGAAAAAACCAAATGTCCAGTAAGAGAAGCTCTAATAGCAATTTCAAGGGTCTCATTATCACGAATTTCACCGACCATCAGAATATTTGGATCCTGTCTTAAAAGAGAGCGAAGCATTGTTGAAAATGTTAAATCTATTTCAGGCTTTACTTGAGTCTGGTTGATTCCCTCTAAATTATATTCAATAGGGTCTTCAACAGTAGATATGTTTGATTCTTCAGACTTGAGTGCACTTAATGCGGCATATAATGTGGTAGTCTTTCCTGAACCAGTAGGACCGGTGACTAGTATTATACCATTAGGTGATTTAATCTTTTTTTCAAACAATTCAAGTTGTGATTGTGTAAAACCTAGAGAATTAAGATCAAGCTTCAAACTTTCTTTATCCAATATTCGAAGTACTGCTTTTTCTCCAAAATCAGTCGGGATAAATGAAACCCTGATATCAATCATTCGATTATGATACTGAAACCGGATACGTCCATCTTGAGGACGCCGTTTCTCAGCAATATCCAAGCCTGACATAATCTTGATACGAGATAATATCTCAGGGATTTGTTCTTTTGATATCTCTTCTTGAGTCACAAGGATACCGTCTATACGAGCTCGACAGATCATTTTTTTTTCGTACGGTTCAAAATGAATGTCCGATGCTCTAGAAGTTATACAATTTGTAATGATTGTGTTTATTTGTTTGACTATTTTGCTGTCCAAATTTTTCCCATTTTGATTATTCAGAGATTCACTATGAAGTGCTACATTTTCACTTGATTGAAAACAATCAGAGATTCTACTTTTGATTTCTTCTTTGCTGATTTTAGTAGTTTGAATTTTAAGGTTTGAAATTGCCTGCAAATAACTCAAAACAGATAAATCAGATTCGTCACAAATGTAAATTTCTAAATATTCTTTAGAAATATGAGGAAAGAGATTAAAAGTGTCACAAAATTCTTTTGTAATTTTGTTTTTCAATGCTGAAGTCATAAAAAGTTCTACCCTCCTAGGGCGTTTGTTACTATATTATAAACAAATTCTTATAAAAGTAAAGTGAAATGCCACAATATAACTATACAGGTAAATTAGTTGACGGGACGGAAACTTCAGGTCTCATAAAAGCATCAGATGAAACTCATCTAGAGCAATTACTGATTGATAAGGGTATGTTTTTAGAGTCATACAGAGTTTCAACCTCTCGTTTCAAAGAATTATCATTAAAATTATTTAAAAAATCTGAAATCACTAAAATTACTCGTCAGATTAATATACTACTCGATAGTGGAATTTCAATCCTTGAAGCTCTTGAATTAAGCTATGAACAATCTAAAGACAGAACTCTTCAAATAATTCTTCAAGATGTTATCAATCAAGTTGAATCAGGGAAGTCAATTGCATCTTCATTTAACAGATATCCGCTTATCTTTGATTCTATGTATATTTCGATGATTGATGTTGGTGAACTCTCCGGACGTATTGACCTTGCATTTGATAGGATCGCATCGTACCGTGAAAAAAGTGAAGAGACAACCAAAAAGATTACATCAGCCTTAACTTATCCGATTCTTGTCATCTTTGTCGCAATCTTTGTTGTCTTTGCTCTGATTCTTTATGTTGTCCCAGTCTTCTCATCAATGTATGCAAATTTTGGAGCAGAACTTCCTCAACTTACCCAATATGTAGTTTCATTTTCTGATGGGCTAAAAAACAGTTTTTGGTATTGGATGATTTTGCTATTGCTTTCAATAGTAGGAAGTGGATTTGTTTGGTTCTCAGAAAAATTCAAATTGTATTTAGATAAAGTATTAGTGAAAATTCCTTTAATAAAAAATTTAGTTATGAAAATTATTTCAGCACGGTTCTGTCGCACTCTCGGTTCTTTATTAACATCTGGAGTTGATATTATTTACGCTTTTCAAGTTGCTGTCAAAACAACAGGGAACAAATATGTTATACAAAAGCTCGAACCGGCAGAGATTCATTTGACGCAAGGGAAGTCATTAACAGAAGCAATAGAAACAGCTTCTTTGTTCCCAAAAGCGATGCTTCGCATGACCGCATCAGGTGAAAAAACCGGAAGACTCGGTGAGATGCTTTTAAAATCAGCTGAGTACTATGAAAAAGAATCGGACTCTGAAATAAAAACACTTACGACACTCATAGAACCTTTAATCATAATTATTCTTGGGGTGTTTGTCGCATTCATTCTTATTGCAATGTATCTACCACTGTTTGATTTGGTCGGAACGATTTAAAAACATACAGTGACAGAACTGACACCAAATATTATTAGAAATCTCAACACTAATTTGTCTAAAGATGTGTTGCATCGCAATCTTTGATAGAACATCTCATTTATCTTGACAACCAAGATTATCATGTTTATTTTAGTTATTAAAGGCTCAACTTGATTACTTCACTGACTGGGAGATTGGGATTAAATTGTATAACTATACTAAGCTCTATAGATTAATAATATCAGTAACGATTGTTGTTGCAGCTTTATGCTCCTTTACTATCGCATCTGAAATTTCTTTCGAAGGCGAATCTGATTGGCCAATGTATCAGTACAATGCTCAGCATACGGGATATAACGACAAAGATTCAATAACTGTTCCTCTTCAGCTCTTATGGAAAAAAAGATATCAACCTGATTTGTATCCTATTAATCAACCTGTTGTTATTGGGAATAAAGTAGTCATTTCCAATAAAGATAAACAAACAACATACCCTTTATTAGTGCTCAGATGTTTAGAAAGTAACACAGGTATTGAAATCTGGAAACAAGAATTTGATTCTACTTATGATTTATCCCCTCCCGCATATTATGATGGAAAAATAATTTGTGAAATAAACAAGCATTGGGGAATGGTATATGCGTTTGACTTTTTAACAGGTAATACTGTTTGGCAAAGATTTTATAATTCACAATGGGCTAAGAGTTTAGGTCCTGTTATTTATAAAGATAAAGTATACTTTGTTGCAGGTTTTTATGGCGGATTAGAATGTATTAATGCTAGCACAGGTGATTCATTATGGTGGACAGGATTCAATAAAGTTTGGGATGAATGTGAACCTGCTATTTTTGAAGATAACTCATATGTCTTTCTATCTGGATGGCTCAGATGTTTTGATAATAATACTGGCACCATGCTTTGGGAAAACAGAATTTTACCGCAGGATGTCCCTGATGCTGTTGGTACAGTGCCAGTTATTGATACAATATCAAATATTGTCTATGTTTCACAAGATGAAGGATTATATGCTGTTGACCTTGAAACCACTAACACATTATGGAGATATGATTGGAGCTATGTCGCTATTTGGGATACTCTAGGACTTTGGTCTTTTCAAAGATTAACTCCAGCAATTTGTAATGGTCGTGTGTATGCTTCTCATGCTGATTCAGTAAATTGCTATGATGGATTAACCGGTGAATTAATTTGGAACTATAAAACTGATACTTCATTTTGGAGTCCTCCGGTAATTGCAAATAATTTAATGTTCATTTGTTCTTTAGATTCTACATTTGCTTTTAATTTACAAACACATGAAAAAGTTTGGTCATATCCTATTAGCGGACAATTATCTGTTGGAAATAACCGACTTTATGTAGGCACTCGTGCAGGTGATTTTTATGCCTTTGGAAGAATAGCAACTGATGTTGATGATAATTTTACAAACGAATTACCTTCTGGATTTGAATTACATCAAAACTACCCAAACCCATTTAACCCATCTACTAATATTACATTTACAATACCTACCAGCTCATATGTATATCTGACAATTTATAATATTCTTGGACAGGAGATAGTTACACTAGTTGATGATGAATTAAGTGCAGGTGAACATACTTATCAATGGGATGCTAAAAATTTTAATAATAACGATGTATCAACAGGAATGTATTTATATAAATTAACTATGGAAAAATTTACTGATGTAAAAAAGATGGTTTACATAAAATAGATAAAAACAAAATAATAATAGACACCAATAGTAATTGGTTGGAGGAAGTAATGTTTAACAAAATTACAATTATTCTTATTAGCTGTATCTTATTATTAATCCCTTCTTTTACAAGGAGTGAAATTTATGTCTCAGATAAATTATCTGCAACAGTTGGTTTTGAAGGAAATCAACCTACAGGGTCGGGAGGGTTTTCGAATAGTGTAAATTTATATACTGGACAGCATGTTGAGAGATATAACTTAGTATCAATTCCTGGTAAAAATGGTATGGGAGCATCTCTTAGTTTGGGGTACAGTGGAAATGTAAGCAATCAAGCTAAAATAAGTAATAGATATTCTCAAACATCTCCTTTTGGTTTAGGGTTTGATTTAGGTCAAGAAAAAATAGTTGTCAATCATATGAATACAATTGATATCAGTGATGATAGTTATCTGTTAATAGTCGGTGGACAAAGTATGAAATTAATGCCAAAAATCGGTATAGATCGTTGTTTGGAATGTACTTTTTGGGATAATAATTCATGGCCTTGGACATGCATAAATTATGTAAGCTCTGAGGGTCCTGATTGTGACTCTGTAACATATATGGAGCTTACAAACCAATACGAAACTCAGAGTCAAATTCCCTGGAGAATTTACAGTACAGTACTATATGAAAGTGGTGTTGCTATACAAGTAATTGGCTGGACTATAATTAAAGAAGATGGTTCAATCTATAAATATGGAGATTTTAATGACGGTCTAACTAATAGAAATAGTACAGAATATACATTACGCTGGGGATCAAGTATCGGGTCTGGCCATGGTACTGGTGATATTCTATTCCCTATAAAATGGAATCTAAGTAGTGTAAGCGATATTGAAGAACATAATTATGTCAATTACGGTTATTTACAGGAATTTGATAAGGTTAAATATGGTATTTTAGGCTTTGATTCCGATAATGACTATACTAGGTTTTCATATTTAGATAAAGTTACAACATCATTAGGATATACAGCTGAGTTTATCTTTAGTAGTAGAGAAGATATGGGACGCTTTGAAAATGATCATGTTATTCAAAATTATCAAACATATAAAGTTGATAGTATAGTAATAAAGAATCCGTCTAATGATATAACAGGTAGAGTAGCATTCGATTATACTTACCTTAACTCTACATCTGATTATACAAGAAAGAAACTATTACTTAACAAAATTAAAAATGTTTCAGTTGATGAGTTATCAAGTAAGCTTATAGCTTCCTTTGATTACTATGAAACGCTAACCGATCCAAGTTACGCAAGCATTCATAATATTTATAGTACATTAGGTGGCACAAAGTCAATTGAATATAAGTTAATAGAAGCGGACAGTAATTTTGCTAATTTAGATTATTCAACACAAGATGATGAAATAGAATATTTAAGGTTTTCAACCGGACCAAACTCGTTTATCTTTGATTCACATACTTCCAGTTTTATATATAAAACAGTTTATGGAAATTTGGACGGATATTGGACTACAGAAATTATAAGTGGCGATAATCTATCTAATATTCAGGCTGTTTCTGGCGAGGGATGGAATGCTATTTATGAAAAAACAGAAAAAGAAATCCATGTGAATAGGTGGTTACACGGTGAGTGGAAAGAAGAAATAATCCCTACAAGTTGGACACCAACCGCAATGGTTACATTAATACCAGGTAATGATTTCATTGTTGCTCATGATGGGAGAAAAAAGTTTTATTTTTATAAATATAATGGAATGGAATGGAATGAATATTATCTTACCGATGCAGATGATGCTGCTGGAATTGATTTTTGGTATGTTGCCAATATAGAGATATCTTCTGATTTGGTAATGATCCATTTATACCGTCAAGATGGAGAAAATAATTTTCCAAATGCAATTATTGCTGCAAAATATGATAGTAATTCTGATGAGATAGTTCGAAATATTAAATATCCAAGTAATGCTACTAATTCAGATTGGTTTAAAGAACATCCAGCAAAATTGAAGAATAATTATATTGTGTATCGACCAGGACAAAATGCATCTTCTTTAAATGTTTTAGAATGGAATAACAATTCATGGCAGGAATCAGTATCAGTAATAAATTCAAGAGGTCAATTTGCTATAACTGAAGATGGAATTTTTACTTTTTATCATACTATGGTTACAGACCCATGGTTTCAAACAACCCATTATTCATATTTTCAAGCAACCGCTTTGCATACAGCTACAGGCTGGCAAATAACTACAAGAACTCTTGCTGAAAATATTTTGCTTTCTGTAGCAAATCCTCCTCCTAATTATCAGCATAAATTATATACTTCCTCAGATATTGTTGTAGCAACTGATTTACCAACAAATTTATATTTTGCAGGAATTTGGAAAAGATATCTAAATGTTTATGGTCTAATTGACTTTGAAGTTGATCCTGGTGCTAAAGTCAAAGTTCCGGAAAATATGGTTTGCGCCGAATCTGCTGGGAACATAATAGTGAAAAGACATTTGGGGTCAAATGAGTGGGGTTCAACAGACACACTTCTTACAAGTGCATATATTCATCCAATAGAATCGGCGAAATGGCATTCATATACGTGCCAAGATGACTTAGTAGTAGCAGCTAAATCTGATGGTTCTGATGTTTTTGCATACAAATATAATTATGATTTGTCTAAGTGGGATACATTGAGTTTAGCTTCTGCGTTACCAGTACCATTCGATGAACTCATGGTTGAATCTTCCGGAGATTGTTTTTATATAGCTATTACTCCAAATAGTAATCTTGATGTTTCGTATCAATATTATTTTAAATGGTACAAAGATCAATGTTTTGGGAAAGCTAATTATCCAGTTGTAAATCAAGTTATTTCAAAAAGTTTCTCTACTGATCCGAATGCAATCGCTGTTGATTATTCATATGTAGGAGGTTTTCTAGATGAATCTGCTACTACTCCAAGATTTGCAAGAACAACTGTTTCGACCCCTCATTTTGTAAGTGCACCAAATGACATTCTAGGTTATACTGAGCATAACTTTTACAATGATATGTTTATAATTGACCCAACTACATCATATGATTCAAGATATGCTTCAATTAAAAGTATTTTACCAACTATAGATCAGAATTTATTTTTACTTGATGGTAGCGAATACTTTACAAAGTTAAGAAATAAAGATGGTTCAGGATCTCCAACTACCTCTGAATTAGAATATACAACAGAACTAATTTCTTCTTATGGTCCTCGCTTTAAGGGGAAAATAACTACTATAACTGAAATCGATGAAGATATTTCTACAACAACACATTTTACTTATGAATCTGAATATAATCAGTTAACTTCTTCAAGAACGGAATATCTAAACCCTAATTCATTTATTGTTGATTCAAATGTATATGCGTATGAGATTCCAGAACATATTGGAATGTTAGATGATCATGCAATAGGTCAAACTGCTCGTAAATATAAATTTCTAGATGACAACGGTACAATTACTTGGTTAGGGCGATCAGGTGCTGATTTTGTAAAGAATGGAAACTGGAAACCTGAAAAAAATTATTCTTGGAGTTCACTTGACAACGAAAACTCTAAATTTATTACCTCTAATTTATTACCAAGTTCAAACAGTTTTGATTCTTATGGTAATGTCGTTATGGTTATGAATGTTAATGGGGATACATCATCAGTTAAGTATAGTCCTGATGGGCAAAATATAGTTGGTTCTATTAAAAATGGGTATCTTCATAGCGTCTTGTTGTTTGATGCAGAATATGATTTTGTTAATGATATTGGATATGATGGATGGGTAAACAGAAGCCCATCATATGGTTCTTTGTCTTCAGAGGAAAAAGTAACAGGAAGTCAATCATTCAAATTGATTGATGATTTAACTTCAAATTTTGCAACCCAAGGATTATGGAGAACTATTAATAAAGTTGATCTAATTCGAAGGCAATTCCTACTTAGTTATTGGGTTAAATCAAATGCTGTTGTTTCTGGCTATGTCGGTGTCAATTTAACTACACCTATATCTCCAGCATTTATTATCCCGGATTATCCTGGGGACAATAAATGGCATAAAATCGAAAAAGTAATTACTTTAACTGAAACTCAGTTTGATGAATTAGTCGAAATGTATATATCAATAAATATGGAAAATGGTATAAATAATGTGGCATACATCGACGGCGTCAGGTTCCATCCACTTGATGCTCATGTAACTACAACAACTTATGATAAGTTAACCAATAGTATGTTATCCAAATCTGGTATTAATAATATTTCTACACAGTATGAATATGATAAATTTAATAGACTAGTTACAGTTAAAGATAATCTAGGTAGCATAAAATCAACAAAAGAATACTATGATTCAGATGAAACTCCATTTAATCCAAATTCCCCTAACTACGTTAAGAATACAATTTTTATTGGGGGTGGTTCAAATGTTTCAATTTTGTATTTCGATGGTCTAGGCAGAACACTTCAACACAGAACTACTAGTAATATTGGGAATGATTATGCTATTGTATCAGGTATTGCAGAATATGATGAGTTTAATAGGGTGGAAAGAATTTATAAACCTTACATTGATTTAGATGGGGCATCAAGTGTAGAGGATTATGTAGATCAAGCCACAGTAATTTCAGAAATAAAAGCATATTATACTGATCTTGGTCCAGGAGTTAACTGTAAAAATTATCCGTATGTTGAAAAAGATTATTCAAATGACTTTAAGGGAGAATTAATAAAATTAGCTTCACCTGGCGAAGATTTTAATATTATAACTACTCATAATAAGAAATTCGACTCTTTCACAAGAACTTCTTCAGATGAGATAGTTTCTACAATAGTAGATGAAGATAACTCGAAGTCTGTATCGATTCAGGATAGATGGAATCGCTTTAGTAGAAATGGGCGGTTACTTTATGAAATGGGGGTTGAATCAGATACCATCATGACCATTACAAATAAAGATTTGAATGGACGGGTAACATCTGTATATATTGATACATTTTGCTTAAACTCAACGGGAACAGATGAAATTTACTTACGTTCAAATACATATAATGACATAGGACAAAAAGTTGAAATTAATAAAGTTGATTACGGTACAGTTAAAATGCGTTATGATAAATCCGGAAAATTAAGATTTATGCAAAATGATAAACGCTTAGCAGAAAAGAAGTTTGTATACTTTAAATATGATAAGCTTGGTCGTAAAATATCCGAAGGAATAATGGACGATCCATTATCAAATTATTTTACTAATACAAATGCTGAAGACCAAAATTTCCCCGAATATGGTCAGGGATTATCATTCACTCTTGAATTTAGGTGGATTTATGATTACTATGAAATCACTGGGGACTCAACAATAGTTAATCCTGGAAGTTTAGTCAGAGTAGAATGTGGAGATTCTTCTTATTTAGGACCATATTACTATAAAGAATTCTACGCTTTTCCTGAAGAAAATTATGATATTACTGTCACTCAACTATTGATGGGCTCTCTAGCTTCATTAAAAGCAGTACGACACGATTATAATGTCGATGGGACTTTGAATTATACTACAATTTATCCTCACTGGCCTAATACTTCTGATAGACGAGAAATAGGGAATGAATATGGACAAGATGGGAGTCTTGCTTCTATTCATAACCAAGGATCTTTTACTCCCCCATTTTCAATTCCGATTACTCATGTTCTTTATGAAAAAAATCCTGATGGTACTTTAAATGAAACTAATTATGGAGTCACAAACTTTGGCGCTGATAAAGTTCAAACACTAGATTATCAATATGATTCTCGTGGCATGTTGGTTGGAATCAATGATCCTTCATCAGTTAGTACAAGTCAATCTGGTGGTTCTCCTAATTCATACTTTGGATTAAATTTACAATATATTGATGGAGTTCAAAATCAGTATTATAATGGTCGTCCTTCCGGTTTACTAACTAGTACTTCAGATGGGTCAATTGGTGGATTAGAACATAATTATGGATTTAAGTATCATGATCTTGGTTGGCTAGAGGTTGCTGATAATTTAAATAATGATTCTTTTGATAGAGATTATAATTATAATAAACTTGGTTTCAGAGAAGATGTAACTGAAGGTAGTAATCAAATTGTTTATACTTATTATGAGGATGAAGCAGGTTCATCCAGACTAAAAAATATTACAGGTATGACATCTGATATGGAATATGATGTTCTAGGTAATATGATCAAAGACCCTTCGCATAATGTAAATCTCATGAAGTACGATTATAGAAATTTAATGAGAATTTCGAGGATCCAAGCAGCTGCTTCTAGTACTTCAGAAGACTATTTATATATGTATTATGATGAATCTGGTCAAAGAACTAAAAAAGTATACACCTACAAGTATTGGTCTACTTGTGGTGGAGTTATTGATCCTCGTCCACTTAGTAGCATGAGCAGTGGAGGTGGAATATTAGAATCTTCAAGTTTTAGTTCTGGAGGAACTCAAGCACTTGGTCCTGGTCCTGATCCTGATCCTGGTGGTACTTATCCTTGTTTAAAAACAGCTACTACTTCTGTTTTTTATCTCTATGATGATGGTGTATTAGTTGCAACATTTAATGAAGATGATAATGTGTTAGAAACCTTTGTTAATGGTCCTGAAGGACATATTGCATCATACAAAGAAAATGATGATTCAAAGCTCTTCTACTACATCAAAGATCAAATTGGATCACCACGTGTAGTTATGCTTGCAGATGTTGGTGGTCTTGGAATTCCAACTATAGCACAAACTATTAACTATTTACCATTTGGAGGAGTTGCATCAAGTTCGGGTTTTGTTAATACTCCATATAAGTTTACTGGAAAAGAACAGGATTTATACTCTACTTTTGACTACACCTATTTTGGATCAAGGTATTATGATAAAAGAACTGGTTTCTTTACGTCAATTGATAAAGCAGGACAATTTACAAGCGGCTATATGTATGGTGGCAATAATCCTATACTTGGAATTGATCCTGATGGAAATCTCTTTTTTGTTCCATTTCTAGTTGGAGCTGTTTACGGAGGTATCTTTTCTGCTGTTACATATACTGCTATGACAACGATTACTGGAAATGCATGGACTTGGAATGGCTTTGGAAAGTCTATGTTTACTGGAGCAATTGGTGGTGGATTAGGAGGTGTGGCAAGTCAATTAGGAGGTCAACTAGCTAATAACATAGGTTATAAAATGTTATCAGATGCAACTGTAAATGCTTCAACATCGATTATAACAGGTCAAGAGGTTAATTTATCATCTATGCTTGGAAGTGTTGCAGGAAGTCTAGCTGCTTACAAAATGGTAGGTAATTTTAGAGCTGATACAAGAAGTCGATGGTCAAATATCGGTTCCGAACTTGGATTTTCTGCTTTGTCAGGTGGAATTTCAGTCGGAGTTGGTGGAATGGCAACAAATGGATTACGTGGTGAAAATATTTTTAGAAATTTGGGCGGAAATTATGCTGCTGGCATAACTGGAGGTATTTCCTCAGCTATAGCAAACATTGCTGTCATGGGTGGTGCAATTAGACCTCCACAAGAAATTGAGCAACAAATAGAAGCGGCCAGCAAAGATTATGGTATTAAATATAGACCTCTCTACAGAAGTGGAGGATTATGGGGACTTGGTGCTAAATATCTTCTTCTTCCTGCCGGATTTGCTGGTTTTGGAAGAAATATTATAGTTAATGCAGGTGACCCTGAATATAATGAAGTAGGTAATAGATATTTGTGGACTCATGAAACTGCTCATTTTTGGCAACAAAGTTTGAATGGGTGGGGGGCAACAATTGGGGCATTGGCTTGGGAACAAATTATACTAGGTTCAAATGCTTATAACATACAAGGCACATATGAAAATGGAGCTGATGTTATTTCAGCTGACGTTATTAAAAAATATTTTTATTGATTGTAATTATCAATTGGCTATTCTAACTATACTACATTGATAGAATAGCCAATACTATTGGGAATATAGATGATATTAAATGAAATGAGTAGAAAGTGGATATCACTTACAAGTAATATCCAAAAAGTCTGTGGATTTGGAAACTACTACCTTATCACGATATTTATCTTAGCCATATTAATTACTTTTAATAGTTGTCTGTATTTACCTAAGCATATTATTTATATTAATAATCAGAGGAAGACTGATAAATATGAATTGCAATTACTAGAAAACAAAATAAGTCTTAAGATAGTTAGTTTTGGAGTTTTATACAAATTACAAAAACAGTATTCATTGTTCTTGAGTTTCAATTTTGAATATAATGAAGTAATAGATAATATTTCTTTTAAAACTAGTAATATTGAAATTTATTTGAATAATAAAAAATTAACTGAAGTGCAAAATGAAAGAAGAGATACTTTTTTTCTTAAGCATACACAAAAATCTTATAAAAATAGCTTGAGATTCTATGTTAATTTAAACTCAGAAGAACTAGAGAGTTTGCTTAATCAAAAACATGAAATTAAGATTATTTTAGATAAATGGATTTCCATCAATGATGAATTTATTTTTATTGACACAATAAATGCATATGATCCAACATTAATAGACCTTAAGTTTAATAGATATCCATATAATAAAAATTGAGATATATTTGCCAAGTTACTTTTATAATATTGTCCGGCTACTTGTTTTTTTGTAAATGACAACTAAAATGGATATCGAATATGTAAAATAATTTATCTTCAATGACTGTATTTTTAATAATAATAGTATTGACTCTTGTTGTAACTTTCTAATAGTTATAATAACCCTTCACCTGTTCAAGTTAAAAGTATTTTTTTATTAACTTCATATCTTATTGTTACTTGAAGAAACGTTTTTATTCATTTGTGACTTTATCCTTATTCGTACAATTTTTTTATACCGTGAACAAGGTCCATTTTATTTCTGCCAAATTTCTGCCAAAATGTTTTCAAAAACAATCAAAAAACATCAAAAAACATCACAAACAATCAAAAACCTAAATTGTTGAATTTCAATGTCTTGCCTCATATATGACTGATAGTCAAGGCATTACAAAATCACACCACGGAGAATCCCTGCCTCCCCGCATACTTTGTATGTTTTATTTATACTATAAATTTCCCCTGTATTACAAATTATTATTTAACAAAGTTTTATATGTATCCCAAGTCCCCGCTTTATTTATATAAGAAGGTTTGTTAAAAATTAAATTGTACTCATGGCACAGCAAAGTATTCTAAATAAATCCATAGAAGATAATTTAACAATTATTTCTACTATAAATAGAAATTCTCTATAAGATTTTCACATGTTTTATAGTTTTTAAAGGCAGTATGATTGTATTTAGTCGATCAGAAAGTTGCCAATCTTCTTTATATTCTAGTCTTGGATTTTCGACCTTTATAGTATTTTCTACTTCTGAATCAATCTTTTGATAGGTGACAAATATAGCAAATGAGTTTGCTATGGCTATATCAATTAATATTGATTTCAAAATATCCTCTTCATTGGTTTTATAAGAATTCGGCGAAAATTGATTGATATAAGCATTCAATACCTCGTCAATGCTGAATGTAGATAATGAAATTATTTTTTTTACTAAAAAGTCAGTCTCAACTTTGAAATGTATGTTCTCAATTGTTTTACTATATTTTATGAGGCTTATTAATTGTATAATTATTTCATTTATAGTCTCAGGCTGATGTTGTTTTGATATCTGTGTAGATAGTCTATATCCTTTAACTGTTCTGTCAAAGAAAATAGGTACATTGATTTCTGATAGTAAATTTATGTATCGATAAAACGACCTTGTTCCTATGCCACAAATATCTGCAACTTCTTTTCGTGTAATAAATTCTCTGGTATTCAGCAAATTTATGAATAGCATTATTTTTTTATATTTAAAAGCATAATATTATTATACTCCCTCCCCAGAGTATAATTTAAATTCCTATTGTTATTATAGTTTTTATAATTAGCCAGTAGTCTATCCCTGTAGTTTCTTCTGGAGTAAACGGGGTTGACAAAATAGTACCGGCAGTATCTGCTGGTAATGTATCTTTAATAGGAGGATCTCCAGGATACCCATCTGCTAGTGTATTTTGGGGAACTCCTACTATTCCAGTAAGGGTGAATGTTAAGATTAAATAGAGACTGAGTAAAAATAAGACTCTTGTTTTCATTAAAGACCTCCTGTTTAGGTTATAATTACAGGATGCTCTTTAACAAAAATGACACCACTTTATATCTTGTGGTTTATACAGGTAAGCCGTTGCTAGATAACGTTATCGTCTGAAAGAGGCGTTGATGTTTTACCGCATTATTTACCACAATAACATGACTGCGGTAAAATCTACTTTTATTTAATTGTAAGGGATACGGGAGTACTTATAATTTTATTTTTAGGTAAATTAGATAGGATTTTTGAGGTTATATTTATTGATTTTTCTTCTAAATGTAGACAAAGACATGCCGATTGATTTCGCTGCCCGAGATTCAACGTTTTTATGCAGTCGTAGAGCTTCGATAATATGATGTTTTTCTGCTAATTCTTTAATTGAAGAAATATTTATATTCTTTAATGAATCAACGAGATTATTTGGCAAATGTGACATAAATACCATTTCACCTTGTTGCATTATGCATAACCGTCCGATTACATTTTTTAACTCTCGTACATTTCCTGGCCAATTATAATTTTCAAAAAAAGATAATATCTCCGTTGATAATATCGGAGGATTATTATTTATGGTGTACATCTTAATAAAATGTTCTACAAGGAGGGGAATGTCATCTTTTCTGTCTCGTAAAGGGGGGATAGTAATTGGGATAGTATTAATGCGATGATATAAATCTTCTCTAAATTTTCCTTCTTTAACTAATTGTAGTAAATCTTTATTTGTGGCATATATGAATCTGATATCAGTTCTAATCGTTCTATTGCTGCCAACCTTTTCAAACTGTTGATATTCTATTGCTCTGAGAATTTTAGATTGTACTTTTAAAGGCATATCACCAATTTCATCAATAAAAATTGTTCCATTATCAGCAATTGTAAATTTTCCATCACGAGCTTTCACATCAGTTGCAACATTCTTATCTATTCCAAATAATTCACTTTCAATAAGATCTTCAGCAAATGCTGTACAGTTAATTTTTATAAGTGGCTTTTTTGCTCGTAAACTGAGCTTATGTATAATATCAGTAAAAATTTCTTTACCTGTTCCACTTTCTCCTAAGAGTAAAATAGTAGCATTCGTTTTCGCTATATTTGGGAGCTTTTCAAAAATTCTATTAATACTTTTATTTTTAGATATAAACTTCCTGTGTGAAGTTTTTAACTCTAGTTCAGCAACAAGCTCCTGATTGATAATTGATATATTTCTAAAGCTGTCTAAGTTGTTTAAGACAATTGCGAGTAGATTTGATAATAATTTGGCAAAATCCACGTCATCTAAAGTAAATAAAGCTGGAATAGTTTGATGGTCGAGATATAAAACTCCAAGTATTTTTCCATTTCTTTTAATTGGGAGAGAAATAATAGACTGTATATTATGTGCAATGATACTTTTGTATTGATTTGACCGCTTATCTAAAAGTGCATTTTCTATAATTATTGAGCTTTGTGTTTGAAATGACTCTAAAGTAATCGATGAACTAAATTTATAAATGTCTGCTAAACAATCTTTGTCACAATTTATATAGGATTTTACTCTGAGCTCAGAGGAATTTTCTTTTTTTAATAATAGCACTGCTCGCTCAGCACTAGTTTGATCTAGTATAAATTGTAAACACCTTTTAATACTCTCATCATAATTTTCTATGTTTTGCAAAATAGAACTTATTTCCTTTACTAGTTCCATATGTGAGTTTGATTTTTGATCTACACTTATTCTTAATTTACTAATTTTATCAATTACTATTAAAGAGTTTTCAGAATTATCTATTGAATTATAAAGTTCTTTTGACTGTTCGTAAAACTTAATACCTAATTTTAAATTATTATTTTCATATTGCTCTGCTATAAATGATGCTACTATAGCTGCAAAATAAACAAAATTGTTTTTTTGAAGCTCTTTATAAATTGCTTTAAGGGATTCTATCGTAGTTATTTCATTATTATGAGAGCTTCTAAAGAGGTTTAATAAAATTTGGGTACATCTTATCAATGGGTTTTGAGATTTTTCTAGTTTTATTTGGTTTATCTCTACTCTTTGATAAAGAGAGGCAAGCAAGTAATGAAACAATACCATCGAAGAATAATATCCTTCATTTAACTCCTTTAATTCTAAATATATTTGCCATAGTTTATCTGGCTGTTTTGGTTGTTTTAAGTTATACCATTCGTTAAGTACTTGGAAAAATCTTAATTGTAGTTGGGAAGTATAATCTTTATAGTATTCAAAGTTTGTTTGAGCTTTATCAAAATAACGCGTGAAGTCTGATTGATTATTCATGTAAAGAGAAATCTGAACTAAATTTTGATAAATACTTCCAATGTTGCTTTTGATACCATTATTTTTTAAACGAATAATAAATAAAAATGTTGCTCTCGATTTATTTAATTTCCCTTCATGTAATTCAACCAAGCCTTTATTTATAAAAAATAAAATTAATTTATTCTCATCAATTAGTGTATTGTTTGTACTTATTGATTTAAATAAGCATTCCTTGGCTTTTGAATAATTACCTGTTTTAATATAACTTGTAAAGAGGTGATTTAAAATGCTTACAATCTTTCCATAAGATTCAAAACTATCTATATTCTTTAAAACTGTCTTACCAATTATGATAGAAGGCTGATAGTCACCTGTTCGAGAGTAATAGTGTATTCCCATAGTTTGTAATGATGTCAATAGATTTTTCTGTTTATGTTTTTTTGCTTTTTCTATCCCTATCTCAACGTAGAAAATTGCTTTTGAATAATCTCCTCGGTAATAAAATATTAAACTCAAATAATAATAACCGATAATTTCCGTGTAATAAAATTTATTCTTTTGAGACTGTGTAATAATAGAATTTAATGAATCTTCAGCTTTCAAATAGTTGCCGTTTCGTATCTCAATGAGGTCCTTTAATGACTTGAATTTGAACTGAGTCTCAATGTCCGAACATTTTAGATGATTATTAATTATGCTTAATGCTTTTTCATCCTGGTTCATTGCCAAGTTAAGAACTGTAATTTCATATAAAATCGTTAATTGATTCTCAGAAGTCTCCAGGGGAAGTAGTTGCTCGAATGCTGCTAATGCTTCTACTGTTTTATTTAAAGCAATGCATGACTCTGCTAAGGTTGTAAGTAAAAAAATATTTTTAGAATCCTGAAGATTGTTATTATTTATTGTGTGTTTCATTAACAAGTAAATTATCAAGAATTTCATATCTTTTTGAAGGATATTTATCTCTCTCATTAACTCTTTTGAAGTATATTTGCAATATGTCTTTGAGATGATAGAAATTAATTCTTTTTCAGGTAGATAACATATCCAGTACTCGCCAATTTTTTCTAGCTTACTTTTAAGGATTAAAGATTGAAGTTGATTAAATGTTTCTCTTTTAGATACAAGACTTTTTGAATGCAGCAAATCTAAGATTTCATCACTAAAACCTACTATCTTATTATCAACTGAAAATATCCGTTTTAAAAGGGGGACTTTTATTGATTGTTTCTTGAATTTACTCAAATTATATTTTACTTGAAATATATATAATGCAAATAATGATTGTTTGTAGTTCGCAGATGCTTCCACACCAATAATCGCATTCTCAGTTAAAGCTTCAAGTAAAGAAGATAATGATTTCTGATTTAAATTATCTTTAAGTCTACTTATAAATCGATTAAAGTTCTGTGGCGATGGAATTTTTTTATAGAGTTTTTCTAGAGTTACAGCAAGTGCATAATAATCTGCTGGGTTGTCGATTATATCGTTTTTTATAATGTCAGGAGTTATATAATCAGCAGTTCCTTTAACAATTGCGTTACATTTTGACTGATGTTCAGTGATAAATTCTAAATCAATGAGGATGATTTTACGAGTACTTTTATTATACATGAAATTAGATAATTTAATATCACAATGAACAAGATTACATTCATGCAGGTGATCTAAAATGAAACAGATTTGTTTTAAGAAAAAGATGCAATCTGATAAAAATATTTTTTCAGTTAATGGCTCCCAGATTGATGAATCTAAATACGGATAAACGACCAGTATGTTATTTTTTATCTTCTGTAGCTTTATAGGCGATAATATCAAGTTTGATTTAATTGTTTTTGCTAACTTGAATGAATTTGAGAGGTGCTCAATTTTGAAGTCATCTGTGAAGTCTCCAATATTCGAATGAACACTTTTTATAAAAACAGTTTGCCCCGTTTTTTTATCAAAGCTACGATACGATATTGTGAAATCATTTGATTGAATAATATTGTCTAAAGTATAATCATGTTTCGTCGATGCCATGTTTAAATTTACAAAATAATTTCAAAAAACCCATAACAAAATCCACTAAAATCAACATTCATTGGCTTTCACTGCCAGAATTGTCACTCATTTGAGGGTCAATAAGTGTTGTTAAGCAATTTGTGGGTACAGAATAGTTTAACTTAATGTAAAGATAAATTTATTGTTTGAAGGTCTTATGGCAATACTCTTCATGAAATTGATGGCATTCTCATCCTCATGTAAGTCTGATCTAGAATCAAAAAAACTTTTACCCATTAATTTGTGTTAAAGCTCTCGTGATTATCATTACTATTTACCGACTTGTGAAAGTTTAAAAGAAATTACTAAGCTTGATGAAATTCAGTTTAAAACTTATAACAATAATTGAAATGTGAGTTTTGAAATTATGCTTGTGCCAGATTTGTGCCATATCTAATGCTAAAACAATCAAAAACATTCAAAAAAAACTAGAAACAACCAAACGTAAACTCTGCTGTAAGTCAGAGATAAACAAGAAGTTATGCTGTAAAATGTTTTGGTTGAGAAAGTTAGAAATTGTATAGGGTTCGAATCCTACCTCCTCCGCATATTTCATATGTTTTATAAAAATTCAATTATTATAATTATCTGTAGTACTAATAAAGCCGTCAAAGACGGTTCGAATCCTACCTCCTCCGCATATAAATATATGTTTTACCGCTTCGCGTATTGTCGAAGTTTTTTTTATGAATAATTCCCGACTACTTCTTTTTTAAAGAACAATTCGATATGTATCTCAAGTTCTCCTCCATTAAACAGGCTGAAGCCTGCTTTATTAAAATTCTAATTCATTTTACTTACTCAAAATATTAGTTCAACATATGTCCCATGTTATCAGCCATAATTCAGATATCTAATTAAAATTTACATATTGATACTATCTTTCATTTATATAAAACATGCTTAGTCACTGTCTATATCGAATTTTTCTGACATTTATAGTTTATTCTGCAACATACTTAAAATTTAAAAACCTATATAAGTTTGCTGTTCAGTTTTTGCACAATAGTGCCGAATAATATTGTATGAAAAATAGATTAAAGAATCTTGGTAATATATCTGTGCTTGAATCTGATAATGAGAATCAGGTAAATCAAAAACAAGTAATAGAAGAACTTCAAAAAAAAACATATGACCTTGGAGAAAGAGTAAAAGAACTCAATTGTCTCTATACTATTTCTCATCTTATTGAAAAACCTGATGTTACTTTGGATGAAATACTTCAAGGAACAGTAAATATAATACCGCCGTCATGGCAATATCCCGAAATCACTTGTGCAAAAATCACATTTAAAAATAATGTATATACTACTGACAATTTTCTTGAAACTGAATGGTTACAGCAATGCCATATAAATAACCACAGACAAATAGTTGGTTCAATCGAAATATACTATTTTAAAAAAATGCCTGACTTTGATGAAGGACCATTTCTCAAAGAAGAGCGTAGTCTTATTACGGCAATCTCAGAAAGATTAGGTAAGGAATTTGAAAGGATTGAGGCAGAGAAAGAATTACGGAAAACTAATGCTGAATTGGAACAACGTGTTGCAGAACGAACGTCAGAACTCGCTCAAGCCAATATGTTGTTAGAAATAGATATATCCAAACGCATACAATGTGAAGAAGCGTTACGTGAGAGTGAAGAGAAATTTAGAGTACTTGTTGAAACTACTACTGATTTGGTATGGGAAATAAACAGTAAAGCTATTTTTACATATGTCAGTCCACAGATTGAAAATATTTTAGGGTACAAGCCTGAAGAGATAATTGGAGAATCAGGTTTTCTTTTAATGCTACCTGAAGAACAAGAAAAATTTGGGGAGATTTTTGACAAGTTGAGAATAAAGGGTGATCCTATTTTATCAGAGGCAACTCTCAATTCACATAAAGACGGTAGCCTGGTTATACTTGAATCAAATGGGACAGCAGTCTATGACGATAATGGAAATGTCATTGGGTATAGAGGTGTTGCACGAGATATCACCAAACATAAACAGGCGGAAGATGCGTTACGTGAGAGTGAAAAGAAGTTCCGTACACTTGTAGAAAATTCCAGTGATTGGATATGGGAAGTAAATAGTGATTGTGTCTATACTTATGTCAGTCCTCAAATTGAAACTATATTGGGGTACACACCAAAAGAGGTTCTTGGTAAATCTCCGTTCGAATTTATGTCACTTGCAGAAAAGGAAAAAGTTGGAAAGATTTTCAATAATCTAAGTGAAAAAGGTGAGCCTATCATCTCGATAGAAAACATCAATACACATAAAGACGGCAGCCAGGTTATCCTAGAAACTAGTGGAGTTGCAGTTCTCGACGAAGAAGGAAATATCACCGGATATAGAGGTATTGATCGGGACATCACAATTCGAAAGCAATTTGAGAACAAATTAAATGAAGAACGCAAGCGTGCTCAAACCTATCTTGATATTGCGAATGTATTGTTTGTTGCTCTTGACGATTCAGGTATAGTAACCTTAGTAAACCAAAAAACTTGTGAGATTTTTGGATATACAGAAGAAGAGATGGTTGGAAAAAACTGGTTTGATAATTTCATACCTGAACATCTGCGAGCGATGGTGAAAGATGTAGCGAAACAGCTCATGCAAGGCATAATCAAAACTGTAGAGTACTTCGAGAATCCTGTCCTAACGAAAAGTGGTGATGAACGTATAATCGCATGGTACAACACAATAGTACGAGATAGTAATGGAATTATTATTGGCAATATTTCTTCGGGAGAAGATATTACTGAACGGGTTCAAGCTGAAGAAGCTCTCAAAGAGAGTGAAGAAAAATTTTCAAAGATATTTATGACAAGTCCTAACCCAATTACAATTACATCTTTAGAAAGGGGAGAAATTGTTGATGTCAATCAAAGCTGTGAAGAAGCTTTTGGATACTCAAAAGAAGAGGTAACGGGAAGAACCACTTTGGATTTGGATTTATGGTGTTCTTCCAACGAACGTAATAAATTCAAAGACGCTCTTAAAGAAAATGAATCATTGAAAGATTTTGAATTGAAAATTAAGCGAAAAGACGGAAAAATACGAACTTGCTTGGTAGCCTTTTCTAAAATACAACTTAATTCTAAGTCTTATATTGTGTCTGTCGCTTTAGATGTAACTGAGAGAAAATTACAAAAAATAGCTTTAGTAGAAGCAAATAAACTATTAGCAAATGAAAAAGTGCTTTTGAGTAACAAAAATATTGCTCTTCAGGAAGTTCTTGGGCGGATTGCAGATCAAAAAGAAGAAATAAAATTACAATTACATAAAAATATAAGTAATGTAATATTACCAATGATAGAACCGCTTAAAAAAGCAGCAGAGCCTTCATTTATAAATATGCTTAATTTATTAGAATCAAGTTTGACTGAAATAACATCACCATTAGTCGATAGACTCGAAAATCTCTATGCAAAACTTACCCCTAGAGAAACAGAGATTTGTAATTTGATAAAAGCCGGTTTTGATTCCAAAGAGATTGCCGACAATCTTCATTTATCTGTAAACACAATTCATACCCAAAGACGTAGAATTAGAAAAAAACTGGGTATAAATGATAACAAAACCAATCTTACAAACTATTTAAAATCTATATAACTCAATTATAGCTTTAAAAAAGAGTCTGTACTCTATCAATAAGTACACTACTTAAAACTCCCTTAAAATATTTTAATTGAGACATATCTATACTCAATAATGTATCAACCTTTCATCATCAAGCAAACATTAACATTTCCCGAAAAACAAAACATGAAATGTATTATTACGTTTTGACTGTTAAAATATCTAAAACGAGTATATGGGTCAATTTATTAAAGAAGGGAATTGGATGAAAACATTCTTTAAAGAATCAAACTTACGGAGGAGAGCTTTCAAGCAGTTCTGTACGCTTTGTTTAATGCTTTTGATGCTTTCCACTTCATCTTTTGGACAGGATTTTAACCAACTTCTAAAAGCTGTAGATAAGATTGAATCCAATCTGAAAGCGTTAATTGAAAAAGAATCAGGCAAGCGTACTGCTGAAATAATCCGTTTGGAGGATAAGATGTCATCAACTCCGACATCTTCAGACAATAAAATCTTAGCGGAACTTGCTGAAAAAATAGAAGAGATACAAAATAAACTTATTGATATGCCATCCAATGATGAAAATATCAGTCAGAATGATTTTGGTTCTATTACCGACGATATTAAATTTTTGAAATCAGAGATATTATCTTTAAAAGAATCCCAACAGTCGTTTTCAAATCAAAATACTGTCGAGGCGAATAATTCTAATCAGGATTTTTCAAAATTAACAAATCAATTAACATCTATTTCAGAAAGTCTACATGAGTTAGCAGAGCATGATGAAGATGAAGTAGCTCCCGGTCTTGATATTTCCGGTTTTTTTGATGTTGTCAATAGTTACGACCAATCACCTCAAGACAACACTAATTTCGGATTAGGACAAGCCGAAGTTGATTTAGCTCATGAACTGGCAAACAATGTAGCGGTCGAAATCGCTATTGCTTACAACGCTGATGATGCTCTTTTCGAATTAGGTGCTGCTCTGATTGACATTCACATAAGTGGTTCAGACAACAATAAAAGTAGCCACATCAATTCAAATTTAATCAATCATACCAGCTTGATCGTCGGTCAATTTGATGTCCCATTCGGAGTGGACTTCTTGTCGTACCCATCTATTGACCGCAAGCTGGTTACTACTTCTAGAGTCGTTGATCTTACTCATGGTGGTTGGAACGATTTTGGTGTTCAATTTATGATTGATTCACGGTATGGTAATTTTGTTACTTTTTTAGTTAATGGCTTTGAATCATCTACTGAAGTTATTGATGATGTCGCTTCGTTAGCTACAGGTGTTGATGTATATGAAGAAATAAATACTACTCCGTCTAATGCCTTTGGGTTTAGAGCCGGTTTTAAACAATTATCAAATCTTGAAATAGGAACTTCTGTTGCTACCGGATTGAATAAATCTGATAAGAGCGAAATGGTTCTTTGGGGAGCGGATTTGCAGTATGATCTAGGTTATCTCCTTTTCAAAGGAGAGTATATTACTCATTCTTTGAATCGTTCTGTTGCTAAAGAAGAAAACTCAGGGTTTTATTTTCAATCAATTGGATATATCAACAAGTTTTTCGTAACCGGTCGTTATGGCTCATTCAAACCGGATGGTTTAGAATCAATCGGTCAATTTTCTTTGGGCGGCGGCTATGAAATTATCGATGGTGTAGAAGTGAGAATGGAAACATTAATAAATGAAAATAGTGATTTAAATCAAACAATGTTACAAATGGTAACAGAGTTTTAACAAGAGGAGTGTAGATTATGATGATTAGACAAAAACTTATTGGAGCGTTTGCGGTAGTTGCATTGATATGCGGAATCGTTGGCGGTGTTGGTTGGTACGGTATCGGGGCTCTCGATCAAAGTATGGATGAAATAGCTGCTATACGTTTGCCGGCTGTTCAAGCTCTTGGAATTATGGATGCTTCAATGGGTGATGTGGCAACTGCCGAAATGGAAATGCTGAACTTAGCAAATGGCACTGAAGAAGTAAAAGAAATATATAGTACAATTGATGAGTCCTTTGAGACAATTGATAATGCCGCTGAAGATTTTCGTGGACTAATTGTAGATGCAGAAGATGAAAGAATTTTTAATGAACTCATGAATGCCTACGGAGAATTCACGAAAGCGGATGATGAATTTGTTCAGTTATCTAAAGAGCTTGATAAGACCGGTATACGAAATTCGTTACTGTTTATGTACGAGTTAGCGGAAATTGAGAATGCTCACAGATCATGGGTCTTCGATCTTAGTAAAGCAGTAGTTAGAGGAGATAAATTTACCGGACAACTTGATCCGACCAAATGTGCCATGGGGGATTGGCTTAAGGAATTTGATTTTTCGAATGCAGCAATCAAAGCTACACTTCCAAAACTTACCAAAATTCATGCTAATTTGCACAATGCTGGTAAAGAGATTGTTGATATACTTGCTACAAGCAATAACAGTATAGCTAAAGCTGCAGCTATAGACATCTTTAACAACAAAGTGACTCCTGTATTGTCAAGCATCATTAAGGTTTTAGAGGAAGAAGTAGTTACAGAGGCACAGAAATCCTACGATCTATATCAAGCTATGGGTGAGGCTGACAACAAGAAAATCGAACCAATATTTGATGCTATGATGGGATTGTTGAGTGAACTGAGTTCGGATGTTACCGCAGATGCTGAAGCTTCGCGTAAAGCCGGTGATGAAGCCGCAGCAATGTCTAACATGGTGATTATTATAAGTATTATCCTTGGTATTATTATCTCACTTACTTTTGGTTGGTTTATCTCAAGAAGTATTTCCAGACCTATCGGTAAAGTAGTTGAGTTGACAGAGCATATGAATAACGAGTTTGGTCAGTTTGTTAATGTCGTGGACAGAATCGCTCAAAACGACCTGACACAAAAAATCGAGTTAACCGAAATTGAAGACATCGGTATCAACTCAAAAGATGAAATTGGCATCTTGGTCAAGGCGATCGAGGGCACATTGGAAGCCAAAGGCAAGATAGGTTTTTCTCTCAAAACAATGACTGAAAATTTAACAAACATGGTTCAACAACTAAATGCAACTGCCGAACAAGTAGTTTCAGCCGCAACAGAAGTAGCATCATCTTCAGAACAAATGTCTCGTGGTGCCAAAGATCAAACCGATCAGGTTACACAAATCTCTACAGCAATTGAAGAAATGACTGTAACCATAGTCGAATCTTCAAAAAATGCCGGGGAGGCTAATAATGCTGCTGGTCAAGCAGGTCAGACTGCAGGAGATGGTGCTCAAATTGTAAGTGAAACAATTCAAGGCATGCAGGAAATCGCAACTGTTGTTCGTGAATCTGGAGAATCTGTAAGTAAACTCGCTCAGTCTGCCGATCAAATTGGTGAAATCGTTGGGGTTATCGACGACATAGCCGATCAAACCAACCTACTCGCTTTAAATGCTGCTATTGAAGCTGCTAGAGCAGGTGAACAGGGACGTGGGTTTGCCGTTGTTGCTGACGAAGTCAGAAAACTTGCCGAACGCACAGGTAAAGCAACCGGCGAAATTACTAATATGATTAAAGGCATCCAAACCGAAACAAATGATGCTGTACAATCAATGGATAAAGGTGTTGAGGAAGTTAATAAAGGACGTGAATTGACTGACAAAGCCGGCAGTAGCCTTAATGAAATAGTTACTATGACAGATCAAGTTGTAGATATGATTCAGCAAATTGCGACAGCATCTGAAGAACAATCATCAGCCGCTGAACAGATTTCTCAAAATATGGAAAACATCGCATCCATCGCTAGAGAATCAGCAACCGGTGCAGAACAATCTGCTGCTGCTGCTGAACAATTGAATCAGAACGCAGAAGGTATGAAACAGATAGTTGGACAGTTCAAAGTTAAAGAAACTGCCAACGTATAGAAATGAGAGGTAAGAAATGGCTAGTCATGAAAAAAATGATCTGAGTGATCTAACACAACTCGTTTCTTTTAAGTTAGGACAGGAAGAATTCGGGATTGATATCCAAAAAGTACAGGAGATCAACCGGATGGTGGAAATCACCAAGATACCCCAGGCTCCACATTATTGTGAAGGAGTTATAAACCTTCGGGGTAAAGTTATTCCGGTGATTGATCTTCGTAAAAAATTCGATATGGATATCGAAGAGTGGACCAAAAACACACGGATTGTTGTTTGTGAAGATGGTGATAATATTGTCGGAATGATTGTAGATGCGGTAGAAGAAGTTCTTCGTATTCCAAGTTCGACTATCGAACCGGCACCGGGACTCGTAGCGTCAGTAGGTACTGATTATATCAATGGTGTCGCAAAAATTGATGAACGTCTGTTGATCTTCTTAAATATTTCGAGGATTGTATCAGAAGTAAATATTGACACCGCGGAACTTGAAACAGAACTCGCTTAATATAGTAGTAATTTTCATGTTTTTAAACAAGGTGTGCGAGTACATTCAACTCTGCTCGTACGCTCTCCTTTTATTATGTATTGAAACTTAGTTTTTTATATAGAGGTGTATGGAGTTTTTTGACCGATTTACTTTGTACCCTCTTAAAATTATATTGTCGAGCTTTTAGAACTTAGTGATTAATAAATTGAAAATAGGCATCTTATAAATGATAAAACATAGTATTAATAAAAAGTTTTCAATGTCTCGAATACCTTGGAAGAATTGTTTGCAAATTGGAGTCATAGCTTTGTTCATGGCTGTTACAATGCGGGTTACTATGATAACAAGTTCTCAAGTTACAGAAGAATATTCTCCTCTCATAGATGCTGTCAATAAAATCAAAATTGAAGCTACATTCGCTCACTTGAAAATTGAACAACTTATTTATGGAGATACAAGTGTAGATATCGATTCTATATGGGAGCACTTTTATCAAGCGGAATGGTACGCACAAGCTATGCTTGAAGGTGGACAGAAAGATGAATGGAGATATGTAGCACTTGAAAACAAAAAACTACAAAAAAATATTTTAGAAGTATTAAACAAGATTAGAACTTTTAGAGCTATTGCTAAAGAAAGGCTTACTCGTCCGGATCAAAGTAAAATAGGTTCTTCCATTGAACAGCAATTTGATCGTTTGTTCTATGATTTTTTAAAACAGTCTGATAATGTGGAAGTTATTATTGTACATTCAAAGTTCAACAGTATTAAACTATTTCAAAGAGCTAAATTTACTATGGTTGTTTTATTTTGCTTATTTATTTGTATTATCGGACTTATAGTCTATCGTTATCATAAAAAACAATCATCTAATCTCTTAAAGCTAAAATTATCTAATAAACAAATACTTCTATCTAAACAAAAACTCGCCCTTCATGTGAAACAAACCCCTTTGGGAGTTATCCAATGGGATTTAGATTGCAAAGTTACAGAATGGAACAAAGCAGCAAAGAATATTTTTGGCTATTCAAGTGAAGAAGCTATCGGACGATATGTAATTGGATTAGTCATATCAAAAACAGATGAAGAAATTGCAAAAAAAATATGGTGCGAAGTATTGAATCAGAAAGAGGGTAGTCAAAATACTTTTGAGAATATAACAAAAGATAATAATAATATTATATGTGAATGGTATAACACTCCATTAATAGATGAAAAAGGAAGCACAATAGGTGTTGCATCTTTAATCATGGATATAACCGAACGAAAACGGGCTGAAGAATCCAACGCATTACTTTCAAGAGCAATTGAACAAGCAGATGAAACAATTATTATATCTGATGCTGAAGGAAATATTCAATATGTTAATCCGGCTTTTGAGAAAACAACCGGTTATACAGCCAAAGAAGTTATAAGTCAAAATCTTAAAATATTAAGAAGCGATCAGCATGATGATTCTTTTTATAACCAAATGTGGCAAACTCTATCTAGTGGTAATCAATGGCACGGTGAAATCATAAATAAGAAAAAGGATGGAACTACTTTTGTTGAAGATGCTGTAATTTCCCCAGTTTTTAATTCTCATCGTGAGATTATTAATTATGTCGCTGCCAAAATTGACATCACTGAAACAAAACGGTTGCAAGCATTGGAAGCTCGAGCAGAACGACTTGAAATGGCAGGAATAATTGCCGGTCAAGTTGCTCATGATTTTAATAATCTTTTGGCACCTATCACTGCTTATCCAGAACTTATACGAAACGAAATTCCTATTGATAATATAGGTCATGCATACCTTGACACTATTGAAGAAGCTGCCAAAAAAATTGTTGAGATCAATCAAGATCTTCTCACATTGGGAAGAAGAGGGCATTACAATCAAGAAATATTAAATCTTAACAATATTATCTTAAACATTGTCAATGAGATGAAACTACGAACTAAAACTGTTAACATTGAGATGAAATTATGTGAAGAGATTATGAATTTTCGTGGAGGTTCAGCTCAGATCCATCGTATGCTCAGCAATCTTTTAGTTAACGCTTTTGATGCGATCGATTATATTGGTAACATAAGTATCAAAACTGAAAATTATTATGCCAATGAAACATCTGTTGCGTTTGGTTTAATACCAAAAGGTGAATATATCAAACTCACTATTTCAGATAACGGGTGTGGTATTCCTGTAGAGATAATCCAGAAGATTCTAGATACTTTTTTCTCTACTAAAACTGCAAATAAAAAAACAGGATCCGGTCTTGGTTTAAGTGTCGTTGATTCTGTAATGAAAGATCATGACGGTTATCTTGACTTACAAAGTAAGATTGGATATGGCACATCGTTTTATCTTTATTTTCCGATTGTCAGAGAGTGTTCCAATGATGATGACTTAGAACAATCAAAAGGTTGTACTGAGAGAATATTAGTAGTTGATGATGATAATGCACAGCGAGAATTAACTACACGTCTTCTCAAACAGTTTGGATACAAAGTCCAAACTGTCGAAAGTGGAGAAAAAGCAGTAGACTTTTTACGTGAAAAGTCACAGGATATCATAATTATTGATATGGTTATGCCAAATGGTATAAATGGGACAGAAACTTATCGAAGGATACTTGAAATAAATCCAAATCAGAAGTCACTTATTGTGTCGGGTTTTTCGGAATCAGACTCAGTTATTAACGCTTTGAAACAGGGTGCCGGTGCCTTTATAAAAAAACCATTCAATTCAAAAGAAATTGGTTCTGCTGTGAGAGCAGAACTTGATCGAAAAGTAGAAAACGTTTGGAGCTAATTTAATAGAACAATATTTCCCTCTCTATAAAGACGTACGAGTGCCCCCTAGTCTCATTCGTACGTCATCCCTTTGAATGAATTTTTGATTATTTTTTATGCCGAGGTGTACGAGATTTCTTACCGATTTCCTCGTACATCTCATTTTTACGATTGGAAGAAGTGGGGATTACAATCAAGTGCATTGTGTCTTAACAAGACATTCTAAATATTGTTAATGAGATAGAGTTTCAACATAAATCTGTAAATTTATCTATTGTAATTATTTAATGTTAAACTGTCGTCGAAGGAATTCATCTTTGGCATAATAATATTTCGCAAGCCATACATCTTTATTTTGAATAAAAATTATCTTATCATATATTTATACACAATGGAGTAAATATTTTCAACCTATTTAAGATGCTTCTGTATAAGAACAAGAATTAAAAATTAATAAATCATATCGAAAGATTAAGGAGAATAAAATGGATTTTACAAAAGCAATAGTGCTTGCTCTATTACTCATGGCATTCAGCATTCCAGTTTCAGCTCAAACAATGGATAGCAAAGATTCGACTAGAATGAATCCGCAAGAGTTAAAGCTCCCTGAAAATGTACAGACGGTTCTCATACATGAGATGGTTACAATAACAAGATTGATGGGCAACCTTCTTGAATATATTGTCCAAGGTGATACACAGAGTGCCTCAAGAGCTGCCTTAGAAATTCGTGATACAAATTTAAAACAGGAATTTAACTCTCAAGAAATAAAAAAGATTATGAAAATTCTTCCCAAAGGATTTATAAAATTAGATCGTAATTTTCATATGACCGCTAATGAATTATCAAAAGCTGTAGACTCAAACGATTTTAAAACCGCTCTAACTTTGTATAAAGATATGACCCAAAGTTGTATGGATTGTCATACTGCTTATGCTGCTAATCGGTTTGAAAATCTTAAGGAATAAAATCAGATGTCATATAAAAAAAGTGTATCTGTTCTGATTCTGAGTTTTCTATTGGTCGTGACATCTTTCTCATTTGCTTCTGATTTAAAACCTCAGAGCGATGATATTGTTGGTGTGTGGCTTATTGAAGAAGATAACGAGCTGGTTGAAAAAATCGAAATTTATAAATGCGGTGATTTGTATTGCGGAAAGATTGTATGGTTAAAACAATCAGACACAACTAATACAGTCGCAGTAGATAAAAAGAATAAAAAGAAAGAGCTGAGAGATCGTCCGCTATTAGGACTTGAAGTTCTCAAGGGATATTCGTTTAATGGGAAAGATCGATGGCAGGATGGAAAGTTTTATGCCCATCGCAAAGGTCGAACTGTTTCTCCGAAACTGACACTTATTGATGCCAATCAACTGAAGATACAGGTGAAAATTCTTTTTGTGAAAAAAAGTTTTGTATGGAATCGGGAATTATCAGATTCAACAAACTAGATTCATAGTTCTAAACAAAAAAAACTGCTTTCAAAAAATTGGAAGCAGTTTTTTTATGTCATAATACTTTTATGGGCAACTTGGTGGGGGAGCCCCGCCAGTAAATATAAAGTCTACAATATAAACTAAATCTGAAATATCAATTGCTTCGCCAACATCGCCGTCAACATTTGCTTCTTCGGCACAGACCGGAGCAGCACCACCTGTGAAAATAAAGTCGACGATGAATACTAAATCTGAAATATCGACCGCATCGCCAGGATCATTATCAACATTACCACGAGTTCCTATACAGCAACCTTGCGGTCCGAATGTCTGTAAGAATCCGGAGTTGAGGATGAAGTTTGTCGAAGTGGAAAAGCCACTGGCTATTTGTCCGATAGAACTGGTAAGCATAAAATTAGTAGAAGTTCCTATGCCACCACCGGATGAAATAACTTGCCAGTTTATTTGCTCGCCAGCCATAGATGATGATTGTGACTGCAGAGCTTTATCTTGTGATTCAGTTTCTATGATTGGTACTATAACATTTTGAATATCTGTTTTTGTGACAGGATTTATTTTTGTTGAAAGAGTCTTTTGGGAAGCGGGTACATCTTTTTTAACTTTGACAACTTTTATTTTACTGTCAGCATCTTCTTCAATCTCTTTTGCAAAACTGCTAGAAGTGAACAGTAATAGTAAGAGTATTGAAAACGTCGCAATCGTCATTTTAGTTCTCATATTTTTCCCTGTATTGAAGTATTTACATATAATATATACTATTCTTGTCCTCTTTGTCAATCTATTATTTATTGCTTATCTATATGTTGTTTAGCTTTTAAAAGTTCAAGTTCTGCTTTTTTTAGTTTTAAAGCAGCTTCTTTTGCTTTGAGTTCTAAATCACGAAGGTCATATTCGTACGTTTGTGAAGTAGAACCATCTAGGTTGGAAGTTTGTACTGTCTCTGATTCAATGCCAGTAGGAGGTTGTGCACTTGAAGTTGCGACTGTTCCATAGGAAGTTGGGAAGTATGTTGCGGTTATTATGGGATGTTGAGCGTATACATCCGAACTGCCAGTGGTTTTAGTACCCTCTAGTCTAAAAGTGTAAGTACCGGCTGTTTTATAATATATTCTTTCGGTAAATACAGTACTTGAAACAGAGAAACCGGCATTTAGTGGGTTAGCAGATCCAGCAATGGCATAATGATTATTGTCAATTGAACCATTTGAATTTTCCACAATTTGAAAAAGACCTAATGTTGATTCTGTACTTCCTGAAGATGTACAGAAACATGTAGCTCTAACATTAATGTACCCATCTGCAGGTATCGTTATGGTAACAGTTTCTATATCTTGTAAACTGATAGTGAGGCTTATACCATTTGGATTTCGATTGGAAGCTATACCCGGTTCATCTAAGATTTCTGTATTGTCAATAGCATTATCTGGTAAACTTACTGTTGCATTACCTACGGTGGAAGCAGCTAATATAATATCTTCGTCACCTAAAGGATCATAAAGAATTAACACACCACCATCAGAATTATTTGCTTCTAGTTGAATAGTGTTATTCCCATTATTATCATTCATACGAAGACTACCCCAAGGGTTACTTGAAAGTACTGCTCTCACGAGACCATCACTTAATCCATACATCAAAATACCACCGTCGTTCCCAGACAAATTAACTGTACTAATCCCGCTTCCGTTTTTGATCCATAAATTTCCGGACATCGTATCCCCGGTTTCATTAACATATTTGGAATCATCGATTGCTAAAGAGTAGGGGACAGAATTTAATTTTGTTCGAGGGCTTAACTCTAGGTCAATTCCAACAGTAACCCCTAGATAGCGGTTCAAGTCATCAAATATATCAAGCGGTAAGGGAGTGATACTTCCTAGTTCATATACGAATAAACCATTTGTGGTAATAACTGTTTGGAAGTTTGAATTCCATAATTCTGTTCCACCTGAAACAGCATCATAAACTATAAATTTGACAAGATAGCTATTATCTGCAACAGGGACTCCAGTTGCATTAGTTAAGCGACCTTGATAGCTAATTGTGTTAGGTACTTGAGAAGATATGCTACTAGAAATTAGTACAATACACAAAGTCGTGAAAATTTGTCTAAAATTCATGATTCTCCTCCAAAGGATAACCTGATATATTTAAAATTTAGTTTATTTCTTAAACAGAACTGATTATGTCCTAAAAGATACATTATTATTCTATTTTGGCAAGCTAAACCTTTCTTGATATTATATTGAGAGTTTTTAAAGAATCATAAATGGTGATTTGTGCATATAAATCGCAGTATTATCATTATAGCAAATATAATACACGCTAAATCTTATAAAACTGGACATAAGTGTGAATACATTGCAACTTAGCTACTAAAAATTCGTTATACTGTATATATGAAAGGAATGCTGATATGATTGATAGAACAGACAAAAAAATACTCAATGTGTTACAAGCAAATGGTCGTCGTGCCAATAAAGATATTGCCGGCGATGTCGGCATGGTGCCATCGGCGATTTCCGAACGGATTAAAAAACTCAAAGACCAAGGTGTTATCAAAAAATTTGAGACACGTCTTGACCCAGTAAAAGTCGATATGAATCTTCTCGCGTTTGTCTATGTGACGACGAATGAACTTGTTGATGGTTGGGATACCGGTCATAAACTTTCTGAGATTGAAGAGATACAGGAAGTATACAATGTTGCCGGGGAAGATTGTTATTTGATAAAAGTTCGGGTCAAAGATACCAAAGGACTTTCGGATTTACTTCGTGAAAAAATCGGAGTGATTGAAACTGTTGTGTCAACTCGCACTACGATTGTGCTTGATACATATAAAGAAACTTGTCACATAAAACTAGATTAAGAATTAAGATGACTGATAATTTAAAATACAAAATCATATTAGCCTTTGCGTCGATATATCTCATTTGGGGTTCGACTTATTTAGCTATACGAATTGGTGTTGAAACAATCCCACCATTTTTAATGGCGAGTATTCGATTTATAATTGCCGGGGTTCTTTTTTATGGTTATGGAATAATTAAAAAAGCTGAAAAACCAAAACCGAAACATTGGGTCACTACGTCGATAGTCGGAATTCTTCTTTTAGTTGGTGGCAACGGACTGGTCAGTTGGGCAGAAGAGGTAGTTCCATCTGGGATTGCGGCTTTACTGATTGCGATGGTTCCATTGTGGATTGTTATCTTCGATGCACTCCATCCGAAAGGGAACCGTCCTTCGATGAAAGCAATCGGCGGACTTGTCTTAGGATTCATTGGTGTTGCTGCTTCGATAAACCCGACAGACATAGGTGGCTTTGCTGAAATAAATCAGTTCGGTGCATTGCTCTTAGTCTGTGCGACAATCTTCTGGGCATCAGGGTCTATCTACGCCAAGTATTCTGAAATGCCAAAATCATTAATCTTTGCTTCCGGGATGCAAATGATAGTTGCCGGGTTTGTTTACTTCTCTTGGCAATTTTTTCCGGAGAACTACACGAATTTGAATATAGTTCGGTTACATTTGACGCCTGGATGTCACTTTTATATCTCATAACTTTTGGGTCAGTTGGCTATGGTGCTTATATCTGGTTGTTACAAGTTGTCGAACCATCCAAAGTTGCTACCTACGCCTATGTCAATCCTGTTATTGCATTGATGCTTGGGAGTCTTATTGCATCGGAAACAGTTTCCGCTTGGACAATAGGATGTTCTCTGTTTATTCTGGCTGCCGTTTTTATAATCATCAGCTCAAAAAAGAAATCACCTCAAGTTACAGAAGTAAGTGAAGAAAGAGTTGTCGATAATTTTCGAAAAACAAAATTAAAAGGAACTGTCTAAATGAAAAAACATGACCTTACCAATATAGATATGATGCGTCGTAAGGACCGTCAAGTTACCGATGATGCATGGATTGTCGACTATCTTGCAAGGGCAGAATTTGGAACGATTGCAACTGTTTTGGAAGACCAACCTTTTTTGACTATGACCGTTTTTGTTTATGACAAGGAGAGCCATGCGATTTATGCGCATACTTCTAAGCATGGCAGACTTTTTGCCAATATCAAGCAGGCTGATAAAGTTTGTTTTTCAGTAGGCGAGATGGGGAGACTTCTTCCTGCTAAAACATCTCGTGAGTTTTCAAACGAATATAAATCTGTGGTTGTTTTTGGAAAATGTGAAGTGTTGACTGACATGAAAGATGCGACCGACAAGATGCATTTGCTGATTGAAAAATATTTTTCTCATCTCAAACGTGATGATGATTACAAAGCAATCAGCAAACCTGAAATAGAAGAAATTGCGGTGTATAAAATTTCAGTTGAGAGTTGGACAGCAAAGGAAAAAGAGGTTGAACCTGACTTCCTAGGTGCGATAAAATTTGAAGAAGTTTTACAGCTTAAAAATAAATAGATTCAACAATTCCATACTGCCTGTTTAGTAATATATCTTGACTGAATTGATGTTTATGTCTACTTTAATATTATTGAAATTAAAATAAGTATTGAGAAGATTCTCGATATTTGAGACATAACTGCTTTGGAGGGCATTATGGTTAAAAAAAATAATTCAGCAATTTTAGTCCTTACTTTATTATTCCTAACTCTAATAATCTCAACATCCGGGTTTATAAAAAGTCCCGAAAGTAAATTTGAGCCTCTACCGCTATCTACGTCGGTAGATAACAAAACATTTATTGATGTAAACAATATCTTAATGTTTGTCACCAACCATGGTTCTTTTGGTAGAGACCTTGGTGGCTCATTTGGATATGATTATGGAACATGGTATCCGTATACAGGTAACATCGATGATTATACTAATCATACAATTTTCGGCGATTATAGTCCGCTGTATTCTTCAGGTCTTTGGATTGGTGGAATGGTCAACAATACGGTTCGGGTAACTGTTTCAGAGTACTCATCCGAATATGTTCCGGGTCCGATGGAAAATAATACTTTTATGCCTGATCGTCCTGAATTTCGAGTTTTCAAACTTTATATAGATTCATTAAAAATTAATCCGAATCAAGATTATCTCGACTATATGAACTATGGCGTAGCACAAGGTGCTCCTACGATTGTTGATATTGATGGGGATGAAGTTCCTCTTATGCGTGGTGAACAAATGCTTTGGTCAGTATTTAATGACGCTAATCCTTCAGGGCATACGAACATGGGGTCAGATCCTTTAGGTCTTGAAATTCAACAGACTGTTTGGTCTACCAACGATGTCATGGTAGATACTGTTCCGAATGATGCACAAATAATTCCTATTCCTACCGGGAGTCAGAAAATTTTCACAGAAATAATTATTGATGACGCTCTATTCCTTACCGGTGATGAATACGAACTTACTACTTCCTCAACTGCTACCGATGGAAGCGGTACTTGGAGCTTACGAAATGTAACCACAAATCAGGTTCTTGTTGTTGCTCAATTACTGGATATTGACAATCCATTTTCGCAAGTTATAGATGGTTTTATAATTAAATTTCTCTTTGATATAAATCGTGTGAATTCATTCGAAGTTGTAGCGAACGGTAATGGTGTCGTAGATCCTCCGATTTCAGCAGCATTATGGTCGCAAGGTTTTCCAACTCCTGATTCAGCTGACCCAACATCGTTGCAACAAGTAGGTGATGCAATATGGGCGTTCCATACCGGCGATAACGGAGGTACCAGTGGAGGTGGAACTCGTGCTGATTACAACTCTTATAACGAGAGAGTGTATAGAGGTGATACTGCACGGATGAATATGACCAGTCGTTCTAATTGGGAGATGCGTTTTACCGGCTCGAATGATAACCCCGGTGTGAACGGTGGATATGCTCTATCAGCATATATATCTGGTAAATCAATCTGGGTTCCTTTTGAATTATGGAAAACAGGGTTAAACACTCCCGATGACCCATCTGATGATATTCGATTAATACCTTGGATTTTCGATGATCAGGGCGATTCTCTTTATTATCTCTCTTCGTATGGTTCGGAAGCATTAGCAAATTGTGGACCTGGGGCAGGGCAATGTGAACACTCCGCATCGGATGGTGATGATGATCCAAATACTGATTGGGTATATTGGAGGATACCATCAAATAGTGCTGGGGAAATAGCCACTACCGGAGGAGACTCTGCTTATATGGTTTTTGAAAATGCTGCTATTGCTGACCCAACTATGGCATCATGGGGATACGATGAACAAAATGCATTTGACCGAACAGTTTTAATCAGTTTAAATGCCAGAGTGCAACCACCATTCAATCAGGAAACACCTGAACAGGGAACTATCTTTAGAATAAAAAGTAAACGTTCGATTGATTTAGATACAAACAGATTTGTTACAAATGCTGTTGAGATTATAACGGTTGGTGGTGATGCCAATTCTATTTACAATATGTATAAAATTACCAATAAAGGTACGAATGTAATTGATGATTGTTATATATCTTTCTGGTCTGATCCTGACTTGGGTGACTTGTCTGACGATTTAATCGGGTGCGATACATTAAGTAATTTATGGTATTGTTATAATGCGACAAATATAGATGCCAATTATGGCCCGGCTCCTCCTGCGATTGGATTCAAATTATTATATGGTCCGGTAGTTGAATCTGTTGGTGACTCTGCATTCTTTGGAACTTCATTTATTAATGGCTATAAAAATTTACCGATGACATCATTCTCTCATTATTATAACGGCACTGATCCTGATGGAGCGATTGAAGCTTATAATTATATGAGAGGTAAAAAAAGTGACGGTTCCGATTATATCTATAATGGAGATGTTCTCTCTTATTTTGTCAGCGGAGATCCGGTAACAGGAGTAGGTGATCTCGATCTGATATCATCTGACCGTCGGATGATGGCTTCTAGTGGACCATTTACTTTTGCACCATCAAGCGTGCAATACATCTTTACTAAAATGGCTGTTGGACAAAGTAATAATAATTTAAATTCAATCACTCATCTAAAAAATATTCTAAATTTACCATTTGAACCGTTTATAAATGAAAATGGTTGTTGTGTTGGTTACAGAGGGAATATTGATAATTCTCCCGATGACGGAACTTTGAATTCTGTAGATATTTCTGATTTAGTATTTTTAGTTAGTTATGTGTTTACTGGTGGTGAAGCACCTGTTTGTACAGAAGAAGCAAATATTGATGGAGACTTAAATGAAACTATTGATATTTCTGATGTTGTATTTTTAGTAGACCTTATATTCCGTACAGGAACACAACCATCGTTGTGTCCATAATCTGTTTTCTGTTGTATGAGAAGAATAAATCTACGTCATAAAATTTAAACTTTTATGACGTAGAAAAACTTCTGCCGAAACCTGAATTGTAAATAATCGCAAAATTTGCATCTCAATATAATATTGTTGACCAAGTTGATTCATCTGTCTATCTTTTGTTATATCAAAGTATTATAGGGAGTCAAGAAAGTGAATTATAACGTTTAAGTCCCGTGGAGGGTCATGTTATGTTACAATTTAAGGATGAATCTTCAATTCACAGCTTTCAAAATTTGTTCTGTATGAAAGCAAAATCAGTTTTTAAAAAATCACTCACAGGTGTTGCTCTCTCATTTATCATAATCGCCTTTTTTGCACCAAATGCTTTTACGGCAAAAAGTGCTGATAATAATATTGCAATCAACAAAGTTAAGACAACCGCTGATTTTTATTCTCCACTCAGTGATTCACGAACCAAATCTGTCACTGGTACTGTCGCTGTTGGAAAACAAACATACAGCAGTAAGTCTACTTCTGTCTCACCGGGAATTGTAATAGGTGAAACATGGTATGATCTACAACAAAATGGCACAATGGGGCGCATGATCGACTGGGGTAATGATGCCTCAACCGGAAACGGATTCATTCATAATACATGGATGCGGTTACCTAGTGCTACGAGTACAAACCGTCATTATGCGTATCGGTATTACGATGCCACAGTTGGCGGATTAAGTGACCTTGTCAATCTTAATGGTCTAAATGATTATAGTGGGTATACACAGATTCAATCGAAAGGTAATGGCGCTGCTATTGTTGGGGGTCATCTTAACCCAAACAATTCTGACCCATCTGATAATCAATCTCATTTTTACTATAATTTTGCAGTAGGAAATCCTTTTTGGTTTGAAAGTCGTATACCAGATACTGTCGCATATTATTTTTCTGAACTTCCAACTCAACATATTATATGGCCAAAGTTTGCCTATCAGGAAACTCCTACTGATACAGTAACACACGTTCTTGCTCAAGTATATTCTCCTGCCAGTGAAGAAATCCCGGAAGCACTTTACTATTTTCGTAAGGTAGGTGCTGATGATGCCGGCAGTTGGGATTACCCCCCATATATTGTAGATACAGTAAATGTGAATGGGCATAGTATAGTTGCCAGTAGATTTTCTGATAAAGTTGCCATCGCCTGGCTTGGGCGGGTACCTGCTGAGGGTGATTGCGATACTTGTTCTAACAATGCAGAGATTTCGCTTCTGTGGGAACAAACAGAAAATGATATCTATTACCAAATTTCTGGAGACCAAGGTGTTACATGGGAGCCAAGAGTTAATGCAACTAAATATCATTATGAAACAGGGGTTTCAAGTTTTCGTGCAAACTCCGAACTATCAATTCTTATTGATATTTATGATGAATTACACCTAGTATGGACTGGTGTTCTTTGGAGCGACAGCTTTGAAAACTTAAGACTTGTTAAAGCTGCCCGTATTTTCCATACATCTGAATCTCTTTTAGCTATTGGACATGCTCCACGAATTGTTGCGAATTCAGATTGGGAAGTTGAAGACAGTATCAAATGTTCAGGTGGTACATCTGAAGCAAATGTAGCTAAAGTTCAGGTTTCTGAATGTGATGGTAAATTGTATGTTCTGTTTGTGCAGTACAACGATTATCCAAATGGCGTCTATAATGATTGTGCTGAACGTGCGATATCTGAATACGATGGTTCTGCCAATGGTGATTTATATTTTACGGTATCAACCGATGGTGGTGTAACTTGGGACTTACCTCGCAACTTAACAAACTCAAGAACTCCCGGTTGTCTGCCGGGTGATTGTGAAGATGATAGCTGGCCGTCTATGGCTCGATACGGTCGTGCAAATAATGGTACCGAAAATTGGGCTGGTGCTGTTATAGTCGATCCATCAAATACTTTCTCTGGTGCCGCTGGTGAATACTTCCTTGATGTGCAGTATCTTTCTGATCGTGATGCAGGTGCTTATGGCTCAGGTTCAGACCCTGACGGAACCCAACAGTTGTCTCAAATGCAATGGTTCCGTCTGGCGTGTGTCGAACCAATTCCAATGCCACAGATTTCTATTACGCCAGCCGAGGTTGACTATATATGGGTACGTCTTGGAGAACAGTTAGACCTTGACTTGACCATTGTAAACAATGGCAATGTTGGATTAATGTACAGCACCTCTGTGATTGAAGATAATGGTCCTCCAGGATGGTTGAGCGTCTCAGGTCTTTCAGGTGCAATTCCTTCAGGTCTTTCAAATGTTGAAGTCGGTAAATTAACTATAAATAGTGGTGGCATTATTACTACTCCGGAATATTATTATGGTCGCATTATTTTTATATCAAATGCACTATCTACGATTACTCTAGAAGTTAGTGTCGTTGTTATCGATACGATTATTCTACCTAAGGTTGATACTATTGCCGGGTTCTTATCTCTACATGTATTATCCGATGGTAGCTATGGTCACTACGAACCGAGACTCGGTTTAGATTATGTAGCAAACGGTTTTGATTGTGATACAACAGCATCCAGTTATTTAGGAGAAGGCTCACCTTTCTTTTTAACTATAGACGGGAATGATACATTAATTACAACTGCAGCTTTTTCTACAAACTGGTTAGCTCCTGGAAGTTTTAAACCAATAAGAGATGAACTTTCTTTACCATCAAAAGGATCGGAAGATTCATATAATTGGTATACAACCGGCACATTTATATCTGGTGATTCAAAATTAGCCTTTGAACAAAGATTTTTTGCTCCTACAGCTATTGGAGCCAACTATATGATTAAAGAACTCAAAGTTTGGTCGTATGATGGTTTGGCTCATTCCGGGATTCGAATCGGCGATGTTATCGATTGGGATATTCCGTCTGATTCAGGAGATGATAATCTCTCTGGGATTGATGGTATGAGTTCACGGAATTTGATATATCAAGTCGGAACTGAATTTGATACCGATGATATAGTTGGTAATACAGATTGTCTACCAAGTGACCGACGGTTTGGAGGAATGGCGTTTTTGAAATCTATGCGTAATGGGATCGATGAATCTTCTGTACCATATTCTGCTTATACTGCCCGAAATGATTCGTTTATCTATCCGACCGGTGGTCTTGTAGCCGGTCAATTGTGGAATATTATACAAAACTCAGGTTTTTGGGTTGAAACTGATGTGACCGACCAACATATGGTCATGTGCTATCATCCATCACTCTCGATTGGTGCCGATGACACTGTTACTTTTTATACTTCGCTTGTAACTGTTTATGATGGTCTGTTTACCGATGTAGGGGAAGCTGCAGATGCCGCCAAAGCATTTGCCGAAGAAAACGATTATTGGTCTTGGCTAATAAATACAGGTTGCTGTAAAGGGACCCGTGGTAATGTAGATGGCGACCCGAGTGACAATGTAGATATCTCTGATTTAGTTTACCTTGTCGATTTCATTTTTACAGGCGGACCTGCGCCACCTTGTTTTGAAGAGGCTGACATTACCGGTGATGGTTTCATTGATATAAGTGATTTGGTTGCCTTAGTTGGACATATTTTCATTTTCGGCGGTCCATTTCCTCCATGCTAGAAATGAGAGAGTGAGAGAATATGCCAATGTTGAAAAAACTAATTTTGTTATTACTAGTAATAAGTTTTTGTATACCAATTACTGGCAGAGTTCATTCTGCTATTGGAGAACAAACTTATAGTGGTAAGTCTACTTCTGTCTCACCTGGAATTGTAATAGGTGAAACATGGTACGATCAGCAACAAACGAGTACTATGGGGCGCATGATAGATTGGGGCAATGATGAGTCCACAGGTAATGGGTTCTTACATAGTACATGGATGCAGTTATCTAGTGCTACGAGTACAAACCGCCATTATGCGTATCGGTATTACGATGCGACAGTTGGCGGATTAAGTGACCTTGTAATTCTTAATGACCTAAATGATTATGGTGGGTATACGCAGATTCAATCGAAAGGTAATGGTGCTGCTATTGTTGGCGGGTATAATCAAATAAATGGAGCAGGTGCTTCTCTGAATCATTTTTATTACAACTTTGCGGTCGGGAATCCTTTTTGGTATGAAAGTAATATACAAGAATCAGATATTTGTCCCGAGTGTGATTTTATCTCGGTTCCACAAGTTATTTGGCCAAAGTTTGCCTATCAGGAGGGCAGTGATACCGTCACCCATGTGCTTGCCCAAGTATATTCTCCTGCCAGTGAAGAAACCCCGGGAGCTGTTTACTACTTTCGTAAAATAGGTGCTAACAATGTCGGCAGTTGGGATTACCCTCCATATATAGTTGATACATCTAATGTGAATGGGCATAGTATTGTTGCCAGTAAAACTTCTGATAAAGTAGCCATAGCCTGGCTTGGGCGGATACCTGCTGATGGTGACTGTGATACTTGTTCAAACAATGCGACAATTTCTCATCTCTGGGAGCAAATCGAAAATGATATTTATTATCAAATTTCAAATGACCAAGGTCGTACTTGGGATCCTAGAGTTAACGCTACTAAATATCACTATGAAACAGGGGTAACCGGATGGCGTGCAAACTCTGAATTATCAATTCTTCTTGACAGTTCTGATGAGTTACATCTTGTTTGGACTGGTGTTATTTGGGGTGACAGTTTTGCAAACTTAAGACTTGGTAAAGCTGCCCGTGTTTTCCATACATCTGAATCTATTTTATCTGGTGGACATGCTCCTCGTATTGCTGCGAACTCTGATTGGGAAGATGAGGATTCTATCAAATGTTCTGGTGGAAAATTTGATGCAAACGTTGCTAAAGTGCAGGTCTCTGAATGTGATGGGAAAATCTATATTCTGTTTGTGCAGTACAACGATTTTCCAAATGGAATTTATAATGATTGTGCAGAACGTGCTACATCTGAATACGAAGGTTCTGCAAATGGTGATCTCTATATTGTAGTTTCAGATGACAATGGTGTCACTTGGGATATCCCTCGGAACTTAACAAATTCAAGAACACCTGATTGTCTACCGGGCGATTGCGAATCTGATAACTGGCCATCGATGGCTCGGTTTGGTCGTCAGAATAATGTTACTGACAATTGGAACGGAGCGACTATTGTTGACCCATCGGGAAGTTATTTCGGTGATATGTATCTAGATGTGCAGTATCTTGTTGATCGTGATGCTGGTGCTTATGGTTCTGGAGAAGCCCCGGAAGGAACCCAACAGCTATCTCAATTGCAATGGTTCCGTCTTGCATGTGTCGAGCCTGTTTCTTCTGCTCAAATTGCTTTATATCCTACTAAAATTCAACTTCCTACTTGGGTAAAACCTAACCAAACATTAAGTCTTAACCTTGAAATCACTAACTCCGGTAACATTGGTCTTTCTTATGCAACATCAGTTGTTGAAGACAATGGTACTGCCGGATGGTTAAGCGTTTCCGGTCTTTGGGGATCTGTTCCTTCAGGTCTTTCTAATGTTGAATCTGGTTTCGTTAACTTAAATGATGGTGGCGTTCAAACTACTGAAGCTACACTATCTGGTAGAGTTATCTTTACATCTAATGCTCCAAACACTGTCACCCTTGAAGTTACACTTCTTGTTGCTGATACTGTTGTTGCTGCTCAAGTCGATACTTTGGGTGGTTATTTATCACTGTCAGTTGGTTCTGATGGTAAGTATGGTCATTACGAACCTAGCGTTGGACTTGACTATAAAGCTAATGGTGTTGATTGTGATACTACTGCTTTTGGTGCTTCTTCTTACTTAGGTGAAGGTTCTCCAATCATCTTGACTATTACTGGTTCAGATACTAATATCGTAGCATCTGCATTTGGTAATAGCTGGCTAGACCCAAACGGATTCAAACCTATGGCTGACGGTATAAGAGAACCTGGTGCTGGTTCTGCTTGGGGCTTTAACTGGTATACTACAGGTGTTTTCATTACTCCTGATTCTGCTATCGCTTTTGAGCAAATTTTCTATGCTCCTACAGAAGTTGGTGCAAACTATATGGTCAAAGAACTTAAAATTTGGTCGCATGATGGCTTAGCACATTCCGGTTTAAGAATCGGTGATATTATTGACTGGAATATTCCATCTGATTCCGGTTTTGATAACCTTTCCGGTATTGACGGTTTAAATTCACGTAACCTAATCTATCAAGTTGGTACAGAATTTGATCAAACTGATACACTTGCAGATGGTACAATCAATCCTTTCGGTACTGACTGTGTAGACGGTGACAGACGTTTTGGTGGAATGGCATTCTTGAAATCACAGATACATGATGATTTTACTTTTTCTGATCTCTATGAGGTTCCTTATTCAGCTTATACTGCCAGAAATGATTCCTATGTGAATTCTGCCGGTAAATTAGATGCAGGAAAAATTTGGGCTAATATGGAAAACACCGGTATGTCGGTTGAAACTGATCTGACTGATCAGCATATGGTTATCTGTTATGACCCTTCATTATCACTAGGTGCTGAAGATACATTAAGAATATTTGTATCATTGATTACAGTACAAGATGGTCTTGAAGCTGACTTAGCACAAGGTGCTGACGAAGCTGAAGCATTTGCTATCGCAAATGATTACTGGCCTTACTGGATTTATCCCCCTGATAATTGCATATTTATTCGAGGTAACGTTGATAATGACCCTGGCGATAATGTTGATATCTCAGATTTAGTTTTTCTAGTGGATTTTATTTTCACGGGTGGATCTGCTCCAATTCATTATTTAGAAGCAAACGTTGATGGTGATCCGGGTGAAAATATTGATATATCCGATTTGGTTTATATTGTTGATTTTATCTTTACAGGTGGTCCAGCACCACCTCCATGCCCGTATTAGTGTCTTAAGTTGTCAAGCAGGAGAGTGCAGCGGAGTGTCCCGCGAGCCAGCCGGTTGAAAATGATGCCTGCAGATTATAACCACCGGTGTCGCCATTAACATCCAAAAGTTCACCTGCGATATAAAGCCCTGAAACAAATTTTGATTCCATCGTTTTTGGAAAAATCTCTTTAGTGTTCACACCACCTTGGGTGATGATAGCTTCTTTGAAAGGTCGATAGCCTTTGATTTCCATCTTGAAATCTTTGAGCCACAACCGAAGATTTTTGCGGTCATCGGCAGTAATCTGTGACCCGGGAAGGTCATCGGGGATATTTGTCTCATCGAGACAAATCTGAATAAGCTGCATAGGCAGAAGTTTTTGTAATATGATATTTATTGGTACTTTTGTGTTTGCCTGAAATTCACGAAGCAGGCGTGCATCGAGTTGTTTATGATCTAAAGCAGGCTTTAAATCAATCGTAAAAATTATATTTTTTACTTTATCATTTATCTGGTCAACAATGTTTCGACTGAGTGATAAAATTATAGGACCTGCCAAAGTTTTTGATCTAAAAAATAATTCGCCGAATTTTTCACCAGTTTTTTTACCATCGGCAAAAACTCGGGCATTAATGTTTTTCAGATGCAGTTTATCTAATCGCTCGGCGATATCTCCTTTAACTTCAAGAGGTACCAAAGCAGGACGAATAGGAATAATCGAATGTCCCATCAGTTTTGCAAATTTATAGCCATCTCCGGTAGAACCGGTCACAGGATAAGATGCACCACCGGTCGCAAGAATCACTCGGTCAGCATTAAATATTTTCTTATCAGTTTTGACACTGACAATTTTATTTCCATCGATTAATAATTCTATCACGCTTGCTTCGGTTATGATTTTAACGCCTTGTTGTTTTGTCCATTCGACTAAAGCATCGGCGACTGCGGGGGCATCGTTGCCATTTGGGAATACCCGCCCACCTCGTTCGGTCTGTATATCAACACCCATCTCGGTGAATATTCGGGCAACATCTTGAGAGAAAAATGAATGAAAAGCCTGCCGTAAGAATTTTCCGTTTTTGCCAAACCGTTCGATAAACTGGGGGATAGGTGCGATGTTTGTTAAGTTACATCGACCTTTACCTGTTATACGAAGCTTGATTCCCGGGAGTCGTTTTTTTTCAAGGATAGTGACATCGGCACCCATCTTTGCTGCTTCCCCTGCGGCGAACATACCCGATGGTCCAGCTCCGATGACGATTATTTTTGGCTTAGACAAAACTTCTCTTTCTCATATAAATTCATACAGCGAATATCGATTAATTTTGGAATTTGTCAAGCAGTGAAATAATTTAAAAAATTAAGCGAAAATCGGCTCAATGGTATTGAGGATTGGATCAAAATATGCATGTACTATTTGTTTAAAGCTTTCATCATTGCTGATTTGGTCAAACTGTCCGGTTTCGATAGCTTGCATCAGGATGTCATTTTGAGCCTCTGTTCTTGTCACGGCAATTGACAAAGGAATATCGCTGAAAGCAACCATCGGATAACAAGGCATCCATTTCTCAGGGTACATATCCCATATTGTGCGGTCGAGTTTCCATTTGAGATGGTAGTTCTTGTCGGGAGATTTAGAAATTTCGCTGAAATTTTTGTATGATAAATCTGAAATAGCATCGGTATCAGGTTTACGATATTGACCATAGACAGTGAACACTTTTGAGAGGTCATTATCATACTTGTCCATCAGATTATCAAAGATAGTGCAATCTTCAAAACAGGTATTCATTCCCATCGCAAAATACGGAACAATCGCATGGGCGGCGTCTCCAATTAAAAGAACCTTGTCTTTATGATTCCAGTTTGAACATTTGATAGCGTTTATGTTTGATGCCGCGTTATTAAAGTAATCATAGGTCAGAGTCGGCATAAGAGGTTTTAATAAAGGGAATTTTTTATTGAATAATTCCAATACCTGTTCTTCTGTTTGTATTGATGCCAGCGATAGTTCTCCATCGGATGGTAGAAAAAGATTGCAGGTGAATTTGCCATTATTTGATGGAAGCCCGACCATGATATATTTATCACGTGGCCATACATGCACAAAATCACCTTCAAGTTGATACCGGTTATTATGGTCGGCGGGAATAAGAAGTTCTCGGTAACCGTAATGTACGTCGATGTATTCAGTCTTTAAAATCTTATGTCCTTCAAGTAGATTCCTGACTTGAGAAAAAAGTCCATCGGCTCCAATAATCCAATTATATTTTTTAGTGACCGTATCAAGACTTGTAAGGTCTACAAAAGAAATTTCGCCACTGTCCGGATTTAAACTTTCACACTGATGTTGGAAAAAACTAGAGACCAACCCGGATTGTTCCGCTTTGTTGAGCAGAGTTTGGTTGAGAAATTTTCTATCGATGGTATTGATTGTGTGTTCAGCTTTGCTGCCATATTTTTGAGAGATAATTTTGCCGTTGTCGCAATGCACCATTCGACTATGTTTGGGAATAGTATGATCTGTAACAAAATCAGAGAGACCTATACCGTTTAAGCCTTTGACGCCTCGATAAGAGATTGACATTGCAATAGTTCTATTGCCTGATAGGAAATCTTTGCGAATATCTGTTCGTTTTTCATAGATGTCTGAGGATATTCCTCGTTGGGCTAAATAAGATGCGATCATAGACCCGACTAATCCAGCTCCGACTATACAAACTTTATTTGTAGACAAATTCACCCCTGCGATTTTTCTTAAGAAATACTGTTACTTTCATTTATAAAGTTATCGTCAACTAACCGATGAAGCTAAATAACATTTATTTTTTAATTATCGGAATATAAAGATACAATTTAGATTCAGGTATCTCAGGATTAAAATCTCTGTCGTATAATTCAAATTCAGGACCGGCTGTTGGTAAATAGTCTGAAGTAGGTAGCCATTTTTTGTGGATTTCATCTAAGGTACTCATCAGAGTTGGCAGGGTGGATTCAAAAACAGCATACTCCTGGGCAGGGATTTCCATCGAGATCATATCAGCAGGAACTGATTTTGTATCGGCAACTTCTAAGCCGACGGTATAGTCAAAAATATTATTTTCTATGTCACAGTTGGAGCAGACTCCAAAGGCAGTGATAGGTTCGGTTGTAAATGGTTTGACTTCGGTCATACGTGGGGCAAATTTGTCCCATAATTTTGGACAGGCGTTGTTGTCATTATTGCCACGGAACTGCATGCCGATAATTTGGAAAGCTGATTTTCTTATTATTTTAGGTTCCATACATCCTCACATGATTTTAAAATTCATATGAGTAATGAACTGAATCTTTCTGATTTACACAATCACTTATTTGAAAAATTTGCTTATGAATTTACTAACTTTCAGACGGACGTTTTATTATACACCGGGGTCAACACTTTGTGTTTGGTAGATTTCTGTGTCAGGGTGAAATGCAGCCCATGCAAACCAATATGCTATATACGATTCAGAAATTGCTTCCAGTCGTTGACCTTTACGAGGTCCATCAAGACCGAATCCAAAAATATCGTAGTTGGTTCCTTCGGCGTCACTCATCACAGCGGTTCCATTTCCTGTCACTGCTTCAAAAGAGAGAACGGTTCCATCGGTGGCAGTTCGCTTAAAGATTGCGGCGAAATTTCTACTACTGTTTCCGACCGATACAATTTTTTCACCGCCAAATAATTCTTCAATGATAGTTGTGTTTTCTGTAAAAACAGAAATTGGGTACGCTTTACTTTGACCACCAACAACAAATCCTAAGACTCTTACTTTTCTATTTAATCTTCTGTCATCATTGCCGATTGGGAATATGACCCATCCATGATTGGTTCGATAGTCGCCGTACGGGTATGTTCCATAACTACGTGAGAAACCTGTTGCAGGAGTTATTATCTTTGAGTCGGGAAACATCTGTTGAAAACTTTCCCAAGTAGTTTCTATAACCTGAAATGTTTCCGGGGTCTTTCCTGAACGGACGCCATTGACGCATTTCATTTCCATCTGCGACCAGTTGCTTGCAGTCTCTCTATCGTATGGAAGGAGATTCGTATTATACAGTAATCCCGAAACGCCAAAAGTTGTGACTGAGCCATCTATCTTTCGGTTCCATCCTATAGCAGATCCGGTGAGTGGGCAGTATGTGACGGCGTAGAAAGATTGTGCAATCTGGTCATTTGCGATTTCATGCCAATCAAGAACAATATGCGGATAGCCTCGAACTGTGTCGCCAACTCTAATGCCGACTACAAGGTCGGTGCTGGAAAGAAAAGTTACTTGCGAAGCTGCCTGAAATTGTGGCTCAAACAACGAGGGGATACCATCACGCCCGGGTCCACCATCAAAGACCTGATCCTCAGGAATAAGCCAGGCACCGTCGTGTGCTGCACTGTTTGAGTCGGTGACATCACTTGAACAACCGATGAAACTTAAAGAAGCAATTGTCAGTATGAGGAATGCAAAAAAGATACTGTTTTTATTTTTAAAGTTGTTCATGAACGGAACCTTTCAGATTTAAATTATAAAAGAGAGAAAACGATACTGCATAACTGGTACTAAATTGGGTACCTTCAATTTGACGATAAACAGGAATTAGTGCTGTCATATTCAAACCTATATTTTGTAATACGTTTGTACTTACACCCGACTCAAGATCAAACCATTGTCCACCGGAACTTGCCAGAGGTAAATCGGCAAATTTATCTGCCTGACTGTGTCGATACTTCAAAGAAATTGATTGGATAAAATTTGAGACTAGCTGAAAAGATGTACCCGTGACGAGCCTGAATTCATTACCAAATTTATAATTTTCATTCTCGCTCCCAAAACGATCGTTGTTTCCATTGATACGATATAAACTGCTTGCGAATATATTAAGAGATGAGTTTCTCGATATAATGCGTGATGTCGCCGCCCACAAGATATAATCAACCGAGCCGGTGCCGGTTTGCATATCAGCAGAAAGTAAAAGTGAGTTATTGCGAAGTTCAGATTCACCGGTTGGAAGTTTGATTCCGAGACCGACAGCTACCGATTGTTTAGAAAAAATAGATTGTGGTATGAGTGAATATTTTGCGAGAGCCATAATATCACCAAAGCCTTTAGTCCGCAGATTTTCACCATTACCAATTTCTGAAAGAATCGTTCTGTTTTGACGGACAAATGGTGAGGAGAGCGCCAATGTAAACCTGTCAGTCAAGCTATACTCTGCCTGTAATAAAATGGCACGACTATCTCTGGAACGAGTCTCGTCATCGAGTTTAGTCGTGAAAGAGACTAAGTCGGAAATCGAACGGAAATCATAAGTGATTCCAAGTTGCAAATTACCCGCTGATCCAGGAAGGGATTCTAGTGAACCGAGAAGAGGAGGTCCACCACAACTACATGTTTGTGCAAAAGCTGATGGTGTATGTACAATAATAGTAAACAAAACAAAAAGTAAAACTATGATGCGAGTGCTGTTTCGCACAAGAGATGCTGATGTCATATGGGGATGTCGTGCCATACATTCCTTTCAGATTTATAGTAATGTTAAATAAGTGAAGCTCGACCCAAGATGTCTCTGATAATTATATTCTATAACAAATCTAAATCAATTCTGGTTCCATTCAGACAAAGTTTCTTCTTTTTTGACGGAAATAGTGTAGAATTGTAACGATCACTAATGTTGACAAAAATATATATTATATGTATGTTTTTAAAAATCGTTACGAACTGGAGAAACAAGATGAAAAAAAGTATTACAGGTACCCAAACAGAGAAAAATTTACTCATAGCTTTTGCGGGAGAATCACAGGCAAGAAATAGATATACCTATTTTGCCTCTGCTGCCAAAAAAGAAGGCTTAGTTCAGATTGCGGACATTTTTGAAGAGACTGCCAATCACGAAAAAGAGCATGCAAAACGTTTTTTCAAATTTCTTGAAGGTGGTGATTTACAAGTTACCGCCACATTCCCAGCCGGTAAAGTAGGCACAACTTTAGATAACTTACGAGCCGCTGCCGCAGGCGAAGAGCATGAATGGACAGAGATGTATCCTGAATTTGCGAAAATCGCCAAAGAAGAAGGCTTCGATAAAATTGCTTTAGCTTTTGAAATGATTGCCATCGCTGAAAAACAACATGGCAAACGTTACAAAGAACTGGCAGATAATCTTGAAGCCGGGAAAGTATTTAAACGAAACGGAAAAGTTGTGTGGCGTTGTCGGAATTGTGGATTTTTACATGAATCCGAAGATGCTCCAAAAGTATGTCTCGCATGTTTACATCCTCAAGCACATTTTGAATTACTAGGTGAAAACTGGTAATCAGGATTTGAGATCAGATATAAAAAAGCTCTAAGTAAATTAACTTAGAGCTTTTTTTATTTTCGTTGTAATACATAACTTATCGCATCAAAATTATATCTATCCGACGGTTTTTAGCACGACCATCATTGGTTTGGTTTGAGGCGACCGGGTGGTCGGCACCATAACCTACCGATGAAATCTTCGATGCTGAGATCAACAAGCTCTGGCGTAAATACTGCATCACCGCCAAGGCACGTTTTTCAGAAAGCAAGACATTGCGAGACGCCTCACCGTTATCGTCGGTATGTCCTTCAACTCGAATGAGAGCATCGGGAAACATTTGGATAGTCGTCTTGATTTTTTCCAGCAGAGACATATGATTATCTTTGATGTCGCTTTTATTTATATCAAAAGATAAACCGCTTAAACGAAGTACAATATCATTGGCAGAGTTAAAAAGAACTTCACCCTCTGATGGGTTCAACATTTGTTTTGCTTTTTTAAATTTTTCTTCTCTGGCTACTCGTATAGCAAGCTGGTCGGCAACATCACCATGTTCGGATTCTAATGTTGCAAGTTGTGATTGGCTCGATTGGACTTGTTCATTTAGAGATTTATTTTCTGTAAGAAGAGTGGCAATATGTGTCGAGATTGTTTTAGATAAATTTATCGGATTATTTTCATTTGAGAATTCGTTAAACTGAGCAAGCAACCCTTGCAGTTCAGTTGTTACATTCCCGGAGAGGTCTGCCATCTGACTATTTAAGTTAACGTTCTCGCTTTGAAGATTTTTAATATACATAATAAGAGTATCGGCAGCAGCGAGAGGTCCGTTGTCAAATGGAAGGGTCTCTAAATTAATTTCTTTTCCGACACGGTTCATTTGGATTTCATAAATCAGCATCAGTTTTTCCCATGCCTGATCATTCCGATTTAATGATCTTACTGACAAGGCAATATTAGATGCATGCCGTGCTTCATATGCAGCACGATCTGCCTCGACTTTTGCTTCTTTTCTGTTATACCTATCTCTGCTGATTATTGTATTTGCTTTTTTGCGAGCGGTGTTGGCTTTGTCTAAGGTAGAGAGAGCATACTTGCTGGCATCATCGGCTAGTGATTTTTCTATAAGACGATCTGCTTTCCCAAGGACATCTTTGCGGATAGCTTCCATCTCGGCTGTTAAAAATAATGGGCTCGCTTTTTGTGCTTCTTTTAAAGCATTTTTCACATTGCCTGACTCAACTTTTTCTGTCGCTTGGATAAACTGCACTTCTTCTTTGGCGTATAGGGCTGGAACCAGAGAGCGAGCTTTGGCGTCGTTTGCTTTTTGCCGAACTTCAAGATATTCTTGCAGTGAAAGTTTGCCGACTTCAGTGGCACGGATAGCATTCTCAACATATTCTCTTGCTTCGGATACAGCTTTATCTATGTTTTTTTGTTTTTTCTGTTGCTGGACTTCTTTGTTTGCTTTCTCAAAAGCTTTTGATGCTTTTTCCCAGGTCTTTGGGGAAAAGATAGGTGTCTCCAAAATCTTCGCGGAATCCATCACCGTTACGAGTTCATTAAATGCTGTTTTGTCTACGGCGGAAACTATTGAAGTAGCAAAGAGAAAAAAACAGAAAGCTACGAGGTATGTTTTGTTATGCATGAGTTATCCTTTGATTATGTTACTTTTTTGATAATACTAAATCTATATCTATTTTATCGGACTTTTTGAGAAAAATGTTTACCTAATGAAATAGGCATCTTTAGGATTGTATTCTAGAAATATTAAATGAATTGCTCAATATTGACAAAGAAGTTTTCTGAAGTCAGTTATAAATTACTGAAAAGAGTAATTGGTACCATTTGCAAAGTGCAGTTTTTGCGATTTTATACCCTCTCATTTGCCAAGAAGTAACATTTTCATTGCAATAGCGTACAATCTGTATATAAATAGAAAAATATTGACAGATTTATGAATTTACTTTAATCTTAGAGTAATTGGTGGACTAATCTGTACCGACATAATTACTACAATTAAAATATTTGCTGCGATACAAAATTTTTAAATTTGAAGAAAATTGAAAGAAAAAATATAATGCTTTCACAGGCAAAACGGAGAAATAAAATGAATCATTTTGTTAAAAGCTTTTTATCGTTACTGCTTGTTGCAACTCTCTGCTCTTTTGCGAGTGCAGAAAACCAATCGGTTATTGAAAAAGTTGTGAATCAAACAGACGATCAAAAGGCACAGTCGACAACTCAAAAATTTCAGACAAAAGTGATTCAGGGTATAAGTCATCTCCCGTCCACACGAGTAGTCTCAATATCATCAGAGAATCAGGCAGTCCAACCTGTCTTTGAATCTTTTGATTCTTTTGAAGAATTTTTTACAACAAATTTACAAGGTGGAGAAGATATCGCAACCGCAACTGCAATACCTTCGTTACCATTCACTGATACAGGTCATACAACCGGCTTTGTTGATGATTATGATGAAGCATGTGTCGGACAAGTTGGTGGTTCGCCTGATGTTGTGTATTCGTATGCACCTGTTGCCGATGAAATGATTGATATCTCGTTGTGTAATTCATCGTACAACACACATCTTTGGGTTTATCAAAATGCAGCCCATGCCGATGCGGTGGTTGCATGTGGTGGATTTTCAAATAACTGTTCAGCACCAAGGTCAGAGATTCTTGATATCTCGTTAGTAGCCGGGAATACATACTACATAGTTCTCGATGGGTTCTCCGGAGGTGCGGGTGACTATGAAATAAATGTTAGCGTCTCAATCCCGCCGTTTGTCTTTACCGATTCATCTTATTTACATCCTGCATTTGCAGGTAGTGGTGCAGATAATTTAATTTTGGGGTATGAAGAAAACTTTACTGATACGACATTAGTTTGGTTAGGCTCTACCGATGATGGAGCGAATTTCTTTGGCGGATCATTTTCATTTACAGGTAATGCAACATATCCATCTGTTGATTACTACGGTAACGATACCATTTTTTATGGTACGGTTGTAGGACCGGTTACTGAAAGTAATGGCGGTCGTGTGTATCTTACCAGACTTATGCATCCGATTAATACTGAATCATGGGGGCAATCATCTTGGGATTGGTCTTCACTAGGATGGCATGATGCTACTATGGCATCGATAGCCTGTGATAATCAATTAGCCGACTGGCAATGGGGAGCTATTTCATGGATAGCGAGTACAACTTATACAACTCCTGCAATGATAGACGCACCGCATATTTCTTATCCAACATCTGACGCAGGTAACGCTACTGTCAGTTGGTTTAGCAGTCTCGATGGGTGTGCTACTACCGATAATACAATTGATAAAACAGAAAGATTCTTATATTCAGTCTATGACAGACTCGACCCAGCTACAAATACATGGGAACTTTTTGTTCGTCAGGATTGGTACGATTCTCTTTTGGCTGATCCGGGTCCATCATCAAATGGTTTTACGTATACATATGGACTTGACTTAGAACATGTACAATTTCCTTCTGTAGCTGCCCATGATGGAAATGTTATTATCGTAACTGAATACTGGGATCAAAACATAAGCTCAAGTAGAGATATCGTCGCATGGACTACAACAGGTTCCGATTTAAACTCTCTGGCTACATCTGTTGTTGTTGCTTCATCCGATGATGATCGTTATCCACAAATTGCACATGTATCAGGCGCTTCGTTTGTCTGTTCGTTCCATCGTGGCGACACTCTTATTCAAATCGTTACGAGTGATAACGGTGCTACTTGGGGGGCAGAGACCTATGTGAACCTGCCGACCGATGCTGTAGTTCCTGAATACCGATCTGTTGATATTACCAATGGTGGTACTAATATCGTTTGGGAATATACGAACCTATCTATAGCACCTGACACTACAATCTTTCTACATTACGCTTCTACCGGATTAGTGCTTGATACCGATGGTGACGGTGTCTCTGATGATATCGACAACTGTCTGACCGTTGCAAACGCAGGGCAGGAAGATGCCGATGGTGACGGAATTGGTGATGCCTGTGATGACTGTACCGATACAGATGGTGATGGATTTGGCGACCCGGGCTTTACTGCCAATACTTGTACTGTTGACAACTGTCCGTTAACTCCAAACGCAGGGCAGGAAGATACTGATTTAGATGGTATCGGCGATGCTTGCTGTTGTGTTGGTATCCGCGGAAATGTTGAAGATGATCCGGGTGATAATGTAGATATTTCAGATTTAGTTTTCTTAGTAGACTTTATCTTTACCGGTGGAGTATCTCCTGATTGTCCAGCTGAGGCAAATGTCGAAGGTGATGTTGGTGAAAATATTGACATATCTGATTTAGTTTACCTGGTAGACTTTATCTTTACCGGTGGAACACCACCTCCAGCATGTCCATAGATTCTTTTAGAATAAATATTAATATCAATGCCGGTAGGTTTTCACTTACCGGTATTTTTTTACGAATTGATATAAACAATATTTTTAATCAAACTTCATTTCTCTGGTATAACATTGACAAAAAGATACTATTTATTATATTAGAATCAATATTAGGTAAACATCTTATTTCATCTGGAGGATTGCGTGAAAAGGGTTTTAGCAAAATTTCGTTCTACTCAAATTAAAGTTCTTATTAAGTACTCTATCTTATCTTTGTTCATCTCTGTTCTAGCTTCTCAAGTTTCTGTTGCGCAATCTATTTCTTTAGATATAGTTGACGGTCCCAATTCTATTAATGGGCTTCCAACAAACCAGGAGATTACATTTTATCTTCGCTTTAATAATAATTTTGGCATGAGAATGATAGGGTTTACTTCTGGTTTTACTATTTCATCTCCTGATGGTGCAAGCTGGACTACAACGGTTGGCGATTCTACGGATGCAATTTCTTCTGTTGAGTTAAGTGGTGGTCGATTTATTTCTTATCCCGGTTCAGGTCCTACCGGTTCTGGTGTTGATACTGTTGCTTTTGGCGGATTTAATCTTTTTGGTACAGGAGTACCAGATGGATTCAATGAAATTGCATATACAATCACTATCGGTCCTATTGATATAGTTGATGTAGGCAAAACTATTTGTCTTGATTCTGTCTCTTATCCTCAGTATGATTGGAAATGGAGTTATGATAGCCGTATTGTGGCTTTCCCTGAATGGGATGGTCCTCATTGCTTCACTATTTGTGGTGGTGGTGTAGATTCAGATGGTGATGGCGTTGCGGATGCTTGCGATGCGTGCGAAGGTTTTAATGACTACGCTGACTTAGATGCCGATGGCGTACCTGATGGTTGCGACAATTGTCCAACAGTACCTAACTCTGCACAAGTAGATACCGATTCAGATGGGCTTGGAGATTTATGTGATGGATGCTGCGTATGGGGTCGTGGAAATGTTGACGGCGATACAAATGATGCAGTAGATATTTCTGACCTCGTAATGTTGGTAGACTTTATCTTTACAGGAGGTATTGCTCCGGTTTGTCCGACTGAAGCAAATGTCGATGGTGATGTTGGTGAAAATATTGATATCTCCGATTTAGTTGTTCTTGTAGACTTTGTCTTTACGAGTGGAACAGCACCGCCACTTTGCCCATAGGTTCTTTTAGAATAAATATAAATATCAATGCCGGTAGGTTCTCACTTACCGGTTTTTTAAATCTAATCAAGTTTACTTTATGTTTAGTAATTCCTTTTTCTCTTTGTTTAAGCGAACAGATTGAGGAAAATATCTCAATGCTTTATTATAGAGTTCTAAGGCGTTGTTTTTGTCTTTGAGATTATGAGACTTTTGATAACGATCCATATAAAATCGAGCCAAGAGAGCCATTTGTGTATAGTTTGTTGGAGAGAATTCTATTGCTTTCAAAAAAGATGATTCAAATTTCTGAACATTCTTATTTCTCATCGCGTGTCTTGCTATTAAAATATTACCGGATAAGTTGCTAGGATATGCATTGAAATACTCTGTAGCTAATTCTTGAAATAAGGAATCAGAAACGCTATCAAATTCTAAAGCAAATTTTTCATATGTAGATAATTGATAACTATCAGCAATGGAGTTGCCGGTATGCCCGGCGACTCGATATAAGTTTACAGATGTTGCTCCTATATAGTAGGTTGTAAGTATTGCAGCCTTTTTCATGATTGCCGGATAATCTTTACGAGCACGTTGTTCATTGCCTCTATCTATTAAAAGATGTGTAACAGGATTCCGTTTGAAAAAATTAGGGTCAGGGTTACTTACACCAAACATATGAATTATTGAATTATATTTTGTTTCAATGGTTAAGGTGGAGGCATAAGAACCGGAGAGTAAAGCATTTTCACTCAATAAACTTGTTAAGTCATAGCTATTGTCTATAACAGAATAAGTTGGTCGAACTGTCCAGTCATAATATCTGTAAATATTTATACCTGTTATTAAAACTATAGATAGTATAAGAAAATTCTTTGATATCTTTCTTTTCGCCTTAGAATGCCAATTTTTCCATATATTTATTACGAAAATATAAAGTAACGCAACTAATGCCATCCCACTGAATTTAAACAATTGCTTCATGTTAAAAGTAGACTGAGCAAAAATAGTCTCATTAAATTCAAAGACAAAATATGAACAATACAATATAGAAATTGGAATTATAAGATGTAATAATTTGTAGGTAATGTTTTTCGTATTAAATATTTTTTTTCTATTCCAAATGTAAGAGATAAAAATCGCAGCTGATGCACAAGCCGGATAAATTAAAACTAACTGGTATCTTAAAGGACCATATGTCCAGAGCATTAAGAACATGTAAAAAGCAATTATAAGAGTGACAATAAATATATCAACACTTTCGATCTTAAGTTTTTCCTGATTTTTCTTGTTAAATGGAAAGATGTTATACCCAATAGCAATAAAATAAAAAGATGCTAACAGGCAAACAATGAACATACGTGCGATTAAATGCGATTTATGACCAAAAGCGAGATACATGTTAATAAAATTGCTAACGGAGAGAAATGCTTGAGGCATACCATGGTTATTATATACTTGCTCGCTAATATATGAATCAACATGAGACTGCATCGGTAGATATACAAAAAATCCCCATAAAGCTGTTAGAAGCAATAGCCCCGAAAGAAAATAAATTCCTTTTACTTTAGATGAGCTTTTGTTTTGAAAATATATTTCATACAAAAAGTACATTGCAAAAGGTACAATAAAAACAACACCTATTAATTTTCCAAAGAAGATACTACAGCCTAATGCAATTCCTGCTGCTAATGCTAAAATTTTATTTTCTGAATAAATGAGGATGACTATTGCCAAGAACCCCCAAAATGCCATTGAGTGTTCTTGAAATGCAAGACGACCATAAAAAAGTTGATTATAATTTAATCCTATTATACCAAGATAGAGTATCGCGGCGAATCTTCCTGCTGCTTTTTCTGTTATGAGAAAAAATAGAAAAGGGCACCAAGAGAAAAGATTAATCCTACTACATTAGAAGAAGCAAGGGAAACATTTGAGATGGAAAAGATTGTCTGGGCAAGCATGGTAATTGAAGAATTAATAAATAATGTATATTTACTCTCATCTATAGAACTATGTCCGTCATTGTTGATCTTTTGCTTCGCATGCAATGTTAGATTAGGAGGATCGGTATATACATCAGATGATATAGATAATCCTTGAGGAGGGTCAGCATCAATCTTGTATACTCGAACTCCAATGATGATTATGGAGATGAGTAATATTATTATAAGTTCTGTTTTTTTCATAATGTAGTTTTGTGTATAGCGACAATATAATAGAAATTTCAAAAATAAGTATAAAATATTTTTGCATGTATTTATTGATTCAAAAGAATGCGGAAGGTCTATTTAACTCATACACTATAAAAGTACAACAGAGACTACCAATAAAAAGCGTTCATAGTGTTCATTAAGTGGATGATGTGGAAAATTCTTAAAAAGATGTTGATAATAGACTAAACTATCAATATAGTGTGTATGGCAATTATTATGTTATGCTTACTCTATAGAAGAAAGAAATGTAATGTCGTCCGGTAAAACTGAGCCATTCAAAAGCTATAAGGAATTGAAGACTACGTTCAATAGTACATCAAATTTTTATGATTTACTGGACTTTACTGTTGAAGGGAAATTCATAATTGACTTGAAAGGGCGTTGTGTATATGTAAACAAAGCATTTCTTGATTTGTTCAAATACTCCGATGCCTCAAAATTACTTGGCAAAGAAATACATTCTCTTATTCATCACTCGAATCAAAATGGAAATAAACTCTATAAAGACCAATGCCCTATATGTAAAGTTATTACAAATGGTAAAAAAGTTCATTTAGAAAATGAAATTATGTGGAAAGCCGATGGAAGCCAATTCCCGACAGAATGCTGGTCATCACCTTTCATAGTAGATGGAAAAATCATTGGTGCTTTAGTTTCTATCTTTGATATAACAGAAAGAAAACTTACTGAAAAAGCTTTGAAAGAATCAAATATTGCTCTCAAAGAAATCTTAAATAGAATTGAATTAGAAAAAACTGAAATTATGTTACATGTGCAATCTCATGTCAAACGAGTCATATTGCCTATAGTAAATGATATTGAGAAAAGAGCCAATAAAAAACAAGTAAGCCAATTAACTTTTCTTAAAGAGAACCTTCTTGAAATAACATCTCCATTTATTGGAGAACTTGAAAATCTATATGCAAAACTTTCTCCTAGAGAGATTGAAATTTGTCAATTTGTGAAAGATGGGTTAACATCAAAAGAGATTGCTATAAATCTACAGATATCACAAGAAACAGTTCGGAACCAACGAAAAAGTATTAGAAAAAAACTACATATCGACGGCAAAAAAATTAACTTATCATCATTCCTCAAAACTATTTAGTTCCTCAAAACTTTCATTTTAGACACCGAAACCAATTTTAAACATATATAAATCAATATAATTGTAGAAAATATAGAGTTTTAAAAAGGGTCATATCGGATAGCCCTTACATGTACTCTTATAGTCTCTCTTGGTTTTTATTTATGTACCGAATTAGCTTATGAAAGTGATAAAGAATGTAAAGCACTTTCGGGAAAATAAGAGAGTAACTTATTTAATAACTAAGGGGTAAAATTATGAGTTGGAAAAATTTTAAAATTGCTAAGAAATTGTATATTGGATTCTCACTAGTATTAGTATTGTTCATTGTAGTTGGAGCATTCAATTACAAGAGTTTTTCAGATATTCAAATTCAAACAGAATATGCACAGGATACATGTGGTAATCAAGCTTTTGCCATTGCAAAGGAAGTCGATCACCTGAAATGGATAACAAGTTTATCTAACTTGTTTTTAGATGATCACGTAACAGAAGTTACTGTTGAGACAGATGACCATAAATGCGGGCTTGGGAAATGGCTGTATTCCGAAGAAACAAAAGCAATGGCAGTAAATAGTCCTAACTAGCTACAATTCTTGCAAAGATGGAAGAGCCTCACCATAAGTTACATGCATCAGCTATAGAAATCGACAAGACATATGAAGCATTTGATACTGAAATCCAAATTTTACTCACTGATAAATGGGTCGATCATTTAAATTGGATCAAAGATGTTGCCAATTCAATAATGTCAAAAACTGTTTTTGATGGTGGAATCAATCCGCATAAATGTGCCTTTGGAAAATGGTATTATAGTTATACTGCCAAAAACCCAGAATTTGGTAATCTTATGAAAGAATGGGAAGAACCTCACGCAAATTTACATAATTATGCTGCCGCATTGGTAGAAGCTGAGAAAGCCGGTAATTGGCAAAAAGCAGAAGATATCTATAATAATAAGATATTAACAACTTTGGCATCACTAAATAATAGTTATACTAAAACATTTGCATGGGTTAAAGAAACAAGTAATAAACAGAAGAAAGCATTGAAAATTTATGAAAATGAAACAAAAGCAGCTGTGTTAGAAACTCAAAAAACTTTAAATGAGTTAACAGATTATTTTGCTGCCGAATCAAAAAATGCTACTACCTAAACTAATAGCTTAATTAATTCTTCAACATCTGTAATGGTCGTATTAACTTTGTTAGCGATATTTTTAGGACTCGGAGCTGCCTGGGGAATAACTCGAGGAATAACAAATCCATTGAATAAAGTTGTCAATGCTACAAGTATAATGAATGATGAATTTGAAAAAGTTGGAGATGTCTTAGAGGCGATTGCCAACAATGACTTGACGGTCAAATTCGAAGAACAAGAAATTGAGAAAATAGGTCTAGACTCAACCGATGAAATTGGAGTACTTGTAAAATCAATCGAAAAATCATTGGAAACAAAAAGTATGATTGCTAAATCTACAATCAAAATGAGTAATAGCCTAAATACAATGGTCATGCATCTTTCTGAAAATGCAACACAACTTGCATCTGCCGCAACTGAAGTTGCATCGGCTGCGGAACAACCTTCAAGAGTCTCTCAGAATCAAGATGAACAAATCGCTCAAATTACTGTAGCTATGGAAGAGATGACAGCAACAATTGTTGAGTCATCAAGAAATGCAACCGAAGCTTCTAATGGTTCAAGGGATGCATCAGAATCTGCTTCTGACGGTGGTCAAATTGTGAGCGAAACTATTGAAGGAATGAATAGAATCTCAAAAGTCGTAAAAGAATCATCTGAAGGTATTCAAAAACTAGCATCATCAGCAGAACAAATCGGTGAAATTATTTCAGTCATCGATGATATTGCTGACCAAACAAATCTACTCGCACTAAATGCTGCAATCGAAGCAGCGAGAGCAGGTGAACAGGGTCGTGGCTTTGCTGTTGTCGCTGATGAAGTACGTAAACTTGCTGAACGAACCGGCAAAGCAACAGGCGAGATTACCACTATGATTAAAGGTATTCAACAAGGTACGCAAGATGCTGTTTCGTCTATGGAGGCTGGTACTACAGAAGTAAACGCAGGGAGAGAGTTGGCAGATAAAGCAGGGGATAGTTTGAATGCTGTTGTAGATGGTTCCGGAAAAGTCATGGATATGATTCAGCAAATAGCAACTGCAACCGAAGAGCAATCTGTCGCTGCTGAAGAAATATCAAAAAACATTGAGCAAGTTGCATCTATTTCAAAAGAATCTGCTGTTGGTGCCGACCAAGCTGCTGCTGCTGCTGAACAACTAAGCAGAAATGCAGAAGGCTTGCAAGTCATCGTTGGTAGATTTAAAACTGCCAATGATATTATGGAAGAAAGCCAAGAGACTGCCTTAGCTGAATAGAAACTTTTCATATGCTGATTACTTTATATGAAATAAATTTGAATATTTTATAAGAGTAGTTTATAGGTTTCATGTTTTAAACGTGGCGTACGGGGTCAGGCAGATTATTCCGTACGTCATCTCCTTTTACTAAAAACTCTGAACAGCCCAGTTCAGAGTTTTTTGTGGTTATATTCGGTTTGTGGGTAATGTAATGAATGTCAGGTCTCGGAAAGACCTGACATTCATTACATTACCCACAACAAGCTGTCAGGCCCCCAAGGGCGTATTGCTATTCAGATAGAAGTGAGATTGTCGAAACCGCAGGGGTTTCGACCTACTTGGTTGCTAAGGACTAATAAAGTTTTCTGGAATATAAATAAATGCGAATATATAAATGATAATAGGTAGTATGATATCAAATAACATTTTAAGACTAGTTATAACTGATTCAGTTTTAGTACTAATATAAAAATCGTTATAAACTTTAATGAAATCTAAAACAACGTTAGTAATAAATGAAATAAAAAAGTAAGAGAGTATAATTCTTATAACAATTTGTAATTTATTATAATCTGAAATAGTAAAAGTTGCCCCCAAAAATGTGATCTCTTTACTTAATGATATCCCTGAATAGTGAATGATTAGAATCAGAGAAGATAAAATCAATAGAGATTTTCTGAATTTAATAGTTCTATTACTTAAAATTTCCTGAGCAGTTAATTTCTGACTCATGTTATTTTAGACCCTTTTCTTATATAGATTTTTTCTAATTTGATCTGTATGTCCAATATAATTCAGAGCAGATAAAAAAGTAAGCGATTTTATTCTAAACGAAAAAAGCCTCGAACTATTACGTTCAAGGCTATAATTTTTTATATGCGGAAGGCGGGACTTGAACCCGCATACCCTAAGGCACTAACCCCTCAAGCTAGCGTGTCTACCAGTTCCACCACTCCCGCAAAGAAGTTGTAGAACTCTTAGTTGCTATCAGGAGCAGCTTCGCCCGGAATCACATTGATTTGCAATGCTGAATCAGGTATCTGCTGTTGCTGTTGTTGTTGCTGCTGTTGTAGTGCTCTGGTTTTTTCTTCGCCAGCGAGTTTTGTAACTACAGATGATGGTGTACCGTCAGAATTCACGGCAGTAACACCTGCTTTTGTACCGGCAGACATATAAGCCAGTGCGATACAATTTAACATAAACACAATAGCTAAAACCGTTGTAGCTCTAGATAAAAATGATGCAGCTCCGCGTCCGCCAAATACAGCGCCACCGAGACCACCACCGCCACCGCCGCCACCAAAAGCAGAACCAGCTAAACCTTCACCTTTACTTGATTGCATCAATACGACTAAAATAAGTCCGATAGAAACTATTACATGAAAGGCTACCCAAACGTTAAACAATATAAACCTCCGTTTACAACGAATTAATTATCTTCAAAAAGTCATCGGCCTTCAAAGCAGCACCACCAACTAAGGCACCATCAATGTCTGGTTGCGATAACAAACTTTTCGCATTATCCGGCTTTACAGAACCTCCGTAGAGAATCTGAATTTTTTCAGCGGCATTTTTATCGATACCCGCAATGCGGTCTCGAATAAACCGATGAACCTCCTGAGCCATTTCAGGAGGTGCTGTTTTGCCCGTTCCTATAGCCCAAACCGGCTCATACGCAATAACCGATTTACTTAGTAAATCGGCAGAAAACTCAGAAAGCGTACCGTCGATTTGTTGGCCAATAACTGTCTCAGTATTACCTGATTCTCTATCTTCAAGTGTTTCACCAACACAGATAATCGGGGTCAAACCAGCGTCTATTGCAACCTTCGCTTTGGCATTTACAAGCTGATTAGTTTCAGCATGATATTGCCTCCGTTCAGAGTGTCCCAGTATAACAAAAGATACGCCAACTGTCAAGAGCATCCCTGAGGAGATTTCAGCCGTATAAGCACCATTACTATGTACCGACATATCTTGAGCTCCAACAGCTATCTTGCTCTCTTGGAGCATTTTACCAGCCGTTGTTAAGGCCGTAAATGGCGGGCAGATGACCATATCTGCGATATTGTCATCATATGAGCCTGCCAGAAGCCCATCAATAAGAGTTTTTGTCTCTTCTATTGTGCCGTTCATTTTCCAATTACCGGCAATTAACTGTTTTCTCATCCTGCTACTCCCGCTTTATTATTATCAGTTAAAGCATCAATTCCGGGTAAAATCTTTCCTTCCATAAACTCAAGCGATGCACCACCGCCGGTTGAAATATGGGAAAGTTTGTCGTCGAGTCCGATTTTTGAAACAGCCGCAGCAGAATCACCACCGCCAACAATTGTTGTAGCACCTTTGGCAGTCAGGTCAGCAAGAAGTTGTGCTATTGCGTTGGTACCCTCGGCAAATGGTTTTGATTCAAAGACACCCATCGGACCGTTCCATACAACTGTCTGTGCTTCTTGCAATGCTTCTTTGAAAAGAGCTATCGATGCAGGTCCTATGTCGAGTCCCATTTTTCCATCAGGGATTTTGTCGATGTCGACAATCTCGGTTTTGGCGTTGTCTGAAATCTCAGATGCAACCACGGCATCGGATGGGAAGAAAAGTTTCACATCTGATTTTTTTACTTTTTCAATAATCTCTTTTGCGAGTGCAACTTTATCTTCTTCTAAAAGTGAATTGCCGATTTTATATCCCATTGCTTTTGCAAAGGTGAAAACCATACCACCTCCGATGAAAAGCATGTCGACTTTGTCTATAAGATTTTTGATAACATCAATCTTGCCGGAGATTTTTGCTCCGCCTAAAATTGCCGCAAAAGGACGACGGGGAGAGGCAAGGGCAGTACCGATAAATTCGAGTTCTTTCTGAATTAAATATCCGGCGCCTGATTGATTGAAAAATTTTGTGACACCTTCTGTTGATGCGTGGGCTCGGTGAGCCGTTCCGAAAGCATCGTTGACAAAAATGTCCGCAAGCGATGCAAGCTTTTGAGCGAATTCGGAATCGTTGTCGGTTTCCTCTTTGTGGAACCGTAAGTTCTCAAGTAGTATAACTTCGCCATCTTGTAAGTTGTCAATTTTGTTTGATGCTTCAGGTCCGACACAGTCATCGGCGAAGTGTACTTTTTGTCCGAGTAGTTGTGCGAGTCTTTCGGCACAAGGGCGAAGTGATAGTTCGGCAACATGTTTCCCTTTAGGTCGTCCAAGGTGCGAACATGCTATGACGATTCCGCCATCGCTTAGAATCTTTGTGATAGTCGGGACAGCAGCACTTATTCTTCGGTCGTCAGTAATTGTTTGGTTGTCGTCAAGGGGGACATTGAAGTCAACTCGAACGAGAACTTTGCGAGACCTAAAATTGATATTATCAACAGTAACTTTTTGCATATATTATCCTTAAAAGTAATTATAAACAGCTATAATTATCAGCCATTTAATAAGGCAAACATTATGCGGAAAGTCAATATGTAAGATTTGAGGGGAAGTGGGTGAATATGGTTGTGTTTAGGGGGCGAATACATTGTAGGGCAGAACCACTAAAGGGTTCCGTCTTACGAAGCTAGGAGTACAAGAGATGTTATATACCAATATACATTCCCCATCTATGTTTTTCGTTTCTGTTCAATAAATAAGCTAACGAATCAGTCTTCTTGTTAGTGTTTGTGAAGTATATAACGGCTCGAATATTTTTTACGTCTAATGGAATTAGTATATCTCCAAAGAAGTTTTCTGAATAATACGGTGAAAATGTGCTTTGTTGTAAGGTTAAAGTTTTAATATTATTCTGAGGAAGAAGATATAATAAGAGAGAATCTATCTTGAAGTTTTCATAAATCCCTCTTTTAAAGCTTTGAGTAAGACTATCCTTCAAAGCTATGTTATCCCACCAACGTATAGGGAGGTTATATTTGGAAGTGTCAAAAATTTGAAAAGTTATATTAAAAACGGAATCATCTTTTAATTCGTCACATTTAGAGAAAACACCTTCACAATAACGACCTTCATATGCTGCAAATCTTTTAATGTAACAGTAGTATTTATCTACATATTTTACTTCATATTTTGGTTTAGTTTGAAATGCTCTTGTGTGGTATTTTACACAACCACTCAAGGATATTAAGATACAAATAATTAAAAGGGGTTTCATCTTCTCTCCAATATAAATTTGTAATTATATTAAACTTTTAAAGTATGAAATTGCAATATAAAAAAGGGCAGAATCTATAAAGATTCTGCCCTACAATTATATCTGGATTCCCAATCAAGTTGGGAATGACATTTTGTAACTTCTATAGCATCATCTCTGCCATGTCAATCATACGATTGGAGAAACCGTATTCATTGTCATACCACATAAACACTTTTACAAATTTCCCCTGTGTTGCGGTCATACCTGAATCAAAAATCGACCCATGAGTATTACCAACAATATCAATAGAAACAATAGGGTCATCACAATATTCCAATGTGTTGGAAAGCGAACCAGATGTTGCAGCAGCTTTAACAGCAGCGTTGATTTCATCGACAGTAGCTTCTTTCTCAAGAATCACAGCCAAATCGACAATAGAACCGTCCGGGGTAGGAACACGAATAGCACAACCATCCATCTTACCTTTTAGGGCAGGGATAACTTCGGCGATAGCTTTAGCAGCACCGGTAGTTGTCGGAATCATCGAGAGTGCAGCCGAACGAGCCCGACGCAAATCAGAATGCGGTGCATCAAGCAGACGTTGATCCGATGTATAGGCATGAATCGTAGTCATGAATCCTTTTTCAATTCCCCAGTTATCCATCAAAACTTTAGCAACAGGTGCTAAACAGTTGGTGGTACAGGAACCGATAGAGATCACATCATGTTTATCTTTATCATAATCGTTACAGTTGATACCCGGGATAAAAGTGCCATCATGCTCTTTGGCAGGTGCAGAGATAATAACTTTTTTCGCACCTGCTTTAATATGGGCACCAGCGGAAGTTTTTGTTTTGAAAATGCCGGTGCATTCCATAACAATTTCAACACCTAATTTTCCCCAAGGAAGATTGGCAAGATCCTTTTCAGCAGTGATAGGGATCTTCTTACCATCTACTATAAGGTTGTTTCCTTCGTGTGAGACATCACCGGGGTACTTCCCATGAACCGAATCATACTTTAATAAATACGCGAGTGTGTTTGCATCAGTTAAATCGTTGATGCCTACAATTTCAATATCCTTATTTTGAGCGGCTCTAAAAATGAGTCTCCCAATCCGACCAAATCCGTTAATTCCTACTTTCATATTTCCTCCGAAATATTCTTATTTCTTGTTATTTATTTTATTAAGTTTAAATTTAAATCCAATTGTGATTGTTGTCGCCGAGTAATCTTTTTCACCAATAAAATAATCAGAAAATGTTATCGGCATATATTTTCCTTGCAGTTCAATAGCAAAATTATCTCGGATCGCCCAATCAAATCCGCCGGAGAAAGTGTAGTTTAAATCTGTCTCGCTATCGCTATTTCTGTACTGCACATAGTAATCATTTGAAAACTGAATATCCTGTTTGCCAAAATAGAATCCGCCACCTGCTCCGATAAATGGTTGGAATTTACTGTTTGATGAAAGAAGCGGGAAAAATTTAAGCTGAATTAATAATGGATTGAGCATAACATTGCTTAACTCAAAAATACCATCTAAGCTTGACTGAATATCACCACGATTGACTATTCCAAAAGAGATTTCTGTAAACATGGAAGCATATATATTGTAGGCGTAAAAACCCTCGAGATAGAAATTAACATCATTAATCGATGTTCTGAGTGTGTCGGTTTCAGTGATTGGGATCAATGTTGCGTGTGATGCTCCGCTATTACTCCAGGTACCTAATCTGAGGCCAAGTTGATGTTTTCGGATAGAATTGATTGATTCTTCACTGTCTGCAAAAATCGTAGAGACTGTCAGTAGAGAAAGTACGAGTAAAATTATTGTCTTTTTCAAATGAACCTCAATTTTATTGTTATTGTGTAAAATATACTTTTGAGTTGACCGAAGTCAACCACTATATAAGGAGTATCGTAAGAAATTTATTAAATGTTATACATCTCAACCAAAAAAAACCGAATACTTTTAGGTATTCGGTTTTTTACATCTAAATTTTTGAAGAATCAATTCTCAATATATTTACTCAATATTGTGTTCATCCGAGAAGTCATTTTCGAGTTTGGAAGAACCTCGGTTGCCCCGGCTGTTTTGGCAGCTTTCATCTGCTCTTTTAAAATCTGCGGAGAATAACAAACAATCGGAATTGATCTAGTTGCGCCGTATGAGCGTAACTTGTTTATGAGCGATGGAGCTTCAATGCCATTCAAATTAAGATCAATAATAATAAGGTCAGGTTTAATTTCCTGAGCCTTTGTAAAAATATCATCTGATCGGATAGCTTTGATTCCTTCAGCATCCATGCCGTCTAAGAGAGTCATGATCTTAGACGTGAAAATCATATTGTTGGCGGCGATAATTACTTTTTTATTCATAAAGCCTTATCCCATCCCTAAGATTATACTATTTATGTAGTTACGCATTGTAACATGCCATTTTCATGCTTTAATATACAACAATTTTCTGCAAATGGAAAGAAGATGTTGGAACTTTCCTATAATAATTTCACTCTCATTTATTAAAGCGTTGTGATATAGCTTGTTAGCAATATCTCTTTTCACTTGACTCGATGTGAACTTCTCCGTATCATTGCCTATGCCGATAGGAAGTCGTAAATATACGCAAAAACTAGCTACTTTTCTTCCGATGAATTGGCTCTACCATTCAAGCTCAATTAAATCAAATTATCTATCAATACAGCCTATAATTAGGTTATTTCCTGAAATGAGAGTCAGATGAAAGTAATAGCAATTATTCCGGCTCGTCTTGATTCCAAACGGTTTCCAAGAAAAGTGCTTCATCCTTTTTTAGGAAAACCACTGATAGCTCATTTGTATCATGAATTGTCAAAATCTAAAGAGATTGATAATTTGATTATAGCAACATCTGATAAAGAAATTATCAATGCCGCTTCTCAATTTGGTGCCGAAACTTTCAAAACATCATCAAAGCATAAAACAGGTTCCGATCGAGCTGCCGAAGTTGTCCGAAAAATTGGCGGTGATATTATTCTAAATATTCAGGGTGATAATTTTGGTCTCAAAGTGAGCTTGGTTGATAATGTTATTAGAAAATTTAAAGATGATAAAAAAATCAAATTTGCGACACTTGCTAATAAGATAGAATCTGACTCTGAACTAAAAGACCCGAACAATGTGAAAATAGTTTTGGATAAAAACAACAATGCGATATTGTTCTCAAGAAGTGTGATACCGTTTGTTCAAAATTCTTCTCAGAAAAATTTGGCAAGTCAGTTTACATTTTATCATCATATAGGTATATATCTTTATAGGCGGGCAGGACTTCTTAAGTTTGCTGGTTGGAAACAATCATCACTTGAAAAAATAGAGTCACTTGAGCAGTTACGGATTTTAGAAAATTCGGAAAAAATTAGGGTTTTCAAAACGAAGATGAAACCATTTTCGATTGATACTCTTGCAGAAATGAAAAAAATAGAAAATAAATATAGATAGGTGTACCATGGCTAAACAGACAAAATATATCTTTGTAACCGGTGGAGTAGTTTCATCGCTTGGCAAAGGAATCTCAGCATCATCAATCGGTCTCTTGCTCAAAAGCAGAGGTCTCTCAGTAGTAAATATCAAATGTGACCCGTATATCAATGTTGACCCGGGTACTATGAATCCTTTCCAACATGGCGAAGTTTATGTTACCGATGATGGTTCTGAAACGGATTTGGACTTAGGACATTATGAACGTTTCTTAAATTCGATTCTTACCAAAGAGCATAATTTAACAACCGGTCAGGTATATAACACTGTTATAACTCGAGAACGTCGTGGTGACTACTTAGGTGCAACTGTTCAGGTTATTCCGCATATTACAGAAGAGATAAAAAACCGAATCAAGCATTTTGAAAAATCAGAAAATCCACCCGATGTAACTATCGTTGAAATCGGTGGTACTGTTGGTGATATTGAGTCGTTACCATTCCTGGAAGCTATCCGTCAGATGGGTCTTGAAGAAGGTCGTAATAACGTGATGTATATCCATGTGACCCTCGTCCCATATATTCGCACTGCAGGAGAATTAAAAACAAAACCTACTCAGCATTCGGTAAAAGAACTTCGTGGAATCGGTATTCAACCTGATATGCTTTTATGTCGTTCAGCTAAATCTATCGATGATGACATGCGTAAGAAAATTTCACTATTCTGTTCGGTGCCTATGAAAGCAGTTATTACTGCCGAAGATGTTTCCACTATCTATGGTGTCCCTCTTAATTTACATGCTCAAGATACTGATAAAATTGTATGTGAGCATTTTGGATGGGATCTTCCTGAGCCTGATATTGCTGAATGGGAAAAAATGGTCGAGACAATTATCAATCCGCAAAAACATATTAAAATTGGTATCTGTGGTAAATATGTAAATTTAAAAGATGCCTATAAATCTATTATCGAATCATTTGTGCATGCCGGGGTTACTTCTATAGCGGAAGTTGATCTTATCTGGGTCAGTTCAGAAGATATCAAAAAACATGGTGCCGAGAAATTCTTACACGATGTTGACGGTTTGCTTATTCCGGGCGGATTTGGCGAGCGTGGGGTAGAAGGAAAAATTGAAGCTATCCGATTTGTGCGTGAGAACAATATCCCATTTTTAGGAATCTGTCTTGGTATGCAATGTGCCGTTATTGAATATGCTCGAAATGTCTGTGGGCTTGAAGATGCGCATTCATTTGAATTCTATCGTGACTTAAAACATCCGGTCATTCACCTGATGGCTGACCAAGAAGGTGTCACTGATTTAGGCGGTACTATGCGTCTTGGTGCTTATCCATGTAAAATTGAAAAAGGTACAAAATCTGAAGAAGCATATGGATGCAATTCTGTATCCGAAAGACATCGTCATCGTTACGAATTGAATAATACCTACAGAGAGATGTTAGCTGATAACGGCTTGACAATGGCAGGTGTTTCTCCTGATGAACGGCTTGTTGAAATTGTCGAGGTGAAAGATCATCCGTGGTTTGTCGGAGTGCAATATCATCCTGAACTAAAATCAAGACCAACGAACCCTCATCCGTTATTTAGAGATTTTGTAAAAGCCTCTGTCGCCTATAAAGAAAACAAAACTGCCAACTCACAAGAGAGTGAAGCCAATGTTTCAAAATAAACTGCGTTTTATTTTATTTTTTACCGTAAGTGTTATATTTATTCTCAGCAGTTGCACAGAAGATAATGACCAGCTTGGTCCCGAAAATGAAGAATTTGTCGGGACATATATGTCAAGAGATTTAACGCTTACCGAAAATTTTATCTTGTTTGATTCTGTTCGTTTTTCCATCGTTCAAAATACAACATATCGGATGGATTTTTACGAACTGATTACCGGGCGTGATTCGATTGCTTTTTGTGATCATGGTGGTACTTTGTTAGACTTTGGTACGGCAAAGGTCTCATTTGATTCGACTATTTTTCCAAATGGTTCTTGTGATAACTTGTCATTGCCGAGAGCAACATTTGTTGCTGATTTCATAAATTTTGCTGATACAATCGTGATAACAAAACAAGTGACTGATGATAATGCAAGTCCGCCGTATGATTCAATTTTTGTATTAAAACTTATAAAATAAATCTCTACTGAACTCACTTGATTCATCTCCATAAAAGAAGAGGGGGATGAGTCTGGGAATATGTCTCGATTGATTCTCATTTGATAAAATGATGATAAATATCTCGCGAATTGAGATTGACTTTGTAACTCCATTTTGCTATTCTTTTCCTCTATAAGAAAAGATAGGAAGTCAATGAAACGAATATTAATATTGTGTATATGTCTTCTGTTTTCTGTCACTACTTTTATACAGGCAGAAGAAGAGACAAAGATGTTTAATTCACCCGTAAATCCAGAGACATACTTAATTCGTCCTGGTGACAAATTGTTGGTCACTTTTATTAATTCCAAGATAAAGTCAATAACCCTTGAGATCGATCCTGAAGTAAAGATAGTACATGCAACTATCGGCTTGATAAATTTACGAAGTAAAACTCTGTCTTATGCCAAAACAGAATTAGCTAAAAAATTAAAGTCACTTTATAATGTTCAAAATATTGAGATTTCAATCACATCACCAAGAGAAGTCAGTATCGCAATTTATGGAGCGGTAAGACGCCCGGGTGTATACCGAGGGATGACCTCTGACAGGGTTTCAGATATTATAAAAAAAGCTGGTGGAATCTCTGAAAACGGTACAACAAGAAATATTAAATTTTATGCTGATGATTCTTATCTCAATGTAGATTTAGATAATGCCAACTATCTCGGTGATATGAATTCAAATCCACATCTATATGCCGGCACAAAACTAGAGGTTCCGAGCAAGTCTTCCCAAACTGTCCATCTGACTGGCGATGTGAATAACTCTCGCGAGATTGAATTAAAAGATGGTGATAATCTTGCCACACTTATTCAACTAGCCGGGAAATTTAAAAACTCAGCAACGCTTTCTGATGTGCAGATTATCAGAGGCAATAAGAAAATTGAATCGAGTGAAATCGTAGCAGGTGATATAATCATTGTGAAATCAAGTTTACGAAATGATAATAATCTTCTGAAAATTTTTGGCGCCGTAACAAATCAAGGTATCTACACATATTCGCAACCTATATCATTAGACGAACTACTCGCACTTGCAGGTGGCTATTCTGAATCTGCTAACAAAGAACTGACAACAGTCTTTCGTCAACCATTAGTTAATAACCACGGGGAACAGTCTGAAATAAGATATCCAATATCGATACCTTTACAGGACACAGAGCATTCGTCGATACAACTCGAAGCGAACGATTCTATCTTTGTCCCTTGGGAAGTTGGTTTTGTGAAAGTTTCTGGAGCAGTTTTGAACCCTGGATATTTTCCATATGTAAAAGGTGCCGATGTCTTGTATTATATAAAATCATCCGGTCGTTTTCTACCTACTGCAAATCAGGATGAAATCCAAATATTTAATTCGATCTCTGAGAAAACTATATTTGTAAGTACCGGTGTATTGGTTCCTGATGGTGCCGAAATAATTGTACAGGTAAAAGAGGAGCTTAAATGAACCAAGAACCAACATCAAATTTCTGGCTATTTTTAGAAGTCCTCGCCAAACGTCGCAGCTTGATTCTTGGAATCGTTTTTGTCGCTGCCGTTGGTTCTATCGCAGCAGCTTTCATTCTTCCAAAATGGTACAAAGCCGAAGCGTTGCTTTTACCACCCAAAGATATTTCATCATCGTTTGTTGGTTCTTCTCGATTCTCCGAAGCAATATCTATTACCGGTGGTTTGAATCTTCCGATACTTGCAACTCCAAATGATCTTTACGCTCGCATGCTTAAAAGTCGAACTGTCACGAACAAAGTTATCAACGAATTTAAACTACAAGCACATTATAAAACTCGCAACTACGAAGAGACCTATGATGCGTTTATGTATCATACAGTTATTCGAGTTACCGAAGAAGGTCTACTCTCGGTGACAATTGAAGATAAAGTACCGCAACTTGCTGCCGACCTTACCAACGCTTTAGTTGATGCCTTAGATGATGTCAATAAAGCAATTATCGCCGACCGAATGAATCAGACAAAAGAGTTTGTTGAAACTCGTCTGCAACTTGTTCTGACCGATTTAGATTCTGCTCGTTTTGAACTCCAGGAATTCCAAATGAAATACAAAACGGTTGACTTTGATGAACAGACCAGACTTGCTATAGAACAAGCAGCACAATTAAAAATAAAATTAGCTGAGCTTGAACTGCAAGTTGATATGAGCCAGATAACTCTGGGTGCCAAAAATGCTGAGCTTATTGATTTACAAAGACAACAAACGATTATAAAAAAACAACTCAACACTCTTGAGAATTCAAATTCTGACAGTTCATTTTTCTCTTTACCGGTGGCATCGATTCCATCACTCAAAGGGAAGTATGAACAACTGTATAGCAGGGTAAAAGTATCCGAAGCACTCTATCAGGTTTTACTTGAGCAAAGAGAACAGACCAGAATGAAAGAGTTTGAAAAAATGCCGACCCTTTCTGTGTTAGATAGAGCAACGGTTCCCGAATTAAAGAACCGTCCAAAACGCACCTTAATTGTTGCAGGGTCTGTTACAGTCTCTTTCTTTTTTGCGATATTTCTTGCGGTGCTTTTAGAGTACTTTAGAAAACTCGAAGAAAAATCTCCGGATGATTATAAGAGAGCAATACATTTTCTCTCAGCCTATTTTGGATGGCTACCGGGAGTGAAAAAATAATTGAACAAGATTTCTACACGTGAGTATAATAAGAATTAAGCGAAGGATTTATATATGATCACATCTTACATAGCAGAGACAGCACAAATTGGCACAGATGCCAAACTTGGTAATTTTTGTGTCATTGGTGAAGACGTCACTATCGGCAATGGTTGCCAAATCGGGCATCATGTCGTTATCCACGACAATACAACTATCGGCGACAATGTTCGCATCGACGACAATACTGTTATAGGCAAACGTCCTATGAAAGCTGCCAACTCGGCTGTGACCAAAGATGACGAGCTCCCGCCTTGTACGATAGCGTCCGATTGCATTATCGGTACAACAGTTGTGATATACCGTGGTTGCAATATCGGTGAAAAAGTTTTAGTCGCTGATCTCTCAACCGTACGTGAAAATGTTAATGTAGGCAAAAAAACTATTGTCGGTCGTGGAGTAGCTATTGAAAATTTCTGTAACATTGGAAGCTATGTAAAACTAGAGACCAATGTATATATCACAGCTCACTCCGATGTAGCCGATAGAGTTTTTGTCGCCCCATGCGTAGCAACATCGAATGACAATTATATCGGAAGAACTAAAGATAGGTTTGAAAATTTTAAAGGTGTTATAATAAAAAAAGGTGCTCGTATTGGAGTGAACGCAACGATACTTCCGGGCAAAACTATTGAAGAAGATTCTTTAGTTGCTGCCGGTGCTTTAGTGTCAAGAGATGTTCCATCCAAAAAAATCGTAGCAGGAATGCCTGCCAAAGTTTTACGCGATGTACCCGAAGAACAGCTTCTGGAAAACCAGGGCTGGGATGATGTATAAAGGATTAAAATAAAATGTCAGTACCTCTATTAGATCTATCCCGTCAGTATGCATATCTAAAAAATGATATGGATAAGGCGGTGTTAAACGTTTTGGATCACGGCTGGTTTATCTTAGGACCGGAAGTGACCGAACTTGAAAAACAAATAGCAGAACTCTCAGGTGCATCACACGCACGTGGTGTAGCATCCGGTACCGATGCCTTACTTTTGGCTCTGTTTGCCGCAGGTGTAAAAGCAGGTGATGAAGTAATCACAACTGATTTTTCATTCTTTGCGACTGCGGGAACTATCTCACGATTAGGGGCAACTCCGGTCTTTGTGGATATCGAAGAAGATTCCTACAACATTGATCCAAAATGTATCGAAGCTGCTATCACTGAAAAAACAAAAGCAATTATCCCGGTGCATCTCTTTGGACAAGTCGCCGACATGGACCCAATCCTTGAGATTGCTAAAAAGCATAATTTAAAAGTTATCGAAGACGCCGCCCAGGCAATAGGTGCCAAATATAAAGGCAAACCTGCCGGTTCAATGGGTGACTATGGCTGTTTCTCATTCTATCCATCCAAGAACCTTGGAGCGGGTGGCGATGGTGGTATCATAACTACCAACACCAAAGAAAATTTTGACCTGCTAACTATTTTGCGTAACCATGGTGCCGAGCCAAAATACTATCATAAAATTATTGGCTTTAACTCTCGGTTAGCATCTATACAAGCTGCGATTCTTTTAGTGAAAATGCCTCATCTGCAAAAATGGTCAGAGAAAAGAATCGAACATGCCAAAATATATGACAACGCCTTTGCCGATGTCGCCGCAATAACAACGCCAAAAGTAATGGACTATTCTGATTTCCATATTTACAATCAGTATACGATTGCTGTCTCAGATAGAGATGCTGTTGTTGCCAAATTAAGAGAAGCAAAAATTGGTTCTGATATTTATTATCCGGTCCCATTTCATACACAAGAATGTTTTGCAGACTTAGGTTATAAAGCAGAAGACTTTGCGGTAACAAACAAAGCTGCCGATTCTGTCTTGTCAATTCCTATCTATCCGGAAATGACATCGGAAGAACAGCAGACTGTTATCAAAGCGGTTATTGAAGCTGTTGCATAAAACAAAAGTACGATTACTCAAGGAGCCTTCACAACGAAGGCTCCTTTTTTCATATAACATATAAGAGAATTAAAATATAAATGTCTGAACGAATTTCAAAAACTATATTTTCAGTTGCCATAATAATTCTTCTCTCGCGTCTACTTGGTTTTGTCCGTGAGATGGTGATTGCTAACGTCTTTGGCACCTCGGCTGATTATGATATTTATTTGATTGCGGTCATGCTCCCGGCACTTGCCTATGGAGTTATAAATTTTGCTTCGATTTATTTCTTTGTTCCATTTTTAAGTCAGCAACAAAACAAAGAAAACAAAACCAACTGGACGGTAATCTATCCACCATTGAATCTTATACTGCTTTCTTCTTTTATAATTATGTTCATCATCATTGCGTCAGCTCCATACATAATGAAAATTTACGGGTCGCAATTCTCTGATGAAAAATTCGCACAACTTGTTTTGTATAGCAGGTTGACCTCGCTGATGGTTCTTTTAGGGACGAGCGAAGCGTTCATGCGAGCATTTTTGAATGTGAAAAAAATATTCACATTTCCGGCAGGTGGCTTTATCGTTTATAATCTCTTTTGTATCAGTTCAATTTATTTCTTATACGAAACATTCTCAGTAGGCTCAATAATTATCGGAGTTCTAGCAGGGCTGTTTTTTCAGAACATTTTCTTACTATCAAAAATTATTTCATACAAGCCGTTTAAAAATTACTCACCAAAAATAATTAACGAATATTCCAATGCCTTGTTAAAACTGCAGGAATTGTAGTTGTTATCGAACTGATTAACCGTTCATACTTTCTGCTCGATAGGTTCATCGCACCATCGTTTGGCGATGGCGTTATAGCGGCTCTAAATTATTCCCAAGTGATAGTGCAACTTCCCGATTCAATTATAGGCTTTGCAATCGGTGCTGTTGTCTTTCCTCTTTTTTCAGATTCTGCGGGCAACGAACAGCTTCATCTGTTTCAATCGCTTTATAAAAAAGCATTAACGTCGGCTGTATTTATTGCGGTGCCGATTGCCCTGTTTTTTTTCCTACACGCCGAAGAAATCGTTTATCTGCTATTTCACCGAGGAGTCTTTGATGCTCACTCAGTTGAGTTGACAGCGACTACTTTGCGACCTTTTGTTCTTTCGATTGTGTCGTTATTTGTCATTTCAACATCGATGCGGGCGTGCTACTCAGGAGGATGGGGGAGAACGGTACTTTTGTTTGTTGCGATTTCTTTTGCATTAAAATTTGCACTGAATTCTCTGTTTTCAAATGCTTTTGGCTACGCAGGTATTTCACTTGCTACCGCAACAGCACATCTTTTCTTTGCGACCTCGATGCTTATTTTCATCATGAAAAAAACCAAGATGTCTGACAAAAGAAAATTCATACAAACTTTATCTCGTATCTTTGTCGCCGGATTGCTTACAGGAAGTTTACTTTATTTTGTAAAACCATATTTGGTCTGCTTTTCGTTAGACAATAGTTACCTTACAATTATTTTATCTCTAGTTGGTTCATGGCTCGTTTTAGTTGTTATTTATATTTCAAGTTTGTATATTTTAAAAGAGAAAGAACTATTACAGCAACTTTTAAAACATTTGAAGAAAAATGCATAAAAAAATTCCTTTATACGATATCGTTATTTCAAAACAAGCAATTTCAAACGTTACAAAAGTGTTGCAATCAGGTTGGCTATCACCCGGTAAGATGACATCACAATTCGAAGAGAAAATATTAGAAATCACCGATTCTCCCTATGGGGTCGCAGTAAGTTCTGCTACCGATGGCATGCAGCTTGTGTTAATCGCATTGGGAATTGGCGATGGCGACGAAGTTATCACAACGCCATTCACTTTTGTTGCGACTGTCGAAGCAATCTTAGCTGTCGGAGCAACTCCTGTCTTTGCCGATATTGACCAAAACAGCCTGAACATTGACCCAGAAGATGTCTACCGTAAAATTCGTATCAACACAAAGGCGATTATCGCAGTTGATATAGCAGGCTATCCCTGCAACTACGATGCCCTCAATAAAATTTGCGAAGAACATAAACTTCCCCTCATTTCTGACTCTGCTCATTCAATAGGCACATCACTTGGTGACAAGTCGGTTGTGCATCATGTTGACGCTTCAATAATCTCATTCCATGCAACCAAAAACCTTATCTGCGGTGAGGGTGGCATTGTGTTGACTAAACATAAAATGATTGCCGATGCTGCCCGTATACTTTCTCGTCATGGCATGACTTCAAACGCCTCGGAACGTGCTGAAAATAATAGTTGGGAATATGATGTCGCATCACCGGGCTTAAAAGCAAATATGTCAGAGCTTCACGCTGCTGTTGGATTAGGGCAGACTACTGTCTTTGAAAAAGAGCAGGCAAAGCGAACAAAAATTGCAGAACGGTATCTGAAAAATCTTACTGACATAACAGAATTTGTTTCACTTCCAAAACAGATGAGAATTCTACCCATGGCTGGCATCTTTTTATTCTGAAATTGAATACTCAAAAACTTAAAATCGACCGTGATCAATTTATACGAGAGATGTCGAAGGTTGGTATAGAGTGCGGAGTGCATTATAAACCGATATTTGAATTCTCGTATTATGAAAATGCCTTAGAGTTGAACCCCGAAGAATTTCCTCAAACAGCAAAAGCATGGCAACGGGTAGTTACTTTACCGTTGTATGCAACCCTTACTTTAAAAGATGTCGATTATATTTGTTCTAGTATAAAAACAATAGTTAAAGAGAACAGGAAATAATATGCCTGCAAATTTACCTCCTCAATACTATGAACTCGAAAGAGCTTTCAAAGAAGAGCAAGACCCGCATGAAAGATTACGGATGGCGGAAGAGCTTCATCGCATCATGCCAAAACATAAAGGAACCTACAAGCTACAAGCGGAGATGAAAACCAAAATCTCCAAACTTAAAAAACTTATTGATTCCGGCGGTGAAAAAGTCCATGGGGCGAAAAACGCTCCGACCCTTGACCATATCGTCAAAGAAGGAGCCGCCCAGGTTATTCTTATTGGCGCGCCGAATTCGGGGAAATCTTCAATCGTTGATACGCTCACCCATGCCAAACCACTTGTTGCTGACTATCCATACTCGACTCGCGAACCGCTTCCCGGTATGACAACCTATGACACTGTCCAGTTGCAGCTCATTGATACTCCACCGATTTCTACAGAGCTTTTTGAAACGTATATGAACTCGTTGATTCGCAATGCCGATATTGTCGTCTTGGTTGCCGACTTAGCATCTGACACTATGAAAGAAGACATCGAATTTATTTTACAGGCATTAGAAGAAAAAAATATCCTTCTCAAAAAAGATAAATCAGAAAAAGCCGAAGATGCGCGGATGTCGTACAAAAACACAGTCATCTGCGCTCATAAAGAATTTGAAGATGAAGATGGCTCCAAACAAGAACAGCTTGCCAAAATATTTCCTGATTTTAGAATCGTTGCAACATCTATTTTGGAAGAAGATTCTTTGGAACAACTGCAGAAATCTGTGTTTGAGGCGACCGAACAGATTCGAGTCTACACCAAACCAGTTGGGCATGAGCCTGATTTCAAAGACCCGATAATCATTCCGATTGGTGGAACAGTCGATGATGCCGCGATGGCATTGCATAGAGATATTGCCAAAAAACTGAAGTTTGCTAAAGTGTGGGGCGAGGGCAAACATGACGGGCAGAGAGCACAGGCGGATTTTGTCCTGATTGATAAAGATATCGTTGAATTTCATGAGTAAGAACTAAAATATATTTTATATGTATAAGAGCTGTATCTTTAACTTGACAATATTAAAGCGAAAAGACAAATTTGTATATGGAAAGAAAACTGCATTATAATTTTGTAGATGTTTTTAAAGCACCGATAGAAGCGTTGTCTGCTAAGAAAATATTAGTTATGACATTCTTCTTATTGATATCTTTGGCATTGTACAATTTGTTTACTTACGCTGCTTTTTATCTCAATGGCGAAAAAGTAAAAACGATTTTTTCTGTCTATACATTTTTCCCTTTTTATAAAATTCAGTTCGCTAATTTGTTTGCACAAATTGTTTTTGCTGTTGGTTCGTTGGTTTCGCTTCTGATGCTTATGTTAGGTTTCTTCGGGGTTTCAATTTTAGAAATCGAAGCAATCCGTGGTAACCGATTTATGAAACCTGAACATGCTATCCAAAAAGCGTTCGGTCGGTTTAAACAAATCCTTTTGGCTGAACTTGGGATTGTCTGTTTTATCGGGTTTATCATTTTGCTTTTCATGATTTTAGGACTTGTGACAAGGATCCCGTTTATTGGTGAATACATATATGCACTGTTGTTTGTTATCCCAAATTTTATAATCGCAATTTTAACACTTTTTATTATCACAGTATTTCTCATCTCTATTATTTTGCTTCCGACTGTCACTGCCGCTGAGAAAAAAGGCGAGGCGTTCCAATCAATACTTGAGACCTTTGCGACCATCATCAGACAACCTTTCCGGTGGGGCGGCTATACGCTCTTGGCACTTGTCACCGGGAAATTTGCATCGTTTGTCTACGCCTATGTCTGTTATCGTTCGGTACAATTTGTCGCCTGGACAACATCGTTAAGCGGTGGCGAACATTTGAAAACTATGGTGAAAAAATCATTGTCTTTGTTGCCGTTCAAATCCGATGTGGTCGACTACACATTCCAGTCATTTCCGGGAATTGACTTCTCATTCTCGCTTGCTAAATATGCAAAATACAGCTCGAATTCTCCTGCTGAATATCTGATGGCATTTATGATTTTTGTAATCTTCGCATCGATAATCGGCTATTTCCTGACAATCATCGCCGTTGGTCAGGCAAGAGGATACGCGGTCATTCGCTATCTCAAAGATGGCTATAAAATCGAAGACGAAGAGCCTCAGGAGGCTTGATACCCTCAAGAGACTTGATAATAGTTTATAATTTAGTATCTTTAACGCATGCAAATAATCCGTTCCATTAAAAAAATCCAATCGCTCACAAGGCAACTTGCCTCTGACGGTAAAAGAATCGGACTGGTGCCAACAATGGGGTTCCTACACGACGGGCATCTTTCTCTCATCAAACGAGCTTTAAAAGATTGCGATATTGTCATCACGACGATTTTTGTCAATCCGACCCAGTTTTCCCAAGGGGAAGATTTAAGCAAATACCCTCGGGATGAAAAAGGGGATATCCAAAAGATAAAATCAGCAGGCGGAACTATTGTTTTTATCCCGAAGGTTTCTGATATCTACCCTGACGATTTTGACTCATCGGTTGAGGTCTTGTCGCTTACCCAAACACTTGAGGGAGAGTCTCGCCCGACGCATTTTGATGGTGTCACAACGATTGTCGCAAAGTTGTTTAATATGACCCGTCCTGACATAGTTGTATTTGGACTCAAAGATTATCAGCAGGCGATGGTCTTAAAAAAAATGTCGACTGATTTAAACTACCCTATCAAGTTTATCATTGCTCCGACGGTTCGGGAAAAAGATGGGCTGGCGATGTCATCACGTAATAAATATTTCAACGAAGCAGAGCGGCAGGAAGCACTCTGTTTGAGTTACGCTTTAAAAACTGCCAAGCAGATGGTCAAGGCAGATATCAAAGATTGCAAACTGATTCAAAAAGAGATGAAAGCAGTTATCAAAGCGACCTGCAAAACTGCTAAGATAGATTATATAGCATTCACCGATTTTAATTCTTTAGCTCCTACAAAAGTTGTAGTCAAAAACACAATCTGTTCACTTGCTGTGCGACTCCACAATGTCCGCCTCATTGATAATTTGAAACTAATGTAGGTTAGTTCTCAAATAATATATATTTGTAGGGGCAGACCTATGTGTCTGCCCGAAATAGGGTGAACACATAGGTTCACCCCTACTCATGTTTTAAAATGGCTTCGATTCGCATATAAAGGGAACCTAAAACTCTCATTATTTCTGCTTTTCACGGCATAAATAAAACCCCCACTGGGGGTTACGGAGAAATGGCTTTGCTTGAAAAAATGGCTTAAGCCATTTTCACTAATATTTATTGTAGTGATTTTGTGCATACTACTTTCTCTCATATAATTTTGTTTCTCATGCATGAACTGATTTGTGGAATTAGTAAAGAGTAGTAGGGAATGTGATTGATTTTGTGTAGAGACACTTGTATAATCTACTTTAGATATTGGTCTATTATCAATTATTATGGGTGAGTATGAATAAACAATGCGATGTAAAATACAACCTTAGTTATGTGAGAGGAATTAATACTTATTCTGAACCTGTTCAATGTAGGCGTCCGGTTTACAAAGAGAATAAGTGTATTTGTCATTTCAATTCAAAAGATAAACCTATTGAAAAAATAATTGCATTTATTAGAGCAATGGAGCATCATAAAAATATTGATTGTTCATATTTTGTCTTCCCCGAAAGTGATTTTATCTTTCCTATTGCTATTAAAAAAAAGATATTCTTTGATAATTCTATATTTTATGGTAATGCAAATTTTCGTGGACAACAGTTCACCAACTTTGCATCTTTTCGATCAGTAAATTTTTATGGGGAAGCAGACTTTGGAGATGATAGTAATCCTTATGAGAAACAAACTAAATTTAGTGATACTGTAGTTTTTTCGAATACAACATTTCATAAAAGAACTTCGTTCAGGTCCTGTATATTTGGTAAGAATCCAGAGTTTTTTGGTACAATATTTAAAGATATACTTGTTTTTGCATGGTGTAAATTTATTTACGATTACCCTAAGCCTATTTTATTTAATAATGTTGAATTTCAAAATAATACAGATTTTCAATTAGAAATCAATGGAGAAATTCCCGGCATAGAATTCAGTTCATGTAATTTAGAAGGGTTGAACTTTTCTACATTACCTAAAGATTATATCCCAATTATTTTCAAAGATATAAAAAAATGGAATGAAAAGAAAAAGTGGTATCATTTTAATAGAAATAAAATAAATGATGAATCTGATGCTAATAAGAATCCAATTATTTTAATTAGTTTATATCGGTATTTAGAAAAGTATTTTTATACGAACTCAGATCCAAGTTTAGCAAAAGATTTTCGTATTGGACATTTAATAGCTTTAAGAAAAGATAAAAATTACAATGGCATTTCAAAATTTATAAATTTTATTTATGACTCAACCTCAAAGTTTGGTATGTCAATTTGGAGACCAATTACAATATTGTTATTTACGCTAATTATCTTTCCTCTAGCTCTTTTATTTAGTGGCATTAGTATTCCTGTCGTTAAAGGTAAAGAAGTTCAAACAAAAGATGTAAATTATGAAATAACTAATACTTATCCAACAATAGAACTTTACTCCGAATTTTGGAGTGATTATAGAAATTGTTTTATATTAAATATATCAATATCGACTTTAGATAGAAATAATAAATTCTCGCCATTACCCAATAGTGCATCTAGAATCATTTTGATAGTAGAAACTTTAATAATAATAATTTATGTTTCTTTCTTAGTTATTGCTGTAAGACGAAAATTTACACCTGTAAAACCAATTAGCGAGTAAAGATATTCACATACTTGGTTGGTTCAATGCTACATGATAAAAAGATGAGATTGCCATTCGCCTAAGCGGAACCGCTAAAGAGCTTTTAGCTCGTTGAGTTCCTCCCTACGATTCTGCTGAGGGTAAGAGGCTGTTGCTCGTTATTGTACTGGACCCCAGCCTTCGCTGGGAAGGAGTTCAAAAGACTGGACCCCGTGTCAAGCACGGGGAGGTTTGAGGGAATGACAATAACACACCCCTTAATCCCCTCTTTCAAGAGGGGACAGCCTGCAGGCTGGGAAATCAATTATAAAAACAACAATGTTGGATCCTGGATCAAGTCCAGGATGACACGGGGGAGAGGATGACATAGTGAGAGATTGTAGTGTGTTATTGTTTTAACTTCCTGCTTTCGAAGGAATGGAGGTCAAAAACTAGAGGCATAATGAAGTTGGGAATAACATTACCCCCCCGACGCTTATAGATAATATGAAACTAATGTAGTCCTCAATTGTTGACAAGTAGATAGATTATAGTATCTTTATTTCAAAACAATATAAGTATTTTCTAATCGGAGGATTATATGTATAAGGTTTTGTTAAGTTATGTTTTTATGATTTTGTTAGTTTTATCAATATCACAAACAGCTTCTGCCAATGATGACCAATCAAGTATTCAGCTCACTAAAAATCTTGCATCAAACAAATTATCATTTACTGCTAATCATGGACAATGGGATGAAAATCTGAAATTTCAAGCTAACGCAGGTGGGGCTACTATCTGGTTTAGTACCGATTGTGCCTTTTATCAATTTACACGAACTGCAGAATCAAGTAGTGATGACAAACAACCTAAATTTTATGAAACGATGATGATTAAAGCCAAGTTTGTAGGTGCCAAACAAAACGCACAAATGGTTGGTGTTGACATGATAGATTACAAATGTAATTACTTCATAGGAAACGATAAATCTAAATGGGCGACTGATGTTCCGAATTATAGAGCAGTGATGTATGAAGAAATATATGACGGGATTGACTTAAAATATTACGGTAATGGCAAACAGATGGAATATGACTTTATTGTTTCACCCGGTGCTGATTTTTCGCAGATAAAAATTCAATACGAGGGAGCAGAATCTGTTGAAGTAAATGAAAACGGTCAATTAGTTGTAACAACCATTTGGGGTGAGGTTGTTGAGCAACGTCCAGTAATCTATCAACTAGCTCATAACAATCGTATTCCAATAGAAGGAAAATATATTCTACAAGATGAAAATTCTTTTGGGTTTGAACTAAGTGCTGACTATAATTCTGACTTACCCCTTGTTATCGACCCCGTTTTAACTTACAGCACTTACTTAGGAAATGATGATGAAGAGCAAGCGTATAGCATAGCTGTTGATAATAATGGGAACGCCATTGTCACAGGTACTACCGTATCTGCTGCATTTCCAACTCTAAATCCATATCAAGTTAATACAGGTCCGGGGGGAGATGTTGTTGTAACCAAGCTGAATAATACCGGTGATGCTCTTTTATATAGTACCTATTTAGGAGGCACATCAGGATCAGATTGCGGATACGGAATTGCTGTTGATACAGCCGGGAATATTTATGTTGGTGGAAGTTCAGGTTCTACAGATTTTCCTGTAATGAACGCAATTCAATCGACTTATGGTGGTGGCTTTAATGATTGTATTATTTTCAAATTAAATAGTGCCGGCGATTCCCTTTTATTCAGTACTTTTCTTGGAGGTTCTCTGAATGAATTTGTTAATGATCTTGCTATTGATATGCTAGGAAATGTTTTTATAACAGGTCGCACTAATTCAACTAACTTTCCAATGCAAAATGCATTCCAAAATAGTTTTGGCGGAAATTATGATGCGTATGTTACAAAATTTAACTCTGCAGGTGACACTCTTTTATTCAGTAGTTACTTGGGAGGAGCTGATTGGGATCAAGGCATAGGAATTGATGTTGATCAATATGACAATACCTATCTAACAGGAATGACAGCCTCTACTGACTTTCCAATGATGAATGCGTACCAGTTACTTATTGGTGGCGGAAATGATGCTTTCATAACAAAAATTGATTCTGCCGGAACGACTATTCTGTTTAGTACTTATTTTGGTGGTACAAATGATGATGCAGGGTATGCTATAACACTAGATGACAGCAGTAAAATTTATATTACCGGAAAGACTTTATCTGGGGATTTCCCGACTCAGAATGCTTATCAATCTGTCTATGCCGGTACCAGTGATGTATTCGCTACTAAATTTAATTCAAATGGAGATACATTGGTGTACAGTACCTATCTTGGCGGTACTGGTGATGATTATAGTAATGGTATCGCAGTCGATTCTGTGGGGCAGGTTTATATTACAGGTTCAACTCGTTCAACCGATTTTCCTATTCGAGATGCTTCCCAAGTTGCTAATGGTGGAGCGTATGATGCTTTTGTTAGTGTATTAAGCGATGATGGAAGTGCTCTCTTGGCTAGCACATATTTAGGCGGTTATGATTGGGATCATGGATACGGAATTGTTCTTACTGATAATCACTCTCAATATATAGCAGGGTATGCTTGGTCAAACAATTTTCCAACTGTCAACCCATATCAATCTACTTTTGGTGGTTACACTGATGCCTTTGTCGCCCAATTTAGTATTGTCATCTTAGATGTTTCCGAATATGATATTGATAATTTACCATCTGATTTTAAAATGTCGCAAAATTATCCGAATCCGTTTAACCCAACAACAACTATTGAGTTTAATCTGCCGACAAAATCAAATGTCGCAATCAGAGTTTATAATTTACTTGGGCAAGAAGTAAAGCTACTTGTCGACCAAGAATTTTCAGCAGGTAATTATAAAGTGACTTGGGATGGTACAGCATCTGATGGGGTACAAGCAGCAACCGGAATGTATTTCTATCGACTTGAAACAGACCATTTTGTCGAAACAAAAAAGATGTTGTTATTGAAATAATACGTATAAGTAACTCTTTAGTTATGGGATAGATTGTATAGTCTATCCCATTATTTTTATACCAAAAATAATTGTAATTCCCAAAAAATAAATATTGACTTTTTCAAAACTTTCAGTACATATCTCATGACAAGGTTAGCAATGTAATACAAAGGTTTTTTATGCATAAAAAAGCAACTCATATCAAAATAGAATCACCCGGTGTTAATGTTGCCGTGGTCAGAAATACATACGATGGATGGGAATATTTACTCCTCCAAAGAGCAGAACAAGAAACATACAGCGGTTCATGGGGGTTTATGACCGGCGGAAAACAGGGGGATGAAACAGTCGCCCAAGTTGCCGTGCGTGAATTATACGAAGAAACCCAGTTAGCCCCAAAATCTTTATGGGCAACAGAACATCTTGTGCAATTCTATGAACCGGAATATGACTCGATCTGGATACTTCCGTTAATTGTCGCAGTTGTTGATGAAACCGCCGAAGTGATACTTTCTGAAGAAAATTGTGAGTTCAGATGGCTGAAATCAACACGAGCAAAGCATAAAGTAAGTTGGAAAAATCTTTCAACTGCGATAGATAATATTTCAGAAGAGCTTGAGATTTTCCCTGCTCGCAACTGGGTACAGATTCACGCATAAATATTGCAACAAATATCGGAAAACGTCGTTATACCAATGTAAATAAAAGTGGTAAAAACTGACGATTCGGCTTGCCATTTTGAAACTATTAGCTATATTTTGCGCCTGAATAAAGAAATATGAGAGAATTATGTTAATATCTATATGTAAGTCAAAAATCCATCGGGCAACAATAACTGACGCCGACTTAAATTATATCGGCTCGGTTTCCATTGATAAAAACCTTATGGATGCTGCCGATTTAGTTGAATACGAAAAAGTCGCTATTGTCAATATCAACAATGGTGAACGGTTGGAAACATATGTCATTGAAGCACCTGCCGGTTCAGGTACGATTGCTTTGAATGGTGCCGCTGCTCGTAAAGGCTGTAAAGGTGACTTGATTATTATTATCTCTTATGGGCAATTTCACAAAGATGAGCTTGAAGGTTTTAAGCCTGCTTTTGTGCATGTAGACACAAACAATAAAGAAATTTCATTTTAAAAATATAACAATCAGGGGATTATCAGTATGAAAAAAGCCGCTGTGATTTTAGCTGCCGGTAAAGGCACCCGTATGAAATCGGAACTCCCAAAAGTTTTGCATGAAATCAAGGGAAAACCGATGATCCACATGGTAGTCGAGACTCTTCAGAAACTCAATTTTGATAAAATTATAGTTGTAATCGGATTCAAAGGTGAACTTGTTGAGAAAGCATTGGAAGCATTCCCGGTTGAGTTTGTCTGGCAACATGAGCAGAACGGAACAGGGCATGCAGTGATGATGGCAAACGATGCTCTAGCAGGATTTGACGGGAACACCTTGATTGCTCTAGGCGATGTGCCATTTTTGAGTGCAGGGACAATCCAAAGATTAGTTGATGTATTAGAACAGACTGACGCGAAGGCGTCATGTTTGTCAGCTATTGTTGCTGAACCAAAAGGGTATGGCAGAATAGTCAGGGAAGAAGGCACTGAAAATCTAAGAGAAATTGTCGAAGCGAAAGATTCTACCGAAGAGCAACTTCTGATAAATGAGATAAATACTGGTACGTTTTGTTTTGATAACTCAGTTTTATTTGATTCGCTCAAAGAAATTGGAAATAACAATTCGCAGAGTGAGTATTATCTGACTGACTGCGTTAAAGTATTGTATGACAAAGGTATGCCTGTCTCTGTTGTGGTCGCTGAAGACCCTGATGAGGGCGAAGGTATCAATTCTGTTGAGCAGTTGGCTGATTTAGTTAAAAAATTTGAAGATAATTTGTAATTTTATTAATCTTTTTTGCTGTTTTAAACGTTATAAGTATAAACGAGTGAATAAGTTTGGTCGATAAAAGTATTACAGGTTTTTTATTGACCTGACGAAAGAAAACAGCTACATTTAACGTACGAAATGAACCTAGCTACAGGTTTTTAAGTTTGAAGGGTATACAATGAAAAAAATTTTTATTCTCATATTGCTTTTGTCTGTTACAACAGTACAGGCTCAACTTGTTGATAATGCAGTTATTGAAAATATCCAAAGCAGAACAACGCATAACTTAAAACCTGCCGTGACCCCATTTTCTTTATTAGATTTTTCTAAGATTACTTGGTCGAATAGCTATTCTGTATCATTTTTCTCAGGTGGCTATGGTTCAAGTTCATTAGGTCTTTGGAATACATCAATGCTTTACGAACTGTCTTCCAAATTGTCGCTTGCATTAAATGTCGGAATTGCTCATAACCCGGGTGCTATTTGGGGTGATGCAAATAATTCCGCTGATATACTACCAGGGTTTCATCTAGATTACCATCCATCGAAAAATTTTAATGTTTCGATTAGTATGCAAAGTTATCGAGGAACCAATAATTATTATAACCCGTATTACAGCAATTATCTACGCAATTCATATTATCGATGATGTAGAGAAAGGAATTTTAGAAGTACAAAAAACAGTTTTTCCTCCCGCCCTTTATTTATAAAAAAAATCCATTCAATTAAAAATATATAGTAACGGTGTCAAAAGATAAAAGTATAAAAAAGTCTTCGTATAGACAACTCTTTGAGTTTAGCTTAATCGCTACTGCAATTGTAGTTTTGGTTTTTCTAGTTATGTATACAGTGCAGTTAAACAACGGTATAGCCAAAGAGATAAAAGGACCCCAGCATTATCTTCGTATTGAAATACTTAATGCCGGTGCTGAAAATGGATTGGAAGAGAAACTTTCTGCGTATTTACAAGAGTTAGAACCAGAAGATATGGTATTGGATATTATTCTTACTTCTCGGTTCAGTCTGCAGCCATCAAAAGAAACTTTTATAATAAATAGAACAAAAGATAAGAATGGTGTTGCTGCTTTAGCAGAAATATTACAAATAGAAAAAGAAAAAATACAATATAGTGAACTAAGTAATAATAAGAATCACCTCAATGCGACGATAGTGATTGGAACCGATTCTTTAATATATAAATTACTTGAGAACCCGAAGGAGTTAGAGTAAAGTTATTGTGGCAAATAAAGCCTTAGAAACAGCACGAAAAGCAGGGCAAGTAGCTCTTGCAAGACGTGGATTCGATGTGAAAATTTTGAAGATGGATAAGATATCTTCAATATGTGATTACTTTGTAATCGTTTCTGGAGATGCCGATGTGCATGTAAAAGCGATTAGTAATTCTATTGTTGATGAGCTTCTTGATGACGGTAACAAACCGTTTCATAAAGAAGGGTTAGACAGTGGTAATTGGGTTCTGCTCGATTATGTAGATGTTGTCGTACATGTCTTTCGCGAACCGGTCAGAACTTTTTATGCATTAGAAAAATTATGGGGCGACGCTCCTGTTGAAGAATTAAAAGACGAATAAATAATTTTAAAGATTATAGAGGAATACAATGGCAAAAGAATTACCTGATTTAAAATCCAAAACAATTGCCGACTTGTTGAAGCTTGCCGAAAGCATGGATATCCCCGGAGTATCGGGATTACGGAAATCAGAATTGATAGTCAAAATTACGGAACAACAAAATGTAGGCGAGTCTGTTATTCTCGCCGAAGGTGTTTTAGAAATTCTTGACGAAGGATACGGCTTCCTTCGCTCTCCAAGTTATAACTACATGCCGGGACAAGATGATATTTATGTGTCACCTTCGCAGATCAAACGTTTCGACTTAAAAACAGGCGATATTATCTCTGGGCAGGTTCGTCCTCCAAAGGATAATGAACGGTATTTTGCTCTGTTGAAAATTGAAGCGGTAACATATGATCATCCGAACGCATCAAAACATAAAACGTTTTTTGATAACCTGACACCGCTTTATCCTGAAGATATGTTTGTTTTGGAGACAACTTCTGAAGAGTTGACTACTCGAATTATTGACCTTATGAGTCCGATTGGTAAAGGGCAGAGAGCCTTGATAACATCGCCTCCTAAAGCCGGTAAAACAATTGTTCTGCAAAAAATTGCTCAGGCAATAACTACAAACCATCCAGATGTAATTCTTATTGTTCTTCTGATTGATGAACGTCCTGAAGAAGTTACCGATATGAAACGGTCTGTGAACGGGGAAGTAGTGTCATCGACTTTTGATGAACCAGCTGAACGACATGTACAAGTATCAAATATGGTTTTAGAGAAATCTAAACGTTTAACAGAACGTGGCAAAGATGTTGTCATCCTGCTTGATTCAATCACTCGTTTAGCAAGAGCCCATAATTCAGTTGTGCCTCACTCGGGAAAAATTCTTTCCGGTGGTGTTGATTCAAATGCTCTACATAAACCAAAAAGATTCTTTGGTGCTGCTCGTAATATTGAAGAGGGTGGTTCACTTACAATTATTGCGACTGCTCTTATTGAAACAGGTTCACGTATGGATGAAGTTATTTTTGAAGAGTTCAAAGGTACCGGTAATATGGAACTTGTCTTAGATCGTCGTTTGGCTGACAGACGGGTCTATCCTGCGATTGATATTAACCGTTCATCAACTCGTAAAGAAGAACTTCTTTTAGAAGAAGAGACTCTCAGTAAGATTTGGATATTGCGTAAGTTCTTAGCGGAAATGAATCCTATTGAAGCTATGGAATTTTTACAAGATAGAGTTAAGAAAACGAAAAACAATAAACGTTTCTTGGCATCGATGAAAGACTGATTATTGTATCATATAAGTATTACAGAAAAAACCCGCCAAAGGCGGGTTTTTTTATTGGAGAGAGATCTGCTATTTGAAAAACTCCCTTACGAATAAGGTAAAGGATTTAAAGTCACTTTCATGTATTTTGCTTCGCTATCCAAAAGGGTCACGGCGGGAACGCAACGAGAAAGAGGCGACCTTCATTAATTAAGTGTTAGAGAATTTCAAATTGCATCATTCTCTCCTAATACAAAAATATATAAATTTTGGTTCTATTGCAACTTTTATTTCTAACTATTGATATCTGGTCATTTATGTTATATGTTCTGTATCGACAGTAAAAAATAATAATTTATTGAGAGAAATATGATAAAATCAATCGGTTTAGATGTTGTAGAAATCAATCGGATTCAGAGAGATGTAGAAAAATATGGCGACCGCTTTGTCGCAAAAATTCTCGGTGCTTCTGAACTTGAGATTTACAATAAACGGGAAGATAAGGCACAGTTTCTCTCCGGTCGTTTTGCTGCTAAAGAAGCAATTATTAAGGCCTTAGGTGTCTATCTGACCGATAAACCTATGCTTCCGCAGATCCAGGTTCTAAACAATACTACCGGTCAGCCTGAACTTTTCTTAGATGAAGAAATCAATAAACAAATACCAGATAAATGTTTTATCTCAATAACCCATGAAAAATCAGTTGCCGCAGCGGTGGCGATATTTTCGGAGGAAAAATGAATTCAGACGAAATTCTACAATTATTCAAAGATTCAGATGCTCTTTTAAACGGGCATTTTAAGTTAACATCGGGTAAACATTCTGATGTCTACTACGAAAAATTTACACTTTTAAAACAACCTGCGATTTGTACCAAAATGTGTAAGCAGATGGCAGACCAATTCAAAGATGCTGCCCCGCAGACTATTGTCGGACCTACAACCGGTGGGATTATTATCGCTTACGATATCGCTCGCTATATGGGTATCGAATCAATTTACGCCGAAGCCGGTGATAATGGCGGTCGGGATTTTAAGCGTGGTTTCTCGCTTGAAAAGGGTCAAAAAGTTGTTATCGTTGATGATGTCTTAACGACCGGGCGTTCAATTTTTGAAGTTATCGACTTAGTGAAAAAGTATGAGGCAGAGATTGTTGGCATTGGTTTGATGCTGGATCGGTCTAATGGGAAAGTGACTTTTGATTATCCGTTTTATGCACTTACAACTGTTGCGGCTGATACTTGGGAAGCTGCAGATTGTCCGATGTGTGCTAAAGGGGAAGAGTTTACCCAAAGAGGTAGTCGAAAATTTTAAGTAGTTAATTGCAACGTTTGAATAGTTGCTTCAAGTTCGAGAGGGAATTCAATAGAGATTGTAGTTCCTTCTCCGACTGTAGAATCAATATGTAAAGTACCTTGGTGGCTTTCAATAATTTTTTTACAAACTAATAATCCGAAACCATGACCTGTTTCTTTGGTCGTGAATTTTTGAGTGAATGCTTTTACGAGATTTTCATCGCTGATACCTTCGCCGTTATCTTTTATATATATAATAAAAGTTTCCTGATTATTGCATAGAGCAGTTTTTACAATAATTTGTTTATGAGGAGATTGTATCATGGCATCGGCGGCATTATTAAATAGATTATAGAGCAACTGTTGAATATTTAAAATATCAGCTTTAAACGGAATCAGTTCAGAGCATGGTTCAAAGAGAATTTCGACCTCTCGGTATCTTTTTTGAGGTTTTAAATAATCTACTACTTCAGTAAGAATCTTATTAAAAAAGATAGTTTCTGTTTTACCTGAAATCGGTTTATATTCCATCAGATTACTTGTGAACTTCTTTATCTTGTTAATATTGTCATTCATAGAATGTAGATACTTATCTAAATTGTCATATCTCTTTTGTTCAATTTGATATTCTAATAGAGACATGCTTCCGACTACAACTCCCAAAAAATTATTAAGTTCATGTCCTATTTCAGCTGACATCTCACCTTTTGTAGCCATTTTGTCAAGTTGAATTGTTTCGTCTTGGAGTTCTTTTAATTCATGGTAGGCTGATTGAGACTCTTCTAAAAGTTCGATATTTTCAAGAGAGAGAGCTAATTGTTGAGCGGTGATCGAAAGGAACTTAAGATTTGAATCATTTAAAGTTTTAGAATCAATTGGTGCGTTTATCATCATGATGCCATAAATAGATAAAGTTCTGTTTACACGAATCATGACCATTGGCGTTTCTTTTGTTTGCCAGCTTGGACTGATTAAAGAATTAAGATTGGTATTATCACCACTTTGTAATAATGGATTATTAGTTTTCGAGTCAATGATTTTTGGAAGTAAAAAATCAGAAAGATCTGTATTATCAATGATAGATTGCAATTCTTTTGTTGGTAATTCCGTCTCAGTTACTTTGTCATTGATAATAGTAATCATTCTGAATTTTGTTCGGCTACTATTCCATGATAAAAAAGAACCGTGGTCAGCTTTTGAATGAGTTATAGCAAATTTTAATGACATTTGTATTTGAGATACTTCATCGCCGACCATGAGTAATTCATTTAAGTCATTTAGCTGTTCAAGTTGCGAATCGTTATTGTTTATTTGTGAATTGTTAATGACAGAAGTAGCAGCTTTATCTACGGCTGCTCTCATTTCGTCTAGATCAAAAGGTTTTAAAATATAATCAGAGGCACCTTGAGTGATTGCTTCTTTTGCGGAATTCAAATTTGCATATCCGGTCATGAAGATAATAGCAATGTCGGGTTGTTTTTCTTTGGCACGTTTGACAAGTTCGATGCCGTTCATCTTTGGCATTCTTATATCTGAAATGAGAATATCGATTTTTTCGGTGTCAAATGTGTCAAGGCACTCATAGCTGTCGATAGCAGTTAGTACTCTGTAGCCCTCATCTTCTAATGTATCACTAACTAAAGAGAGAACAATATCTTCATCATCAGCCACCATGATAGTCATCTGTTTATTTAATTCGGGCATATACTCTATACTTTTATTTTATTTTCAATGGTTCCTAAAATATCATCAACTTCATTTAGATCGAATGGTTTTGTTAATACACACCACGCACCTTCTTTTTCAGCTTGTTCTGCTAAAGAATCAGGTAGCGAATCTGTCATTATGAAAATTTGGTTTTCTTTTATAGCTCTAATTTCTTGGAAAACTAAATAACCGTTTTTGCGAGGCATATGAATATCGCTAAAAATCAAATCATAAGAATTTTTTAATCCTTTATCGATACCCTCTTGTCCATCAAATGCAAATTCGACTTCATGATTTAAGTCTGTTAAATATTCGTATAATAAATTTCGAATAATTTCTGAGTCATCTATTATTAGTATTTTCATTTTTTTCTCCTAAGCACCAACAGCTTGGTTAACAGTGCTAATGAGTTCTTTAATACTAAATGGTTTTGAGAGGAAGGCAAATGCTCCGCTGTTGACAGTTTGTCCCACGCTATAGAGGCTTGAGTAACCGGAAATTACAATAACTTCTGAAGTAGGGTAAGTTTCTTTGGTGAATTTTACAACCTCTTCACCTTGCACTCTTTCCATCTTCATGTCAGTAATGACCAGATCAAACTGTGTGTGTGTTAATTGATCAATTGCTTCGTCGCCATCAGTTGCAGTAGATACTAAAAAGTCTTCAGAGAGAACTTCAGTTAAGAATTCTCTGATGACTTCTTCGTCATCTACAACTAAAATTGTTTTTTTGCTCATAAGTGAAATTCTACTTTTCGTTAATTATTTTCAAAGTTGCTAATATATTCGTTGTTTTCATTATCGGTACCATCTTCGATTTTCTGAAGTGGAATAATTATAGTAAAATTAGTCCCTTTTCCAGGCTCAGAATCGACTTTAATCTCGCCGCCATGTTCTTTTATGATACCATAGCTGACAGAAAGCCCTAAACCTGTACCTTTACCGACTTCTTTAGTGGTATAGAAAGGTTCAAAAATCTTTTTCAAGTTTTCAGGGTAAATACCGGACCCGTTATCAATAACTGATAATTCAATAGCACCGTAGAATTCTCCGAGTGGTGGGCTAAAGCGAGTGCGTAATTCTATCACAGAATCCTGTTCTGAAGCGTGCATTGCATTTATTATTAAGTTTGTAAAGACCTGTTGTAATTGACCGGCATTAGCTTGAATCATTGGTATGTTATTATCAAGATTTATTTTCAATGTCATCTGATTCATGTGTAGTTGATGTTCAACGAAGGTGCATGTATCTTCGATGACAGTATTTACATCGACATCAACAAATTCTGTAGTTTTTGACGAACGTGAGAAACGAAGAAGATTTTGCACGATATTTTTACATCTGCGTGCTTGTTTTTCAATGTCTGTCAGATACTTCGTATATTTATCTAAATCTACCTGAGTCGTAGATGCTTCATCTTTTTTCTTTAACTTTTCAAGTGTAAATTGTGCGTATCCTAAGATTCCGCCTAGTGGATTATTTAGTTCATGAGCCACACCGGCAGCAAGTTGTCCGATAGCACCTAATTTTTCAGATTGAATCAACTGTGCCTGGGCATCTTCAAGCTCTACCGTACGTTCAATAATTTTTTCTTCAAGTGTCCTGTTATAGGTTTCAATTTCAGAGCGAGACAACTTGAGAGATTCTATCATCTTATTAAACGAATCAGCTAATTTTCCGATTTCATCATTTCGATCAATATCAATATTTTGCTCTAAGTTGCCCTGACTGATAAGAGTCGTTGCATCTACCATTTTCTTAATTGGTGAAATAATCAATCGTACAAAGAATAGCAATATTATAACCGCAAATAAAGAGACAAAGAGTGATATGAGAAAAGCTGCATTCCGAGCATCGGCAGTTGCTTTGTTTACAATCTCCAATGAGAAGATAATTTTAACATTACCAATAATCTCAGCATTTTCATTATTTGGAGTTGTTGAATTAAGTCCTCCAGATAATCCAAGATTCTCACGACTTAATTCATCCTCGAAATAGAAAACAGGATATTGTAATACTAAGAACTCTTCGTCGAATTGATTACTCGCGTAATAATCTTCACAATAATCATGACCATCGTAGTTGTCAGCGTTTTCAACTACATCAATGATAGTACTATTGTCTTCATCCCATTCACCTACAACCGCTAAGACTTCATTGTCAGCATTTATAACTTCGGCGTAAGCAATATTTGGGAATGGAGCAATGATTTTCATGGCATCGTTAATGATATATTCATCACCAAAGAGAATACCAGATTCAACAGAAGTTGCAAACATACGAATCATAGCTTCACCACTAGTTTCCAATTCTCGACGGAAACCATCAGATTGCTGTTTGGTCAAGAACATGCTATAGCCAAAAATTGTGGTGATAAGGAGAGCAGCTACCGGTATAACAAGCCGTAAACGCAAGCTGTTCGGCATTAATTTATTCAGGAGTTTATATCTCATCGATATACCTCCTTAGCAATAGCAGCAAGTTCTTCAGGGATTACGATTTTAATACGTTCAGCAGTTTTCTCATTATAATGAAACCAGATTACATCAGCAGTAGTGACTTCAATTCTTGCCGGTGATTTCCCAGCGATAACTTGATTAACAATGTAACCAGCTTGACGTCCGACTGCTTTGTAGTCAAAATCCAATGCAAACAATGCACCTGACTCAACAACGTATTTAGAAAATCCCATAAATGGCATTCTTTTACGAAGAGTATTTATAAGTATATATCGTGTAGATTTTGGTTTAAATAAATTATGGTCAGCAACTGACCAAATTCCCTGAACTTGTTTAGCCAGTGAGTCTAGCTTTTGTGGTAATTCTTTTTCATTACTTACTTCAATAGCAATAAGTTCTAGCTTAAGCTCAGCCGCAATGACTTTTGCTTGCGGAATCAAACTCTCAGTATTTTTAGTATAGAGAACACCTATTTTTTTAAATCAGGAATTATCTGTTTGAACTTTTCAAATTGTATTTGTGTTGGTATATCAATTGAAGCACCGGTAATGTTTTTCCCCGGTTTTGCAACCGAATTTACAAACCCCGAAAGTACCGGATATTTTACAGATGAAAAAACAATTGGAATATCAGTAAAATTGTTTTGAGCAAGTTTGGTAGCAATCGATCCAATTGTAAGAATGAGTTTTGGATTGATTGATTCAATAGTCTCTATTGCTGATAAGTCCTGACCTGATTTGTTTTTAACTAATATGTTTGTGAATACAATATTAGGGTACTCTCTTAATATAACTTTAGAAGCACCTTTAATAGTACGTTTGGTCGATGTTAAGTCATCACTATATAAGATTACTATATCATTATTACTTGCTTGAATAGTGTTTACACAATATATAATTGAGCAAGCAATAAGTAATAGAACTTTTAATCTTCTATTCATCGGTGTGTTATTATATCCATTTTTTATTTTTAAAGTATACGTTTTAATTAGTAAATCGTAATTCCACACATTGTTTCTATATCGTTTCAATTATCGGGCAATTATTTAGAAACTTGATAGCTAAATATTCTTTTGGCAGTAATAGTTTTCATGAATTTAAGGAATATCAAACCTTGAAACATGACAACTTAGGACATTATAAAAAAGACAAAAGAAACTGTTAAGGAAATTTGACTGGTTACGATAAACATCAGTAAGTATTAAATCAAATTATTCTGAAACAATATTTAGAAGTTGGAAAAAAATAAATATTAAATAGATAAATTTTCATAATGTGAATCAAGTTGGAGGCTTCTAATTGATGAAACAATTCCTGAAGTTAACATTATACATAGTACCTATGCTTCTGTGTTTATTAACTTCTCAAAGTAGAGCTGGTGTAACTGGAAAGGTTTCGGGTATTATTCTCGATACTGAGTATGGCGAACCGGGTGTGGGGGCGACTGTTTGGGTTCTTGGAACTAGCATTGCAACTCAAACTGATATTGACGGTGAGTACTTTATAATCAACATTCCGAGTGGCAAATATGATATTTCTGTCACATCGGTTGGTTTTGAAACTATTACTAAATTGAATGTTCGGGTGTTAGTCGACTTGACTACTCCTGTTGATTTTGATGTAAATGAAAAAACTATTGAGATTAGTAGTAGTGTTGAAGTCTTTGCTGACAATCCTATTATCCAAAAAGATTTAACAGCATCAAAAGTTATTTTCACTTCTGATCGATTACGACAACTTCCTAATATTGTATCTGTACAATCTATTCTGACAAATTATCCGGGTGTTGTAATTGGGCGAGACGAAGGATTACATGTTCGTGGTGGCCGTTCCGGACAAGTATCTTTTTACTTTGATGGTTTTTCAGTACAGGATCCATTTGTATCTAATTCAGGTATTCGTATTATGCCAAATGCTTTAGAAGAATTATCATTGACGTCCGGTGGTTATACTGCTGAATATGGTGAAGCTCTTTCGGGAGTTGTATCTGCTATTACGCGTGAAGGTAGTGCAGACTATCGTGGTTTGATAAAATTATACGAAGGTTTGACTCATTCTTATGATGTAAATAATGGTGATTGGGGAACCTTAGATAGAAACGGTAACAAGTCCGCGTCATTATTATTCTCAGGTCCGTTACCTTATATGAATAAAAAGTCTAACAATTTCTCCTTTGCCGGTGAATATTTACATGATCCTACATCGCTTCCTCATAACGGCTATGTTTCATATACCGGTACAGCAAAATTTTCTATTCAACCGACTCCGAAATTAAGACTGATTTCTAACCTTACTTATTTCCAATCTGAAGGTGAAGTCTATGATCATAGAGATGTCAATGGTGTTTCGTATGATTTGAATCTTGATGGTCTTCCGGTTTTCAAAAAAGATTCTAGACTTTTAGGATTATCAGGTAACTATCATCTCAATGAGAAGATGATTATCACGGCACGTTTTAATCATTTTTATACTTTTACAAAAACTGCTCCTGATCATTTATTTGATACATATTGGGATCAATGGGATGGTTATTCTGAAGACTCCAATGGTGTCTATGATGGTACTATACAAGATAGTAATTACACGAGAGCGAGAGATTTATCAACTTCTGAAGGTGTGACAGGTTTTACAACAGGTAATAATTATGACCCTACATTCAGAAGAAGAGAATCACAATATAATGCGTTGCATATGTCGGTTTTAAATCAAGTTACTAAGAGCCATCAATTAAAAGCAGGTTTTGAGTACAGAGCATATGAAATTGATTGGGACTTTAAACAATTCTTTAATGATCAACCTTATGGTGAGAAATACGATTCTAAACCAAAGTATTATTCAATGTTTTTTCAAGACAAAATCGAATATGACTTTTATGTCATGAATATTGGTTTACGTTATGATTATCGTAATGATAATATCTCGTATCGTTCTTATAGTTCTGCTGATGATTTGGTTGGCACTATTAAAGAGGCAAAAAGTAATTCAAATATTTCACCTCGTTTTGGTGTCTCATTTCCAATAACTGATAATTCAGTTATGCATTTTAACTATGGTGTTTATTATCAAGTTCCGAAGTTTACTTATCTTTATACAAACTTGCAGGGTGATATAGGCTCCGGTTTCCCACTTTTGGGTAATCCAAATCTGAAACCGGAACGTACAACATCTTATGAAATCGGTATCAACGAATTACTCACTGATGACTTACGAGTTAATATGACTTTTTATCAGAAAGATATAAATGATCTTGTTACCACTCGTGAACTGTTAAGCGATAATCTCACAGCCGGGAAATCAGGTGCTGATACATTGACTATAACGACATTTCAAAACCAGGATTATGGTTCTGCAAAGGGTATTGATATCCAAATCGAGAAATTATCCGGTACAGGTTTACTTAGTGCATCTATATCATATGGATATATGATTGCAAATGGTAATGGTTCTTCAGCATATGATCCATATTATAGTTTTATTACATCAACAACTGATACTCTCGCACCGGTATCTGAATTTCCATTAGACTTTGATCAACGTCATACTCTGACCGCGGTTTTAGATTTCAGAGTACCGAATAATTACAAAGAGAAGTTGTTTGGGTTACAAATTCCAACCAACTGGGGTGTCGGATTTGTCGGTAACTACGGTGCCGGACTACCATATACAATAACCGATTCAGTCGGAAATCGTGTCGGTGAAAGAAACAGCGGACGGTTACCATCTAACATGACTGTTGATATGAAATTCTTAAAGCATTTTGATATGAACAATTCTAAATACAAATTATCATTCTTCTTAGAAGTTGATAACCTCTTTGATAAACGAAACATCGTTGATGTGTATACAAATACCGGTCGACCTGATTATGATGGTTTTACCAGTCAAGAAACTCTTTCAACAGGAGTGGAACAAACTGAATTAAACGACTTGGATGTACTTTTCGATAAAGACCCAACCCATTATTCAAAACCTCGGACTGTACGAGCCGGTTTTGAGTTTAACTTTTAAGAGTGGATAAAGTGAATATGAAAAAACTAATATACATAGTACTTCAATTGGCATTAGTCTTACTGGTCAGTCAGACGGTGAGTGCAAAAAAGCCATCGAAGCAGACTTTACCGCTTAATGGAAATGCTACAATCGCATTTTCACCCGGGGTGAATACAGTCGATCAAATAACTCATGACCAAGGGAATATTTCAACTACGGTTGATAACTATGGTTATATTGGTGGATATTCTCATCATGATCGTCCTTCCGGTGAATGGCCACGAAATTCCGGTCATAGTTATCTCGCTGAAATAAGATATTGGATGGGTGCCACAATGCCGAACGGCGATACGCTGGTTGCTAACTCTTATGATGATTTTCAAGCAATGCAAATGCCGAACAATGGTTCAGATGATTACAGAATGTACTTATCTACTGATACAACAAGATACTTCGATTATGATATTACTGACACAATCGGTATAGATGAAAACCGTCCTGCATATGGTTGGAGAGTTTGGAATGAAGGCATGAATGATTGGGTGTATAATCAGAAATATAATACACTGGTGACGAGTTTTACAGAAGGTGGTCCGATATCAGTGCAGGATTCTTATTTCCGTTTTAATGATGCTGCCTCGGGAACATCTCTGATGGGACTTGAACTAACCCATTCTGTTTATCAATGGAACTATTGTTACAATGAAGATTTTATTTATGTAGTTATGGATATAACAAATACAACAGCAAATGATTATACTGATTTTGCCTTTGGACTTTATGTTGATTTGGATGTAGGTGGTCAAGACGGTACCGGTGAAAATGGTCGGTTAAATGATGCTGTCGTTTATGATACTGCTAACGGCTGGGCATATAACTATGATGTTGTCGGAAGAGATCCGGGTTGGAATGCTAAAACCGGAATCATGGGGACAAAGATTTTAGAGACCCCGAACGATGTTGGCATGACTGCTTTCCGTACCGATGATTGGGATAATTTACCTGATAATGATCCGGGTAAATTTGCGATGATTAATTCGGAACAGTATGATGCACCATTAGCTCCAACTGACCAGTTTTATATTCAAGCTGTCCGTGGAATAAATCTTTCTGCAGGTCAAACAGTACGAGTAGTATATGCTTTAATTGGTGCTGAAGATTCGGTTGATTTTGTCCAAAACAGTGAGGCAGTACAAACACTATATGATGGATCTTATGTTGGTCCTGAACCTCCAAAAACTCCTACTCTGAAAGTTAGAGCCGGGGATGAAAAAGTTTATCTTGAATGGGATAATGTTGCAGAAACTTCTATTGACCCTCTTACCGGTGAAGCTGATTTTGTAGGTTACAAAATTTACCGTTCCGGTGATTTAGGTAAAACTTGGGGTGAAGTAAATACAAAAAACAATAATAATTGCCTTGATATAGATTATGAAACGATAGCGACTTACTCAGTGGCTACTGCCGGTGATCCTATCCCGCATACTTATATTGATACAAATATTTACAACGAAATTGAATATTGGTACTGTATTGCTGCTTACGATAAAGGTGATACGTCTACAAGTACTGACGCATTACAAAATGCTTTTGGTGACGCTGGTTCATCAATCAATGTCATCAAAGTGAAACCTCGTTCAAACCCTGCCGGTTTTTATGACGCAGCTTCTACTGTTGAACATGTCTATAACGGTAGCGGGACTCCATCAGATGGAGAAATTTTCCCGACTGTCTTTGATTGGAATGCTATGGTGCGCGGAGACTATAAAGTTGTCTTTGAAGATGCCCTTGATGAAACTTATTGGCATTTAATAAATACAACAACATCGGATACTCTTTTAGCTAACCAAACACTAACAAATAGTGAAGACCCTGGTCTATATGATTTAGTTGATAGCTTACGAGTAGTCGTTAATAACGGTGATATAGCTCCACGCTCATATCAACAAACAGCAGGTGACTCAAACTTGGTTGCCGAAACATTTTACGGTGTTGGATTAGAAAGTTTCTTTAGTGGTGATGTAGTCTTTGGGCATGAACATTTTCGTTCGACCTATGAACTTCGATATACCGGTGACTCTTCTCTTGCTGCCTGGATTTTTGATGGCTATTACGGAAGTGATGTCCCTTATAAAGTTCCTTTTGAAGTTTGGAATACATCTACAAATGAAAGAGTTTCTGTCGCTGTCTATGACTTTAATGATAACGGAATCTGGGAAAACTATGATCTCATAACAATCGTTAATTATCCATACGATTCGACCCAATCAGTTGCCCCAACTTCTTTTCCTCACTATTACAGTTGGATGTTAGGCTTTGACGAGACTATCTATAATCCACAAGTTGGAGACGTCTATACAATAGAAGGGGCAGCACTAAACGGTCCGCAAGATGAGTTCTTGTTTAAGGTCGACGGTATCAATAGTCAGGCTGCCGGAAATGAACTTGAAAATATTAAAGTCGTTCCAAATCCATATTTTGTTTCGTATGAATCAGATGTCGAACGATCATTTAATTATCATACAGCTTTACACTTTATAAATTTACCAACTGAATGTACTATTAGAATCTATAATCTCGTAGGAGATTTAGTGCAAACAATTGAACATGACCAATTAGGAGGAGATGCTACTTGGAATTTACTCTCCTCAAATGCTCAGCAAGTTGCTTCGGGAATCTATATCTATCATATAGAATCACCGTATGGCGATCATCTTGGGCGATTTGCGGTAGTGAAGTAGAGGAATGAAAAAATGAAAAAAATATCTCTTATCTTAGTCTTGATGCTATTCATCTTTGGTTCTGTCTCTGCTGAATTTAGCAAAGTTGGTTCTAGTGGAGCACAGTTTTTGAAAATTGGTGTTGGGTCTAAATATCAAGCGGTTGGCGAAGCTACGGTTGCATTCGTTGATGATGCCTATGCTATGTATTGGAATCCTGCCGGTCTTGTTGGTGTTACTGAACAGCAAACAGTATTTACGAACGTAAATTATCTTTTAGATATTAAGCTTAACTATTTTGGATTCGCAAAACATTTTGAAGATGTTGGTGTTTTTGGAATATCAGCAACAGTTCTTTCTATGGATGATCTCGAGATAACTAATTTTGAGAACCAAAACGGGACCGGTGAATTCTATTCAGCATCATCATATACTATCGGTCTTTCTTACGCAAAACAACTCAATGCAAAGGTTGCATTTGGTGCGACTCTAAAATATGTTGGTGAAACAATTCATCACCTGAATTCATCAAGCATTGCTTTTGATTTTGGAACGGTGCTCGAAACCGGTTTTAATTCTTTACGGATGGGAATGAGTATTTCAAACATGGGTCCTAAGATGAGCTTCTCAGGGTCTGATTTGATATTTTCATCTATTGATGATAATGGTGTAATAACCACATCTGAAAAGAAAGCATCGACATATGAATTACCGCTTATCTTCCGTATCGGTTTTGCCTACGATGTTAATTTGACTGACAAATCTATCATGACTCTTTTATCTGAGTTTAAACATCCAAATGATAATACCGAACAAGGTGCAATCGGAGGTCAATATGGCTACGATAATAAGTATTTCCTCCGTGGTGGCTATAAAATCAATTATGATGAAGAAGGGTTATCCTTTGGTGGTGGTTTAAATACAAGCCTTGGTGAAGAATCCAGTATGTTTATTGATTACGCCTGGCAGGATTTTGGACGGTTATCAACGACACAACGATTCTCAATTGGATTTACATTCTAATTCAGAAATAAGATATTTATTAAAAACCCCTTGGAAAAGGGGTTTTTTTTGAGCAATTTTTTATGTATATTGTATAATTCTTAAACTAAAAAAGTAAGCTTTATTTATTGGAGATTAAAATGATTAAAAAAATATGTTTATCTGTTTTCTGTATAACGCTAATCTTTTCTGTTGCGACAATCAAAGCAGAAACAAATATTCAGGCTCTGGCAAATTATTTTGATCTGCTAGTCTCCGGTAACACAGAATCGGCGTCCTATCTTGGGCTTGATAATTGTCGAGAAAGAGGCACGCGATTTGGTATCGAATATGATAACATCCCATTAAAAATTGCTTGCTATTCTCCAATTGTAAAAGATATAGACCTTATGCGAGGGCATCTGCAACCACCTACCAAAAAAACAGGACGTTTAGAAAGCGGCTTCACAACTCTTTATTACTCAGCTATAGTAAATGGAGCTTTGACAGAGCATACTTATTACATGCACCGAATCAATGATTATTATTGGCTGACATTTCCACAGGATTACTATACCAGAGGTTGGGAAACAAAAGAGTCTAAATATTTTAGAATTCGATATCATATTTCGCTCGATGAAGACCTTAACGATATTGCTCTTGCTGAAGCTGATAATTTTATAGATGAAATTGCTAAGGAATTGAAATTTTCAAAAGAAGAGCTACAAGTTTTAGCTGATAAAAAAATTGAATATATCTATTGCGAAACAGACAAGCGTGTTGAAGAGATCACAGGACATTTGGTAAAAGGTACTTATGATATGCCGTCCAATGATATTATCTCGGCATTCTTCCCGCATCATCATGAGATAATACATCTTCTTGTGAATTATAAATTGAAAAAATTACCACTCTATGCTTTGCCTTTATTGCGTGAAGGTTCTGCAGTCTATTTTGGCGGACGATGGGGGAAAGCACTAAACACATTGGCACTGATAGGTGAGTTTTTACTCGCTGAGGATATCGTTTCGATTGATTCTATTATAACTTTTGCTGCTTTTAATAAAGTGGCAACATCTAATATCGCTTATTCAGTAGCAGGATTGTTCTCAGGCTATTTGATTGAGCGAGCTGGCATAGATAACTATATGGTTTTATACCGAAACTTATGCGGTGATTTTAATTCTCTCATGGCATTAACTGCCGATGAGATTAAACAAAAATTTGCCGATGTTGTCAAAGTTGAAAACTGGGATAAACTGCAAATAGATTTCCGAGTATATTTAGATAAAATTATCAGTGATGCAAGGCTTACTCCCGGAATTAGTAAAAAGGGAAAAGAGCTGTATAACGCAGGTGGTGTTATAATTCGAGATTCAAAAGAGTATTATACTTTTGAGATTTCTGCTATGGCAAATGATACTGTTGTCGGCAACCTTCTTTTTGATAAGCAAGTTGCTCTTGATGGAAAACGTTCATCGTTGTTTGAAGAACAGTATAAACTTTCAGAAAAATTTTCTGGTTACCGATTTGGTGTTCGCTATGATCGCAACGAAGTTGGTGTGTATGATTATGCGACTAATCATCTTATAGCAAAATATATCTGGAGCTTGAGACCATCCGATGATTACTACGATGAAAAAGAACATAAATTGTATTTTAAATTTAGCAAAAATGTTTTACCTTTTAAGCTGAACAAGAAAATGGAATTCAATCTTTTATCGAATTAAATAAAGAGCAAACATGGATCAGTTTACGCTCATCATTTTAATCGCTGTTATTGCAAATATTATTATTACGGTAATACTTCTTCTGCGTGACAAAAATAACAGTTCAGATAATTCTTCTGCTCAGGCTATCGCAGAATTAAAATCAGAAATCATAACCAAACAGCTAGAGGGTTTGCTTTCTGTCAAAGATTCTTTAGAAAAAGCAAACCAAACTTTATTTGAAAAATTATCAGAGGGCAACGCAGTCATTGATAAAAGATTGACAGTTATCAATGAGATTGAAAATAAACTGGGGAAGCTTTCTTCACAAACTCAAAACCTTGAAGCAATCGGTAAAAATATTCAATCGCTTTCTGATATTTTAAAACCTCCCAAAATGAGGGGTCAGTTTGGTGAAATTCTTTTGGAAAATTTACTTCGGGAGATTTTACCCGATGCACTTTTAGAATTTCAATATAATTTTAAAAACAATGTTCGGGTCGATGCTATTGTCAAATTTAACGACCGCTTGATTCCGATAGATTCTAAATTTCCTCTTGAATCATTTAATCGTTTGATCTCACTTACCGATGAACAAGAAAAAAATAAAGCGGAAAAAGAATTCGCTCAAGCTATCAAAAAACATATAGATGCTATCAGTGAAAAATATATTTGCCCCGATGAAAATTCTACGGAATTTGCTCTGATGTACCTTCCATCGGAAGCGATTTATAACCATCTCCTTTCACACGAGCAGGAACAGCTTTTTCACTATGCTTTGCAGCAGAAAGTCATTCCAAGCTCGCCGGGACATATGTACGGCTTCTTAGCATCGATCTCAGCAATATATAGGGAAGCGGGGATTTCGTCGGGTAGCAGAGAGTTTAGTGAGCTTTTAAATTCGCTTCATGAAAACGTTTCAAAGATGAACGAATTGCAAGAAAGAGCAGGTGGTTCACTTAGGTCAGCTGTGAAAAATGTCGATAAGATAAAAGATAAGCTAACAACTATGGAAAATCAGATTGACGATTTTATCAATGTGAAAGAATAACTTTCATAAAAAAATAGTTGTATGGAGTTTGATATATGAGTTTAAAAGAATATGATTTAATTGTAATAGGTTCAGGACCTGCCGGTGAAAAAGCAGCTATCGAAGCTGCCCGTATGCGGAAAACAACTGCCATCGTAGAACGAAATTCGGTGCAGGGTGGTGTCTGTATTCATACCGGAACCATTCCGTCTAAGACTCTTCGCGAAACAGTGTTGTATATCTCTGGGCTTCGTCAGCGTTCGGTCTATGGTTTGGTCGGCGGAGTAAAAGCCGGTGTCTCTATCAGAGAACTTATGTATAGAAAAGATCAGGTCATTCAGCAAGAGGTCGATGTTATCCAGCAGAACATGGCACGTTATCGAATTGAAGTTATCAAAGGTGTTGGTATGATTTCTGACCCGAATACTGTTGTCGTTTCTGATGATGACAACAATACATCGGTTCTCAAAGGGAAAGTTATAATTATTTCAACAGGGACTCATCCTTATCATCCGCCTCGTCTTAATTTTGATGAACATTATGTTTATGATGGGGAATCAATATTGAATCTGGATTCTGTACCTCGTTCACTTACTATTGTAGGTGGTGGCGTTATTGGTTGTGAGTACGCATCGATATTTGCACACATAGGTACCAAAGTTACAATCATAGATAGTCGGGATAGACTTCTCTCGTTTTTAGATAATGAAATCGCCGATGCCCTTATGTATCTGATGCGGAAATATCGAATCAATCTTATTTTAGGTGATGGTGACAAAGAACATGTTATAGAAAATGAACAAGTTATTACAACCACTCAAAGCGGTCGCAAGATTGCATCTGACCGTTTACTGTTTGCTGCCGGAAGAAGTGGGAATACGAAAAATTTAGGACTTGAAAATCTTGGTATTGAAGTTGACGACCGCGGACTTATTAAAGTCGACGATATGTATCGTACCAGCGTTGATAATATTTATGCGGTCGGCGATGTTATCGGCTTCCCTTCGTTGGCGTCGGTCTCTATGGATCAAGGTCGCCTTGCGGCTATCCATGCTTTTAAGCAGGGGGATACATCCTGTATCAATAATATTTTACCAATTGGAATCTATACGATTCCCGAAGTTTCGATGGTCGGTGAGACAGAAGAATCATTGAGTCATATGAATCAGGAATATGAAATTGGTATAGCTCGCTATTTTGAGCTTGCTCGTGGACAGATAATCAACGACCACGATGGTATGCTGAAACTTATTTTCGACCCAAAATCTCGTCGAATATTAGGCGTGCATATCGTTGGTGAAAGAGCAACAGAACTTATTCATATTGGTCAGGCTGTGATGACATTGGGTGGGACGCTTGATTACTTTATGGAAACAGTTTTGAATTATCCGACTCTTTCAGAAGCGTACAAAGTAGCCGCACTTGATGGGTTCGCACGGATAGAAAATCGGTTCTAATTATTGTCGCGTTGTTCTAAAATAAGATTGTTAACACGTTTCCGAATATTTGGAGTCTCGGGTTCATCGGGAGCTAACTGAATATATCTCGTAAAAAATTCAATCGCATTGGCAGGCTGTTTTTGTATCTCCGCAATAAACCCACGTATGAGATAGGCGAAGGCTTGGGTTGGATCATTTTGAATTACTTCAATAGCGATAGCATCAGCATTTTTTAAATCCCGCAAACGATAATAGGCAACAACTAAATCAGTTTTTATATTATAGTCATTCGGGAAAATAGTAAGAGCATATAAAACTTTTTCTTTCATCTTATTAAAATCACCAAGCTCACGGTAGTAAACGTAATCAATTTTTAGATATTCATTTGCGTATGGTGAAAGTATTAAACAAGTGTCAATTTCAGCACGGGCAATTTTAAAACTTCTTTGCTGTATCAATAATGAAGCAATCTGAAAATGAGGTTCTCCCCAAAAAGGTGCTTTTGTTTTAAGCTGATAAAGTAATTTCATTGCCTCGGGATACATTTTTGCGTACCCGTATTCACCGGCAGCAGTCAGGTCTAAAAAGTCTCGTGAAAATTTCGGAAGATTTGTATACCAGTAATTTGCTTTGTCAATTTCTCCCTGATAAAAATATGAATCCTGAAGCGAGGTGGCAAGCTCGACAAACTGGTGATGGTTATGCTCTAGATATGTCTCGATTTGTTTCTCAGCAATGTCGATATGCGTGTAACTTGGGAGAGTAAGTAGAGGCACAAAAAGTGAAAAAAGAACAGCATGTCTCAGATTACTTCTTGAGTTTGCTATAAGAAGAGCCAGGAAGATTGCGATAGGGGAAAGATAGACAGCAAGCAATGGTGAGTCGAGAATTATAGAGTGAGTAGGTTCTAATATAAATGCAAGAGTTGTTGCTGATAACACAACTATCGTTATCAATTGATATTTGTATGACTTGAGATTGTTTTTAACGTCAATGAAAAAGAGATATTTTACAATTAAAATTTGGGGGATAACTAAAAGAAGTAATTGTAGGAAATCTGTAATATGCTTAAGAGAGAAAAGAGCATATCGTGCGTGCATATTATGACTTTCTAGAAATAAAATCTGTTTCATAAATGCAAAGTCAGATGATGTTACCCAATAGACAGCAACTAATAATAATAAGTAAGAATTAATTCCGAGTATAAATGCGATGTTTTTTTTGGGAATAAACTTTTTGTATGTTACAAATAAAAGTGGTGGAACTAATAGCAGTAAACTTATATGCATGCTTATAGAAATTAGAGTGATAGCCCACAAGAGAGCCAAAGTCTTAATTGATTTTTCTTTCTCAAATGCGAGACCATAATAGATGAAGAAATAAATCGATGCTGTTATAAATGTTGTATTGCCTACAAAACCAAAATAAGAAATCGTTTGAGGACCAAAAAATATAACTAAGAAAATCAGGAACCTGTTTTTATTGTCTTCGCTAATGATCTTAGAAAGTAAAACAGAGGCGACAAAGGTGAGAGCGACTCCGAGATAGGAAAACAGTTTCCAAGCTACAACACCGGCACTGTTATTATCCATATTAAACAGAGCAAGAAGTTTATAAAATAGCGACACAAGCAAGACAGTGCCGAACTCATAAAACTGATACATAATTCTATCTACTTGGGCGATTTGGTTTATTTTATAATTACCACCACCATAGAGAAATGAATCAGACTGGAAAACTATAAAGAGAAGTAAGAAAAAGGCAGACAATAATATTGTTTGAAGTCTGTTGTTTAATATATTTTCAAGAAGTCTGTTTTCATTACGAATGGTATACCAAAGAGATGCACACACCGTAACAGGAATAATATAATACCAAACTGGAATGTGAAAAATATGCGAAAAGGACCAGTTCTCTTTGAGTAAAAAAGCACCCAGTATTCTTGCCACAAGATACAGCAGGAATGTAACCGTGAGGGCTAACTTGATCTGTCTGTCGTTTGTCGTATTTGTCATACAGGTTAAAACTCTTGGCGACCTTCTAATGCTCTTGAAAGAGTAGCCGAGTCGGCATATTCTAAATCAGAACCAACCGGCAAACCTCTGGCGATTCGGCTGACTTTGAGTCCGAGTGGTTTTATTAAACTTGCTATATATAACGCAGTCGCTTCGCCCTCGACATTTGGATTCGTAGCGAGGATAACCTCTGAAACTTCGCCATCATGAATCCGTGCTAGGAGTTCGGAGATTTTCAAATCGTCAGGACCGATACCATCAAGAGGGGAAAGTTTCCCGCCGAGAATATGAAACATACCGTTAAAACTTTCAGCTTTATCAATCGCGGCAGCATCGGGTGTTTCTTCTACTACACAAATTATGCTCTTTGAGCGTTGCGGGTCAGTACAAATCTGGCATGGATCCATCTCTGAAATATTATTACATGTCGAGCAGAAGCCTACTTTTTCTGTCACTTCCCGAATCGTTTCGGCAAGTTCGAAGGCATCTTCTTTTGATAATTTCAAAATATGAAATGCAAGACGGTTAGCCGACTTTCTTCCGATACCGGGGAGGCGTGCTAAACGATTGGCGAGTCTTTCGACGGAGTTTGCTGATTTAAACATTAGTCATAATTTTCTTAAAAAGGAAGATTCATACCAGGGAGATTCATTCCACCGGTAATTTCGGACATATTGTTTGCTTGAATTTCGCCGGCTTTTTCTTTTGCCTGCGTGATTGCAGCAACGATTAAGTCTTGAAGCATTTCGACATCATCTTTGTCGACAACTTCCGGGTCAAGTTTGATAGACAACACATCTTGTTTCCCGTTACAAACTACAGTAACCATTCCGCCACCGGATGATGCTTCGCTTTCCATCTCTTCAAGTTCTGCCTGCATTTTTTCCATCTTTGCTTGCATCTGCTGAACTTGTTTCATCATATTATTCATTCCACCGGGTTTTGCCATTCTCAAACTCCTTTACAGAGACTTCTTTTTATGAAAGAAATCTTTTATAATTTTTACGTTACAACATCACTATGTAATATCGTGACTAAGTCACTTTTTTTATACCAACAATTTTACCATCTACTTTTTCGAGCAGACTTTGAATTCTTTTAGAGTTGGTCACTATTTCATTTAATCTGTTTTTTGTTTCGTTTTGTTCCTCTGCCGGTTTATCCATTCCAGAGTCATCAGCACTTAAACTAAACTTTATACGCAAATCTGTTTGAAAGAATTCACGTAATGTCTCAGTTATTATATTAAAATTTTCAGATTTTTCAACTATTTGTTTTGAATTTTCACTCGATGCCGGATATGTGAATAAAACGAGATTGTCGGTAACATCGGAGATTTGTACTAATCCGAGCTGCGAGGCTAGCATCGGTCGTTTTTTATTAAAAGCAGATAAAAACTTTTTCCAACCGGTTTGTATTTTCGGTAAGCTGATTCTTGCCGTACGTAATTGCGTAGTTTCTTCTGCTGGAGGTTCTGGTGGTGCTTCTGGTTGAGAAGTTTGAGGTGCTGGTTGAGAAAGAGGTTTTTGTTCTTGCGGTTTTACAAATGTAACTTTTGGACTGTTATTTATACTCTTTTTTTTTTCTTCCTGATAAGCGGGTGTAGAGTTTTGAACCGGATTCCGTTTTAGATAGGCGAGTACTTCTTCAAATTTTACAGTAGATTCAATCTCAGCCATTTTAACCGAATTCATCTCAAGAATTAAGCGTTCATCGAGACCTGAAAATTTAAGGTCATTGTTCATGTCGGAACCGATTTTCATCAGACGGATAATATCACCAACAGAATATGATTCAACCTGCTTGAGATATTCTTTTATGTCATCGGTACTTAAATTTAAAAGATCTGAGGCTGCTTTGTCGGTAGCCAGCACGAGCAAAATCCGAAGATGCTCCATAAGTTCGGCGACAAAATCTTTAGAATCGACACCATTTTCAAAAATCGTTTTGATTATTTTAAGCGTCGCTAATTTTTCTTTGGCAGCAATCGCATTTACGAAATCAAAGAGAAGTTGTTTGTCAACTAGTCCAAGTGCCTCGATAACATTTTCTTCAGAGATTGCTCCATCGGCAAATGCAGCAATTTGATCTAGTAACGAAAGCGAATCACGCACCGAGCCGTTTGCTTTACGAGCGACAAGACGAAGGGCGGTTTCTGAAATATCTAATTTTTCTTTATCAGCAATCATTTTAAGATGTTTTGCTAAATCGTCGATTGAAACCAGTTTGAAATCAAAACGCTGGGTTCTTGAAAGAATAGTTTCGGGAACTTTCAACGGCTCAGTCGTCGCAAAGATAAACATGACATGGGGAGGAGGTTCTTCAAGCGTTTTCAGCAAGGCATCAAATGCCGAGGCAGAGAGGCGATGGACTTCATCAATGATGTAAATTCGTTTATGCCCCGATGTTGGCATGTAGCGAACATTTTCCCGAATTGTACGGATATCATCAACACCTGTGTTAGAGGCAGCATCGATTTCCAATACATCAAGGGAGACCCCTTTGGTGATTTCTTCACAAGCAGAACATTTTCCGCACGGATTTGGCGTCGGTCCTTCGGCACAGTTGATAGCTTTTGCTAAAATACGGGCGGTGGTAGTTTTACCGGTACCACGAGGGCCGCATAGCAAATAGCCCTGTCCAATACGGTCATTTTTGATACCGTTTTGAAGGGTTTTAGTGACATGTTCTTGTGCGACAACATCGTCAAACGACATTGGGCGATATTTTCGGGCAAATACGACATAACTCATAGACTTTTAATATAGTAAAAAAATCGGAGTAGGGAAATCACTATTTACTTTTTATTATTTGAGAGTATATTCAACTATTATAGAAAACCCTTCGACTCCGCTCACAGCTTGCAAGCTGTCAGGGTGACAACTAATAGATATTAAGGTTGTTATATTTATGTCAGAAACACTTACATTTGGGCTGTTGTGCTTTACATCGTTTTTTACCCTGATAAATCCACTTGGGGTGATGCCGGTTTTTATGACTATGACCTCATCGCTCGACACCAAGGCTCGTAATAAAACCGCCCGCAAAGCGACAATCATTGCATTTATTACGCTTATCATGTTTGCTTTTTCGGGACAAGTTCTGTTTGAATTTTTTAATATATCGGTCAACTCATTTCGGGTTGTAGGTGGTATAATTTATTTTATCGTTGGGCTTGATATGCTTCAGGCACGGATTGGGCAGATAAAAGTTGGTAAAGAAGATATTCATAAATATGTCGAAGATATTTCTATCACTCCGCTTGCAATTCCGATGATCTGCGGACCGGGAGCAATTACTAATGCGATTATCCTCATGGAAGATGCCCAGTCGGTTGATTATAAAATTGCTCTTTTCATCGCTGTGTTTGTGGTGATGCTTCTGACATTTCTTATTTTGTTTGGTGCTTCAAAAATCATAAATATTTTAGGTGAAACGGGTAACAAAGTTATGATGCGATTGATGGGATTAATTGTGATGGTTATTGCCGTTGAGTTTTTCTTCTCAGGCTTAACGCCTATCGTTCAGAAAATGATACATCCATAGAGGAAAATATGAAAAATTTATTAGTATTTATTTTGATATTACAATTCTCTAGTATTACATCAGCTAGTCATATGATGAATCATCCAGATGGACCCTATGTTACAGTAGAAATGACACAACGATAGAAATTTCCTTTATTTTGCCAACTGCTGTATACGTATTTAAAGAATTTGGACACAATACAATCACATTTGATGGTGTTGGAAATTTTAGTTCTAATTCATATACAATTAAGATGAAGTCTATTGAACAATCAAAGTATAAATATGGCACAGCTTCCAAATTGTTTGTCTTCTCAGATATACATGGTGAGTACGAATATCTCTGCGAACTTCTTATCAATAATCATATTGTTGATTCTAATTTAAGTTGGTCGTTCGGTGATGGGCATATAGTTGTTGATGGTGATATGCTTGACAGGGGAGACAAAGTAACAGAAATATTGTGGATGTTGTACCGTCTTGAACAAGAGGCAGAGCAAGCCGGTGGTAAAGTGCATTACCTGTTAGGTAACCATGAAATTATGCCAATGCAAAATGATTTGCGATATATCAATGAAAAGTATCAAAGAACTGCTGAACTATTAGATAAAGATAGTTTACTTTCAAATTTATTCTCTGATAAAACAATTTTAGGTAACTGGCTTCGTTCTAAAAATGTGTGCGAGGTTATCAATGGTATCCTGTTTGTCCATGCAGGGATTTCTCCAAAGATGATGCATAATAATTATTCTCTGGAATATATAAATAAAACTATCCGAGCCAATATTGACAGACCTCGAGATTCAATTAAAGCAGATTCAACATTGAGCAACTTATTCGGATCTTTTGGACCGATTTGGTACCGTGGGTATCATTATGATATGGAAAAATATAAACAGCTCACAATGCCTCAAGTTGACTCACTATTGGATTATTACGATGTCAGTAATATAGTCGTTGGGCATACTGTCAAAGATTCAACGGCTGTTTTATATGATGGAAAAGTGTTCGGAGTGAATCAGGACTATGAAATTCGGGATGAGTTTGAGGGGCTGTTTATTGAAAATGGCATTTTCTATGCCTGCGACATAAACGGAGTTCGTCGTCAAATTCATACGAGTAAATAAGTTGGGCTAAAGTTAAAAAATCTCTTTACCTCTTAAGCTTTCTGTATTACTTTCAATTTGCTTTATGAGAGTTGTTCTTTGAAATTTGAAAATATATTTGCTTGGTTTATCTGCTTGAAAAAGTAATAAATTAAGCTTTAACTTGTGAGAAATAATAAATTTCACAAAGTTTTATGCTGAAACAAAATTTGCTTGGTTCTGTATTTGTCGAAAATATAAATCAGGCTACAGCCTGTGCTAGATGGGGGATTAGTGGCTCCCTGTTACTCGGAAATCCGCTCTACCGAGGTCGAATTCCCATTTGAGGGTTTGTTTTGATTGGTTGTGATAGTTGAGCAGTATTGATAATTGGGTCTTGTACAACAGAAGCCTGTGAATCCGGTCAGGACTGGAAGGTAGCAGCCGTAAGTAGTTTCCTTCTGTGTGTTACGAGTTTCCCCGATTTGAGCCAGCTGACTGTTACGCTAGTTGATTCCGATTCGATTGTGGGTGCACACAAATGCAAAGCCTCTCTATTTTTAGAGAGGCTTTTTTGTTGTGAAATAGATTTATTCATAGTAGATTTAGAAATGACCAAATTGTTAAATAGTTTAGTGATTTTTATATTACTTCTTTTAGTCGGCTGTGGGTTTTCAGTCCCTGACTTTGAAGCTGTATATGACGCTGAACTCCCAGGAAATAAATATATTGCTCGAAATTTCAATATTCAATTAGCTTAAGAGAAAATATTCCCATTTAGTTTTAAAATTGAAAAAAGAGTTTTTGATAATAAAAAACAAGAATATTATCTGGTTTTAGAAAATGTTACTAAAAATGATAGTCTGGTGGAAATATTAAATAGTGGAAAATCTCTTATTTTAAATGTGGATAATACTCCAATTATGCTTTTAAGAAATAATGCTTTTGTAGAATCGACATTTACAATTCATCCTGAGACTAATCCAGTTTTTTTTAGGACTAGAACTTTTTTATATCGAATAACTTTAGAACAATTGAAAGTTATTTCTAACGCAAAGGATGTAGAGATTGAAATATTTTCGGATATAAATTATTACAAAGGGAAACTTTTGCAAGAAGATATAAATAGGTTTAAAATATTTCTTAATAAATATGGAAATGTTCGGTGATAAATAGTTTTCATATCCTCATATCCTCTCTTTTAAGACATCCAAATATTTGTAGCCAGAGCCTGTGTTAAAGATTACAACTGTGTCACTCGGTTTTATGAATTCAGATTTTACTAGCTCATAAAAAGCTGCCAGCGATGCACCACCCTCGGGAGCAGGGAAGATGCCTTCAAGCCTTGACATATCTTTAGTACCATCAGAGATAGCATCTTCAGAAACTGCCAATGCAGTCCCGCCTGATTTTCGTATCGCATCAAGAATCAAGAAATCACCAATCGCACCGGGAACACGAAGACCTGCGGCATGAGTTGTTGGGTTCTCCCACAGTTCGGCGTTGTCGGCATCATCGTTGAACGCTTTGACAATAGGAGCGCATCCTTCGGACTGTACTGAAACCATCTTAGGCCGGTGACTATCAATCCATCCGAGCTGTTCCATTTCGTCGAACGCTTTCCACATGCCGATAAGTCCTGTTCCGCCTCCGGTAGGGTAGATGATAACATCGGGTAGCACAAAGTCTAATTGTTCGGCGAGTTCGTAGCCCATCGTTTTTTTACCTTCAATGCGGTATGGTTCTTTGAGAGTCGAAACAGCAAACCAGTTTTCAGCATCTACTAAATCATGAACTCTTGCCCCGGCATCTTTGATAGAGCCGCTTACTTTTTCAACTTCACCGCCATGGTACAGAACGTCAATTGCAAATGCATCAGGAGTAGACTCAGGCATTATGACTTTACATTTTATATTTGCTCTGGCACAATATGCGGCAAGAGCAGAGCCTGCATTACCGGCGGTTGGGATTATAATTTTTTCAACGCCAAGTTCTTTTGCTTTGGAGACAGCCATTGCCAAACCACGTGCTTTAAATGATCCGGTCGGGTTCATCGACTCATCTTTGAAAAAAAGTTTTTCGATGCCGAATTTTTTTCCGATTGTAACCGATGGTTGGAGTGGTGTCATTCCTTCGCCGAGAGTGACAATGTTTAGAGAATCTAAAACAGGGAGAACTTCGTTGTATCTCCACATAGAATTTATTCGTTTAAAGAGGGAGTCTTTGGTGAGAGTTTTTTTTGCTTGTTGTAAATCATAGTTTACTAAAAGCGGCAGTCCGCATTGACATAAGTTTATGAGAACTGTATGAGAGAATTTTTTATGACATGATGGGCAGTAGAGATTAGTTATTTGACTTTTCATTGATACCTCGTTGTTTTTTACAACATATCAACAAGCGGTCAAATTATCAATTAAAATGATGATTTAAAAATCAGATTAACTTTTTGGAGTATAATCGTAAAACTTTTCATCAAAATTATGATATGCTTCGGTAGGAGTCTTGCCAAACCCTGCAATACCATTTTCGATTGATTCACCAAACCATGCACACCATTTATGGTCATGAATAACCAATGTTGGTTTTAAAAATATAGATGGACGTTTCTGGAATTCAATAAATTCATCAATTTTTTCAATAAGTTTTTCGTCAGACATGATTTCTCCAAGGTTTATAAATAATTAAAACATTACTTTCATTATTTCTGTTCTATCTGTTTATTTTCGACATGAATAGCAGTTCACTTTATCTTTTGATCCCGGTAATTTTTTGGGGTTTATCATATATCGCTATCAAAATAGTGCTAGCAGAACTTGAGCCAGTCGAAATGATTTCGCTTCGGTTTCTGCTTGCCGCACCTACTTTGTGGCTTATTCTCAGGTATAAGAAGATAGCTATATTTCCAATCAAGAACGTCCCTCAACTTATTGTGGGAGCGCTACTTATCTTTATCCATTTCTGGGTTATGGCAGTCGGGATGATCGAAACTACCGCCTCAAACACAGCTTGGATTCTCACAACAGCACCGATTTTTATCGCTATTTTGGGTTGGGTTGTCTTAAAAGAGAAATTTGCCCTTTGGCAGTCGATAGGTCTGCTGATTGCCGCTGTTGGGGTGATTGTGCTGACTGCAAAGGGATCGCTTGAAAATTTGAAATGGCTCAATTCACGTGGAGATTTTATCGTTCTCGGTTCTTGTGTAACATGGGCGATTTATACTATCTGGGTGCGTAAAATTAGAGATGTCGCCAGTCCGCTTCTTATGACATTTTGGATGACAGCTTTTGCGGGACTGATTTTTGTACCGTATACTTTTTTAACATCTGATATTTCAAAATTTGTTTCACTGCAGACCGACACTCTTGTCAGCCTAATCTTTCTTGGAATCTTTTGTCTTGCGGTTGCATTTTGGTTATGGTCTGAAGGGCTGGCACGTTTAAAAGCTGCCGAAGTTGGTGTCTACTTATATGTCGAACCGTTAATCACGATGGTTGGTGCTTGGCTGATTTTATCGGAACAGATAACAATCTGGTTAATCTTGGGTGCCGTTTTGATTACGGTTGGTGTTTTTATCTCTGAAAATCAAGGGAAGAAAAAAGCAGGGAAGAGACCGACCGATGCGTGAACAGGTCATGCTTCTTGTCGCGGTAATCCTTTGGGGTTTCTCGTTTGTCTTTACAAAAATTGTTCTAGACTTTGTAACGCCTCTTGAACTGATGGGGCTTCGTTTTTTAATTAGTCTTCCATTTTTATATCTTGTTATTCTGAAGAAAAAAATAAAACTCAGATTTGAACGAAAAGATTATCTTAAAATTCTTATAGGCGGACTTGTAATCGCATTTCATTTTTTCATTCAAATTACCGGACTCAATTATACCTCAGCAACAAACGCAGGATGGATTATCTCGGTCACGCCACTTGTCTTGGCAATTTTGTCTTACTTTTTCTTAAAGGAAAAAATTGGTCGAAATGCAATTTACGGAATCATTATCGCAACAACAGGGATAATTCTGCTTGTCTCACAAGGGGATATTTCAAACCTCGGATGGTTGTCATCTTATGGTGACTGGCTGTTGCTACTCTCGGCACATACATGGGCGATTTATACAATCGTCACAAGAGATGCCTCCCGAAAGTATAATCCGATCGCTGTGACATTTGTGATTTTGATTCCATCAACGATCCTGACTCTTAGCTATATGTTGTTCACATCCGATTGGACAGTTTTTGTCAATCTCCCGATGGAGCCGATGGTGTCGCTTCTGATTCTTGGACTTTTATGCATGGGTGTTGCACAATGGTTTTGGCAAGAGGGCGTTGCAAAATTTGGAGCTGCCCGAGCAGGCTTCTTTTTATATCTGGAGCCAATAGCAACAACCGCATTTGCGGTACCATATTTGGGTGAATCTTTTGGACTCTTTGCGGCCGGTGGCGGATTGCTTGTTTTGGTTGGTGTTTATCTAGCCGGGAAAAAATAACACTCGCATTTTCTATACAGCTTCGTAGTAATTCTAATTTTTATCTTCTCTTACATGAAACAAAACTCGCTCAAATGGTTTTTGAAAACTGCTTTATCATACTTAGGTACGCCCTACCGATGGGGAGGCGATGACCCCTCCGGGTTTGACTGTTCCGGTTTTGTCCTTGAATGTCTCAAAACTGTCGGGCTTTGTGGGGAGCATCAAGATTTCACTGCTGATTCTTTATTAAAGCATTTTTCCGAAAAAGAAAAACTAAACTCTCCTAAAGCAGGAGCATTACTTTTTCGGCTCGATAAAAACAACCGAGCCTATCATGTTGTTATCTGCCTAGACGACTCATTCCAAATCGGAGCATCGGGAGGGAACTCTCAAACGACAGATAATAGCCAAGCATGGCTCCAAAACGCCTATATCAAAATCCGCCCAATTTCTCGTGACCGCCAAAGGACAATTATTATTTCTATCTTATAAATAACTCCTAATTCCTCAATGATTCTGAGCTTCATACCGATATTTATACCGTAATGCATAAAACGCATAAATTGTCTCTTGTAAATGAAACGTTGACAATAAAAGGCGATTTGGTATTATTAGTGTTGTCTACAATTATACAATAGGAATATCCAAAAACAGCTTGGAGGCTTTATCTTGCTTGTATCAAAATTACGAAATAAAATAATTCTGTGCCTTTCTTTAGCTCTTACTTTTCTTTTTTTAAGTCAGTCAATAACTGCGATGCCAATGTCGCCAGAACTTGTTGAGAAATTAAGAGAATCAGGTGAACTGCAAAAATTTATAGACCGCATGGCAGCAGCCAAAGCAAAAGGTGTCTGTCAACCATTTGATGATGCTCATAAAGATCACCAAAGTAATTTTAGTTTAGATGCCAACGCTATTGACACATTTCGTGTTGTTGTCATATTAGCCGACTTCTCGGACAATGAAGCTTCAAGTGGCGGAATATTTGGTACTGTCGGTGATTTCGAACATCTTCTGTTTTCCAATGATTCTACCGATGAACATTATTCTATGACAGAATTTTATTACGACAATTCATATGGAAATTTTGTTCTTGAGGGTGTTGTCTTAGGATGGTACCGTCTGCCTCAAACATATGCATATTATGTTGATGGCAATAACGGTTTTAACAGCTATCCGACCAACGCCCAACGTATGGCAGAAGATGCTATTTTGCTTGCCGACCCAAATGTTGATTATTCTCAATTTGATAATGATGGCAATGGAACCGCCGATGGTGTTTTCATCGTCCATGCCGGTCCCGGTGCTGAATCAACAGGGTCTGATAACGATATCTGGTCGCACGCCTGGTCAACATCGTACACTATGAGTCTCGATGGAATTACTATTTCCAGATACACAACCGAGCCGGAAGAAATGTCGGGTCAGCTTATTACTCAAGGTGTTTTCTCCCACGAATATGGTCATTTCTTAGGACTACCTGATCTCTATGATACTGACTACTCATCAAGTGGTCTTGGTCAATGGTCACTCATGGCGGGTGGAAGTTGGAACTCAGGCGGAAGAAAGCCAGCATTTTTGATGCATGGTGTAAAAAAGAACTTGGCTTTACAACTCCTACAAATATAACAATGAACCAAAACCAACTTGAGATTCCATCTAGTTATTATAATGCTACTTCATTTAGACGTTGGGAAAATGGTTCTGTTGGGCAACAATATTTCTTGATTGAGAATAGACAAAAGACTGATAAAGATTCCGGTATCCCGGGGTCGGGCTTATTAATTTATCATATAGATGAAAGCCAATGGGGCAACTCCGACGAAACTCATTATCTGGTAGCTATTGAACAAGCGGATGGTGATTTTGATTTAGAAAATGATGTCAACTCTGGTGATTTTGAAGATGTCTGGCCGATTTATATGAAAAATGAATTTACGGATATTTCTACACCGAACACAAAAAAATACAACGGTGCTCCAACTAATACATTAGTATGGGATATTTCTCCTGCGGATTCTCTTATGTATGCCAATCTTGATATTTCTTATTCTGCTCCACGTTTTAGCATTACAAGCAGTGAATTCTCCGATGCACTCTATGGAAACAATAATGGCGTTGCTGAAGTAGGAGAGACTTTAACATTTACATTTACTGTCAATAATTTATGGCTCACTGCGGACAATGTTACTGCCGAAATGGTTTCAGGCAACCCTGATATAACTTTCTCAACCCCGATTGTCAACATTGGTACGGTCGTTGGTGGAGGTGGCAATGGTTCTAATGTTGGTATACCGATTGTTTTTGATGTGCCGATTACTTATGACCCATGTATAGATTCTTTTTTAATTACGATAACATCTGATAACCCTCTTGGTGAAATCAGCCAGGGAGTAGAGCTTCATATCGGGACTCCGCAGATAGTTATTATCGATGATGATAACGGCGAGTTATGGGAACAACCAATTGTAAATACTTTTGGAAATTTTAAAATCCCTCATGATATTTATGATAAGTCTTTGCTTGGTTCTCCAACAGCTGCCTACTTAAATGAATATGACATTGTTGTTTGGTTTACCGGATCTAACAGACCTGATATTTTTTCCGCAGCTGATATTACAGCCATGCAAGGGTATATGGATGCCGGCGGTAATATGCTTCTCTCCGGGCAATCGGTAGCCGAAGAGCTGTCATCTGATGACCTCAACTTTATACAAACTTATTTCAAAGCTGAATATTATTCCGATTTTTTCTATCCTGAAATACTTGGGCAAAATGGAACTGTCATCGGTGATGGTATTAAACTTGGCTATGATAATTTCACCAACCAAACATCACCGGAGCGAATGAACCTTGCTGATGTTGGCGGTGTTTCCGAGTTTGAACTTCCTGTTGGTGGTGTCACGGGAGTGAGTTATGACGGAAGTTATAAGTCGTTACTTTTTAGTTTTGGTATTGAAGGAATCACAAGTAAGAGTGAAGGCCTCGGCTACGCAACGTCGGATACTGTTTTCGCAAGAATACTCGAATTTTTCGATTATGGTGATGTAAATAATTTTACGAATCCAAATGTTGATCTGATTTCTTTTCCAAATGAAGTATCGAGTTCATCTGTCGGAAGTTCCGCTCCTCTGTTCTCATGGAACTATGCCGACACAAACGGAATCTCACAATTACAATACCAAGTGCAAGTCGGCAGTGGTACTTTTTGTATCAACTCAAACGACATGTGGGAATCAGGAATTCTAACAGGATCTGTTGATTCAATTTTATACGATGGTGCGATTTTGGAAGCGGGAAGCAGTTATTATGTTCGTATAAGAGCCTATAACGGGACAGACTGGTCAAGCTGGAGCAGAACAACTTTCACTATGAATACCGCTCCGGTTGTTGGGGCTATAACAGCTCCTTCAAATAATATGCATGTAACAGGCAATCAACCATTGCTGACTATAAGCAATGGGTATGACCCCAATGGTGATGTTCTGACCTATGATTATGAAATTTATGATGATTCTCTGCTTACTTCATTGGTAAGTTCAGTAACTTCGATTCCAGAAGGAACCGTAGGAACTTCGTGGATGGTTGATGTTCCTTTAGTTGAAGATGCACGGTATTTTTGGCGAGCTCGTGTCTCAGATGGTGCTATGTATTCTGAATATTCGCAAATAAGTTCATTTTACGTCAATGAGTTCAATCAACCACCGAATGCTTTTAATTTAATTGCACCTAGTGATGAGTCCGTTTCGATCGGGCAATTTCCAACATTTGTATGGGACAGATCAACCGATGCCGATGCTGCTGATTCATCTTATTATACTATATTCTACTCTGAAGACTCGTTATTTGGGGGGACAACTTATTCTTTTAATACGAATGATACTATGTTTAATTCTGGCTTAGCATTATTTGATAATGTTGTTTACTACTGGAAAGTCTATGCCTTTGATTTGTCTCAAGATTCGACTATGACGGCGGTCTATTCGTTTAACACAGGGGCAGGCGGATGTTGTCTGGATACTCGTGGCAATGTTGATAATGACCCTGGTGATAATACAGATATTTCAGATTTAGTTTATATCGTTGCCTTTGTGTTTACAGGCGGAGCTGCTCCGGTGTGTGATGATGAAGGGAATGTTGATGGGTTAGGTGATATTGATATTTCAGATTTAGTTTATATAGTAGACTTTATCTTTACCGGCGGTCCACAACCACCAACCTGCCCGTAGGGTATATCAATAAATATTATTTTGTAGGGCAGGTCTCGCTTTTGAGGCCTGCCTTTTTTAATACACAAAACTTACGGTATAGCAGAACTCCTTTCCGTCGAAGACGGAATCCAGAACAGAATCAAATAGAACAAATTTCTTAGTTCTGTCAGTTCCTTATTTGCTTTAGCAAATTGAGAACTGACAGATAAAAGTCAGGTCACAATTCACCTTTGGTGAATCAGGACCTGACTTTACAATATGAAATTATAACATTATTTTTTTATGAAACATTCTGGACTCCGGCTTTGCCGGTGAGGAGAAGGGGAGTTTTTTAGAAATTTAATTTGATGAAATTTGAAAATGTAGTGAGATATTTATTCCATTGAACGCATTAAGCGAATCATCTCACCGGCGTGCTGGATAGACATCAGTTCTTCACGGAATGATTCATACTGCAACATCTCAGCAAGTGATTTATACACTTTCAAATAAAAATCATCTTCATACGGAGGGGCAGCCATGATAAAAAAGAGATGGGCAGATTCGCCATCAAGAGAGTCAAAATAATATCCATCAGTAGAACGTGCAAAAGCAATCGAAAACTCTTTTGCCTGCATCGACCGAATATGCGGAATTGCGATTCCGAGTCCGATTCCGGTTGTTGCCTTTTTTTCACGATTCACAAAATCAAGAAGTAGTTTTGTACGGTTGCCGATTCTGACACCGGACTCCAAAAGAGTCACCAACTCGTCGAGGACCTTTTCTTTGCCATGTTGACGCCATTTGGTTTCAGACATATCTTCTGCCAAAGGTTCTATAACCGTGGTCATCTCCAGTTTGACTAATTCTTCTTTAAAATATCGCGATAGCTTCATAGTTGTAATATCGACATTTTTGTCGGTTCAATTGTACCTAAAAAGCTATAAATAAAGGCTTTTGTCAAGTAGTTGTGAATTCCAAGTTCTATTTTGTTCTCAAATTCACCAATCCTCTCATTTTTACCCCTTTCTTGACATCTTTGGAGAAATACTATACCTTTTGACAAATGTAAATATAGAACGGCTGAATTGAGATATGTAAATGCCGATATATATATAACTAACAAATAGTTAGAGAGGATTTTGTGCCGACTTTTTCAGAACTAAAACGAACCCACACATGTGGTGAATTAAGAAATGATGACAACGGAAAAATTATTAGACTCAACGGATGGGTTGCCTCACAACGCAACTTAGGCGGAGTCTTTTTTATAGATTTAAGAGATAGATACGGAAAAACTCAAATAGTTATCGACCCTGAACAAATCGATGAATCAATGCTCGCTGAAGCAAGCAGGGTTCGTCACGAATTTGTAGTCGCTATCAAAGGTGAAGTAATCGGGCGACCTGATGGCATGGTCAATAAATCTATGCCGACCGGTGCAATCGAAATCAAAGTGACCGAGTTTTATATTCTGTCTGAATCTAAAACACCTCCATTTGAAATCAGTGATGATACCAAAGCAAACGAAGCACTTCGTTTAGAATATCGTTACCTTGACTTACGTCGTACACCTATGCAGCGAAATATTCGGATGCGTCATGAAGCTGCTTTACATATTCGGAACTATTTAAGCTCTGTTGACTTTTATGAAATCGAAACACCGCTTCTTATTCGTTCAACTCCCGAAGGTGCCAGAGATTATGTTGTACCGAGTCGGGTGCAAAATGGAAAGTTCTACGCGCTTCCACAATCACCGCAATTGTATAAACAAATTTTGATGGTGGCAGGTTTTGATAAATATTTCCAAATCGCACGATGTCTTCGTGATGAAGATCTCCGTTCCGACCGTCAGCCTGAACATACGCAAGTTGATATGGAAATGTCGTACGTTACTCCCGATGATGTTTTTGCTGTTGTTGAAGGAATGATGAAAGACCTTTTCAAAAAAATGCTCGACTATGATTTAGAAACACCGTTCCCACGAATCACCTATGAAGAATGTATGAACCGATGGGGAATAGATAAACCTGATATGCGGTTTGGTATGGAACTTATCGACCTCTCTGATATTGTCAAAGACTGTGATTTCAAAGTTTTCGCCGACAATGTCAAAAAAGGTGGCGTTGTCAAAGGAATCATGCTCAAAGGTGGTGGTTCTTACTCACGTAAACAAATTGACAACCTGACTAATCTTGCCAAAGAAAATGGTGCAGGTGGTCTTGCTTATATCTTAAAAGCAGAAGCAGGCGATAAGTCTCCGATACTGAAATTCATTGGTGAAGAAGTCAAAGATAAATTGATGGCGTTTGCAAAAGCTGAAGCTGGCGATGCACTCTTTATTATTTCAGATGCTAAACTGAAGACAGAATCTATCCTTGGGCAACTGCGGTTACATCTTGGAAAATCACGTGACCTAATTGATAAATCAAGTTGGAAATTTCTCTGGGTGACAGAGTTCCCGCTTTTTGATTACAACGAAGATGCCAAACGGTTTGATGCGATGCATAATATTGTTTCACATCCGTATGAAGAAGATTTACATCTTATAGATGAAGGCTTTGATTCCAAACTAGATGGCACCGATGTGAACCATCCATGGAGACAAGCAAGAGCTATTCAATATGATCTCGTTATAAATGGATGGGAAATCGCTTCGGGTGGTCAGCGTATAAATAAAAAAGAATTACAAAAGAAAGTTTTAGGCATCTTGGGTATCGACGATGCTCGGGCTGAAAATATGTTCGGCTTCCTGCTGACTGCTTTAGAATACGGCGCTCCGCCTCATGCAGGGTTTGCTGCCGGGCTTGATAGGTTGCTTGCCTTGATGACAGGTTCTGAATCTATTCGGGAAGTTATCCCGTTTCCAAAAACTGCCAATGCGATGTCGCTTATGGATGGCGCCCCATCGGAAGTTGACCAAGAACAACTTGATGAACTTGGTTTACAATTAAATCTTAAAGATGAGAACAAAGAATAAGTTGGAAAAAATATATAAAAAAGAATTTGAACTAGAAGGTATCGACCAACGGTTGCTCTTCGGACAGAACGATCATTTCCTTCGTTTGATTGAAAGTAGTTTCCAGTCTAAGATTGTTGTTCGTGGTGAAACTATTGTGCTTGAGGGAGAGCCTGATGAGATTGATAAAATCATGCGACTCCTACAAGATTTTCTTACTCGTTTAAAACAAAATGAATTCTTGTCAGAGCAATATGTACTTTACGCTATAACAATGGTGAAAGAAGAAGGCTTCGGACCTGCTGACCAAATTTCGACTAGTGAGCTATTGACGAATTCTTTGAAAAAAGTTATCAAACCGAAAACTATTGGGCAGTCAAAATATGTTGAAGCGATTGCAAAAAATGATATTGTCTTTTCAATAGGTCCTGCCGGAACAGGCAAGACTTACCTTGCCGTAGCGATGGCTGTTGCCGAGCTGAAAGCAAAACGAGTCAATCGTATTGTCTTTACCCGTCCTGCTGTTGAAGCGGGCGAGTCGCTTGGATTTTTGCCGGGGGATATTCGTGCCAAGGTCGATCCGTATCTGCGTCCTGTCTATGATGCTCTCAATGATATGCTCCAACCAGACAAGACTCAAAAACTTTTAGAAGTAGGCGTTATCGAAATCGCTCCGCTTGCTTTTATGAGAGGTCGTACGCTCAATGATGCATTTGTTGTTTTAGATGAAGCACAAAACACAACAAACGCACAGATGAAAATGTTTTTGACAAGAATCGGTGAAAGCTCAAAAGCTGTTATCACCGGTGATATTACCCAGATAGATTTGGAAGATAGAAAAAAATCAGGACTTGTAAAAGTTCAAAAAGTTTTAAAAAATATTCGTGGTATCGAATTTATATATCTGACGGAAAAGGATGTTGTTCGTCATAAATTGGTACAAAAAATTATTAACGCGTATGAGAAATACGAAAAACATTAAAATGTGTAGAAAGGCGAAAAGGATATTCGCCCTATGTTTTCTATTTTAACAAAATTAAAACGCCGTATTAAACGGCTTCTGAAAGTTCAGACTGGTGAACGCCAGCAGGAGAATGCTTCTTTGCATTCAAAAACTTTTAAGTTTTTGATGCTTATTTTATTCTCTGTCTTAATTGGTGTTTTCTATCAGGGCGACTCTATCTATGACCCTATTGATATGCAGAAAAAAGGGGAGATAGCCAGAGAAGATATTTTGGCACCTTTTGAAATCACTGTCTATAAAACCGAACGAGAACTTCGCGAAGAAAAAGAAGATGTTGAACTTTCGATTCCATTTATTATCGACTATGATTCATCTATTGTAATAAGTGTTGAGAATCAATTAAACAATCTTGCTCTGCTTGTCGATTCGTTACAAATAGCACTGCAAACCGATTCAGTATTATCGGAATCTTTGTCAGTACAAATTGTATCTAAACGATACCCTATGCTGTCGCTCTCAGGGATAGAATCTGTCCTTGCCGACGATAGTTTACATCTGTTGTTTGGACATTTAAAAGAAGTTCTGCAAAATAATATCTATAAAGTTGGTGTCTTACCTGATCATTTTTCTCTCCCGAAATCCCGTAATAATAACATTCTCATACGGTATGAACATAGTCAGAAAATTGTGAATCGGACTCATCTTAAGCCGGAAGCAAATGCAAACCTTGAGATGGTAAACGCACTGAATCTTATCAATAGCAAAACTCCTATCGACGTGCAGTATTATCATCGAATCGGAAAAGTTTTTATCCAGCCGAATTTGCGAATCAATATGGATGATTACAATAATCAGGTGCAAGCAGAAATTTCAATACTCTCAAATATAAATGAAATTGTAGAACAAAATGATATAGTTCTCTCTATTGGAAAAAGAATCACCGAACGTCAGGAACGAATCCTCAGAGAGATGATTCATATGCAGCAAGCACAAGCCGCCGAAGAAGGAATCCTAGCTACTCTTATTCCGCTGATGGCTCGTATGTTTTTAATCTTATCAGCTTTTATTACCTTGTATTTGTTTCTCTACTTTTTTAGAAAAGATATCTATCGTTCCAATCCAAAACTGTTGGCTCTGCTTTTAGTTTTTGCTTTACAACTTTTTTTAGTAAACCTGACCGAGCTTGCCAATATCGGTTTTGACCTGTCGCACTATATTTATCCGATAGCACTATTGCCGATTATGATAACGATTCTATTCGATGCCGAAGTTGGTATCCTAAGTACTTTTGTATTGGCATTTCTATTGGGCATTTTACACCGTTTCGATTTCTCTATCGCTTTTATGACTATTGTCATCGGTACTATCGCCTGCTTTACATCACGACATGTCAGACGTCGTTCAGAGTTCTTCCGAATAATGTATTCAACCGCTTTTGCTTTCGCCGTGTTTATTCTGCTTGTTGAAAATACAAAGCTCACCCCGAATGATGATTACTTCTTGGATATCGGATTCGGAATTATCAATGGTATCCTTGTGCCGTTACTGGCTATAGGGCTGTTACCGATTTTTGAATCGATCTTTTCAATTACTACAGATATTACTTTGCTTGAACTTTCAGACTTGAATCATCCTCTGCTCAAACGTCTGTCGCTTGAGGCACCGGGAACCTATCACCATTCAATAATTGTTGGAACTCTCACCGAATCTGCCGCAAAAGCTATTGGCGGAAATTCACTACTTGCCAGAGTCGGAGCGTATTTTCATGATGTTGGGAAAATTGAAATCCCTGAATATTTTGTAGAAAATCAACTCGGACTAAAATCAAAGCATGAAGAACTGACCCCGTCGATGTCATCAATCATCCTTTCATCACATGTGAAAAAAGGACGGATACTTGGCGAAGAAGCTGATGTTCCCGATGATGTACTTAATTTTATTGAAGAGCATCATGGCACTATGATACAATCTTATTTTTATAACAAAGCTATTGAACAGGGAATGGATGAAGTCTCTGCAAGTAAGTTTAGATATCCCGGTCCTAAACCGCAGACTCGTGAAACTGGTATTGCTATGCTTGCCGATGCGGTCGAGGCTGCCAGTAGAACCTTGGATGATCCAAAGCCTGCCAGAATCGATGCCCTCATTCAGCGGATTATCAATGACAGGTTTGAGTCGGGTGAACTTGATGAATGTCCATTGACGTTAAAAGATTTGTCCAAAATAAAAAAAGCATTCTCTATGATTTTAATAGGATCGTTCCATCACCGAATTAAATACCCAAGCAAAGAAGATTCCTCACGATGATACAATTACAAGTTTTCAAAGAAGTCACAGTAAGAACTCCAAAAACAAAAATCGTTTCTCTTTTTGAAATGATTTATAAAAAAGAATTATCAAAAAAAGCAGTAGGCGTTGTGAATCTTATTTTTACCAATGATGTGCAATTAAAAAAACTGAATAATGACTTTAGAAATAAAAACAAAGCTACCGATGTGTTGTCATTTAATATCGACGAACCGACCGAAGACGAAGCTGTCTTTGGCGAAATTTATATTTCAATTATGACAGCAACAGCCCAAGCAAAAGAATACAATGCCCCGTTGTCTGAAGAACTTCTTCGTCTCTGTTGTCATGGCTTCCTGCATTTACTTGGCTATGATCATATCGATTCCAAAGATGCTATTGTTATGAAAGCCAAAGAAGAAAAATATCTCGCAAAGGTCTATGCCTGATGGAAATGATATATGTTGCCATAATTTTCTTTTGTTATCTGAGTGCCTATATAATTTCGCTCTATGCACTTGCTGTTTATATTGACCCTGATGATATAGAAAAATTACTACCTGAATCATCGAAGTATCGCAAGAAACTTCTTCTTAAAATGTCAGGCGATCCGAGAGCATTTTTACAAATTTCAGAAGTGTTTAAATCTTTTGTTCTTATTGTTATAACATATTTTGCTGTGTTGTTAGGCGAAACTTTGACAATCCAGAATGAATCAATTGTAACAGTTGTTAATACTTTCGGTCTATTATTCGTATGGATTATTTTTATTGTCCTTGTTGAAATTCTTCCTAGATATTCATCTCGAGAAGCTATCAACTCCGGCATGGTAAAATATATTGTCATTATTTATCCAATCTATCTAATCTTTTATCCTATAGTGAAACTCTTTAGAAGAGGGAGTAAAAAAACCGGATACAATATCGAAGTCTCAGAAGAAGAAAAAGAAGATATAGTTGAAAGAGCTATCGAAACTGTCGCAGAACATGCCGGTATCGGTGAAACTATTGTCGATGAAGAAGAAAAAGAAATGATTAACCAGATATTTCTTTTAGACCAGACTATTGCTCGTGAGATTATGATTCCACGGATGGATATTGTCGCCTTTGATTGCCAAATGAGTTTTAAAGATATCAAAGCTATAATAAAAAAAGATGGTCACTCTCGTTATCCCGTCTATGAAAAAACTATTGATAAAACTTTAGGCTTAGTCTATGTAAAAGATTTTTTCAACGACCCACCTGAACCGGGGGAACGGTTTAACATTACAAAATATATTCGCAAACCGTTTATTGTTCCAGAGAGTAAAATTATTGGCGAGCTGTTAAAAGAATTCAAATACAAACATCAGCATATCGCTATTGTTGTTGATGAATATGGCGGTGTGTCAGGGCTTGTGACTCTTGAAGATATTATCGAAGAGATTTTTGGCGAGATTCAGGATGAGCATGATTCTGAAGAAGATGATATCGTCCGTTTGAAAAATGGTCGTTACAAAGTCAACGCGACTTTGCTGATTGAAACCCTGCAGGATTTCCTCGATACCGAATACGACCAAGGAAACTATGACACTGTCGGCGGTCTTATCTACGACTTAGTAGGATCTGTACCCGATGAAGGGCAGAGGGTGAAGTGGAATGATATTGAATTTGAGATATGCGAAGTCGAAGGACAACGGATTTTAACTGTTAAAGTCAGATACTATAAAAATAATAAGAACTAACGCCCCGCAAAATATACATATAACAATGCAAGTAACAAGAACGTAAGTAACATCCCATTGAAAAAAGTATTTAATTTCTGCAACCAAGTTCTTTTCTTCGGTGGTACATCCGAATGACAATACTTGCATTTTAAAGCAGCAATGTTAATACTTTCTTTACATAAAGGACATTTTTTATTTAATAAAGCACCCATGCCTCAAATAATGGACAGTTAAACCCTCAAAGCAAATAAAAACTCAACTAATTTAAAAAAAATTACTCCGCCGGATAATCTACTTTGGCAAACCATTCAATTTCAAACTCTGCAAACAAACAATCACGGGCAGCACATTCATCGTAGAATTTTAAATCATCAGCATTTATTTGAGAGCCATCAATAGCTTTTTCAATCATGGAAGCTAACCGATTAAAATCTTCAAAATGTTCCTGCAAACGTAGATCAGCATAGTCACGGGCTGCTTCGGTGGAGATTAAAAACTGCCAATCGGATGCGGATAAAAGCATCAACTCACGACCTGCTTGTTTAATCAGCTTGGTCAGTTCATCGCTTCTTACATCTTTATGGTCATGCCAATACTTTGCGTAGCGACACATTTTTTCTTCCGCTTGATAAATATGTTTCCATGACCAATCGTTCTCTTTGTTGAGCCAAATATAATGTCCGTTGCCCTGACCCCAACTACCTTCAGGAATAGAAACTATCTGCTTAGGTTTTGTACGAGTTAAATGATCTTTTAAAAATGTCAGTTCTACTGAATCACTTTGTGCAAATTTTCTAAGAGTCGCTTTTAAAAACTGAGGTCCTTCAAACCACCAATGACCAAAAAGTTCAGCATCGTATGGAGCCATCAGGATTCCATCATTGTCGTTTTTGTCTTGAGAATATTCATCCATAATTTTCTCAACGGTAGATACAAAATGGTCAGAGTTTTCAGGTATGCGATTTAGGGCAGACTCATGGTTATACTCAACTTTGTCGGCAAGGTCGGCTTTTGATGATGTCACCGCCCAATAGCGATGTCCACCCGGATCACGTTTTTTATGGAAATCTAAATAGTTTCCATCGCCGGGATAGCCATGGTCACCTGACCAAACGAGTACACCAGTTTCGGGGTCTCGCGAAAATATTGCCGTCGGTTTTTTGTCGTCACATTCCGATGCTACCAAGTACGCCTTGCGTGGAGTCTTTTCAAATGTTTCTTCTTTTGGTTTATAATTTTTTTCAAACTGATTCCATAACATTTTCAAAGAATCAAATCGGTCAATATATACGCCCTGTGATTTTCCACCTTTAAGCAAAACTGAATCTATAACAAAATAATCTATCCCATTTTCGCTTAAGAACTCATCGGAGCCTTTACGCAGATAAGGTTCCTGTTTACCATTGATAGGCACAGGAGGAGTCCAATTATATTTCGGACGATAAGCACATTCAGGAAGCCAGATTCCGGTAGGTTGTTGCCCGAAATGTTTTTTATAATTTTTTACGGCTGCTTTTGTTTGTGCCTGTAAAGATTCATCACGAGAGAGAAGAGGGAAATACCCATGTGTCGCACCGCAGGTTATAATTTCAATATAACCATCATCTTGTAACTTTTTAAACTGTGCTAAAATATCCTGACCAACTTGATTAAAATGATTGAGTGCATCAGTGTAAAATTTTATCCAATGATGAGAATTTTTCAGCATACCGGGTTGCTTTAACTTTTCAAACTCAACAGAATCAAACTGGGCAGCTTCAATTTTCTGAATCAAATAAGATACAAACTCTGACTTAAAAGAATCATCAGCAAGTTGTTCACACAAGACAGGTGATAATCCGATAGTCAATTTTGGAGAAATACCTTCCTCGATAAGTTCTTGCACGACTTTTATAATCGGAAGATATGTTTCACAGGCAGCTTCGCAAAGCCAGTCGGTGCCGTGTGGCCAGCGTCCGTGCGAAAGCACATACGGAAGATGGCTATGCAGCACATAGGCAAAATAACCTTTTGACATTATTTATTCTCAGTATTGTTTTGGTCGTTTGATTCAAACCCGATAGATTTTGATTGAGAATCCATTGAACCGTATGTTTTAATTTCGCCAAACTGTTTTTCATATTTTTCTAAATTATCAGCCAACGCTTTATGCAGCAATTTGGCATGCATCGGAGTCATAATAATACGAGCTAATACTTTAGATTTTGGCATTCTTGGCATTACACGGGCAAAATCGATGATGATTTCAGTAGGTGAATGGATAAGCATAGCGAGGTTGGAGTAGATTCCCTCGGCTTCTTTTTCGCCAAGTTCAATATTGAGTTGCTGTTGTGGTTGTTGCTGGTTCATCTTGAGCCTTTATTTTGAATTTATTTTTCTTTCTATTCACTTGTAATAAGTAATCCATTTTAATATATTCTCAAACGAAGTCAATTGAAATTATTATGTATTTAGAAAGATTACCATGCCAATAAAACCGGAAAGAATTGCTGAACTGACCAAAAATCTGGGCAAAGCGAAGATTCTCATACTTGGCGATATAATGCTCGATGAGTACCTCTTTGGGCAGGTCAACCGTATTTCGCCGGAAGCACCTGTTCCTGTTGTCGAGGTCACTTCTGATAATCTGCTTTTGGGTGGGGCTGCCAATGTTGCTGCTAATATCAGAAAACTCGGCGATGAACCGCTTTTGCTTGGTGTTGTCGGGCTTGATGATTCATCGGTAAAACTAAGCCAGCTTCTGAAATCTAAAAAAATCAGTTCAAAACTTCTGGTAAATGATGACAGCCGTCAGACGACTCTTAAAACTCGGGTGATGGCAGGTAATCAGCAAATTGTAAGGTATGACCGTGAAAATCGTCATGAATTAAACGATGAAACCGAGCGGAAAGTATTGGCAAAATTCAAATCTGTCATTGATGATATCTCGGCAGTTATAATTTCCGATTATGGTAAAGGTGTTATTTCTAAATCGTTACTCGAATCTGTTATCAGTTTGTGTCAAGAGAAAGAAATTTTTGTCGCTGTTGATCCAAAAGAAACCCATTTTCATAATTATAAAAATGTTTCGCTTATCACACCGAATCATCATGAAGCAGGTTTTGCTTATGGTAAACGGATAACATCGGAAAAAGAACTGATCGAAGTTGGTAACGGTCTTCGTGAAAAACTCCAGGCAAAATCAATTTTGATTACTCGTGGTGCCGATGGGATGTCACTATTTAGAGAAGATTGCGAACCAACTCATATTCCAACCTTTGCCAAAAAAGTTTTCGATGTTACCGGAGCGGGTGACACGGTTATCGCTACCTTTGTTTCATCGGTATGTGCTGGAGCCAAACTGCACGAAGCTGCTATCATCGCCAATGCGGGGGCAGGGATTACAGTCGGCGAAGTTGGTACCGCATCGGGTACTCCTGAATTGTTGCGAAAAGAACTGCATTTGAATATCAAAAATGGTAACTTAGTTAAAAACTAAATTTCTATATGCAAAAAAATATAATTACAAAAACTCAACTTGAAGCACTTCTAAAAAAGCTCAAACGTAAAAAACAAAAAGTCGTATTCACCAATGGTGTTTTCGATATTTTACATCGTGGGCATGTTGAGTATCTTGCCAAAGCAAAATCATTTGGCGATGTTTTAATTCTTGGTCTTAACTCCGATGCTTCGGTACGACGGCTGAAAGGGAAGAACCGTCCTATCAACAAACAGCTTGACCGTGCCATAGTTCTGCTTGCCTTAGAATCGGTCGACTATGTTGTTCTCTTTTCGCAGGACACTCCGAAAAAACTAATTGAGTCTGTCAAACCATCTGTACTTGTCAAAGGTGCCGACTACAAAATTGCTGACATTGTCGGAGGCGAGTTTGTCTTGTCGCTCGGCGGTGAAGTGAAAACGGTCAAACTTACCAAAGGCCGCTCGACGACCAACACTATCAAAAAACAGGCTGAAGCCTGATTTATTAATACCCAAAATTGATTCAGCCTTAAATATCTTTTGAACTCCTTTCCGTGCTTGACACGGAATCCAGTGCAATATGTCATGCTGAGCGGAGTCGAAGTATACTCATTCAGAGTTATCCACATTTAAAAACAACTTTTTCTCTGTAATCTTATCTGTCTCATAAATTTACAGCAAAATGGCTTTGCTTTTTGAAATAGCGTTTTTTTGACATGACTCTTTCTTTTGAAAAATGTTTAGGTTCATATAGGACAGGTGAAAGTGAGAAACTGCTATGGAGTTGTAGGGAAATAGTGAATGTCATTCCCGTGTTCACGGGAATGACATTGGTGGGATAAGGCTTTTTATGGGGATGGAAAATCGGAAGTTTTTATCTTGCTCCACGTTCTCACCTTTTATAATTTAATCAAGTCTAAATATAAATAACCTATCTAAACTAAAAACAAAACTCTTGGAGGTTTTGTATGAACACAAAGAAATTTGTCATTACATCTATTGTAGTCTTTCTTGTTATGTTTGCTCTCGATTGGGCATTTCATGGATGGTATATGGCTGATCAGTATTTAGCCTTAGGCGATGTCTTACGTCCCGCGGAAGCAATGGAAACATACTTTCTGTCGATGCTCATAGGGCAGATATTGATTGCTTTCGGGTTTACCTACATCTTTATAAAAGGTTATGAAGGTAAAGGTTGTGCCGAGGGAATCCGTTTTGGTCTGATTGTTGGCATTGCTTTTGGTATCGGACCATCAATGATTAATTATGCTGTCTATCCGTTGACCGGTACAATTATGCTTTCATATTTTATCTTCTATCCTATAGAATGTATGATTATGGGTGCTGTTGCTGCGACGGTGTATAAGTCTTAAAGAGCATACTTCGACTCCGCTCAGCATGACTAATTATAAAGAGACTGGATCCGAGTTTTCATGGGAATGACAATAGAGTAAATTTTAAAAGAGAGGTTTTTGATTGAACCTCTCTTTTTTTATGGTTATACTATTTGAAACTACATAGAGTAAAAAGGAGTTTTTTAATGCCACATATTAAGTTATTTGAAATTGAAGAGAAGATTCTCTTTGAAGGCTACCATGGGAAAATTATGCACGGAGAAAAGATCACTGTCGCTCATATTCGGATTAAAGCAAACTCGCCCCTTCCCGAACATGCTCATCCTCATGAGCAAGTAGTCAACCTTATCGAGGGAGAGTTCCATCTGACCGTCGATGGGGTCGAGTATCGCATGCTTGGCGGTGAGTCGTTCGTGATACCATCAAATGTTCCGCATTCGGCAAAATCTGTCACGGATTGTTATATTGTTGATGTCTTCACGCCGACCAGAGATGACTGGAAATAGATATTGACCATGGCGGAACTGCCAAAGAGTTCCGCCCTACATCGTAACTTGAAAGTCCATTCCCTCCAAAAAAACCTTAAATTATAGGGTTGCGGAATATTTTAAATTCTCGTACATTCAGAGCCATAAAATAGAAACAGAAAAAAATGAAAGATTTAACAATGTCATTAATGAAAAACATGCTTTTAGTCGCTTTATTTGCTTTTATTGCTATCGGTTGTGGTCAACAACAAGGTACATCACAAGACTTTTCATCACAGATTGCAGTTTCTGATGCTGGTTTTGCTTCATTAACACAACTCGATTGGGCGGCATATGCTTCACAAGTAGAAGTTGATGGTGTCGGGCGGTTTGGTGCTATGCTCAAACCTGGAATCGAAAAATTAATCTTAGCATCAACAACCGATTCAGTAAACCTTTTTGGTAAAAACTTCAATTCTTTAGAACTCCAGTCGTTAGACCCAAATGGCTTTTTTGTTCTTATTATGAATATGGTGTCCGATGTTTCCCCTGAAATTAAAACCACTTTTAGCAATATGACCAACGTATCTATGGGTGCTGTTGCCGAAGGTGATTCACTTATACATATCGTTGTAAAAACAAGCATGATGATCGGTACTCGTTCGGTTGATGAAATGAATATCCAAACTGTTGTCAAAAAGAAGATGGTTGGAAATTAAGAATGTCACCAAAAATCGACGGTATCTCACTTATGCTTTCTCAATCACTACCGAGATAAGTAGTTAAGAATTTGTTTGAATTTTTGAGAAAAGATAGTATATTTAAAGTATGAAACCAGCAATTCATTTAGGCTTAGAATTTCATCGCTTACAGGTGAAAAATGTAATCTAATACGATCTCTTTGTAGAAGTTAGACAGTGTTGTGTAATTAATTTAACAAGGAGATCAAAATGAATTTCAAGAACCACCCGGTTGAACCGTTTCGTATTAAATCAATAGAACCTATCAAAATACTTTCTGAACAGGAAAGAGCATATAAACTCAAAAAAGCTCAGAATAATGTTTTCCAACTCGATGCGGAAGATACATTTATCGATCTTCTGACTGACTCAGGCACGACTGCACTTTCTAATAAGCAGTGGGCAGCGATAATGCTTGGCGATGAATCTTACGCCGGGGCTAAATCGTTTAAACGGTTTTCAAAAGCTGTCAAAGATATTTTCCGACATGAATATGTAATACCGACTCATCAGGGACGTTCTGCTGAAAACATTATGTTTTCAACAATCGTAAAACCGGGTCAGTATGTTTTAAATAATACCCATTTTGATACTACCAAGGGAAACACGCTTCACAAAGGTGGCATCCCTCTTGATTTCCCATGCCGTCAGTCAAAAGATAATTCGGATTTCCGATTCAAAGGGAATATGGATGTTCTTGCCTTGGAAGAAGCTATTTTAAAACATGGTGTAGATAAAATTGCGATGGTCATTATGACTATCACCAATAATTCTGTCGGAGGGCTTCCTGTCTCAATTGAAAATATTCGCGAAGTCTCCGCTCTCTGTAAACAGCATAAACTGATGTACTATTTTGACTGTGCCAGATTCGCCGAGAATGCATGTTTCATCAAACGGTTTGAGCCTGAATTTGCGGATCATTCTATAGAAGAAATCACTGCCGAAATGTTTGAGCTTGTTGATGGTGCCATGATGTCCGCTAAAAAAGATGGTTTGTCAAATATAGGTGGCTTTATAACTCTCAATGATAAAGAGCTAATGGAACAGTTGACCGAACTTATGATTTTGGTTGAAGGGTTCCCGACTTATGGCGGTCTTACCGGGCGTGATTTAGATTGTTTGGCAGTTGGTTTTTATGAAGCGATGGATGAGTCATACTTAGAGTATCGTATTGGACAAGTAAAGTATTGGGGTGAAAAGCTCAAAGAGGTTGGAATGCCGATTGTGGAACCTACCGGTGGGCATGCGATATTTATTGATGCCGGGAAGTTGCTTCCGCATATACCGGGAGATGAATTTCCGGGGCAAGCTTTGACGACTGCATTTTATCTAGAAGGCGGTATTCGGGTTGTTGAAATTGGTTCGCTGATGTTTGGGGAAGAAGACCCTAAAACAGGCAAGCAGATTTTGGCTCCTCGTGAAATGGTACGGTTGGCGATTCCACGACGGGTTTATACTGCATCGCATATTGATTATATTATTGAAACGGCTCGTAAGATTGTTGAAAATAAAGATTCTCTTTGCGGATATAAAATCACAAAGCAGCCTAAGTTTTTACGGCATTTTACCTGTGCTTTAGAACCATTGGCAGTAAATAGCATGAGTTCTAAAAAATAGCTGAATTTAAAGCATAATTTGCGTCTGAAATTATCAATCTGTGAAATTTGTTTCAGGTTTTTATGAGCAAAGTTCAACTACGTATTGTTTTGCTCTGATTTTTAAGTTACTGTAGTCCAGTAGTATACGATTGTTTTAGAGCTTAAGCTCTTAATTGGCTTTTATCTTGCTTGTATAGCTTATGGAAGATTCTCTTGATTGGCGATTTCTTAGTCGAGAGAGCCTTGACAATCTTTATGGAACTTTATATAATGTATTGGTTTATACAAATAGAAAGGAAATTATATAGCTCGTAGTTAATTATTAAACTTGAACTAACATTTTAATAGGTGTAACTATTATTTTGAACGAGCTTTATTCTGTCCAATTTCTTATTAAAGCACGATTTATCAATCGTAGCTTTGTGTATAAATTTCTGATTCTTCTTGTATCTATCTTTTCAGCATACAATATCACGAATGCCTCAGAAACAGCACAGATAGTTTCGTCTGAAAGTTCTGCTCTGACTATTGCCGTAGAAATTCAGCAGGGGAAACTTTATTCCTATCTTTCTGACCAAAACGAAATTAGCTACTACCAGACAGTTGTTTTGGCTGTTCCCTTTGATGGTGATATTTCTCTGGCAGGTTTACAGCTTGGTTCGCTCACATCGTTTGACAAGACCAATAAAAGCTCCCAAGTATTAGCTCAGAATAAAATTATTGAATTTTCCGAACCTCGGATTATTCGTGGTCGTAAATATGTGACCGTCTTTATTTTCCCGGTAACTCCACAAGGAATGTATGAGCAGGTTGAGTTCTCTGTCCAGTTCAGCGGTACGACTTCAAATGGGAAAGCTCTAGTCAATGATTCACCATTTGAAAAGATGATGTCTCACTCGGTGCTGAACTATGACCAGTCAAAATCGTTTAATGCCAAAACGAATAATTCATTTTCTTTGGGAACTCACACAGGTCCATTTGCTGAATCATCGGAATGGATAAAAATTGAAATCAATAAAAATGGTTTATATAAATTAACAGGTGCTCAACTTGATGCATCCGGCTTGACTGTCACAGGGCAGACGACATCATCGATACGCATGTTTAACGGCGGAGGCAAACAGCTTCCGGTTCCAAACGAAGAAGCGAGACCTACATTTGACGAAGTTGCTTTGAAAATTATCGATGGCGGAGATGGTACTTTTGATGCCAATGATTATATTTTGTTCTATGCTGAAGCGGTCAATCACTGGATTTATGATACTACAGAGGTTGCTTTTGCGTCGCACTCATATACTGAAAATAATGTATACTGGTTAAACGCAACATCACTTACCGCAGGTTTACGGATGACATCGGCAGATGGTTCTTTGGATGGTGTTGTTGGTGGAACTGTGTCGCAGTCGTTTGATAGGTTTACCCGTTAGATCCATGTCGAACAGAATCATACCTTACGCCGATTTACGAACAATAAGATTGGTGATTATTATACATGGTATTGGACAAGTGATACGGTGTTGTCATTTTTTGTTTCAACCGACCATATTGTCAGCGGGGATTCTGTTGCTGTTACTCTTGAAGGAATTACTGGTTTTACCATAGATACTTCTGATAATATCAATGGTATAGAATTATTTGTGAATGGTATTAGTGGGTTAGATAAATTTTGTAAACAACATGGTGGCTGTACATATAAGTCGACATCTTTTATTGATGGGTCTAATTCTATCAATATGAATCTTATGTATTTTGATCTTGCTCCTCCATATTTTAATTATTTGGAACTCGCATATACATCTTACAATCAACCGGTAAACAATCAGCTTGATATTACTTTAGGGCAACTGTCCGGCACTGCTGAAATCGAAGTTGTCAATAACTTTGCTTCAAATCCGCTCATATTTGATATCTCTAATCCGACTCAACCAAGAGAGCTGTTGATTCCATCGTATGGTGCTAATTTTTCATTCTATGACACTTTGTCTTTAACGAAGTATAGCAGATATTTTTTAATGCCTGTAGCCCAGAGCTTAATACCGTTTGCGGTTACATCGGTTACAACTGATGATTTATATAGTTCGAATGAACAGATTGACCTTCTGATAATAGCTCCTGATTTTTTACAAGCATCACTTTCTGATTATATCAGTTACCGTCGAAACGATGGGTATACTATTCGGTCAGTTTCTGTTGATGATATTATGGATAATTTCGGATTTGGGTTGTATGACCCAACTGCGATTCGTGACTTTTTGAAAAATGCTTATGAAACATATCCAGAGCCAAAACCATCGGCGGTGCTATTTGTTGGTGATGCGAGCTACGATTTTTTAAATAATCTTTCAACCAATATGCCAAACTACGTCCCAGCATTTACACATCGGATAGACAATACATCATCAGATGACAACTATGTCTACTTTGGCGATTTTGGATTAGTTGATGCGGATACATCGTTAAACAGTTCTCCGTTTGACAAGGGATTTGATATGATGACAGCTCGTTGGCCGATACGTACTTCATCGGATGTGCGGACAATTACTGAAAAAATTAAAACATATGAATCCGCAAATAGTTTTGGGAATTGGAGAAACAATATTGCTTTGGTCGCTGATGATGAATTTGGTAATACGGATAATGAATATCTCCATACAACACAGATTGAGACTTTGGAAATTAATTATCTTCCAAATACTTATAACCGCGAGAAAATTTATCTTTGGGAATATCCGTTTGTCAATGGTGAAAAACCTGAAGTAAATAAAAAAATTGTACAAGCTTTTAACAATGGTGCCTTGCTTGTCAACTATGTCGGACATGGTAACCCTGATGTTTGGGCTCACGAAAATGTCTTCAATCGTTCATCTGATTTACCAAACTTAGACAATATAAGTAAACTTCCTCTTGTCGTGGCAGCATCTTGCGCGATAGGATTCTACGATGATCCACTTCGCGAAGGTATGGCAGAGGAATTACTCGCTATGTCATCAGGTGGTGCTATCGGTGTTATCTCAGCAACACGCTTAGTATATTCAGCTGATAATGCTGAGTTTAACAAAATAATATTTGATAAACTTTTTAGCAACAACTCGCTTTCAATTTGCGAAGCACTGTATACTGCGAAAGTAGAACGTCAGTATTTGGGTGGTATTCCAAGACCAGTTATAAACGATCGGAACTATTTACTATTTGGTGGACCTTTTGTTAAAATCGCTAAACCAAAATATGAAATCGAATTTATTACTCGACCGGACTCATTGGTTGCTTTAGGGCAAACGGTTGTCTCCGGGAGAGTTATTGATTTTGACAGCACACAGATAATGGAAAATGGTAAGATTGAAATTTCTGTTCTTGATTCTGAAAGAAATAAAAGATACCACACTATTAACTATGCGGTAAACGGTCCTACTATTTATCGCGGCTCTGCTACTATTACAAACGGACTTTTTGATTTTAAATTTGTAGCACCGTTGGATATTGGTTTGGGGGGTGAGGGTGCTCAGATTTCAGTCTATGCTTCTTTTGCGTCAGTCGATGCTACCGGTATTATTGATTCTATTTCAATCTCTGATTCAATAGCAACAACATCAGATTCATTAGGTCCTGAAATTGATATAACTTTTTCAGAGCATGATAGTTTTAGCAGCGGTGATATTATCGGTCAGGGCGAAACTATGCTCGTACAGTTCAGTGATGAATCCGGTATTAACTTAGCCGGTGGATTAGGACATGGGATTACTTTGGAAATTGATGGTCAGTCTGAAAAATTACAGAATCTGACATCATATTTTAGTTACGACCAGGATAGCTTTAATAAAGGATCATTAGAGTTCCCAATAGATGGACTTGGAAATGGTGTCCATACTTTTAAAGTAAAAGCTTGGGATAATGCTAATAATTTCGCCAAAATAGAGTTTCAGGTCGAAATAGCGACAAGTTCATCATTGAAAATAGTCAATCTACTTAATTATCCTAACCCTATGCGTGAATCGACCCGTTTTTCATTCAATTTAACGCAAGCGGTTGATGATTTTGTGTTGGATATTTTTACTCTATCTGGAAAAAAGATTAAAACATTCACTAGAAAATATCTTGAAGCGTCATATTTTGACGATATAGTATGGTATGGCGATGATGTCGATGGTGACAGAGTAGCCACTGAAGTATATATATATAAAGCAACAGCATATCCGTCAGGTGGCGGAGAAGTTGTTGAATTATTTGGAAAAATAATTTTAGTCAATTAAATATTTTAGGAGATTTTTATGAAATTATCAAAACACCTGATTTCTCTCACCACTTTCTTATTACTGTTTGCGTTTGTACCGCAAAGTTATGCCGATATTTCGAGTGCGGCATTGCTGTATTTACGTATCGCTCCGGGTGCTCGTGCTGCCGGTATGGGAGAAGCGTTTGTTGCTGTTGCTGATGATGCAAGCTCGACACATTGGAACCCTGCCGGTCTCGGTTCTAATACATTGTCAACGAACTGGCAAAATAAAGATATACCTGCCAATTTGCAGCCTATACAAGAGATGACTACTCTCAAGGCTCGTGGCGGTTCCGGCCATAACCAATTTGATATCTGGACGATCTCTGCTGAAGGTTTGGCACGATTTGATAACCACGCTTGGTTTACCTACGAGACGTTTCAAACAAAAACAAATCAAACTGTTGCGAGTATCGTTAAAAACTATTTTTCTATTGAAGACGAAGATGAACTTGCTATCGCAGTAAATAAAGTTGCTTTGGCAAATTCCGAACGTTCTATTGAAGAAGTCGAAACATTCTCTGCCAAAGTATTAGAAGCTATCGGAGAAGATTATTCTGATCGCGAAGCTATTGTTTCAGGTTTTGATTCTTTAAAGACTTCATATTTTGAGTGTCGTATCAATTGGAGTCGCTATACTGAAATTGAAGATATTTTCAATGATGGTATCAAAGATGAAAAACTTTCTGAAAAAGAAATTGATAGAATCAACTTTGCTGTGGAAAAATCAAAAACTCGGTTTATCCCTGAAGAATTAAAAATAAAATATTCCGATTTATTCTCAGGCACACTGACTACCATTAAATCACTCGGGACTACTTTACTTATTGGAACTGAAAATGGTTTTTATACTTTTAATGGTAAAAAATGGGTTACATATAATATGGAAGATGGTCTTCCATCAATGAATATCGTTTCTATCGCTACTGTAGGTGCCAAAGCATTTATCGGAACTGATAAAGGTCTGGTAACATATAGTGGAAAGACTCTTGAAAAGATGAGCCTTCCATCAGCGGTTGGCGAAGCAACTGTTGCCGGAATCGGTGGAGCAAATAATCAAAACGTATGGGCTGTTTTAAATGGTGAACTCTATCGCTACAACGGAAAAAAATGGTCAAACTCACATTACTATACCGCAGTTATCGATGACTCCTATGAAACTATCGCTGAAAAAGTATCTATCTTTAAAACTGCATCTGAAATCACCACTATTGCTCAACGTATTAAAGATTTAAACACAGGTGTTATTAAAGAAGATGTTGTCGAAGAAATTGCTTTAGCAGACTCTTCTGTTTTAGAAGAGACTATCGGCATAGTTGCAAACTCCAACTTACAAGAAGTTGAAAAAGAAGTTGTTCCTGAGTCGGTTAATATTCCATCTGAATTTACTATTGAACCGGGTAAACCAGTTGCGATTCCATATGCTATTGGCATTAAAGGTGAAATAAATAAAATATATTCTACCGATGCCGAAAGCGTTTGGCTTGCTACTGATATGGGACTCTATATCTTAAAAGAAGGCGAATGGAAAGCATCAGGATATAAAACTGTCGTCGTGGAAGCTGAACAAAGTTTTGAAACTATTGCCTCTGTCTATCCACATGAATTACTTGAAGAAGATGCATATATCAGCTTGATAAAAGATATAAATGGTTTGGATGATGCTGCTATACTTACAGCAGGTGACTCAATAATGATTTATCGTAATCCTTTAGCATTAGAAATAAACGACATTACATCAAAGGGTGCCGGGTTGTTTATCGCAACGAAAAAAGGATTATATGAATTACTAGAGACAACTTTATCACCTGTTGATATTGGTGGTATGGGTGAATCAAATATTTTAAATGTAAAACTGCAAGGCAATGAAATCTGGTTTGCTTCTGATGAAAAAATTGCGATCAAAGCAAGTGGCCGTTCTGACATCGTTATGATGTTTGCAAAATGGTTGCCACAGCTCGCCGATGATATGTATTATGGCTTCTTATCGGGTGCTACAAATATCTCCGGTTGGGGAACTGTTGGTGGTAATATCACCTACATTAACTATGGAACAGTAAATAGAACAACAGCAGATAATCAACCTGATGGAGTTTTCTATCCGTTTGATATTTCTTTTACTCTGTCGTATGGTGGAGCTTTAAGAGAGAACCTCAAAGGTGGTGTCTCGGCAAAACTGATTTATTCTCACTTAAGTCTACAAGGAGCAGGGTCTGAAAAAGGTGCCGGTACCGCAACAGGTGTTGGTCTTGATTTTGGACTATTGTGGAATCTTACAAAAACATTTGATATCGGTGCTGCTATTACAAATCTTGGTCCGGATATTTCATATATCGATGCTGGTCAGTCTGACCCACTCCCAAGAAACTTTGCTTTAGGTTTTAAAGCAGACTTGTTAAACTCTGAATATTACCATACTATTATAACTGCCGAAGTAAATAAATCATTGGTTGGACTTGATGATGGATTTAGCGAAGAAATTAAACAGTTAGTCATTAACGGCGGGATTGAATTTGCCTACGCTGGTATATTTGCTGCTCGAGCAGGATATATCTGGGATGATGAAGGTGATGTAAAAACACCGACACTTGGTTTTGGTGTCTCACCGCTTGAAAATTTTAAGTTTGATTTTGCCTACATTCCAAGTAATACTAATGCACCACTTGCTAATACATTACGGATATCAATGCAGATACTTCCGTAGTAAGGTATAAATTTTATAGGAGAGACCAATTGCTGTCAGGAAGACTGTTTGTAAAAACAACCATAATGATTTTATCTCTTTTCGCAATAGCAAACATAGCTGTTGCGAAAGGAGATTTATTAGAAATGAAAAAAGTAACAACTGCTCCTGTTAAAGGGGAGAACAAAGTTGTTCATCGATGCTTAACTTCTAACACAGGTGGATTATTAGACAAATATCTCGAAAGGGATAAACCGTGGTCGCTTCCCAAACAAGCACTATCGGCAGATTTTATTGATACGATTAAAGTGTTAGTCCTCAAATTTAATTTCCAGGAAGAAACAACTGACGATCCAAATACTACCGGTAACGGTAGAATGAACATGTCTCCCAAAAATGAAGATTCTGTTTTGGCAGCTGTCGGTCATTTAGTCGATCCTCCTCCGCATAATTCTGATTATTTTTCAGCACATATGAGAGCCTTGGCAAATTACTACGAAGTTGTTTCTGAAGGTAAAATTACGCTCGACTGGGAAATCTATCCAACCGTAAAAGATTCAGCATACGAACTTCCTCAAGCAATGAGCCATTACGGAAAGTGTGATTTCTCGGAAGTTATCGGCGGATTGGAAAATTATTTTCGTGATGGACTTCGGGTAGCAGATCTGACATCTCCTGAAATAAATTTTGCTGACTATGAATCTATTTGTATGTTTCATGCAGGCTCTGACAGACAAAACGATATTGGTTTTCCGGCAACATGTAATGATCTGTTTACCGGGTTTATAAACTATGTATCTATAGATGACACCGTTTATGTTGACGACAGTACAGTCATAATCGAGAATGCTCTACTTATGCCTGAAACAGCTTCACAGGATAATCGTGCGACTGCTTTAAATGCTGTGATGGCACATGAGTTTGGACATCAGCTTGGCTTAGTCGATTTATATAGTACTGCAACATTTATGAGTCAAATTGGCGATTTTGCTCTGATGGATAATAACGGTTTTGGTACCGGTATTGATTTTGGTTTTGTTGTTGGGCAAGTTTTTGGAGCCGTTCCTGTATTTCCAACCGCATGGTCTCGGGCGCATCTTGGCTTTGTGGATGTTGTCGATTTCAGACAAGGTTCAAACATCCAGTTGGTTGCTGCCGAGGTTGTATCATCGGGAATTAAAATTGCTCGTGTTCCAATTTCTGACAAAGAATACTATTTATTAGAAAATCGAATGGAATTGGTAAATCAGTATACTCCTGCTATTCTAGTTGATACAGCTACAAATGTCTTTTTAGGCCCTGGGTATTGTATTGTATGTGATACAGATGATTCTGGATTTGTGACCGATAAGTTTCCAAGTTCAGGCTATGATTTCCTTCTCCCGGGTTCGGGGCTTCTAATTTATCATGTTGATGAAAGAGTCGCCGGGCTTGATAATAACTTTGATGGTGAGTCTAACTTTGAAGACAACCAGCTCCAGTGGGCTCGTGACATTACCGGAAAAGAAGTTGATCGGTTTATTTCATTAGTTGAAGGGGATGGCTTTATAAATTTTGGCGGGTTCTATCGTTCGGGTTTTGGGCGTGCTGAAGATATGTATCGTGATGATCGCAACACATCCTTTACTCCAAACTCAAATCCTCAATCTATTGACAACACAGGTAATAATTCCCGCATCTCGATTGATCAAATTACAAGAGTTATAGATACGACAGGGAAACCTCGGTTTATGGATTCTCTCATTCAGTTTAACGTTACGACAGACGACCTTGTTTTAGGCTTTCCGGTGCGTGCCGGAAGTGGACAACTTTTTCATATCTCACCAATAGCTGATGACTTGGATGGCGATGGTGCCGACGAACTTATTTATGTCTCTAAAAGATTACTTTCGGTTGTGACTACTCGTGGCGAAGATTTCCTAGAACTGATAGACCCATGCGGAACATGTCCCGACTTTGAAGACTCTTCGTTTGCGTCGATTCACCCCGGAAGGTCTCATGTTGTACCACTTTTTGCTGAATTGCAAGCTGACCCCTTAACTGGTCCAGTGACGGGGCAATTTTTTGATGACGGTTCTCCGCATAAATTAGTAGCGATTGGACAACAAGGTCGCTTAGACGTTTTTGCAGTGAATGATAATGATGGCGATGGTGAGGCAGATATACTTACTTCGCTTCCTATGGGTGGCGTTGGTAATCCAATCGCTTTGACTTTTGGAGATACGCTTTATGTCTTAACTGATCTGGGCAATGTAATAAGAAAAAGTTCTTTATTTACTTTTCAAACTTTACTCAATCAATTTGAGAATGATGAATATCACGGTATTTGCAGAGTCGGTGATGGGCTTGCTATTTTAGCCGGTGATTCAATTGAGACAACAGTTTATTTCACCAATGGCACTGTGACTGATTCACTTGCCTTAGGTGATTACTATACTTTGGGACCTGTCTTTGCCGACTTGGATCAGGATGGTTCCAAAGAACTTGTTGCAGCAACCACTGACGGGAGTATTATTTTAGTTTCGATCGACCCATCGTCAGCAACAAATATGATTTCTATAAAAGAACAAAAGGATTTAGATTTACTTTTTACTGTTAATCCGATTATTTCCGATGTTGACAATGATGGCTACCCTGATATTGTTATAGGTGGTGTGAACGAGGTCTATGCTTTTAACTATGAGCTTACGACAAAAACATCATTCCCTATTGAGATAAGCAGAAAATATACCAATGATTATGTTTTGAGTCCGTTGATTTCTGCTGACATCGAGAGTGGTGGAATACCGGAAGTTATTATGTCGACTAACATCGGCAATGTATATTCTTTTGGTGATGAATTAACACAGGACTTTCCGCTTTCGGGTGGCGAGCAGGTAATAGGTTCACCAGTTTTTCTTAATGATAGCACAGGTGGCTATCTTGGCTATCTTGGTGCCGACGGATGGTTCTACCTTTGGCATGTCGATGCTGATACGGTTAATAACTTTTGGCCGATGGCAGGCGGGAATGCTTCGGGTGATCTGAATTTTGATTCAGCAAAACTTCCGCAAGCAAAAACATATGCCGATAAATTACCTGAAAAGTCATTCTATAATTACCCTAATCCGGTAACGCAAGGGAATACAACGATACGTTATTTCTTAGCCGAAAATGCCACTTCAGTTGAGTTTGCTATTTTTGATTTAAGTGGGCAAGAGGTCGAACGGTTCTCAGGACCAACTACCGGCATGGTTGACAACGAGGTTATATGGGAATGTGCCGGGGTAACATCGGGTGTCTACCGATGTATGATCTCTGTTGAGTTCTCAGGTGGTACCGAAACATCATTTACAGACATCTCGATTATAAAGTAAGGGTCTATATGAAAAAATATTTGTTGAGTTTGATTATTCTCACTTTTCCTGTTGTTTCGCAAGCAACGGAGTTTATGCAGTTTACACAATTTGAAATTGTGCAATCACAAATAAAATATTCTCTTGTGGCAAATAACATTGCTGACCAGAAACTGATGGAAACTGCATCGGATGAAATTACCTATCTGAGTGGTAGTTCTGAAAAGAAAAGTGGAGATTATAAATCTCCGGGCAAAGCATTTGCGATGTCGCTTATAGTTCCGGGTTGGGGTCAGCACTATACTGGTGGGAGCAAAATAAAATCTCTGGCTTTCTTCGGGACAGAAGTGGCAAGTTGGTTTCTATATTTTAAATGGGAAAAAGATGCCGACGATCTAACCGATGTGTACGAAGCATTTAACAACGCTCATTGGATTGAAGCCCGATATGACTCTATGATTGCATGGACATACGACGCTCTTCCTGATGGATCCAAACCTGAAATAAGTCATCATCTGCCTGATACTAAAACACAGCAGTACTATGAAATGACAGGTAAGTATGACCAATTTGTATGGGGCTGGGATGATGCTTTGTTGCTCTCTGATAGTTCTGTCTATGGTGATTACGATGCGATAAATTATTTTCAGCAGGTTGTTGGTGCCGGTGTGCCGGATTCTCCTCGGAGAACTGCCTATGAAATAATGCGTGATGATGCTAATAATAAATATGACCAAGCTCGGAAGATGATTTATGTTTCGATGCTCAATAGAATGTTTTCAGCTTTTGAAGCAATGATTGCTGCCAAAAAGCATAATAAAAAATCGGGAGCTTCATCGTCGAATTTGTCGGCTGAAGTATCGTTGAAGAATTATTATGTTCAGCGAGACACACCATTTATAACTCTGAAGATGAAGTTTTAAGAGGATAAGAATGTATAAAAGAAATTATCTGTTTTTACTGCTTTTTGTTTTTACTGCGAGTTCTCTTTCCGCATTAGAACTTAAGCAGACCCCAATTCAAAACCAGCTTTCCAATTCAATAATCTTAGCAGCTGATAGTTGGGAACTTGATGATCAAAAAAGTTCTGCGACCTCGTCTTCGAAAAGAAATATTGATAAGAAGAAAAAATCGATTGTCAAAGCAGCTTTGTATTCAGCATTGTTACCCGGTTTAGGCGAACATTATATTGGTAATAGAACAAAATCAAAAGTTTTCTTTGCTACAGAAGCAGCGACTTGGCTGAGCTATATTGCTCTACATACTTATGGTGAATGGAAAAAGATGATATGGTTCGAATTGCTGCCGATAAAGCGGGAGCTACACTTGAGGGAAAAGATGATGAGTTCTTTGACTGGGTAGGTTTTTATAATTCGTTCGAAGACTTTAACGCTCTTGGGAGAGTCTCTGATCCTGACAGACCGTATGTTACCAGCGAGATTGGTCGATGGCAATGGGCGTCTGAAACGGATCGTGAAAGTTTTCGTGAGTTTAAGAACAGCAGTCGTACAGCATTTACACGGGCGAATTTTATGATTGTTGTGGCGATCGGGAACAGAATTATTTCTGTTATCGATGCTATACGCGATGCCAAACGGTATAATGGTGGTGACAAAATCGATATCTCTGATAAGAAGTCATATAATTATAAATTTGCGTTTGACCCTCTAAGCACAAACAGACAATTTTCAATGACGCTGTATACGCCATTCTAATGAGAAACTATAGCCTGTCATTTTTCTTATTCGCAGCGCTTCTTTTATTAAGCTGTGCCGCCGTTGAGAATAAAAATGTCTTACCTGAAATTTCTAAATCTTTTAAGATAGATTTTCTCTTTGAAAAAGAAATCAAAGGTACATTCTATGGTGCGACCCTTTTAAAGCCATTTGGGCTTGCTGTAGATTTTGAAGGAAATGTCTATCTTGCTGATGCCGGAAATAATCGTCTTCTGAAATTTGATTCAGATTTTAAAGCGACTAGAAAAATCGGCGGTCTTGGGACAACAGAAGGGTCGTTTAATTATCCGACTTTTATTACTTTTGATAATGGCTTAAACCTAATGGTTTCAGACGAAAAAAATCAACGGGTCGCAAGATTCAATTCCCAATTACAATATGTTGATGAACTTTTATTTTTTGATGAAGAGGATCCTCTCAAATTCGGATACCCTTCCGGTATCTCATTCACGAATTATGGTGAAACATGGGTAGTTGATAGAGATAACAGTCAGGTAGTAATTTTTAATAATATCGGGCAGTATTCTCATTCACTTGGTGATTACGGATATTCTGGCGGACAGCTTTCATCGCCTGAAAAAATTATTCGTGACCGCAATGGAGAGTTTTTAGTTTGTGATGCGGGTAACAAACGAATCGTACGCTACGATGAATATGGAAGTTACTTAAATGAATACGGGCGGGATATTTTTGAATACCCTGTTGCGATCGCACTGCACAATGAGAGAATGGTCGTCTTGGATGCTGCCCTTGGGTCGTTAATATATCTGAGTAAAAACGGACAGTTCCTTGGTGAATCCGGTTCTAAATTGTTAGGGGATAAGTCACAACTGTCGAACCCATCTGATTTTATATTTCTTTCAAACGATATGATTCTCATTGCTGACACCGGTAATGACAGACTGGTTGTCGGTAAACTTATCATTGAAGAATAACGGAGTTCGTTATGCTTCGAATTTGTTTTTTAACAATCATAACAATTTTTCTCATCCAATCTCAAACATATGCTCAAACATCGGTTCTCTATGTAGGCGAGCAAATCCCCAAACATATTGAACTGGGAACTTTCTTTATAGCGGAAAACTCTGATACACTTATTTTTAATAATAAAATATTAGAACGTGGGAAAGACTACAGATTTAATAAAAAGTTTAAACGTTTTGATCTGCTCTTCATACACGAAAGTAAAAGTGATAGTCTCATTGTAAAATACAGACTGCTTCCATCGTGGTTGCTTCAAAAATATGGAAACGCTCTACCGGAAGTGTCTCCTCATACGAACAAAGCTACGATAGTTGTTCCTTTAACAAAAGATAGGCCACAACGATCTGACTCTGATATTTTGTTGAAATGTTCCAAGTCGCTTCGGTTCTCTACATCAAAATCAGGTAGCTCTGGCTTCAACCAAACTTTAGATTTGAATCTGTCAGGACATCTTGCCAAAAATCTGACCCTCAAAGGAACTATCTCTGACCGAGGGTATAACCCATCGTATGGTTCATCCAATAGTCGGCTCAATGAATTAGATAAAATTAATCTACAAATTGAATCACCAAATTTTATGGCACAGGTTGGTGATATTGTTGTTGGGCAAAAATCTGATTCTAAAGAGAGACAGAAAAAAATATCGGGCTTGAATGTTTCTCTACACAATGATAATATGTCTGTCTCAATGATTGCTGCTCGTCCTCGAGGGCAATTTGTTTCTGTTTCCTTTTTGGGTGTTAATGACAAGCAGGGACCATACCAAATAAAATCGGAGGGTGTCAGACTAGCAATTATTCCCGGTTCGGAAATGGTTTGGCTTGATGGGGTAGAGCTAACACGTGGCAGCAACGACGACTATACAATTGATTATCCGAATGGTCAGATTACTTTTAATGTAGCACATCTTATTGATTCAAGAACCAGAGTTCTCATCGACTACGAACCTCTTGCGTCGGAGTACAAACAAGAATATTTGCAGGGCGGCACACGGTTCTCTTCCAATGATTCTACATATTTATTCAGCTTTGATTGGATTCGTGAAGGTGACGACAAAGATGAAAACTTGTCACAAATATTCTCAGCCGACGATGAAGCACTTCTGGCAAATTTGTCGGGCGAAGAACTGATTTTTAAATCAGGACTGCTTACTGATACTCTTGGTGATTACGAAATTATATCCGATTCATTACCCGATACAGTCTATAACTATGTTGGCGAACAAGCAGGGAACTACGATGTACGTTTCTCGTTTGTTGATTCTGGTAACGGTGACTACAGCTATCTCGGGGGTAACAGGTATCAGTTTGTTGGTGCAGGGGCGGGGGATTATCTTCCTATAATTCTGTTGCAAACTCCTAAGCGTAGAGACTATCTGAATTCATCTTTTCAATTTCATGATACTACTTTTGGAGAACTCACAACGACATGGAGTCAGAGTAGGTATACCCCTAATTTATTTGCACAAGAGAAAAAATCTGATAATCAAAATTATTATGAACTCGGTTATGAAAACTATATAGATAATACTAATCATAAAATATCTGTTACATATCGAAAAAAAGAGATTGGCTACATAGAGCGAAACAGAATAAATCAAGCCGACTATATCTATCAATATTATCTTCCGAATCAGCAACAGTTTTCTGCCGACGAAGAACTTATAGCAACGCAGGCATCTATAAAATTGCATCGGACATTGTCAATAGTTCCATCATGGAGTCGTTTGCGATACAGCAATCAGTTTGATTCTAAAAACAGTTCACTTGCTTTCAAATTTTCTCCACAGGAAAAAATTTCTATCAATGGAGATTTACAATCTGTGAAAACAGATTTACAAAATGATCTGAAATCAAAGCAAGGCAATAGTGATAATCTGAATCTGCAATTCAGTTATGCCTTTTATAAAAGCTACAAATTCACCTCTAGTTATAAAAAGACAGAAAGAACTGATGATTATGTTGATACGCTAAATGGTTTTGCTCACGATGAATATCAGTTTACCTTGGCGAATACAAATTCAGAAATTTCGTATAGCTTTTATAACGAAGACAGCCTACATGTCGACTGGGCAAAAAAGAAAACTCGAAACAGATGGCAACTACAATCGAAAAGTAAAATCGGGCAGCTTGATTATAATCTTCAATTTCATTATCAGGAAACTGATGAAGCAAATAATGAGTTTTCATCGTTTTTCACACGAGCAAATTTTATCTATGCCAGTAGAAAAGATAATCTGAAAATTCAGTCAGCATATCTGCTTTCCAACGAGACTCGGTTTACCAAAGGGATTCGCTATCTTGAAGTGAACGATGGCGAGGGTGATTATATTTTTTCCGATAGTCAGTTTGTACCGGAGAGTGGTGGAAATTATATATTGGTAGAAGAACTGTTGTCGGAATCTGCTCCTGTTAAACGGGGTGAAAAAACATTTTCAATCTCGAAAAGATGGGACAAGGCAGATTTTACATATAACTCGGTTATCAATGAAGAATTGTTTGCAACAGAGTCAAGAAGCACAAGCTGGCTGTTGCCCTTTTATTCGAATTCTAAACTTTCATATCTCTTTTTTAAACGTTCATCAAAAGCTTCGATAAAAGCGTTCCCGATGAGTGGTGGGTATAGTCTTACTCTTAACTTTATAGAAAATAATGAAAAACGATTTATCAATTCTCTCGATAGAGTCAAACAGGCGGTTAATTCTGAACTTATTTTGAACCAAAAGATTAGCAGTTATTATATAGAAGAAAGATTTGAATATTTTTCTGACCAACGTGATGTTTACTATTTTCGCGAGGGCGATATCGATGGTTTTGCTATCTCGGGAAAATTAAAACAGGTGCGGAAGTCAGGTGAATACTCGGTGCAGTTTAAATTTAGGTCGGCAGTCTCTGCTGATGATACAAAGTCACAAATGTATTTACTACTTCTTGAAAACAGACTCAAGATTATAAAACAGGGTGAACTAAAAATCAGTTCGGAGTTTTACAAATCTCAAGATAATAATCCGAATGTTGCTGAAAGTTATCTCTTGACCAATAATCACCCGGGTAACCAGGGAGCAATCTGGTCACTTATTTTTAGAGCAAAAGTAAAAAAAGAATTCAGGCTAAATTTTTCTATTCAAGGAAGGCACTCCGATATTAACAAAGCTCGGATATTTGCCCGCACCGAATTTGTGGCGGAGTTCTAAGATGAAAATAATCTTACTATATATCAGTTTCCTTTTTGTTGTAAGTAGCTATGTGTCCGCTTCTGTGCTACAATTTGCCTATACGAGTGATACCGATTTGCAAAATAAAATTCAGAAAAACAAATCACTTCATAATATTGATTCACTACAAACGTATCTTTTCAACCAAGGCTATCTTGATGTTACTATCGTTGAAGTAGATGACACATTACAGATAAATTTATCGCAACAGTATGAACTACAAAATCTTATATTTGGTTCGGCAAATACTATAGCAATGTCAACCCCTGTAAAATTCAGACAAGAGAAGATAAGAGAGCAATTTGAAATTCTTCTGAGTCATGAAAGGAAAATTGGCTACCAATTTGCAACTATCATGATAGACTCGTCTATGATAACTGACAACAAAGTTGATCTGTTCTGTTTCCTAAATAGAGGTCCGATAGCAACGATTGATTCTCTGAAATTTGAGGGGCTGACAAAAACGAAAGCAGATGTTCTCTATAAATATTTTTCACTAGAGGATACTATAGCAACTCCGCAAGTTTTACAAAGTATCGAAAAGCAGGCTCGCAAAATTCCGTTCGTTCAATTTGTTCCGCCTATAAAACAGGAATTTGAACAAGGCTATGCATCTGTTAATCTGATTGTTCCATTTAAAGAGAAGAGAAATTTCCTCTTTGAAGGTGGAGGGGGATATCTTTCTGACCAAGAATTGTTCCTGTGGAATTTGTCTCTGCAGTTTCAAAATATTTTTGGTGCAGGACAAAACATCTCAATCGTTTCTCAGAAAAAAGATATAAACAATCAACATCTTCAATTTGTATACCAGCAACCAATTTTTTTACTTGGCAATGGTGTCGCCGACTTTGGTATACAAACAAGAGATTACCGTGATAAGTTTTATGAATTTGTATTACGTTCGGGGATTCAATCTTATTATAAAAAGAAAATAAATATTGGTTTTTCTGGACAGTATAAATCTGTAGAACTTGAAGAAAATAATCTATCATATCGCTCGGCACAGTTGTCGATTTCAATAAGTAATAAACAACTCGTTGCTACGTCTCTTGAAAATAAACTATTGTATCATTGGCAATTCAGCTATGGGAATAGGAAATATGCATCCGATTCTGTTTCGTTGTCACCCGCAATTAGCTCGTTTAATGAATCACGTATAGAGATAAAAAACAGAATTGTCGCTACTCTAAAAGCACCAATTTCGGTAATGCTTGCTATGAAAATGCAAAGCTATCAGACCGATGAAAAGCTTCCGCCGTTTGCCGAGCTATATCTTGTTGGTGGAGCAGGTTCTATAAGAGGATTTAAAGATGAACAGTTTTCGTCGATACGTAACCTGATTCTGACAGTAGAGCCGCAGTATCGGTTTGAGTCGGGGAATCTGTTTTTATTCTATGATGCCGGGTATATGTATGATCGGGTTTCATCGGAAACTTCTGAGTACGATGAAACGACGTTCTACCGTTATGGCTATGGTGGCGGAATTGCTTTTGTCAGTCAATCTAATTTTCTGAAAATATCTTTTGGGTGGAATAAGAGCCTCAATTTAGACAACCCTCGGATTTCTATCGAATTAAAAACTGGATTATAAAAGTTGATTATTGCAGTTGTCTTCTTTATGCTCTCTATATGAAAAAAATCATTCCGTATCTGATTATTATCCGCCCCATTAATTGTCTTATCGCAGCTCTTTCTGTTTGGGTAGGGGCGATGATGACTTGGCTGGAACCGCAAATACTTTCGCCTCTGTTAACATCGATTGCGACATTTTTTGTGTGTGCTTCGGGGAATATTGTCAATGATATTGTTGATATTCCAATTGATCGTATCAGTCGACCGGATCGGATTCTTATTCAAAAAAGAATGAGCACAGCATCGGCGTATCTTTTTTCAATTATATTAAATTTAACTGCACTCGGTATAGCAGCATTTGTCCGTCTCGATGTTTTTATCGCTGCCCTAACTGCTGTTGGATTGCTTTACTTGTACAATTATAAAGCGAAGCAGATTCCAATAGTCGGGAATCTTATTATAGCACTTCTTGCCGGAATGGTTTTTATAACCGGCGGACTGGCGATAGGCCGAACTTTAGCGTTCACTTTACCTGGACCTTTGGTTGGGGCATTGTTTGCCTTTTTGTTTCATCTTGTCCGTGAAGTTGTCAAAGATGCCGAGGATGTCGAGGGGGATTTACAGGCGGGTATTAAAACACTCCCAATTATGTTTGGTGTTCGGTTTTCTATCGTAGTTGCAATGATTCTGTTTTTGATTCTCACCCTTTGTACTTATGTCCCGATTTTAAAAGGCTGGTATTCGGAAAGCTATAAAATCCTGACCGTTTATATCGTCGATTTACCGTTATTAGGATTTCTTATTTTAGTTTGGGGCAACCCAACAAAGAAAATGCTCTCGGTTGGCTCGTTTTTGCTAAAAATCGGGATGGCAATCGGTATAACTGCTTTAATAATCTCAAAATAAAATGAAACGTTTCTCTTAAAATTAAGTATAATTTTTGTTAAAAGATGTTAAATAATAAAGTTAGGGTTGAAATTAAAACTAAAATGTATTACTTACAGCAATCATGAAAACGAACTCAAAAAATAGACGAAATATATATAGAACTGTTTTAGCATTGCTTTCGGTTTTGATTCTTACAAGTTTTGCCTCTGCTGAAATTAAGGTTTCTCAATCAATTTCTGATTCGAAAATTGCCTTTGAAGACTCAGCTCAATTTCAAATTGTGGTCGAGTGGGAAGGGAGCCAATCGGCTTATTTGTTCAAGAAACCGCTCTCTCCATTTATTGACAGAATGAAAATCGGACAATTCAGCTCATCGGTTTCTTCGCTAATGAAAAACAATGTCGAGTTTACTCAGAAGAAATATAATTATACGCTTATCCCAACATCGGCAGGGCTTGGGCTTATAGACTCGATTTCTATTGGTTATTTGAAACGAAATGATACCCTGCCTAGCTTTGTTGTCACCGAACCTATGGAAATCCTTATAGCAAATCCGGTGGCGAAGATTAAAAACGAAGATGAGTTAAATGAATGGTATTTGTTTGGATTCGCCCTAATTCTCATAATCGGTATTCTGTTAATCGTTAGATGGAAAAAAAGTTCAACACAAATAGAAATTAAACTTACCCCTAAAGACAAATTTCTTCTTGAACTTACAACGATAAAAGACAATGCCGAGTCTGATTTGACAATTTTCCAAACAGAACTATCTATGATTTTAACAAATTATATTGTTACCGAATACAAACTTGATGATTCATTAGTCAAAACAGATTCACTCACCGATGAACTCTCAAAGGCAGGCATGAGTATTGTGAACGCTGAACAGATTACGGCATGGATGGAGCAGGCTGAAATTGACAAGTTTGCTCCGCTGTCGCAGGCACCGGGTGCAGTCGTTCGGTTAGAATCTGAAATTAGAACTTTTTTTGAAAAAATATAATAAATAAATATATGGAGTTACAATGAACACAGATATTCAGGAAATTCAAGCTCGAGTTGATAAAGAAGCTCAGTTTGTTGAACGGCTGACGACACAAATAAGTTCTGTCATTGTTGGGCAGAGTTATTTGATCGAGCGTCTTCTTATCGGAATTTTAGCCGATGGTCATATTCTTATCGAGGGTGTCCCGGGTCTAGCAAAAACTCTTTCGGTTAACACACTTGCCAATGCAATAGATGCAAAGTTCCAACGTCTGCAGTTTACCCCTGATTTGCTTCCTGCTGATTTGATTGGAACTATGATTTACAATCCGCAGACATCGGAATTTACAATTAAAAAGGGTCCTATCTTTGCGAACATAATCTTAGCCGATGAAATCAACCGCGCCCCTGCCAAAGTTCAATCGGCACTTCTTGAAGCTATGCAGGAACGTCAGGTTACGATCAGTGATACAACTTTTAAACTCGACGAACCTTTCTTGGTTATGGCAACGCAAAATCCGATTGAGCAAGAGGGAACCTACCCGCTTCCTGAAGCACAGATTGATCGGTTTATGTTGATGCTGAAAATCGGCTATCCATCGCCAAGTGAAGAACGTCTTATCATGGATAAAAATACTTCAAACGAGAAATTTAGCGTTGAAAAAGTTATATCTCCAGAGGAAATTCTGACTGCCCGAAATGTTGTCCGTGATATTTATATTGATGACAAAATTAAAGATTACATTATCAATATCGTTTTTGCGACTCGTGAACCTGAAAAATACGGGCTTGCTGATATGAAAGATTTGATTTCATTTGGCGTGTCACCTCGTGCGACAATCTATCTCAACTTAGCAGCAAAAGCTCATGCATTCCTAAGAGGTCGTGGGTATGTCACTCCTGAAGATATCAAAGCTATCGGGCATGATGTCTTGCGTCATCGACTGTTGCTTACCTATGAAGCGGAAGCCGAAGAAATTATTTCAGATGATTTAGTAACCAAAATTTTTGACACTATTGAGGTTCCATAAAGAATAGTTATGATTCCTAAAGAGATACTCAAAAAAGTCAGACGTATAGAAATTCATACCAAAAAACTGGTCAATGATCTTTTCTCAGGAGAATATCATTCAACCTTCAAAGGGTAAGGTATGGAGTTTGAGGAAGTTCGTCAGTATGCTCCCGGTGATGATATCCGTCTTATCGACTGGAATGTGACAGCTCGTACCGGCTATCCGCATATCAAGAAGTTCCGTGAAGAACGTGAGTTGTCGGTCGTGATAGTATTTGATGCGTCATCATCGGGACGGTTTGGTACTCGTGAACGTTTCAAAAGCGAGACTGCTGCAGAACTCTCGGCGTTGCTTGCTTTTTCGGCTATTAAAAATAATGATAAAGTTGGACTGATTATTTTTACCGATAAGATAGAAAAATATATCCCACCTCAAAAGGGTAGAGGACATGTCCTTCGGCTTATCCGTGAAGTACTTTTCTTTGAACCAGAATCAAGTGGTACCGATATTGGCGGAGCCTTGGAGTATCTGAACAAAGTTATCAAACGGAAATCAGTTGTCTTTTTAATCTCTGACTTTTTATCGGATAATTTTTATAAGCCTTTACAAATTGCCAATAACAGGCATGATGTTGTCGCGATGAAAATTTCCGACCCAAGAGAAGTAACATTTGAAAATGTTGGACTGATAGAGCTTGAAGATTCCGAAACAGGGGAAGTCTTCTTGGTAGATACATCATCCACAAAATTCAGAAACGAATTTGCGGCACGTGCTGATGAAGATGAACAGGAACTGATAAAAGAGTTCAGACTTATCAATATTGATTTTATAAATATTAGAACTGATGAATCTTATATTATTCCGCTTATCAATTTCTTTAAAGTACGAGGGAAACGTCATTGATGAGAATAGCTAAGAACCTACTACATACACTATTATTATTCGCCCTGACATTTTTGTTTGTTGCAACTTCTTATGCTGATGTTGACAGTACAAAGCAGACTGAAACAGTTACCGGGGTTGAGATACTGACCTCGATAAATAAAGCAGAGATTTATGTCGGCGATTTAGTTGAGTACACCCTGACTATCATATACGATTCAACTCTTGAGCTGACACCTCCGCCATTGGGAATCAATCTTGGTGCCTTTGATGTGAAAGATTATCAACCTGATATTAAAAGTGTTCTCGATGATGGTCGTTTAAAAAGTGAAAACAAATTTGTTCTCTCTACCTTTACAACCGGCGACTATGTTATTCCTGTCATCCCGATAAATTTCACACTCCCAGATGGCAGTCAAAAAACAATGTTCTCGGAATCGGTTCCTATTAAAGTTCTTTCGCTTTTGTTTAACACCGATGAAGACCAGGAAATCAAACCGCTTAAACCGCAATATGAATTCCAACGTGATTACACTTGGTATTATATCATTGGTTCTATTCTGCTGATTCTTCTACTTATTATCGGTATCATAATCTACCGACGTAAGAAAAATGCCGAGGGCTATGTAGAGCCTGTTGATCTACGTCCTGCCTGGGAGATTGCATTTGAGAAATTAGCATTTTTAAAACAGAGTGATTATATTATGAAATCTGAATTTAAATCTTATTACATTGAACTAACAGAAATCATACGCCTCTTCTATGAAAAAATGTATAATCAAAACTACACCGACATGACAACCGAAGAACTGCTCGCAAGTTTTAGAGAGTTGGAACTGCCTGAATCTTTATATGATGATACCAAATCATTTTTACGACATGCCGACTTAGTGAAATTTGCAAAATATATCCCTGAACAAAAACGATGTGAAGATGACTATCAAGTGATTCACCTTATGATTGAAAAAGTTCGAGTAGACATATTAAAAAAAGAAGAAGCACAAAGATTGGTCGAAGTACGAAAAGCACAAATGCAAACTACTACAAAATCTGAAAAAGAATCTGAAACTGAATCAAAGTCAAACGAGGTGAGTTCATGAATTTTGAATTTTCAGGACTCTCATTAAATCTGTTTGACATTGTCGACGGTACAATTCCGCCACTTGTTATCTTTTTGACCGGTGGTTTCATAATTTTGTTTATGCTCTTTTTCCAAATATGGAAACGAAATAAAAAAACATCGGCAATCAAATATTCTGATATCCGTTTGGTCAAGCGAGCATCACGTTCAAATAAACAGAAATTTCGGTTTGTCTTAACACTGTTCAGAGTCCTTGCTATCGCTCTGTTTATTATCGCATTTGCAAGACCTCGTTCGGGAACAGAATACAAAGAGACTTCTTCTGAGGGAATTGATATAATACTTGCCATAGATGTATCATCATCGATGCAGGCAGAAGATTTCAAACCGCACAACCGTTTGTATGTCGCCAAACAAGAGATGAAAAAATTCGTCAGCCGTCGACTAAACGACAGGATGGGGCTGGTTGTATTTGCCAGATATTCATTTACCCAATGTCCGCTTACAACCGACTACTCGGTTCTGCTAAACTTTATAGATATGGTTGATTTTGGTATTGTTGAAGATGGTACCGCTATCGGAATGGCTCTTGCCAATTCGGTCAACCGTCTTCGGGAATCAGAATCGAAATCGAAAATTATAATTTTGCTTACCGATGGTGATAATAACTCCGGTGAAATTGACCCAATCACTGCAGCCTCGATTGCCGAAGCGATGGGGATAAAAGTTTACACGATTGGTGCGGGGAAAACTGGCAATGCCATGCATCCGTATCAGGATAAACTCTTCGGGAAACGGTATAGCTATCAACCGACAAAAATTGATGAACCGACTCTCAAAGCTATTGCCGAAAAAACTGGCGGTAAATATTTTAGAGCCCAGTCAGGTGAAGAGCTTGAAGAAATTTATGCACTTATTGATAAACTGGAAAAAACAGAGGTGAAAGTATCATCTCATGTTGAATATGTTGAGCTGTTTCAATATTTTCTCTACTTAGGTCTGCTCCTTTTAATACTTGAAATGCTCTTAGCTCACACGTTACTCAGGAAACTTCCGTAAGGGATTAATATATTATGCGTTTTGCTGAACCACTACATTTTGCACTTTTCATACTTGTTGCTCTGCTAGCGATTTTTGCTTTTTGGGCGTTAACACGTAAGAAAAAACTATTGGCTCGATTTGCTGATATTCCGTTGATAATGAAAAACGCTCCTTACATATCGTTTGCCCGTCAACGTACCAAAGTTACTTTAGTATTAGTCTGCATGGCTCTTATTGTTGTTGCATTGTCACGTTTACAATTCGGGACACATCTTGAAAAATTAAAACGCGAAGGTCTCGATATTGTTGTCGCTCTAGATATCTCAACATCGATGCTTGCTCAAGACATAAAACCGAACCGTCTGACCAAAGCGAAGCAGGAAGTACAGGGAATTATCGACCGTCTCCAGGGTGACCGTTTTGGACTGGTTGCTTTCGCAGGTGAAGCATTTACGCAATGTCCCCTTACCCTAGACTATGCTTCGGCACGGTTACTGCTTGGTGCGATGAATACAAAATCGGTCACGGTACAGGGTACTTCGATTGCCCAGGCGTTGGAAGTTGCATCCCGCATGTATGACCAAGAGACCAAAAAGCATAAGATTTTACTTCTTCTCACCGATGGTGAAGATCATAGCGAAATCGCCGAAAGAGCCGCAACTTCGGCTCGCCAACAAGGTATAAAGATATACACGGTTGGAATTGGTAATCCAAATGGGGAACCTATTCCTATCTTTGACCGTAATAATAAACAGATAGGTTACAAAAAAGATAGAGACGGTGAGATTGTTGTCTCGAAACTGAACGACGAGGTCTTAAAAAAAATATCGCAGGCAACCGGTGGAAAATATTATGCCGCTACTTCGGGTGAGCTAGAACTTGATGCTATTTTTGATGAGATTTCAGATGACGAGAAGAAAGAGATAGAAGGCACTTCGGTGACTCGCTACGATGACCGCTTTCAGTGGCCGCTTCTTTTTGCACTCTTTTTTATAGTTGGAGAATTTTTCCTTTCTGAAAGAAAAAAATAAGGATATACTGACGTATGATTAAAATAGCTTTTACATTGTTACTCTTTTTTGCGACTTCTGCGGTAGTCATTGCTGATGATTTTATTGATTTAGTAAATAAGGGGAATGCTGCTTTTTCTGAAAAGAAATATAGCCAAGCCTTAGATTATTATCATTCGGCAGAACCTGAATTGCCTGCATCAGCGGAACTTGCTTACAACCTTGCCGGTGCTTTAAATGCCAAGGGTAATTTCAAAGAAGCTATCGAACAGTATACCAATGCACTCAGCACGACCGATTTAAATCTGGAAGCACAAGCTCATTATAATTTAGGTAACTCACATTTTCAAGCAGGTGATTTTCAGAACTCGATAACATCGTATCAGAACTCACTTATGATTAACCCCGAAGATCTCGATGCGAAGTATAATTTAGAACTCGCTCGCAAAATGCTCAAAGAGCAAATGAAAAACGAAGAGAACAATCCGGAAGATCAAGAGCAAAACCAGGATCAGGACAAGAAAGATCAGGAGCAGCAAGAGGGTGACCAAGACCAGCAGGGTGACAAAGAAAATCAGGATGGTGAGCAGAACGACCAACAAAAAGAGCAGGATGATAAAGATAAAAAAGATGGTGAAGAAAAATCTGAAGCTCAGAAGCAAAAAGAAGCCGAACAAAAAGCTGAAGAACGTAAAAGACAAGAACTCTCTGGTGAAAAAATGTCCAAAGAAGATGCCGAGCGGATTTTAAACGGCATAAAAAATGATGAAGAAAAACAACAGAAGAAACTGCGACGGAAAGTTAATGGTCAAGAAGAATATAACGGGAATGATTGGTAACATTGATGCATAAGAAACTTCTTTTCTTTCTCATAGCTATCTTAGTTTGTCTGAGTGCATCTGTTTTTGCTCAAGAAGTCAAATTTAATATTGATGTCTCGATAGACCGTGACACTATTGGTTTGGATGAACAGGCTATTATGAAAATCAAAGTGTCTGGCGATAGCCAGAATCTTCCTGCTCCGAATATCCCGACATTCTCAATGTTTGAAATCGAAACACGGGGTAGATCATCGAATTTTTCATATAACAATGGCGTCGTGGAAACATCTGTCACCTATAATTTTCTCATCCTCCCAAAACGACCGGGGACATTTCCGATCGACCAGATTTCTGCCATATATAATAACAAACGCTACAAAGGTAATAAATTATTTCTTACTGTCTTAAAAGATGCCTCTACTATTAACGATGCACTTTCAAAACGAGCAGTGAATGCAACCGGAAATTCCAAAGATTATTTCTTTGAGGCTATTGTTGATAATAAAAATCCGTATGTCAACCAACAGATAGTTCTCACTCTCAAATTTTATATTTCTGTGCGGTACTATGGTTCTCCCGAATTAGTAGAACCGACTACAACAGGTTTTTGGAAAGAGATTATCGGCAACAAAACACCGTATCACCAACGGATAAATAATCGGCAGTATAAAATCATCGAACGCAAATATGCACTCTTCCCAACTCAGACCGGTGAACTAGATATCGGAAGAGCTATGATTCGGGTCACGGTTCCATCTCGAAGTAATAATCGCAGAAACAAATCCTTGTTTGGTGGCATGTTTGGATCGGGGGAAGAGGTTTCAATACGAAGTAACCTTCTCAAGATAAAAGTAAAACCACTTCCTAAAAAAGGCAGACCTGCTGATTTCACCGGTACTATCGGGAAATATGCAATCTCTGCTACGGCAAATAAAAAAGTGACCGAAGCAAACCAACCTCTTTCGGTAACTATAAAACTTACAGGGATTGGCAATATAAAATCTATTGCTGAACCAAAAATGCCGGAGCTTGATAATCAGTTTAGCATCTATCGTGCCTCGACATCGGAAAACATATCTAAAAATGGAAACATAATCGGTGGAACGAAAATATTTGAAGAGGTCTTTATCCCAAAACGTCCCGGTAATATTGAAATTCCATCAATCAAGTACAACTATTTTGACCCAAAAACTAGTAAATATAGATTCACCGCGACTAAGCCAATCAAGTTAAGAGTGACCAAGCCGGAAGGTTACATTGCGTCTGGCGATGTGCCGTATGCGGCTCCTGATTTAAAAATTTCATCCGAGGCAAGAGACATTCGCTATATCAAAGAAAATATCGGTGACACCCAGCCGGTCGGACAGTTGATACTTGAGAACCCTCTGTATATTGCGGTCAATACTTTACCGCTTCTGATTTTTGCGGGGATGATTGCTGTGCGAATACGCAGAGAAAAATTCGAGGGCGATATCGGGCTGGCTCGTTCTAAAACAGCTTTACGCGAAGCTAAGAAACGATTGACAAAAGCGAAATCTATTGCCCATGTCGATACAACAGCTGAGTTTTATGTCGAGATATATTCATCGGTAACATCGTTTATCGCAGACAAAATGAACATCTCACCACATGGTATGACGATTGATTCGATTAAAAGTCTGTTAACAGAAAAAAATGCCAAGCCAGAACTTATCGAGAGCATTGAAAAAATTCTGAAACAGTCAGACTTTGCCAGATATGCGGCATCATCGTTAACTCAAACTGATATCGATGCTGATTTAGAAAATGCACAAAACATTATGGTAGATATGTCGGGGGTAGACTTTGAATAAATTATTATTATACATTCTGCTTGCCTGCACACTTGTGTCAAGTGTTCTGGCTGATACTGCTTTGTTTGATGAAGGCAATAAATTTTACGAACAAAAACAATATGATAAGTCGATTGAGTCGTACAATAAAATTTTAGATTTAAAAATTGAATCTGCCGAACTGTATTTTAACTTAGGTAACGCCTATTTTAAAAATGGTGACCTTGGGCATGCGATTTTGTATTACATGAAAGCAAAACGGTTAGCACCTGCCGACCAGGCGATACGTCATAATTTGGAATTCGCTCAACGCTTTTCATCGCTCCAAATGGAGGGAGTCGAACTGAATCCGGTGACATCGTTTTTGGCGTCATTGGTTGACAGCTACACATTGACAACTCTGGCATGGACAGCCTCACTTTTTTTCATCTTATTTGTTGTCGCACTAATCTTTAGATTTGGTCTAGGCATCAACAGATCAGTTGTTCGTGTGAGTCTTGTGCTTTCGCTTTTGTTTGTGATGCTGACATCAGGTTTCACTACTTTTAAATATCGCTATGAATATTTAACCCGACGGGCAGTTATAATTACCGAGCAACCTGCGGTTTATACCGGAGCTTCGGAGCAGTCAGATATAGAGCTTGAGGGCGCACCGGGGCTGATTGTAGAGGTTATTTCTGAATCTGCGGACTTTTATAATGTACTTTTTGAGAATAAAAGACGAGGGTGGATAAAAAAAGGGCTTATAGCTGAATTCTGGCAATTTTTCAATCAGTCTAAATTCCTTTATTTTATTGACACTGCCTATGCAAATATCTATTTTAATCAGAATAACAATGAAAAAATAGGTGTCATTTGGCGTTTTATAAGAAAAAACAATTTTGGGGCAGTATCATAGCTGTCGCCTTACTTGCATTTTGTATTAAAGGCATTGAAAAAGATGAAATGTTAGCTCTTTTCAAAAGAGTTGATTATTTCTATTTCATTCTCGCAGTTCTGTTTTCGTTTGCATTTATTCTGACAAAAGGGTTCAGGTGGAAACTGATGCTCTCGCAACAAAAGCCGTTGAAAGCTTGGCGAGCTTTGTCGTTGTATTCCGCAGGGCAGATATTAAATATTATTATGCCGATGTTGACTGGTCAGGTCGGGCGGATGTTTCTTTTTTCAAAAAATGAAGGGCTTAAAAAGTCATTTATTTTTTCAACGATTGTTTTAGAAATTTTATTTGATTCTCTTAGCTTAATACTGTTTTTACTGCTCACATCTATTGCCTTTGTCTTTCCTGAAAAATATCGGTATGTCAGTTATATAATCGCTTCAATAACATTTGTGTTAATAGTTATTCTTTATCTTATTTTACACTATCAAAATGGTATCGAAAACAGAATGCAAAAATCGCTCAAGCCAAGATGGCCGAGCTTTTATATCGGGACGAAAAAATTTATCCGATCTTTTGTTAAAGGAATAAACCTGCTTAAATCTTCCCAACACTTTTTTGGATCGCTTGCTTACTCGATAGCATCGTGGATTACTCATACACTTGTTGTATATTTTTTACTTAAATCATTTGGATTTGAACTACCGTTTGCCGCCGCCGCAACTATTATGATAATTAATACGCTGGCTCTGATGATTCCGATTACCCCTGGTAATGCGGGTACTTTTGAGGTAGCCGTATCAAGTTCTTTAGCAGCATTTGGTGTTGGACATACCGAGGGTGTTCTATTTGCTATTGCTTTACATCTTTTAGACCTGATACCAATTGGTGTTTTAGGCTATGCGTATTTGCATACAGAAAAAGTTTCTATTAGCGAGATTAAAGCAAAGCATGAAGATGATAATATGTTTGACAAAGTTTCTGTTGATGGCTCTTTAATTGAGAATGAGACTCAACAATGATAAAATCATTTCACCATGTTCCCAATGAAGAAGTCAAAGTAATCGACGGTATTGCTGATTTTGCTAAATTAGCAGAAGTGAAAAACTCGATCCTATGGGTTGACCTTTGTAAACCGACTGATGAAGAATCATATATTTTAACTCATGATTTTAAATTCCATCCTCTGGCTATTGAAGATGTTATCTCTGAAAAACCTCGTACAAAAATTGATGATTACACAAAATATATATTTATGGTATTTCAGATTGTCGACTATATCGGCAAAGAAGAAGGTCTCAAAATAGGCGAGATTGATCTCTTCCTGTCAAACAATACTCTTGTGACAGTCCATTATGACGAACACCGTATCTTCGATTACCTTTACCATCGGGCGGCTCGTGATGAACGTCTTATCGGTCGTGGAGCGGACTTCTTGTTCCATGCCGTCATTGATACCGTCGTTGATAATTATAACACTACTTTGGATATTTTGGAATACGATGTTGACCAGGTTGAGGATGATGTCTTAGGTGAGGCAGATGAAGATACTATTAAATCTATCTTTACTCTCAGGCGTGACATTGTGCATCTCAAACGGATTGTACTTCCGCAAAGAGAGGCTCTCAGTCGGTTGTCCAAAGAACATTTTTCTTTAATTAGTAATACGGCATCAGTCTATTTTTCAGATATTCATGATCACTTGGTTCGCATAAATGATATTGCTGACTTCCATCGTGAAATTTTGAACTCATCTTTGGAAGTTTACTACTCATCAATCTCTACCAAGACAAATGAGATTATTAAGTTTTTAACAATCTTTACGGTTATTTTTATCCCGCCAACATTCTTGGTCGGTTTATGGGGAATGAATTTTAAATATATGCCGGAGCTTGAATCCGAATATGGCTATATAGCCGCTATTGCCTTTATGTTTGCTATCAGTTTTGGGTTGGTTCTATTCTTTCGCAATAAAAAATGGATTTAATCTTGATAATATAGCCCAGATTTAAATAAAATATTAGTATTATATGATTTATTGAAACATCTCAGTAAATTTCAAGTTATATAAGTATGGAAATTTTAGAACAAGAAAGAAAATCAATGTCAATATATCTGCAACCAAGTAAACAATTAGGGTATTCAAATATATACTTAGATTTTCTAAAGAAAAATGAAGCTGTCGAAAAGTTTTATCCGGCACAATCGTTAAAATCTGTCGCTGACCAACTAGGCTCAAAAGAATTTGACAGATCTGCTATAGCAGATATTTTAATAAACCAAAACAAACAATTTGGCTCATCTCAACTCGTATTTGATAATATTGAACTTTTGCGAGAGAGTAACACGCTTTGTGTTGCAACCGGTCAACAAGCAGGGCTTTTCGGAGGCTCACTACTTATAATTATCAAAGCGTTAGCGATTGTAAAATCTGCCAAGTTGTACTCTGAAGAGTTACAACAACCTGTTATTCCAATTTTCTGGATTGCCGGCGATGACCACGATTACGAAGAAGTCAACCATACTTACACTTTAGACAGGTTGTCACAAATAGTAAAATCAACCTATGAAGCAACTCCTGAGATTGATCTACCAACGGCAGAATTATTATTTGAAAATGCCGAAGCATTGGAAAATGCAAAAACGACTCTCAAAGAATCTCTAGGTGAAACAGATTTCACCAAAGAACTATACGATCTTATAGATAGTAGCTACACAACTTCTGATAACTACGCCTCTGCTTTTGGGAAACTAATGGCTCAGCTTACAAAGAACTATGGGCTGGTTTTATTTTCACCGGGGGATACGCAGGTTAAAAAATTGTCTGTCGATTTTTTCCAGTCTGTGATTTTAAAACAAGATGAGTTACATGAATTGCTTGATGAGACAAACGAAAAAATAAAGACCCAAGGCTATCATATACAGGTTGAGAAAAAAGATAATTCCGTTCATCTCTTTTACAACCTTAATGGTCGCAAACCTGTTTTGCGAGATGGTGATGCTTTCAGCGTTGGAGAAAAGTCTTTCACGCAACAAGAACTGCTTGATACTATAGCAGAACATCCTGAAAAGTTTTCACCCGATGTTATGACCCGTCCTATCTGGCAGTCGATAATTTTTCCCGTCATAAGCCAAAAAGGTGGGGCAGCCGAGATTGCCTACCTTGCTCAGATAAACAGACTGTTCAACCTCTTTGATGTTACCGTTCCATACTATAAAGCTCGTCCAACATTGACTGTTGTTGAAAAACGGTACCAAACACTCATGGATAGTCATCAGATTCAGTTTGAAGATTTAGTTGGTGATATTGAAGATGTAATCAATCGAATCCTCACCGAATCATTCCCTGAAGATTTAGAACAAAAATTTCAATCATTGAAAAATCATATTAAGTGTCATTTTGAAGATTTCACAAAAGATTCAATCTCATTTGATAATTCACTTGAAAAATTCGCATCTCAAATTTATGGTAAAATTGATTATTCGCTGAATACATTTGAAGGCAAAGTCTTTTCTGCCCATAAGAAAAAATCAAAAGAGAGCCGTGATCGGATTTATCGTCTATGGCATTCGCTTTACCCGATGAGAACTTTCCAGGAACGGGTTGTTAATGTCGCCTTTTTTATCTCACGTTATGGGTTTGAATTTATTCCATTTTTATATGCACAAATTGATTCAGAAGAACCAAATCATAAACTGATGTATCTTTCGGAGATGGAGCAATAATGGTCATAGGTATAACATGTTATCCTTCCGCCGGTGGTTCCGGTATAATAGCCACGGAACTCGGAATTCAACTTGCCGCACGAGGACATCAGGTACATTTTATTTCATATGCGATGCCGTTTCGGCTTGCTGAATTCAAGACAAATCTTATGTATCATGCTGTTGAAACTACCGCCTATCCATTGTTTAAATATCCGCCATATACCTTAACACTTGCGGCGAAAATGGCAGAGGTCTCCCGAAATTTTAACTTAGATATTTTACATGTACATTATGCAATCCCACATGCTGCTTGTGCATTTTTAGCAAAGCAACTTTTGAATGGCGATGCAAAGCAACCGAAAATTATTACGACCTTACATGGTACAGATATTACTCTAGTAGGTTCCGACCCATCATACTATGAAATTACACGCTTCTCGATAAATGCATCCGATGGTCTTTCGGCAGTGTCAAAATATCTTGCCAATGAAACCAAAGAGGTTTTCAAACTCGAGCAGGATATTCGGGTTGTCTATAATTTTTTTGATGAAAATCGATTTAAACCGCATTCAAAACAATGTATGAAATCAGAATTTGCCGCTGAGGGTGAAGCACTTATAACCCATGTCTCAAATTTCCGTCCTGTAAAAAGAACCCTTGATGTAATCGACATCTTTGAAAAAATATCTGCCGAGGTTCCTGCTAAATTATTGCTTATTGGTGAAGGTCCCGACACGATTTTAACCCGTCGTCAGGTAAATAAAAAAGGACTCGGTGACAAAGTAATTTTCTTAGGTAATCAAAGTAGGGTAGAAGCTGTTTTGCCATGTTCCGACCTTTTCTTGCTCCCATCAGAAGAAGAATCTTTTGGGCTTGCCGCTTTAGAAGCACTTGCTTGCGGAGTTCCTGTTATTGGAACCCAGGGGACTGGGCTTGTCGAAGTAATAGATGATTACAAAAACGGATTCCTTCTCCCGGTTGGTGACACAACATCAATGGCCAGAGCAGCAATCTCTCTTCTGAAAGACCCGTTACGTTTAGCAGACTTTAAAAAAGATGCCGCCCGTATTTCGTATGATCGATTTAACTCACAAAAAATTATTTCTGACTATGAGTCATACTACGAGGATGTATTAAATGGTTAAACTCGACGCCTTGGCAATAGCTGCACACCCTGATGATATAGAAATTACATGCGGTGGGTTGCTTATCAATATGTCAAACGAGGGTCGCAAAACTGGTGCCTTAGATCTGACCCGTGGTGAGATGGGTACTTTTGGAACTCAAGCTGATCGTGATGCCGAAGCAGTTGTTGCAGGTGAAATTATGGGACTGTCTTATCGCAATAATCTTTCGATGGCTGACTCGGCCGTTGCCTATACGCAGGAAAATAAATTAAAAATTGCTCAAATTATTCGAGACACAAAACCGGAACTGGTTATCCTTCCGCATTGGGAACAACGACACCCCGATCATTTGGCTTGTACCAAACTTGGTTATGATGCCTGTTTTTTATCAGGACTTAAAAAAGTAGATTTAAACGGCGAGCCGCATCGACCTCGCAAAATAATTTATATTACCTATTCACGCACAGCTGATTTTTCGTTTTTGGTTAATATTTCTAATAGCTTTAAGCAAAAATGTGATTCGGTCAGAGCGTATAAATCTCAATTTGAGAACAAAGAAAATGCCAAACGGATTTTCCATCCGGGCATAGATGTGTTCGAATATATGGAAATCAAAGCACGCTTTCTCGGTCAAATTGCCGGTGTGGAATATGCCGAATCATACTTTATCAAAGAATCTATCTTAATTGATGATCCCCAAAATATGCCTATAGCTTCGATATAATTGATCTAATCAGATATTATCACAACACAGCAACTTATAGAAATCTTGAAAAAGATACTTTGAGCTTCAGTTTAAAACTTTTCGAACCGATATAAATATTAGATTCATGATACAGGGGATACGGGTTATTTCATTAGAAATTTCCCTCTGGTCATAATTTAGGGTAGGTAAAATTTCCGATTGTAATTATTTATAGTCGGATTTTTTTTATTTTCAAATCAGCTTTTTTTCTGTATTATAAACTCATGATTGAACAAGCAAACAAATTTTCTCAAGGGCTGAAAGTCACAGTTGTCGGTATTGTCGCAAATATCCTTCTTGTGATTATTAAAATCTATGCAGGTCTTATTGGAAAAAGTCAGGCACTTCTTGCCGATGGTATCCATTCACTTTCTGATCTACTTTCTGACTTCATTGTGCTATTCGGTTTAAAATGGGGAACCATGGATGCCGATGAAAACCATCCTTTTGGTCATGGAAGAATCGAAACTCTTTCAAGTATGATAATCGGTATTCTCCTGATTGGTGCAGGTATTGGAATCGTATATAGCTCTGTCACTGCCCTCTACGAACATCAAAAAGCAGAACCGACTCTCTTTACAATTTTCATAGCCCTCATTTCAATCGGGGTCAAAGAAGGAATGTACTGGTACACTCTGATAGTCGGTAAAAAAATTAGAAGTATGCTCTTAATCGCCAACGCCTGGCACCATCGTACCGATGCCTTGTCATCAGTGGCAGTGCTTATTGGAATCGGGGGAGTATACATAAATCCTAATTGGTACCTTGCCGATTCGCTGGCATCGCTATTTGTGACATATTTTATCCTGCGGGTAGGTGGACAAATGGTATGGCAGGCTCTTAAAGAAGTTGTCGATACTGCTCCCGATAAAGATGTCTTGGATAAAATTCAGGCAACCGCCCAATCAGTAGAGGGAGTGTTAGACGCTCACGATATAAATGCCCGTTTATCAGGCGGACAGATATTTTCTGAAATTCATATTGTAGTTAACCCTGATATCACAGTTCGTGAGGGTCATGCAATAGCCAATAATGTAGAGGACTTGGTAATAAAAGAAATCGAAGACCTCGTACGTGTCATCGTTCATGTCGACCCTGTCAGAGATTGAGCCAATCAACTTGTAGATACCGTCTTGCCTGTTCTGTTGAATTGAATTCGTATGAATTCAAAGTCGAGAAACCCGACAAATTCACTTACGCAAAAACTCTTAAATTTCAATTGCCACTCATTATAAATTTCATATATTGTCACCGGAAGTGGATGTCGTCTGGTGGCGGTCCCGGTCTTCAAAGCCGTGTGGGGGGCAATGATCTTGTCCTCGGTGGGTTCGATTCCCACCCCTTCCGCTTATTTCACAGGCTGAAGCCTGCTTTATCAATTTTAAATACTCTTTATTTACTTAAAGATGATAGTTAGTTATCTTCCCAATACAATTTTTCGCCATTAATAGGCTGAACCCCGTTTGATAAACCCACTCCTTTTATGCCTTTAAAGAGCTTATTCTAAAATCAAATATTTATTCTCAGTACAATCAGCAGAATATTATATCTCAAAACATTAAAAAACACAAAACAGACTAAAAGAAGTTACTTTTAAGCCGATATTATAACAATTGGGTGGATAACAATTATAAGCTTTAGTGCAGATATAATTAAATATATTATGGATAAAAAAGTCAAATATAAAAAAGATGCCAAATATTGGATTATTCCAATCTCCGTTGTTGTGTCTATCTGGATAATTTCGATTCTCGGGTTTTCTTATTATGAAAAAAGTGAAGATGATAAGCTGCATCGTGAAACAGAAATTATTAGTGAACAAATAAAACTTCGTCTTGAATCTTGGGTGCAGCACCGGATTGATGTTGTCGAAAATATGGCTATTCTTTCTGCAAGTCAGGATTCTTTTGACAGCTCACTTTTTGAGCAAAAAGCTGAAGAACTAATCAGTTGGTTCCCGGGACTGCAAGCTCTCAATTGGATTGATCAAGATTGGACAATACAAATTGTGGTTCCTTTAGAAGGGAACGAACCTGCCTTAGGGAAAGACCTCAAATATCACCCATCTCTCAGTGTTCAAAATGCTCTTGCGAAAGCAGAAAAAAATAATAAGATTTCACGTTCTGCTATAATGGAACTTTTACAAGGCGGAGCCGGGTTTGCTACCTACTGGCCGATTCACTCTAGCGATGGAAATATCTTGGGTTATATCAATGGTGTTTTAAAAGTTGATAAACTTATTGAAAACTGTTTTTCGGAACCTCTTCTTACAAAGCGATTCTCAATTATGTTTTATGAAAATAATAAATTGATTTATAAAAGTGGTGAGAAAATTTGTGAGAAAACATGTGTTATGAAATCTGTTGTTTCTGTCTTATTTGTTGATAAATTTTTACAAATGGAAATTATGCCAACAGAAACATACATGAACGCATCCAGTGCATTTATTCCATCGTGGATTCTTGGAATCACTTTTTTATTCTCTTTAGGACTCGGAGTTCTCACACGAAAATCAATGTTACATAACAAGGGTATGAGAGCAAGCGAAGAACGGTTTAGAACTGTTGTCGAAAATGCCGGTGATGCTTTTTTCCTTGTATCACAAGATGGAAAAATTATTGATGTAAATCAACAGGCATGTATAGATCTTCAATATTCAAAAGAAGAATTAACATCAATGAATATTAAAGAAATTGATGAAAAGCCAAACGTTGACCTTGTAAGGGATAAAATCAATAGCGAGGATGCTGCTTCTATAACTTTTGAATCAACACATAAGAGGAAAGACGGGTCAATTATTCCTGTTGAAATACGTATCAGTTTGATTGAAATCAAAGACGAAGAATTTTTCTTATGCCTTTCACGAAATATCTCTGAATCCAAAAAATTACAAGAGCTTGAAAATCGTAATCAGCGTCTGAAAACTGCAGGCGAGGTTGCCGGGCAGGTCGCACATGACTTTAATAACTTACTAGCACCACTTATTGCCTATCCTGAATTTATTCATGAGTTGCTCGGTGATAATCACCCGGCAAAAGAATATGTCACAAAAATTGAGAAGTCTGCGAATCAAATAGCAGAAATAAATCAACAACTGTTAACTCTCGGACGAAGAGGACACTACAACCAACAAGTATTAGACTTGAACAATCTGATTACACAAGTTGTTAATGATGAGATTGATATTTCTTCAGACTGCTGTAAGATTACAACAGACTTTGCTGATGATTTATTGCCTATCAAAGGTGGTCATTCTCAGATAGTACGAATTATTACTAACTTGTTGCACAACTCGTTTGATGCTATTTCTTCCGATGGAATTATTACTATAAAAACTCAGAATTATTATCTTGATAAAAATATGTCTGAATATTTTTCAATTCCAAAAGGTGAATATATTAAATTGAGCGTAGCAGATAATGGACACGGCATACCGGCAGATGTTCTACCAACTATTTTTGATCCATTTATCAGTACGAAAAAAGCAGACAATAAAAAAGGGTCAGGGTTAGGCTTAAGTATTGTTGAATCTGTTATGAAAGACCATAACGGTTATGTTGATGTAAATAGTAAAGTCGGTGAAGGTACAGTATTTTATTTGTATTTCCCAGTTTGTCGAGACGATATCCAGGAGACAAGTTCCACGCAGATTGTTGGTGGAAACGAAAAAATTCTTGTCGTTGATGACGATGAAATGATTTTAGAGGTTACCCAGAAAATCTTAGATAACTTAGGATATGAAACAAAAACAGCTCAGTCTGGTGAAGCATGTCTTGAAATGTTACAAAATGAGAACTTTGATCTGCTTCTTTTGGATATGATAATACCGGATTCTATCGACGGTACCGAAACTTATAAACGAGCCTTAGAAATAAATACGAACCAAAAAGCTATTATCGTTTCTGGGTATGCTGAGTCTCAAAGGGTTAACGAAGCGATGCAGCTTGGCGTGCAATAATTTGTTAAAAAACCGTTTACCAAAGAGACTATCGCCAAAGAAATTAGAGATGCTATTCATCAAGAAGTCGAGCAATTAGTTTAGTTTCTTAAAACCAACTTAATTCTTTTAACTCAGGTATCGCAATTCGCATTCTATCTGAAACATCTTCAAGTTCACGAGCCATATCTTCAATATGTTCTGCCCGAAGTTCTATCTTGTCAGCTTTACGTTCAATCTTTTTAGCTTTTGCTTCGATCTCTGCTTCTAAATCATCAGAGTCGTAGTCTGCCGATAAAAGTTTGAAGACACAAAAGATTGCGTGGAGTCCTAACTTGGCACCTTCAACACCTATCTTAGCACCATCCCATCCGATTTCTTTTGCTTCTTCAATAATAAGATCAATCGAACGATACATCTCTTTTGTTAATTTTCTCTGTTCAGGAGTTGTCTTAACGAATTCATCGTTGATATATAATTCATATTTTCTGTCAATTGAAAACGATGTTTTCTCGTCGGTATTAGTCACTATAAGTGTTTTATTATCAAAATCGATATTAATATTATCAATAGTGATTCCATTAAGTCCGATTTGAGTATTATGTCCGTTATCTCGAGAACGTTTTGCATCTACCGATGAAACCGATACCAGTAAAAATGATAACAGAAAAAAATAGACGATACTTTTTTTAAACCTTAACATTGTTCTTCTCCTTTATTTAATATGACTCTTATTACGTAACTATCTTTAAATAAGTTTCACTTCTTTTCACATTTTGAGATTGACTTTTTCTAAAAATTAAAACTTACTATAACTATATGCCAGACTTAAAACTACAATCGCCTCTCCAATATGTTAAAGGAGTTGGTCCCAAAAAAGCAGAATTCCTGCATTCGGTTGGAATTAACAATATCAAAGATATTCTGTTTTATTTTCCTCGAAGTTATCTCGACCGCACATCGGTTACAGATATTGCCAAACTATCTCCCGACAGTTATGTCACAATTATTGGTAAAGTGAAATCTCATGGGAAGCTCTATGGTCGGAAAAAGAGATACGAGGTAATCCTCCAAGATGATACCGGGGCTATTACCCTGACATGGTTTCATGGCATTCGGTTTTGGGAAAAGCTATTTAAGAAAGATCAAATCTATGCTTGCTCCGGCTTAGTCGGTTCATATTTCGGAATGCAGATGGTGCATCCTGATATGGAACGGCTTGAAGATGAGTCCGATAAGATGATTCATGCCGGGCGAATAATTCCCGTCTATCCACAAACTGCCGAATTTAGCAAAGCCGGTCTAAATAGTAAAATGATGCGGAGAGTTACATCATTTATATTTGACAACCTATCTGAAAATATAAAAGACTTCCTTCCGAATGATGTTTTAAAATCTACAAAGCTTTTACCATTGCATGAAGCTCTGCAGACTATTCATTATCCGAAAGACCGTGATGATATTGAAAACAGTCGACGCCGACTATCTTATGATGAATTATTAAAATTTCAAACGATGGTCTTTTTGCGTAAAGAGAAAAAACTGAACCTGAAAAAAAGTCATTCCTATAAACCAATCAATAAAAAGTTTGATAAATTCAAAGCAAACCTACCGTTCACACTTACCTCTGGACAGGAAAAAGCTCTTGCTGAAATTCTTGATGACATGAACAACAAATCGCCAATGTCTCGCATGCTTCAAGGTGATGTTAGTTGTGGAAAAACAGTCGTGGCAATCTTAGCTTCACTATTTGCATCACAATCTAAATTACAAACAGCCTTCATGGCACCGACTGAAATTCTCGCTGAACAGCATTATCGAAACTGGAAAGATATTCTTGAAGAAATAGGTGTGACCTCACGACTGATAACATCAT
>JAJRSF010000039.1 GCA_024278935.1 Candidatus Zixiibacteriota bacterium
AAAACTATATCCCACTTCCCCGGTTTAAAAAGTTCCAATGCTTCATCGGCATCGGCTGCTGTACCGACATTATAATCAAATTCTTGAAACCACTTCGACAACGAATCTCTCACGCTACTTTCATCATCTACAATAAAGATATTTATTTTATCAATATTTCCGTTCATGATTTACTCCTTACTTTGCTTCTCTAATGGAATAATGATTTCAAAGGTTGTACCTATGCCAAGTTCAGTAATAGTATTTATTTTTCCATTGTGTCTTTTAATTATTCCGTATGCGATTGAAAGACCTAACCCAACACCGTTCTCTCCTTTTTTACTTGTATAAAATGGTTCAAAAATATACGGGAGGTTTTCGTCTGAGATCCCTTCGCCGGTATCTGTTATTATAATTTTACAATTTTTATTTTTTGTTTTAACTCCAACTGTCAGGGTCCCGCCATTCGGCATTGCTTCGACAGCGTTCATAAGAATCGCTAAAACAGCTTGTTGAATATGTTCTCTGTCACAATTTACTTCGAGAGGTATTTCTGACTTTTTCTGCTTGAGAGATATTTTATGCAATTCCAAATGATGTTGGATCAATTTGATACAATTTTGGAGGATTGTAGAAATATTATGAGATGAAAAATCCCCTGGTTTCTTTTTTGAAAAAAGTAGTAAGTTCCGAACAATATTTCTACACCTGATGATTTCTTCACTTACCGTATTGAGGTCAACTTGTATAGCTTCAATTTTTTCAGGAGTTAAATCTTTTTTATCAAGACGCTTCTGTGTCAAGCGTACATAAGTCAAAATACCGGCAAGCGGATTATTTAGTTCATGGGCTACTGTTGCTGAGAGCTTACCGAGAGATGCCATTTTTTCCACTTGTACAAGATGAGTATTTATTTGCTCAAGCTCTTTTGTCTTATCCTCTACTTTTATCTCAAGAGTGTTCGACCATTTTTTAATTTCATTTTGTGCTTTGTTTAGCTCATGTACCATAATATTAAATGAATGTGCAAGCTGTCCTATTTCGTCGTTGCGCTGCATTGGAATAGTATAGTCAAGGTTACCCGACGCAATTTCTTTTGTCGCCTCACTCAGTCTGTAGATTGGTTTACGAATTAATATCCAAATGAGAATACCGGTGACAAATAATACTGCTATGACTAAAATAGCTGATGCAAGTAATGTATAATTTTTGTTTTCGTTTAGATTCTCATCAACATCTTTCAAAGACATCTGCACATCTAGAACTCCGAGAATAGCTTCTTCATCAACGGAAATATGACAATTTTCACCTGAACATGATGCTTCGTTTTTGATAGGAGCAATCATCGAAAAGACTCGGCAGCAATCTCCATTTTCTGTGATCCTTGTCCGTTCTTTTACTTCCAACTCTTTTAATGGTATCGAACTAAAATGGCAAACCTGACATACATCGGATGATATAGAGACATGATGTGACTTTTCATCAGGTCTTGTAGTATACATTATCACACCGTGTTTGTCATATATTCGGATAACCTCAATACCTTCCATATCCCCTAAATATTTGAAAATTTCATCAATGTCACCTTTACGATTGATAAGCATACTGTAATGGATTGAGTTTTTTATGAGGTCGGTATTTCTTAACGCCGATGTCTGCACAAGATTCATCAGATTTGTGCGCTGATTGGTAATATCTATGATAGTAAAAATGCCGAGTCCGACAAACATTACCATAAATATCGAGATATATAACTTTACACCTAAAGACATATTATCGTTGACCATTCCGTCGTTATTTCGTATGTAGTATAACTTCTTTTCAGCTAAACACAAGAAAGATTATTGAGAAAAACCACTCTTATTGGGATTTTCTTTTTATATATCAATCAGGGGGAGATTAAATATACAAATCATAAAAGTGGTTTAACTCGGGTTAAATCTATATTAACTTAGTTACATTTCATTCATTCCATTTTAAAACTAATTATATGTATGTCTGAATTTTGGTTTCACATTATCCTGTTTTTTGGCAATAACAGGTTGACGGTCAAGCATCTTTTTAGATTGAGATTCTGATAATGGTTTACCAAAGACAGGGAAATACCGAACTGCTAAAGCAAACAGAAAAATCACCATAGCTACGATAGATAACGACACCGCTATTTCCATCCATGATGGAACATAGTTTACTCCTGACGATGCTGTTATACCTGTGATACTTACATTCATTCGGTTAAATAAGAACCCGGATATTGTAAGAATCGAACAGAGATATAAACCTTTTGTCGAGAGTCTTACTTTCTTAATAGATAGTAAGGTAATTGGAATAATCGAACCAAGTAACATCTCGAGCCAGAAAACATATGTTTCCATCCGAGGTAAAACCATAAGGTCCCAAACTCCTCTAGTAGTGAAATCCTGTACTTTTAGAACCAGATACAAAACCATTCCCAAGAGCATAACTCTGCCCAGATGCTGCAAAATATTCTTCTCAAGACGATGCCCGAAAGCTCTGAAACTGAGATGCGACTCAAATATGACCATCGCACAGCCAGTCGAAATAGCCGAGATTAAAAAGAATGCAGGAAGAAGTGGTGAGTACCACAATGGATATAGTTTTGAAGGCATAATCAAATACAAAGAGCCTAAAGAAGACTGATGTAAGAATGATAAAATAACACCTATGATAACCAACGGTACGATAACTTTTCCTACCCATTTTTTTGGTTTTTTCCATCCGAACCGTTCAAATATAACGGTACTGAATTCAAGCGCCAAAACAGATGTATAGAAAGTCACACACATCGCCACCTCAAACATTACCGATTGAAAGTTCCCCATCAGCATAGGATGATAAATTCTTAATGGGTGACCGATGTCAATTAGTAACCCGACAATAACTAACACATATCCTAAAAATGCGGTTAGAATAGCCGGCCGTAAGACAGGATAAAATTGTTTTAGATGTAAAACATATACTGCCCCCGCAATTGTAAAGCCACCTGCTGCCAATCCGACACCGGTGACAACATCGAAGCCAACCCATAAACCCCATGGGAACTGATCGCTTAAGTTTGTTGCTGCTCCTAAGCCGTAAGCGAAACGTACATACACCGCATAAGCTCCTGCTAATGTGATAACAGCAAAGAGAACTCGCCAGAAAGTAATTTTAAATGGTAATCGCATCTCTACACCTGATCTTTCTGGTTTTTTCTATCCGGATTTATTCTATTAATGTTGTTACTGTCGATCTCATCATCGGCAAGCTCCATCCTTCGGTCAATGACCCACCAGACCCCATAGAGGAAAGTCCCAAAAAATACAGAGAACCGTGGAATCTTTGAAAGCACGTTCCAGGTAAGGTCTGGGAGAGGTTCCATCGGAAGGTTCATTGGTAATCCAAGAGAATCAAATGGCACCGAAGATGTAAACAGAACCGAAGTACCGCCTGCTTCATGTTCCCCGAATATATGTTCTATATACGTTTCAGGCTCTTCTATTTTACGTTGCCTTGCCAGAGCAAGCAGTTCATCACGGTCACCAAATACTGTCGCTTCCGCAGGACATGCTTCGGCACAAGCAGGTATCTTACCAATTTTCTGACGAGGATAACACATAGTACATTTTTGTACTTTTGGTTTTGTGCTGTTCCATTCATAAGTCGGAATACTGTATGGACAAGCTTGCATACAGTAACGACAGCCGATACATTTATCATAATGATAAATCACCGCTCCCGATTCTGTTTTCTCTAAAGCTCCAACCGGACAAACCGAAACACAAGTAGGAGCTTCGCAATGCATACACATTTTTCGAGTATAGACTTCATCTTTCTCTATAACCGCTGTATAGGCTGTACACGAAAGTACTGTAGGATCAGCATCTTCAGGCTGATTATTTTCTTCACGACAAGCATCAACACAAGCATTGCATCCAACACACAAGTTCACGTCAATCAAAAGTGCTTTGCGTTTGAGCATCTTAATTATCCTCATTTAGATTCATAAGAAACTGTTGTTCAAATTCTCCTATCGCTTTGTTATCAAGATAATCAGCGATCCCATCAACAAGTGCGCCACCATCAGATAGTGTTGCATGTGCTAAAGCAGGTTGGTTTTGATGTGCCATGACAAAATCTTTTAAACGGCTGAATTCATTTGCCAACCATGTGTTTGCTTGTTCAGCAATTTTGAAAGATTTAATGTCGTCAGAAAGATGTGTCGGTTTCACCGAGTACATCCAACATTCCTGATACGGTTCATTTGATAGTTTATCAGGGTCTTGTTCCATCTCAAAATTACTGTATTCAATTTTACCTGATACAGGCGATGCGATGCTGATCTTTTTGTCACCTTTATTAAATACTATCAATTCCTCGCCTTTCATAATATAGTCACCTGAATTTTTTAGCTGTACAGAATTCATTTTGCCAAAAAACCGTTGGACTAATTCATCAACTCCTATTGTGATATTCCCCGATGATTCCAAACTTAACCATGTATGGTTCGGTGAGAAAAAATACCCTTTTGGAAAAGGGAGGCTGATTCTATTGGAAGAAACAGCTAAATCCTCGACACTGTCAGCAACTTCTTTTTTTTGTAACAAAGAACTTATGACAATAAAGACGATAAATGTTATTACGACAAATAGTGCGACCATTGTATACACTCCTAAGCATTTAGTTATCTATTCACTTTCTCGTGAATCATTTCACATCCTGCTTAATAACATAATGCGTGCCAACGACGCTCGCTTTGGGTGAATAAATTGTAAAACGTTGCTGTATTTAACTTTATGTTTGAGTTATTACTCACTACGTTGTAAGCTGAATTTTATAAATATTCTTAGTGTGGCATATGTCTACACCATTAAAACCAGATTGTTGTGATTTAAGACGTAGGTTGTTGAGTCACATTCTGTTTGACAATGTGGTATAATGCGACAGCAACTGTGGAGTTTTTCTATAGTAAGTGTGATTCTCGTTGGCAGCTTGAAATTTAGTCGAAATTTTCTTCGTGAAAATTAGAAATGCTTACCGAATTCCAAGTATAATTGATTTGATTGTAAATCTTTTTCAAAATACTGACGAATCGATGCTGAGATAAAATAGTTGCTTGATAATGTATAATATGTCTGAGCATCAAGGTAAGATGTCGATGATCTCGAGAACGAAGATGTATATATATTTGAAGTGCCACTTAATGTAAGATACATCCCTCTGCGTATCGGGAAACGAAAACTTAATGATGGTCGGTATGCAGTTGTAAACTTGGTTTCTAAATATGATAAACGTGCTGTCATCGATGATCTTTTTGTGGGAACCGAAGTGCCGAAACAGAAATCGATGCATATTTATTGTCTGAATTAGAATTGGAACGCATTCGGATTCCAGTATTAATATTAATAGAAATTTTATCGAGCGGTTTTAATCTGACCCCTAACTTAATACCTTGATTACTGCTCATATCAAAAAGTGAATCAGGAGTCAATATGTCATCAAAATACCGAATCCTCTCTCTCGTGTCATAGGAAAGATAAGCAGAATATTTTTTTGAAAGCGAATAATTCAGCCTAACATAGTAACTTGAAAGTTCTAGCCTTTTGTTCAAAACTGCTTTTCTAGCATTACGATGGATATCAAATTCGGCTGATTGATTTATTCGTAAATTAGGAGAGGAATAGTCTGCTTGTAAATAAACGTATTCCCTGTTTATAAAAGAATGAATATATGACCCCGCCAAAGCAGCTGTTAAAAGTAATTTTCTGCCTGCTTGGTCTAATGCACTATAGGCGATAAAAAATCCGGCCTTCTTTCTGGAACTACTTATCTTTTGATTTACATTATCAGGTTCCAATCCAAAAGCGGTACCAACAGTTATTTTTTCATTAATTATTTTGCCTATATATAATCCATCAACAAAACCAACACCTCGCATCTGATATACCGATTGCCTCCCAAATGACCATTGTATTGGCGAAGATTTATCCGTTGAGTACAAAGCGAATTCGTAAATACGATGCGTCCAACTACTTTGATTGGATGGTAGATATGTTTTGTTGGAACGATTATAATAGCGACTTCGATGTTTAATTTGCAGTTTAATTTTATGACCATATAGGTTCTCTACCTTTAGCTTTGTGCGAAGCGATGGTTGGTAGCTAGACAACGATGAACTCGACATATCTGTTATCAAATAATGTTGAGAAGAAACATACCCGCTCATATAGTTTTCCGATGAACGTATGTTCTTTTTCTTCTTCCCGGTTGGTTCCTTTTTTTCTACTGTTGCTTCTATAAGTGAAATCTCTTGATTTGCTGAATTTAAAACTCTATCGCCGATTGTAAGCTCTGCAAACTTTTCAATAATTGTGCAAGCTGCAGATTTCCGAGAGATATTTGAAATAAATGCTAATGCGACATATACATCTCCCTTATATATTTTTAGCGTATCACCTTTTTCCAAATCATAATTCGTCCCACCGTTAATATACAACCCCTCCGATGAAATATAACTAACTGTCGGAGATGATTCTGTTTTACTTGAAAACCCAAGAATTAAAAACAACAAAACGAATATGTGGTATATAATATTTTTCATTATATTAGATTCTCCTAATTTTTCCCGTTTGGATGGCAAGAGTAACATAGGTTGGAGTCATATGCATACCCGTTAACTTCTCCAAGATGTTTATCATCCATCTTACTTTGAGAATGACAAGCAAAGCAACTAAAGGTTAATCTCGAAGCCGGTGTTGTATGACAGGTCTCACAATTGTTCCATTCATTATTATGAGCTCCAGAAAATATTGGAAAAAAGTCTGCATCATGAGCGGTGTAGGTTCCTTTGTTACCGGTCGGATGACAATTCAGACAACTTGGGGAATCATAGCTATACCCATTCATACTTCCATGCATATTATTCGATTCGGTCTGCGTATGACAAGTAATACAACTAACCTGGGTACGGTCAGCCGGATTGGTATGACATTCATTACAGTCAGACCATTCGTTATTATGAGTCCCTGAGAAGATCGGAAAATAAATCGGATCATGGTCGACAAACTGTCCTCGTTCTCCTGTTGGGTGACAAAGATAACAATCAGAACTGCTATAGACATAGCCCGAAATACCTGTATGAGAAGCATCAGATTCCGTTTGGGTATGACAGGTAACACATGTGAATATAGTTTTATCTATTGGGGTAGTGTGGCAAGCAGTATAATCATTCCACTCGTTGTTATGAGTGCCTGAATAAATCGGGAAGAATTGTGGGTCATGATCGACAAACTGACCTTTCTCACCTGTAGGATGACAGAGATAACAATCAGAACTATTATAAGAATATCCGGTAATGCCGTCGTGTGATTGGTTTGTCTCAGTTGATAGATGACAGGTCAGACAGGTAAAGTCTAAACGGTTAGTTGGATTGGCATGACAAGCATCACAGTTATCCCATTCATTGTTATGCACACCGGAGTATATCGGAAAAAACTGAGCATCATGGTCTTGGAAACTATCAGCTTTCCCTTGTGGATGACAAAAATAACAGTCGGGTGAGTTATAAACATAACCACCTATACCGGCATGGTCTGCATCCGTTTTTGTCTGTGGATGTTCATGACAATTCAGACAATTAAAAGATTGGTAGTCTGATGGGTTCGTATGACATGATCGACAGTCGTCGTCCCATTCATTTTTATGTTCACCCGAAAATATAGGAAAAGAAATATCATGATTTTCAAAAAGTGCCGGACGCCATCTGTCCATCTGATGACAATTTTCACAGTCGGTGGAAAATGCATCATTGACATGGTTTGGAGAAACAACCCCTAAGTAATCCGACTGGTGACAACTGACACAACGAGTTGTGTTAAAAGAAAAATCTTCAGTCGGCATATTTGTATGACAAGCCTGGCAGTCAACTAAGGCATGCTTCCCTGAAAATGGAAAGTTCGTGTTAAGATGCATCTCCTGAATATCAAACTGTTCCCATCCCCGAGTCGTATGACAACTCTCACAATCATTACCCATCTTCGCTTGATGAATATCATTATGACAGGAAAGACAGTTTGATTTTACTTTACTGAAATCAGATATATCATGACAACCTTTACAGTCAGCAGTTTGGTGCCTGTTTTGTAATTCATAGCCTGTAAGCGTATGGTCAAATGACATATCTTTAAACGATTCAACGGTATGACATGTTTCACACCCATACTTTAGTTCGCCATGCGGATTCTCTGCTGCCGAAGTTATCGAACATAAAGAGATGCATAATATCAAAAGTTTCAAATATTTCATTGTATCATTTCCTACTCTAAGGGCTTAACATCAGATTGGTGACATGACTCACATTTGGATTCAAGCGGTTTATATAGAATATATTTTTCCGTTCCATTAACTGACTCTTTATGACATCCCGAACAATCAACTTTTTTATGTGCCCCTAACAACTTATAAGAACTTCCTGTCTCATGATTAAACAGAGACTCCCGCCAATCAGATTCATTATGACAGTCAGTGCATGACTTAGTTTTACTAAACTGGCCCAAGTGACGGTCTATATGACAATCAATACATAACCGTTCTTTAGGTTTAAAATCAATTATCGGTTTGACCGATTCGGTTAATTTATGACAGACAAAACAAGGTTGAGCAAGATGCGCCCCTGTCAGTTTAAACTCTGTTTCATTATGTGATGATATTGGGAATATCGCAGGCTTGAAACCATCAACTGTGTGACAACTTTCGCACTTCCCTTTGTCGGCACGTTTCGCAAACTGTTTCAGATGATAATCGTTATGACAGTCGAGACATTCGTTATATTGATTCTTTTTAAATTTCTTGTTTGGCTTATGACAGACATCACACTTAACAGATTTGTGTTTTCCCATTAACGGAAAGTCAGTTTTGTTGTGATCAACATTCCGTTCATCTAAAATTTTCCAACCTTCTGTCACATGACATCTATTACAATCGTTACCAAATTTCCCTTTGTGAATATCAGTATGACACGATGTGCAGTTGTTGAATTTTAAACCTATATATTTACTATACGATATATCTTTTTTAGAAACAGGCTTATCTTCGGTAATTGTTTTATGACATTTTTGACAATCAACTTTTTTATGTTTCCCTGTCAGAACAAATTTAGACTTGTCATGTGCAAACAGTTCCGCTTTGACCCATCTATTTTGTGAATGACATTTTAAACAATCGTTACCGAGTTGAGTACGGTGTTCATCGAGATGACAATTCAAACAACCTTGGGTAAGCCCGAGCAATGTTTTGGTTATGTCTAGCTCAGGTTCTATTTGTAAAAGTTCATTAGAGATAAGAGCAGGGTTATGACAATCACGGCATAAAATTGATTTGTGTTTCCCTATAAGAGAATACCCGGTTAGTTCATGGTCAAACTCTTTCATCGGTTTTTCCCAATGAATAAGTTCAAAATCACGTCCGGCGTGATCGTTATGACAGTCAAAACATAATTTATTCTCAAGTTTCGTATACTTATAGTGCAGTCCTTTTTTCTCATCAATCTGATTTCTCAAAACCGTATGACACTCAAGACATTTTTTTGCCGATGGTCCTTCCCCTCAATCATGACACTTGGTACAGTTTGTCAACCCCTCCAATTTTGCATGTGGCTCTGACAAATCACCCGGTGATAATTGTGCCTGCACAGCAATTGGGAGAAACAATATGCATAAAATTATAACTCTTAAAATACCCATCGGTACCCCATCAGAACAGTAATTCCCACATGAACAAACATGATTAAAAACATTATCCAGGCAAATGGTTTGTGAACAACATGCCAAAGATGAAAAACGTTTGTCACTGCTCCTAAGAAAACTTTACGTCGATGTAGTAGTGATTTTCTTTTTGAGAAAGAGATGATTCTCTTAATAGCTTTTGGAGGAAATTCAGGGTGCGTACGTTTTATAAAACTTTTAAGTTTCCAGAAACGAAACGGTCTTTTAATATCATCGATCATGATTTGAAACATAGCACTCAGTCGATTTTTTTCATCATGAAAATTTACTTCTGTCATCTGATTTACTTTTTCCATAACATCGATGGGGACATCAAATTCTTTCACAAGCAAATTGGATAATTCAAGGTTCTTTTCTTCAACTGCTCCTAAAGCTAACTCATGGCCCTCTTCGTCCCTCGGAATCTGAATATAGATATACCGTCCGAGTATTCCTGAAAACATAACTGCTAACATCGAAAAATATGATACAGAAACTAGCCCGTGCAGTTTACCTGCTGTATGCAATGTTATAAGCAGTGGCCCGATTATACCAAAGAAAATATGAATGTTTAACCATTTCCGAATATTGCCAAACCGAAGACCAAACAGGAACCGTTTACGAGCTGAGTATAAAAAAAGTAAAATGACAAACGATGAACCTATAATACCAAAGCCATGTCCCCATAAGCCTCCCGGTTTTAAATCTCTATGCTGAGGATTATGCGGTCTATCTTTGAGGTCAGAGAGATAATAGTCCAACCCCTCGTAAGCAAAATATATTATTGCCACAATACTTGCCAGATAGAGGAGAGTTATAAATATATTAAATGATTTATTTTTCATTGTACTCCAAATTTTGTTTCCATTTCAATACCGATATTTTGTACAAAGACCGTTGGTAATTCACCGCCGATTAAAACGAACAGATAATCATTACTAATCGTTATTTCATCATCTTTTAGTTTTAAAACAACCGACTGGTCATCTATTGATTTGACTTGTGACTCAAACAATATTTTCAGCCACCCGGCTTTTTCAGCTGCTACAATTTGTGACCTGTTCTTTTCTTTGATCCGACTGAAGGCATCTTTGCGATACGAAAGTGTCACCGTGGTTCCTTCTTGTTCTCCCAAGCGGAGAGCAGCTTCAACAGCAGAGTCTCCCCCACCTACTACCAAGATATGTTTATTCTTATACTGTTCAGGGTCTATCAACTTGTATGTTACTTTTGTCGTTGCTTCACCGACTACGCCTAATTTCCTTGGACTACCACGACGTCCGATGGCAAGAAGAATCCTTTTTGCGGTATAGCGTGTCTTGCTTGAAACAATATTAAACAGATCGCCATCTTTGGTAATAGACTCAACTTTTTCACCGAGGTTTATTTTAATATTATTTTTCTTGGTGATTGTTTCCCAGAGTTCCAAAAGAGATTCTTTTTTGATTTCACGTTGATTAAATTTTCCGTAGAGTGGTATATCCATCGGTTGTGTCATTACAAGTTTCTGTCTCGGAAAAGAAAACACTGTACCACCAAAATCCTGTTCCTGTTCCAACGTCAAGTAGCTCAGCTTTTCTTTTTTTGCCTGTAAAGTAGCAGCTAACCCGGCAGGACCACTTCCGACAATTAAAATATCATAACATCCATTGTTTCTATTCGACAAAGATTTTGATATATATTCAACAGCTTCTTTCCCCTGTGTGATAGCGTTGCGAACAAGCCCCATACCGCCTAGTTCCCCTGCGATATAGACACCATCAATATTTGTCTCAAATGTTTCTTTCACCGACGGTATATCCACTCCTCGACTGGCAGTCCCAAAAACTAAAGAGATCGCATCGGTTGGACACGCCGATTGACAGGCTCCATGCCCGATACATTTTGATGGTTGAATTATTTGGGCTCTCCCATTTACAATACCAAGTATCTCCCCTTCAGGACAAGCAGTAACACAGGCACCGGCCATGATGCATTGATTCGGGTCGATTTTAGGATGCAGTGTTACCGGCTCAGTCATTCCCGATTGTAAGTTTTCCTGATACTGCTGTACTGCATCTGATGACTTACTGCTATGCTTTTTCCAATAAAAAAAAGGAATAAATATTATTAATAGCGAAGTAAAGAAATAGATTAATGTCTCAATCATTAAAAAGCCTCTAAATTTGTTTGCTGTATTAGTATATTATATGTTCTATCGGTAGTTAAAGTCTACTATTTTAATCTTTTTTTTTACAAAACCACTATTCTGTACTTTGTAGATTACAATATCGACAATCATTCATTAACAAGCTATCACGAATGCCCGTAATACGATACGGTACTTCTATAAATATTAGCATTACGTTAGTTCTCGCTACAACATCAAAATATTATTTTTTCATTCATACTACTTCTACTCAATATTTGTAGCGATGTTAATGTTTTTTAAAAGTGTACTTATTGGTTCAGTTTTTGCACAATACTGTCGATTGAATTAGATATGAATAACAGAATTAAGAATCTCAATAATTTCTCAAATATCGCTACTATTGTTGAAGAAAATAAATTCCCTGTAATTCTACAAAGAGAATTAACATTACAAATTCTTACAATATTAAATAAACAATCATCCAAAATTGATATAATACGCGAAGTACTCTGCGAAATAAAAAAACAAACCGGAAACGATGCTGTCGGAATCCGTCTTAAAAATGGCGATGACTTCCCCTACTACGAAACATCCGGATTTTCTGATAACTTTGTTCGTGCTGAATCAAGTGTATGTGCAATAGATCACAATGGAAAACCACTATTTGATAAGAATGGCAACAATTGTCTTGAATGTTTTTGTGGTGATGTTCTGAGAGGAAGGTTTAACTCTGCTCTTTCAGTCTTCACAAGCTTAGGTAGCTTTTGGACAAATAGTACTACTGAATTATTGTCAACGAGATCGTCTGAACTATTACAGACTCGCACTCGAAACAGATGTAACAAAGATGGCTATGAATCGGTTGCTCTTATTCCTCTTATTGCAGGCTATGAAATAATAGGTCTCCTGCAGTTAAATGATCGCAGAAAAAACAGATTTACACGAAGCGATATTGACTACTTTGAAGAACTGGGTAACTCTATTGGAGTTGCTATGTCTCGAAAGCATGCTGAAGAGATTAAAGAAAAATCAAGCAGAGCTTTTCAAATGTTGAGCGAATGCAACCAAGTCCTGATTAAGACAAAAAACGAATTATCATTACTTACTGATGTATGTGAATTGATCGTAAAAATTGGCGGGTATAGTCTTGCATGGGTTGGGTTTGCTGAAAATGACGAAGATAAAACTGTCAAAATGGTAGCCCAAATGGGCAACGAAAATAAATATTTAGAGAATCTCAATGTGAGTTGGGATAATTCTGAATTAGGTCAAGGTCCAACAGGAAAAGCTATCCAAAGCAAGAAACCACAAATTGTTAAAAACATGTTAACAAATATAGATTCTAAACCTTGGAGAGATGCCGCTTTATCAAATAGCTATCAATCGTCAATAGCATTACCTCTTATTGGAAATAGCGGAGTTATTGGTGCTTTAAATATATATTCAAGTGACCCGGATGGGTTTGAACATAATGAAGTTATTGTACTCACAAGGCTCGCAGAAAACTTAGCATATGGTATAGAAACTTTAAAATCTACGAGCAAACGTCAAGTTATTGAAGAAAAACTTCATAATAGTGAAAACAAACTTCTTGAAGCACAAAAAATAGCTCAATTAGGATATTATGTCTTTAATATAACAACCGGTTTTTGGACAAGCTCAAAAGAACTTGATGCTATTTTTGGTATGAATAATAGTTGTACAAAAGATATGCCGTATTGGTTGAGTACAGTACATCCTGACCATAGAGAAATGATGTCATCATATTTACTCAATGATATTCTCCGTCAAAATAAAAAATTTGATAAAGAGTATAAAATCATTGACACTAATACAGGAGAAGTAAAATGGGGGCATGGTTTAGGTAATCTAAAATTTGATGATGACGGTAACCCGACTGAGATGTTTGGTACTATTCAAGATATAACTGAACACAAAAAGGCTGAAAAAGCATTAGAAGAATCCAACATCGCTCTCAAAGAAATTTTGTCTACAATAGAAACTGAAAAAAAAGAACAATTGCTTTCTGTGCAGGCTCATGTAAACAGAACCGTTTTACCACTTGTTAGAAAGCTCGAAATCGGAGCAAGCGAATTTCAAGCTAATTACATTTCTCTCATTATTGAGAACCTTAAGACCGTTGTTTCCCCTTTTGTAGGAAAACTTGAAGCTCGTTTTATCAATCTATCTCCTAGAGAAATTGAAATCTGTAAAATGCTCAAAGATGGCATGACTTCAAAAGAAATAGCAGAAACTTTAAACACCTCAGTCGGAACAGTCTTTAATCAACGAAAAGCAATACGGAAAAAGTTAAATATCTCAAACGACAAAGTTAATCTCATTACATTCCTTAATTCTATTTAATCCAAACTATTTAATCGTTTATTTTTACTAATTTTTATATGTTTAATAGCCCAAATAACATTAATAGGAACTAACTTTTATTAGAAAACCCACACTTCACCAAAGATAAGCAGTGGAGGACCAATCGCTTAGCATTTTTAATGCATAATATGAATTGGATATACAGTATATCCAATTCATATTATGTATAAGTCCTTTAAGTAAAGTCAAGAAGAACCGAAATCAGTTACCAACAAGGATAATAGATAAGAATAAGCATGATTAAATAAATGCATATATATAATTTCTAGTCAAAAATGCAAATCTTTAAATGGAGTAAAATAATGAAAATTTTCTTTATCTGGTGTATTATCTTTACTATAACACTGTGTGGAAGCTCGGCGTTAGGGCAAGATTTTGGACAGCTACTTGATGCCGTAAATAAACTAGAAGTAAGTCTGAAAAAATTAGTTACAGCTGAATCAGCAGTAAGAGAATTAAAATTTGCTGAATTTCAAGTAAAATTGGACGCACTTTCTAATACAAATTCAAATAGTAATGATTTATCTCAAATCAAAGCAGAGCTTGCTGAGTTGAAACTTCAGAACAACAAGCGGGCTATTAAGTCTACGATCTCTGAATCACAAGTAATGGAACTTCTCAACGAAGTGGAGCTGTCTAAAGCGGAAATCAATCACTTAAAAGACTTGATGGATACAAATCCAACTTTACTGGTTTCATTAGAGGGTGGAGTGGTATCAAAAAAAACCTCTAATGATTCTCAGTATGAGAAATTAAACGATCAAATTGAAGACCTGAATGCAAGGCTTAAGATATTAAACAAACCTGCTCAGAAACTTACAATACCTAAGACCACCGTCAATGGACGTATGTACAGTCACGGTATGGTCGATTTCTCCGACGACAACGAAAACTATAATGAATTCGCCTTGTCTCGGGCTTATGTTACTCTTAAGTCAAAATTGTCTAACTATGCAAGCGTCAGAATCACATCCGATTTGAGATCTATTGATAACAAGTACAATATAATCCTTAAATATGCTTATCTTGATTGGAAGCCGGCATTCACCAAGAGTTATGCAAAACTACGTTTTGGACTTCAGCCCACCCTATATATCGACCAAATGAACAAGCTTTGGGGGCGGCGATATGTGGAAAAAACTGTAAGTGATAAACGGAAGTTTCTAACTTCATCCGATTTAGGAATATCAACTACTCTTGGCTTCGGATCAAAATCCAAATACGGATTTGTCAACATAGCATTACTCAATGGTACTAGCTATACACATGTGCAAGAACTTAATTCTAATAAAGATATCAGCTTGGTGGGGCTGGTAAAACCATTAAAAGATCTAAAGGCTTTTTCTAAAAGTACTTTAATGTTGCAATTATACTCTGGTACACAGAATAAAGCATTAGATGATATAACTTCCGTTGATACTGTCTCAGCCCTATGGGATACTACTGTTACTGTAGTAAGTGCATCAGACTGGAAACGTCAGATAGTTTCATTTGGTGGACTTCTCGCATGGAACAGCACTTTAGATTTCGGCTTTGATATGAACTTTACTACCGTTGGTACAGGTGCCGGTGAAAGTGCTGTAAAAAAACAAGGGTTATCGTTCTTTAGCACTTTCTATCTAAAAAAACTTGTAAACAATAATTCCTTCATGAACAGTATCAATTTCTTCGGACGAGTGGATATCTACGACCCAAATACAAGTAATATTGACGACGGAACCACTTGGGGGATTTTAGGAATCGAAAGTGTACCTGTAAAGGGCTTCAAAGTAGCTCTTAATTACCGTTTCACAAATTATGAAAACGTTGCTAAAGACGGCGACAACACAATGTATGTAAATACATTATTCAAATTCTAAAATAAAACTTAAAAAGGATACAAATATGAAAAGTTACAAAGATTTTAAAATAGGAACTAAATTATATTCTGGTTTCGGAGCAGTTTTAGTTTTACTTGCGGTTGTCGCTTTTATGTCCTACGACAACCTTATGAATACTGAAAAAGGTTTTATTAACCTAATTCATGGCGATATTTCCATTGAAATACAAAATGCCAATATTGATCGTTATATGCTTCAGGCACGTCGAAATGAAAAAGACTTTCTGCTACGTAAAGAGATTAAGCATCTAGAGAAAGTCGACAAAGCTGTAGCCAACCTCAAAAAGGAAGCGAATTTGTTACTTGAACTGGAGCAAAAAGCAGGCAACCAACAAGGTATTAAAGATGCAAATTTAATTCTGGAGTATGCTGATCAATACTTAGACGGTTTCCACAATATAGTAAAGGAATATCAGACAATAGGATTGGATCATGCTTCTGGTTTACAAGGTCAGTTCAGAGTTGCAGCAAGTGAGTTAGCAGGTATTATCAATAATGCAAATGAGCAACTTCTTCAAATCAACCTATTGACAATCAGAAAAGAAGAAAAAGATTATTTGCTACTCGGTGATGAAAAATACATCAAACGCACTATTGATAAATTAGCAACCCTGCAATTAAATGCTTATGCAAGCGGTTTGAGTGCCGAGGATAAAATTGCTGTTAAAATTACAACTCAGAAATATGAAAAAGGTTTTCTAAAACTTGTAGAGAAGAACATAGCAATAGAAAAGAATATGATTGTTATGATTGATGCTGCCAACAAATTAGAACCGATTGTTAATGAAGGGTACTATAGTGCTAAAGAGAATGCAACTGCTAAGGAAATTTTGACAATTGAAACTGCAGAAAGTAATGCCCAGATACCTATTTGGATATCCGCAATCGCCCTCTTGATGGGTGGCTTCATCGCTTTCTATGTGGCACGCATTATCTCTCGTCCAATTTCAGACATCGCCACTATAGCCGAACTCATCTCCACCGGTGATATCGACCATACAATCAAAGTAAATTCAAAAGATGAAACCGGACAACTGGCGCAATCATTCCAGAACCTGATAAATTATATGAAGGAACTAGCCGAAGCAGCCAATCAGATTGCCTCCAACAATCTTACTATTGATGTCAAACCAAAATCAGACAAAGATGTTCTAGGTAGTTCTTTTACAAAAATGATTTCAAACCTAACCGGAGTAGTACATCAACTAAACGCGACTGCAGAACAAGTTGTTTCTGCTGCCACTTAAGTTGCATCTTCTTCTGAACAAATGTCTCGCGGTGCTAAAGATCAAACAGATCAAGTTACACAGATTTCCACCGCAATTGAAGAAATGACTGTAACCATTGTAGAGTCTTCAAAAAATGCCGGCGAAGCCAACAGTGCCGCTGATCAAGCAGGTCAAACTGCTGGTGATGGTGCCCAAATTGTAAGTGAAACTATTCAGGGTATGCAGGAAATAGCAAATGTAGTCAAAGAATCAGGAGAATCTGTAGCTAAATTAGCACGATCAGCTGATCAAATTGGTGAAATCGTTGGAGTCATTGACGATATTGCCGACCAAACTAATCTGCTCGCATTAAACGCTGCTATTGAAGCTGCCAGAGCAGGTGAACAAGGACGTGGCTTTGCTGTTGTTGCTGATGAAGTGCGGAAACTTGCTGAACGTACCGGTAAAGCAACCAGTGAAATTACAGATATGATCAAAGGTATTCAAGTTGAAACAAACGAAGCTGTTCAGTCTATGGAAAAAGGTGTGAAAGAAGTTGATCACGGTCGTGAATTAACTGATAAAGCCGGTTCAAGCTTGAACGAAATCGTAACTATGTCCGGTCAAGTTGTTGATATGATTCAGCAGATAGCAACAGCATCTGAAGAACAATCATCAGCCGCTGAACAGATTTCTCAAAACATGGAAAATATAGCATCCATCGCAAGAGAATCTGCCACAGGTGCCGAACAATCTGCCGCAGCTGCCGAACAACTAAACCAAAACGCTGAAGGTATGAAACAAATAGTTGGTCAATTCAAAATAAACGAAACTACCAACGCCTAGAAATGAGAGTATAATATGGTACAGCAAAACAAAAATAACCTCGATGAATTAGTTCAACTTGTCTCATTTAAGTTGGGTCAGGAAGAATTCGGGATCGATATTAAAAAAGTGCAAGAAATCAATCGTATGGTTGAGATTACGAAAATCCCGCAAGCACCACATTATTGTGAAGGTGTTATAAATCTTCGAGGTAAAGTAATCCCGGTAATAGACCTTCGGAAAAAGTTTGATATGGATATCAAAGAGTGGACCAAAAATACAAGGATCGTCGTCTGTGAAGATGGTGAGAGTATTGTCGGAATGATTGTCGATGCTGTCGAAGAAGTCCTTCGTATTCCAAGTTCAACTATAGAACCTGCTCCGGGAATTGTAGCATCTGTTGGTGCTGATTATATTAACGGTGTGGCTAAAATTGACGATCGACTTTTAATATTTTTAGATATTTCAAAAATTGTAGCCGAGGTCAATCTCTACTCAGAAGAGCTTGAACCGGAAACAGTATAACGACCCTTCTTATACAGAGGCGTACGGGGAAAATATATGTTTTCCCGTGCGTTTCATTTATTTATCTACTATCAGTTTAAAACCTCTTCCATGCACCGAAATTATTTCAACCGAGGTATCATCTTTTCAATATTTCCTCAACTTCGAAATAAAAACATCCATCGAACGTCCCGCAAAAAAACTATCATCACGCCAAATTTCTTTTAACGCTGTTTCCCTCTCTACTACCATACCTCTGTTTTTAACAAGTATATACAGAAGTTCATTCTCTCGGGCAGTAAGCTTTTGCTTCTCTTTTTTTAACTGTAAATATTGTCTCTTATAATCAAAGAGATACTTCCCTATTTCAAATTCGTTCGTTTGCTCAACACTACTTTTAAATGCTCGTTTTAGTAACGCAGAAATACGAAGCAATAGTTCTTCAATGCTGAACGGCTTGGTGATATAATCATCGCATCCAATTTGAAACCCTTTGATTTTATCTTCTTTGAGAGACTTCGCAGTCAAAAATATTATTGGAACCTCGCTGTTAGTCTTCCTGATATTTTCGACAAATGTAAAGCCATCCATCTTGGGCATCATAATATCTACCAAACAAAGATCGAAACTGTTTCTAGAAAACTCTTCCAAACCATCTAGCCCATTGACAACAAGAGTCACGACATACTTGTTCATAACCAAATGGTCCTGGAGTACCATGCCAAGGTTTGGATCATCTTCAAGTAATAGAATTTTAATTTTCTGCATATTCTATTTAAGAGGTAAAGAAATAATAACCTCTGTCCCCTTATCTAATGAGCTTAAGAGTTGTACCGACCCATCATGAGCTTCCACCATCATCTTAACATAACTCAGCCCGAGTCCAAAACCTTTTATATCATGCACATCAACATTGCCAACTCTATAATATTTATCAAAAACAAATTTCATGTCATCAGGATGGATCCCAATCCCTTTATCTTTGACAGAAATTTCAAGCCGACCTTCTTCGCTTTTTGTAGCAATAGAAATTTCAGGATTATCTTTAGAATATTTTAATGCGTTATCTATGAGATTGCAAATGACATTCAGAAGATGAACCCTATCACCATCTATTTCGAAATTATCCGCTTGCAAATTTTGTATTATAGTTCCATTTTGCTGTTTCAGTAAAATGGAAAACGATTCAATTGCTTCATCAATTAGTTTATGCATATCAAGTTGCTCAATAGATAAAATATAATCCCCTTCTTCAAGAGTCGCAATTTGCAATATCTTATCAACTTGATTCTGCATTCTTTTGTTTTCAGAAAGTATCATCTTATTAAACGATAGCATCTTTTCTTTATTAGAGAAAACTTCATTTTTACTAATTGCTTCAGAGGCAAGTTGTATAGTCGAAATTGGCGTTTTAAACTCATGGGTCATATTGTTTATAAAATCAGTCAGCCTGACAGCAGTCTTCCGTTGTCCCAATATCAATTTTATAGCATAGATGAAAATAGTTATAATAATCAACATGAAAAATAATGTCGGAAGTATAAGACTCATAAGTTTTGAAAATATAAAAAATTGTTTGTTCGGGAAATCTAATATGAGAAAGTTTGTAGAGACCAAAAAATCACCAGGAAATAGAATCGTCTTATATGGGGACTTTGATAAATTTTCAAGAGATGGGTTCCGTACTGACAACAACATACTATCAGTCCTTGCATTGGTAACAGCAAATGAATAATCAAGCTCGATATTTATCTTCTTAAGAGAAGCCGCAATTGCTGAATCTAAGGTAAGCGTATCAAGCCTTTCATCTATTGGCAATATGTCCATAAACTGCAGTTCGGTCAAAGCTGCTTCGATGAGCATTATCCGTGAACTATCTTTTTCTGAAAGATGTTCTCCTTGAAAAACAAATGCCTCATTGCGATATTTGACTTTTTCGACATTCCCATTTTTGAAAGCGCTATCATTTAATGTCATAGTTAATTCGTGATTGGTTGTCCCCGAGTCAACCATCATCACCTTGAGGTCATCAGAAAAATTCTCAATAGTGAATTTGAAAGAGCTGGTAATTGAATCATGTTGCATATTAGTATCGATGACATCGTGAAACATATAGATATTTTTTACAGAATCAGTAAGCAGACCCGTTCTTTTAATTATCCGATTATTGCCATGAGCTGTCGAGTCATTAATTACGATATTCATAACCGCAGACCGAGCTTCTGAACTCATCAAATCATTCACCACATTATGTAATACGAGATTAATATTACTTTGAAAAGTTTCCTCTTCAGACTTCAACGCAGTCTTCAAAAGAATCGTCTGCAATACGACAAGCCCGCTCAAAGCGATTGTCATAAGAATAGTAATTATTCTAATTTTCTTGTTCGATAATTTCATAGTCCTAATATATAGTTAAATTTGAAATAGAAAACAGTTTTAACATTTCTTAACATCTCTTAACAGACCTTAACTAAACCTCTCATACACAATAGCGTACATTAGATTTATGAAACCTAAACAAAAACTTTTTTAAGGAGTTTTATTATGAAATTTAAAACATTCGCAATCGTACTGAGCTGTTTTATTGCATCTTTAATTATTACTCAATCATCACACGCACAAATGAAAAGAACAATGACTTTTGATGCAGATGAACCTATCACTATAATTGCCGGGCTGAACGCGATTATCAAAGGCGGAGACAATGGGCTTACCATTGAAATGATTCCACCAAAAGATCACAGACCAAAAGAATATAAAGATGTTGATCTCGCCAATCAGGATAAAATTATCATGTGTAATGGTAAAAAATTAAAAACGATCGAAGACCTCACCGCTATACTTGATGAAATTGAAGTTGGTGGAGAAATTAGTTTTGGTGTGAAACGTGGCAATGAAATGATGATTGTCTCCTTCCCAAAAGCTGACCCACAAGCAAGTGGCGGAATGATGATGATGACTACCACTATTGATGATGATGGCGAACATAACGAATCATCTATGATGATGAATGGTGTCGAGATGAAAGACATCGTTATGGTCGAGGCAGGATTGATTATCAAAGATGTCGAGAATCAAATTTCTATTCTTGCATTGTTACCTGACTTCGAAGGTATTATCGAGGGTGAAAAACCAAAACAGGGTGACATTCTCATTTCAATAAACGGTAAAAAAGATTTAACCTCTGAAGATTTTAACAAAATTTATAATGCCGTAAAAATCGGTGAATCTATTTCAATGACATTTTTAAGAGATTCCAAAAAACATACTTTCAGCTTTAACAAACCTGCTGTAGAAGATAGCGGTAACGAAATAATCATAAAGAAATAAGGTGAGCTGATGCATAAATATTTCAAAATCATATCATGGCAATTTATAATTATCGTTCTCGTTGCCCTTTCATCATTTGCCCAAACTTCCAATACGTTTAACCAGCGTGATGACACTTTCACACTATTAGGGTTAAAACGTGCCAAGGCTGATTTTGAAGCTGTCAAAGCTGAATATGAAAGAGAGCAGGAATTATTTAACAAAGGACTTGTCGACAAAGTTGCTTTAGAAAACGTGAAAAATCGTTACGTGTATGCCGAAGTAAATTACCAGCAGTCACTTCTTACAGTTCTCTTTGAAGACCAATATATCAGCATCACCAAAGCGGTTAAATATCAAGGTGAGGACGGGCATAAACATGCTCGAATAACATTCGCAAATACAAGCGGTGGTTCAGCGGAATTTCAAAAACTTATCAATGTAGAAGATGAACTATTTCGTTCATTACAACCTGACATTATTCCAAATGTCTACATCTCGATTCTAAATGATAACCAGGCAATCATTAGCCAACCTTATGAATCAAAGATTCCAAAACTGTTCTATGGCAAACCGGTCGAGCTGGACTTTGTTCTTCTACAGGATTTGGATCAGGTTAACGTTTCTATGATTTATTCAAACGGTGTCCAGCGTACGATGAAAATATTTTTGCAAAAAGATGAGTCAGTCGATAAAGTTCTCGTGCAGTCTGAACAATTTTCTCAAGAAGTAGACCTTGGCAAATCAACATCGTTTGACCTGACTCTCGAACTTTATAGTGGGTCATCAAATACCTTTGCCTTAGAAGTTGTCAACCTACCCAAACAAATTGGAAGGTTCTTTAAAGCCGGACAGGTTCGCTTGACACAGGTAAAGTTTACCGAAAGTTCACGTACAAAATCAGCTGCAATTGAAATTTCTCTTCCCGACAGACCGAGCGATAAGGTTGTCATGGATCAGCCGATTCCTTTTTATGTCTTAATCCTGCCCAGAGACAAAGCTGGTCAGATTAAAGATTTTAAATCAAAAATCTGGACAGAAGAGGAAATCAAAGCGTTAGAAGTTGGCTATGTAAAACTAGAGCTTGTCCCTCGCGGCAAAGGTGAATTACTGGTCAAGACGCCACAACTTTATCATGCTATCGACGCCGATCAAAGTGCATCAATCATTATGGATTTATTCAATGAAGGTTCTGATAGACTGGACAATATAGAATTCAAAGTCGACCTACCACTTAATTGGACAAAAGAGATCACACCAAAATCTGTAACAAGTTTAAATATCGGTGAAGATATTCGCACAACCATGGTAGTTACTCCGCCAACTGATGTCGCAGCAGGAAAATATAATATCAGGGTCAGACTGTCATCAATGTCAAACGGTCTCCCTGTTAGTGCCGAAGACAAGACAATTACTATCGAAGTCAATTCAAGCACTTCAATTTGGGGAACGCTATTTATTCTTCTCTTAATCGGCGGACTCATTTTTGGTGTTGTAATGTACGGTCTAAAACTATCTAAAAAATAGAGCTAAGGATATAAATATGCTGGAAAATAATAAACAAGTAATACTCGAAGCTATAAATTTGACAAAAAAATACGATGATGGCGTAGTAGCCCTCGACAATTTAAATTTTCAAATTTGTAATAACGAAATTTTTGCTATGCTCGGCGGAAACGGCGCCGGTAAAACAACAACGATAAATATTTTCCTAAACCTATTGGAACCTACATCGGGCGATGCAAAAGTATGTGGGGTCTCATCGCATATTGAACCGTTAACGGTCAAACAAAATCTTGCATACGTTTCCGAAAACGTGATGCTCTACCCTAACTTTACCGCACTGCAAAACCTTGATTTTTTCACTCAACTCGGTGGACGACTCGATGTCTCCAAAGATGAATATCGTGAAGTGCTTATGCGTGTTGGATTAGCTGAGCAAGTGCATAACAAAAAATTGAAAAGCTTCTCAAAAGGAATGCGTCAAAAATGTGGAATTGCTATCGCAATTTTAAAAGATACAAAAGCAATTTTATTTGACGAACCGACTTCCGGTCTCGACCCAAAAGCAGGCTACGAATTTATAAGATTACTTAATGATTTAAAAGATGAAGGCAAAGCGGTACTTATGTCGACCCATGATATTTTCCGTGCCAAAGAGGCTGCCGACACTATCGCTATTATGAATGAAGGTAAGTTCTTGATGAAAGAAAAAGCATCAACACTTTTTGACAAAGACCTCGAGTCATTATATATGCAGTACATGGCAGTTCACGGGCTAAAGCCTACCACCGAGGGGGTATAGTATGCTTAAGACTCTCGTAGAAAAAGAAATTCGTGAGATACTGAGTTCAACAAAATTCATCTATACTTTTATAGTTTGCTTAGTCCTCATACTTCTTTCGTTTTATTCCGGTGCCGTAAATTACAAACTCAATGTGACCCATTGGGAAGCTGCAAACGCTGAGAACCTACGTTCTTTCGAAGGTATCAAAGAGTGGTATCGTGTAACCGAAAACAGAATATTTCTTCCGCCTCAACCATTAGCAACACTTGTCAGCGGTGTATCAAACGACATTGGTAGAACTGCCAACATTGAGCCATCAGGTGAAATCGTTGCTGATGACAGCCGATACAACGAAGAACCTGCCTACGCATATTTTAGATTTATCGACCTCGAATTTATTTTCCTTGTTGTCTTAGCACTCTTTGCAATCATGCTTGGCTACGATGCTATCTGTGGCGAGAAAGAAAAAGGACCCCTCAAGCTCTGTCTTTCAAATGCAATCCCGAGAACAAAGTTCTTACTCGGAAAGTTTATCGGATCGTTTGCCGTCTTATCAGTTTCACTAATCGTTTCTATAGGACTCGGTTCTCTTCTCCTGCCTATGCTTGGGGTTTTTCTCAGTTCAGAAGAATGGCTCCGACTTGCTCTTATCGTTTTGGCAGGGCTTCTATACTTTGGACTTTTCTTAGCAATGTCAATTATGGTCTCGTCGATGGCCCAAAGAACGGCGACATCATTTTTAATACTTCTCATCATCTGGATCGGCTCAACTTTAATTCTTCCAAGAGTTGCAGTCTTGCTTTCAGGCCGTGCCGTAGATGTACCAACCGTTGATGAACTCGGCTATCAAAAAGCTATGTACGGCACAGAGCAATGGAAAGAGTTTATGAATACATTGGGAAACTATGAAGCGATTGACAATGATAACATGGAAGAAGTCATGGCAAATTTTAATAAGTTTATGGACTCAATTTCAATTGCCAGAGAAGATAAAATGAATCTGTACCGTAGCAGACTAAATGAACAACGCTACAATGCCGAATTAGAACGATCGCAAATTGCTTTTGCTCTTGCCCGTATCTCTCCCTCGGCATCGCTCTCATTAGCAACCTCTACCCTCGCGGGAACATCTCCAAACCTGAAAGATAAATTCTATCAACAGGCAAAAAACTATCAAACTTCATTGAAAGAATTCTTATCTGGAAAAACTGGTATGAATGTTGGAGGCGGCATGATGATAATAGAATTGGATGATGGGTCTCCTGAGAAAGATCCTATCGACCCATCAGAAATTCCTCAGTTTGTCTATGAGACTGAGTCGTTATCTACATCTGTAAAAGACACACTCCCAGACTTTGCCTTACTGATTCTATTTAATTGCATTTTCATCTCCGGTGCATTCATCTCATTTAACCGCTACGATGCAAGATAATTGGAGACTAAAACAATGCTAAATATACTTATTCAAAAAGAACTTAAATCAATCATCGTCAGTAATAAATTCATTGTGACTTTTGTTATCTGTTCGATATTACTCATCATGAGTGTGCTGATTGGTATCAACGAATACAAACAAGCAGTCACCCAATACGAAACAGTACATCAAATGGCAGACGAACGTATCCAACAAGTCTCAAGCTGGCATTCGGTTTCATATCGTGAACATCGGAAACCATCACCGCTGATGATATTTACATCGGGGCTTAGTTATGACATTGGTCGATGGTCAGATATCAATAGCCGCTCAACGGTCAAACTGAAAAATTCGATTTATTCTGATGACCCAATTTTTGCTGTGTTCAGAATTATCGACTTTACTTTCATCGTACAAATAATATTTTCTCTACTTGCTATACTCTTCACATTCGATGCCGTTAATGGCGAAAAAGAGCAAGGGACATTACGGCTTATTTTTTCAAACGCTGTACCTCGAACAAAATATATTCTGGCAAAATGTATAGGCACATGGCTAGGACTTTTAATACCGATACTTATCCCGATACTTTTGTCGGTCTTAATCGTCATGCTTTTCCAAATTCAATTCAGTTCTCAGGAATGGATCCGTCTAGCAATTCTAATTTTTATCTCGATATTGTACACTTCTATATTCGTAGTCTTTGGCGTTTTTATGTCAACGATGAGTCGAAGTTCCAATGTATCGTTTCTTCTCTCCCTCGTATTTTGGATTACTTTTGTACTGATACTTCCAAGAGGTGGTGTCATGGCATCCGGTAATATTGTTTCTGTTCCGAGAATTGCCGAAGTTGAAGGGTTAAAAGTTTCTTACGCCAAAAACAAATGGGAAGAATATTATAAAAACATGAACGATATTTTTGCTGATTCAAGAAACAATAATACTGAAGAAGACGAAGATATATCAGATGACATGATGTGGGCAAATATGAAAGCACAGGATTCTCTTCGTAAAGAAGTCACAAGAGATATTGAAGGGAATGAAGCAACCCTCCTTGAAGATTGGGAGAACAAACGAAAGGCACAGCAACATCTTGGATTTATGCTTTCAAGAATATCTCCCGCTGCTGTCTTCCAACTAGCTGCGATGAGCCTTTCATATACCGACATTGATTTAAAATCCTCGTATGAATCTGCCTTAAGAAATTACCGAATAGAATTTAATAAATACATAGATAAAAAGTCAGAAAACGCCGGACCGGGTGCCGGGAGTATCATGATTACGATGGACTCCGATAAAGGGATGGATCTAAAAGTTGGTCGGGATAACGCTATCGACGTAAGCGATCGCCCGAAGTTTACTCATCCGAAAGTGCAGTTAGGCAAAATTCTCCCTGATGTACTTATAAACATTTCAATCCTTCTACTGATGTTTACTTCACTACTTGGAGGAGCATACTATTCATTTTTAAAGTTTGATTTAAGATAAACACACCTCTTTTCCCTATAAAAAAACCGGACTTAATCTACTGTCCGGTTTTTTAAAGTGACACATTCTCCTATCCCCTTGCCTAGCTATTAGATACACAATAGATGTTGTGTGAGATAATTGGTCGATATTTGCTTTTTTACCTTGACAAATTTCAATAATACGGTTTATTATGCGAAAATCGAATTATAACCCCCTAACTAAACTTTAATCAAATGAGGAATTTTGAACATTAAGCAACAATCAAACAACACTGCCTTAGAAAGCTACGATAGTAAAAGTGAAAAAACTATGCAATCCCAAAATGGTTTTGACGACCTAGGTATTGCTCCGAGCTTATTAAAGGCAATCAACCGACTCAAATTTGAGAAACCAACTCCTATTCAAGAGGAAGCGATACCGGTTGCAATACAAGGCGAAGATGTAATCGCCTTAGCCCAAACAGGCTCAGGAAAAACTTTAGCATTTGGAATTCCATTGCTACAACGTTTATCAAAAAGCAAAAAAGGTACAGGGCTTATTTTAGTCCCGACCCGTGAACTTGCTATCCAGGTAGACGAATCACTTCAAACTATTGCCCGACCTTTAGGGATTCGCTCGGCAGTTCTGATTGGTGGAGCCTCTATGGTTCTGCAGCGGAATATTTTAAAAAAGAATCCTCGTATTATTATAGGGACCCCAGGTCGCCTAATGGATCATCTTGAAAGAGGAACACTGAATCTTTCAAAAGTCGAAGTTTTCATCTTAGATGAAGCCGATCGCATGCTCGACATGGGTTTTGTACCTGACATTAAAAAAATCATGGAATCTGTTCCTGATGACCGTCAGACAATGCTCTTCTCTGCGACTATGCCAAAACCCATTGAAAAAATCGCTAGCCAACTTATGGGAAATCCTGTTCGTATCGAAACTGATCGCTCCGGAGCTACTCCTGATAAAGTAAGTCAGCAGATTTATTTACTCAAGAACCAAGACAAAGGTCGCCTACTCGCTTCACACATTAAAGAATGTACCGGTCCTGTACTTGTTTTCACTCGTACAAAACGGATGGCAAGCAAGCTCTCATCTAAAATTTTAGATATGGGTTTTGCTTCCGCTGAAATTCATTCTGACAGATCATTAGGTCAAAGACGAAATGCTCTCGAAGGTTTCAAACGTGGCAAATATCAAGTTCTTATTGCTACTGATATTGCTGCTCGAGGTATTGATGTCAAAGGTATCGAATTGGTTGTCAATTACGATATGGCAGCAAACGCCGAAGATCATGTCCATCGTATCGGACGTACTGGTAGAGCAGGCAAAAAAGGTCATGCTATCTCTTTTGCTACCTCTGCACAAAAAAGTGAAATCAGAGATCTGGAACGGTTCATGAAAATGAAACTATCGGTCTCCAGACTACCTGACTCGCTACCATCTGAAAGAGAATTCTTAAGTGATGGTGCTCATTTAAACTTAAGAGAAGTTCTCGCTCCATCATCAGGAAGATCCTCAGGGCGGAGATCATCCTCTAAACAAAGACCGGCAAAACGTTCAGAGTTTAACAGGTCTGAACCTCGGAGATCATCATCAAACAGATCCGAATCAAGACCTGATCGTTCTAAGAGCAATTACTCGCGCGATGACAAACCGGCACGAGGTTCTTACTCCCGTGACGATAAACCGACACGAGGTTCTTACTCACGTGCTGCTTCTTCAGATCGTGGTGACTTCAAGAAAAGACCTCCAAAAGATTTTTCAAATAATCGCTTTGGGTCTAAACCTCGCAAATTTGATGATAACCGTTCTTCTGAAGAAAATTCTTCTAACAGAAGATATTCTACTGAACGTACATCATCACGCCGTGAATTTTTCAATAGCGATGCTAAGAAATCGTCGAAATATCGTTTTGATTCAAAACCAAGAGATAACAAGTCTGAATCTGAAACTGTCGATAGATCAGCAAAGATGAAATATGTTAAAGATAAAGCTGAACGAAGTGATAATTTCAAAAAATCAAGTTCTTCGAGATCAAAGAGTTTCTTCTCAAAGAGCAGTGATTCGAGAAAATCTAATTTCAAAAGAAAAGATTCTAATAATGACACATACAATCAGTCATCAGAATCTCTAGTGAAATCATCAGGTTCATTTTTAAATGACAGCTCATCTGACAATCCTTTCTGGTCAAAATTTGCCGGAAAGAAACAGAATAAGAAAAAATCAGTTGGTCAAGGTTCGGGACGTAAAAAACGTACTAATAAAAAATAAACTGATTTTGTATCAATAAATAAAAAAGCAGTTCACTTACGTGGACTGCTTTTTTCATATACATATTTATGCTATACTTTAGAAACTTTTCATAGCACTCTTATACGATGTAAAGCCGGGTACATCTTTTTGTGACCATTTCGGTTTATGAAACGCAGGGTTGTCATAAATCATTTTAAGAAACTTCTCTCGTATCTCTGGCTCAGCAAGATGAGCAATACCGACAGCTCTTTCTCCAAGACTTAACCTGCGAGGGTCAAAGGCACCATGCTCGGTGACTATAATAACCTGATCGGCAGGAATCGCAGTCGTCGTAATACCGGCAGGACATTGGTCTACAATTTTGGAAAGTCCTTTACTCGTCAAAGACTTCATCGCTATAATAGCAATACCATCATCAGAATACTGTGCTCCACGAATAAAATCAGCCTGTCCTCCAACACCACTATAAATTTTACGGGCATCCAATGAATCTGCCCATATATTCCCATGCAGATCAATTCCAATAGCAGAGTTTATTGAGACCATCTTTGGTTGAGCAGCAATACGAAATATCGAATTTGTGTAATCACAGGGACGGCTTTGGATACAGTTATTATAGTGCAACCACTCATACCCTTTTGGGTCTTCCGCGAGAAAAATAGATGAAATAGCAAAGTTTATAGACTTTTTCCATTTGTTCGTTGCTATATGTTTCTCTACCAATCTTCGCATTGCCCCTGCGAATAACTCGGTATGAATCCCTAAATCTTTGACACCTCTTTTGATAATCGCATTCGTCACCGCTTCGGGAACTTCACCAATACCATATTGCAAAGTCGACCCGGGTTCATTACCGGAACCATCTTGAATATATAAAGATGCAATCGTATCACCGATCTTTTGAGCGACATCATCAGGTTTTTTAACCGGGCTTACAGGCAGGTCATAATCTGAATCAATTATATAATCAATCATGCCTGCTGTAATAGTTGAGCCGATAACAAACGGCATTTTTTTATTCCGTTCGGCGATAACAATCCCGCCTTTATCTTTTGCTGACCTGATTGCCGCCATAAGACCTTCGACAGTTGTACCTAAACTATATCTTCCACCAACATCAGGACCGGCAACAGAAATAAGTACAACATCAAACCCTTCACTCAATCGAGCGTATTTCGGAATCTCTGATAAGTGCATCGGATGATATTTTGCCCAACCTTTATTGACCGGACCACGAGTCAGATGACTGTTAAAAATTACCCGATGTGTCAGTTCTTTACATCTTTTCTGAGTAAACAAAGAATCGATCTGATCGCCTAAAAGCAAAACCGAGTAAAGTGCAACATGCTTGATAGAAAGATCGTCGCCTAGTTGTTTGAGAAGCACTTGCGGAGTCGCAGCATTTCCGGCTGTATATATTACAGAACCTGCTTTAATAACCTTTTTATTTATAACATCAGATACATGTGAAACTTTTGTCATTACAATTTCCTTTTTGTTCTTACATAGTATAATCATCGGAATGTATATGATAAAATGTTAATTTCAATAATAAAATTTAATCAAACAGAAGTTTTTTGTAAATAACTTGTATTATATACAGTATTATATATATTCAAAAAACAAAACAAATTGAGGTATCTATGCGATTTAAAATTATAGCAATGAGTATTATTCTTTTTCTTATCTGTTCGTGTGCAATTCAAGCAGAAGGTCGTCATTTTATTGATTTTGATGGGGACGGATTTAGTGATAATATCATAGATTTTGATAACAATAGTATTCCCGATGAATTCCAATCTAAAGTCAAAGAGCTCAAATCACATACAAGAACTTTTACGTTTTCTCCGACAGCTTTGTTTTCTGACAAATCAAAAGATGTCAAACTTACTGTTTCTCAAAAATTTAGTTTACATCAATTTAAAGCAAGACAACTTGCTAAGTGTCGGTCCAATTTTGATTCCGATTTTAACTCAGGCTTAAGTGCAGGTGCATCGTCCGGTGGTGGATGTGTGGGAGGCGTTTGTTTCTAATGAAAAAAATAATATTTTTAATAAGCATACTTCTATTTGTAACAGGCTCTTTGTTTGGACAAACTTTTTATAATGCCGAAGTAACAGTTAGAGCTTCAAGTACAGACAATCTGTTCAAAAACTCTTCTGACTCATCCGATAATTTCGCCTCAACAAAAGCATCACTAAATTTGTATCCACTACACTTTTCCGAAATAAATATCTTCACTGAATACACAAAATATAACAAAAACAACAATCTCTCAAATCTCAACTACGGCGGTGGTCTTACTCTGATGCCTTTGAGTGACTCTTCACTCTTTTCAATTTACATGAATATGAATTACAAGGGGTACCGTTACAAAGAAGATACTCTTACGACAAGTACAACTAGCAGTACAGAATTTTCTGACAAAAACATCAATGGAGTTGTTGCCTTAGGTTATCAATTAAACGAAACAACAAGTTTGCGAACAGGGTTCAATTATTCGTTAGTAGGATATGCTTCTGATTCCGATTTTGTTTCCGACAAATCTCTTAATGAAATTTTTACCGGATTAAATCTTTCTCTGTTTGGATCTAATGCCATTGATTTCGAAGCTGGGTACTCTTTTGAAAAGTATGACTATCTCCCTGAGTATGATTCTGTCTTTAATAGAACCTATGGAATCGACAGAATAAATGCTTACAATCGCTTAGAAGAGTCCGATTTAAATTCTTATTATGTTTCGTTACGATACTCAAGACCTCTTGGCAAAAAAACCGGTTTCTCACTAAGTTATTCTTATAGGAATTTCACAGAGAGCAAAGATTCTGCTTTGATACTAGGTTCATCATCGGGCTACTTATCTCCATGGGTAAATTCTTATGATGGCAACACAACTCTCGCTAAATTCAAAACCTACCTTGTCCCCTATACTATTATAAGCTTTGGTGTCGGATATTGGAACTCTTCATATTTAAAGACACTCGAATCTGTATCTATTTTAAACCCTCTTTATGACCCTTATTATGATGACCCTTCTGCTGAGTTTACTACAACTGTCCATACCAGAAATGCTCAAGGTCGTAACGATGATAAGTACCGCATATTCATGACCGTTTCTGTCCCGATTGTGACATCGTCTGGTCGGTTGTTTGAGCCATCATTAAATATTGATTATACTGACAATGAATCAACAATCGCAAATTATACGTATAGTGATTTTTCCATCATTTTAAGCATAAACATTAGATAGTTTACCATTAAACTAAATCAGTCCTGATTAAGGACAGATTTCACCTTGTTTTATATTAAATTTTTATTATCTTATCAGCATATAATCGACGATATTAAACACAATAATTCACACGAGGAGTTCCTAATGGACAACAGGAAATCGACTTTGTGGACAATCATTTGTATTATTGTCCTCACTCTTTCAGTTTCCCTTTCAGCAACAATTCGCGACAATGTTTCAATCGTTCGCGAGAAATCAATTATCAACATTGATAATAACAATGAAAGTGCTTTAAAAAGTAGTTCGGCTGTGTATACAGGTAAAATAAAAGTACATATAATCGAACCTGATTCACGATGGATAGACTATACAGGCGTACATTATGATAACGCACATTTATTCTATGCTGTTTTGGCAAACTTTACCGCACCTGAAGCAGGCATTTGGGATACAACTGTGACCATTGATGCTGCATCTTATGGATTCCCGGGTGTAACAGTAGACAATATTGGTTCTGCCGTAGCAGTCTTTACTGACAATGATGTTCTATGTGATGCTGACCCACCTAATGGAAATTGGTTTAATGCAAATTATGCCGATGCCTCCGCAATGGCATATCCCGGAATAAAAGGCGAAAACGAAACTAAGCCTGGATTCACACATTCTGTTTTCATTGAAGAAGGTACTGCCACTTGGTGACAATATTGTCCTCGTGCGCGTGTCGCACTCTTTCTTATTGAAGCATCAGGTGATTACCTTTTGAATCATATCGCCTTAGTTGGTGATTCAAATTCCCAAGCCGCTGATCGGCTTAACAATGATTATAATTTTGCCGGTTACCCGACTGTCTTCTATGATGGTGGTGACACTGTTGGTGTTGGTGGTTCTACCAGTCAGGATTATTACAGAGGTCGTATTGAAGTAGCCGGAGCGAGACCGGTTCCTAATTTAGATGTCATAATGAGAATGGAACATATTAGCGGTACTGATTATGAAGTACAGGTAAAGGTCGGCAATGGTGTCCTCGCTAATCGCGACCCATCTATTCCTGTCGTCAACGGATCCCAAGCAACCGAAGCTGGTATTCAAAATAATTATAAAGCTATTTCTACTGATGATGATTCTGACAAGCTCTTATATCAGTTTGAATTTTCAGATGGAACGACAACAGAATGGTTAGGACCTTTTGACTCAGGTGATAGCTGTTCGGTAAATCATACATGGGCACAAAATGGTACCTATAATATCAAAGTCCGTACGCAAGACCCATGGGATGTCATCACTGATTGGTCTCCACTTTATTCTGTACAAGTAGGCTGTTGTGTTTCTGTAAGAGGAAATGTCGATGGTGACTTCGGTGACAATACTGACATTTCAGATTTAGTCTTTTTGGTTGATTTCATCTTCACGGGCGGACCAGGTCCTATTTGTCTCTATGAAGGTAACGTCGAAGGTGATGCAGGAGAGAATATTGACATCTCCGATCTCGTTTATATCGTAGACTTTATCTTTACTGGTGGACCAACTCCGCCGGCTTGCCCATAGATTTGCAAGTAAGATATTCATATAAAAGCAGTAACTACATCGTTACTGCTTTTTTTATATTATCATTGTCATTTCCATAAAAATGACTATATTAGCTCTATATTATGATTAAATTCAAATACTTATCTCAAAACGCCCGAATATGGGTCTATACTTCTAATCGGTTATTTAGTGACCATGAAAGAGATACGATTCTTACCCAAGGTCAAGCTTTCGTTTCAACATGGTCCGCTCATGGTGACAAACTCAAAGCTGCTATCGATATTTTAGATAATTGTTTTCTGGTCATAGGAGTCGATCAAGATGAAACATCTGCCTCTGGTTGTTCTATTGATGCCTCAATTATTTTCTTACAAGGGTTAGAAGTCGAATTAGACCTTTCACTTTTAGACTGGAACAACATCGCCTTTTCTGAAAAAAATCATATCAGACTAATGAAACGTGCTGACTTTGAAAATGCTCTCAAAGATGATTCTATTGATGCCGATGCTCTTATCTATCAAACAAATCTCAAACTAAAATCTGATTTGCAAACCAAAAGAACAGTTCCTCTCTCGGAAAGTAATTTTAAAAATCTCCTCATAGTAAAGAGCTAAATCTTATTTGTCGAGTATAAGAGTAACAACGATTATATTATAACTTTAGGAAACATATATGCTCAAAAAAAATCTACTCCTGTTTTATATCTTAATTTTTTCTACTATTTTAATCCAATGCCAATGCGGCGACGGACCAACCGAACCACCAAAAGACACTACCCGCCCAACGATAATCTCTACGACTCCAAATCAAAACGCAACAAACATTTCAGTTTCTGATTCAGTCATTATTGTTTTTTCCGAGAAGTTACAATCAACCTCTGTCTCAAACAGCTCTATAACAGTCACCAATCAAACACCAACTGTTACTTTGGTGGATACTCTTATTGTCATTAAATTTCCAGCACCTCTGAATTACAGCACATCATATACCGTTTCAATTGCTAGCACAATTTCTGATTTAGCAGGCAACACCCTAGCCACTGATACGAACATTACATTCACAACCGAAGTCGACCCCGCCACTCTTCCCCCGACTGTCGTCAGCACATACCCAACATCAGGTGCAACTTTAACTGCTATCACAGATTCAATTACAGCGACCTTTTCAAAAGATATAGACATTACAACTATCAACGATACCACTTTTATAAACGACAATAACATAACCGGGACTGTCACTTATAACAGCATACAGAAAACTGTAATTTTCAAACCATCATCTCCATTAGATTATGATTCAACTTACACTATGCGTTTAACTACTTTGGTAAAAGATAATAACGGAAACAATTTAGCTACCGAATTCACATGGACTTTCTCAACACCTTCAATTACACCGACAGCAAATATTGTAATTCCTTCAGATTCAATTATCATAAGCGACACAGTTACTTTTATAGCACTTTCTAATAACCCTGTTGGTATTGATACTGTTCAATACTATGTCGATGGTGCCCGAGTTGGCGTTGCAAACCAAACGAATAATCTCTCTTCTGAATATGTATACGATGCATCTTCCCTCACAATCGGAACAAAACATATTGTATATTCTATCGCCTATGACTCACTTGGCAATTTTGGCTATTCCGATACCCTCACATTTTTCTATCTCTGGCAGGAAGTATATTCTGAACTAAACGACGGCTTTAATCAATTAGAAGTCCCAAATGATTTACGCAAAATGTTCGTACGTTCAACCGACTCGACTCTAGAACTACGATACGAATACGGCTATGTTTGGGATTCCGCATATTGGGATTCAACTATTGATTTAGCTGTATTCTTTGATACCGATTTTTCAAATTTAACTGGAAGACGTACTAATGGTGGAGATACAATTAATGATATAGGTGCTGAATATCGAGCATTAGTAGGTGTTGCAAGAAGTGACACAATAATTCATAAGTGGGACCCGAATTGCACTGAAGCTGTATGTTGGATTGGACAACAAACTTTTAATGATATTTATGCACTAAACGTACCAAACTTTTCAAAGTTTTTAGAATTCGGTTTTAAGTGGTCTGATATTGGAGACCCAATTGGTGTTGATATTGTGTCAATAAATGTACTATTTAGAAATATCCTTAACGACCCATTAGACACTTATAAAGACTATATGCCGGATCAAGGGCTAGGTCATGTTCGAGTGTATAAAGAAAGCCGTTACTTTGGACCGCAGACTACGACCAGCTTTAAGAATTTACAGCAAAACAATTCTCTATCTGTTCCAGAACAAAGCAAATATGAGAACCCGTTTAACTAACCGATGAAGATTCTCGCTCTTGAACCTTTTTACGGAGGTTCCCACAAAGCTTTTATAGATGGTTGTGCCGAACATTCAAAACATGACTGGACAGTTCTCACTCTTCCTCCGTTCAAATGGAAATGGCGCATGCGTCACTCTGCCGTAACTTTTGCCCAGCAAGCCAACGCACTTGTGCAAAATGGAGAAAAGTTTGACCTTCTATTTTGTACCGACATGCTCCCTCTCGCAGAATTCAAAGGCTTAGTCGACCGTTCAATCGCAAACCTTCCCTCAATTCTCTATTTCCACGAAAACCAACTAACCTACCCCGTACAAGTCGAGAAAGAACGAGACCTGCATTTTGCTATTTCAAATTTTATCTCTATGCAAGCAGCCGACCATATTTGGTTTAATTCTACTTTTCATAAAAATGAATTTTTCGTAGCCTTAAAAAAAATGCTCAAACGGATGCCTAACGACCAAATGCTCGGCCAACTTCTAGATTCTGAGAAAAAAACTTCGACTTTTCCACAAGCCATAAATGAAAACAAACATAATAGAGAAACATTCTGTTCACCCGTACACATAGGATGGGTCGCTCGGTGGGAGTTTGACAAAAACCCGGAACTCTTTTTCTCTGTCTTACAAAAATTACAAGCCAAAGGTATCGCATTCAAACTCTCTGTCATCGGTGAGCAATTCAAAAACTCCCCATCAATTTTTAACAAAGCAAAAGAACTTTTTAAAAATGAAATCGTCAACTTCGGCTATATCGACTCCTACGACGAATACCAAAGAACTCTTACCGATCTAGACATTGTTATCTCAACTGCCGACCATGAATTTTTTGGAATTTCTATCATGGAAGCTATCGACTCAGGTGTTTATCCTCTCCTCCCACAAAAACTTTCCTACCCCGAACTTTTAAAACTAGATACATCCCCTGAAAACTCAAAATTCTTTTATAATAGTTCCGAAAAAGATTTACTTAACAAACTGACAAAACTAATTTACTCTTTCAACAATGGAACTGTTTCATATACTTTGCAAGAGATTGCAGAGAGCTATTATTGGAGCAATATAGGGGCATTACTCGATAATAGTCTAGAGATACTACCCAAAAATTGAACAATCTTTTACTGCGACAAAATATTATCAAACATTCATCCATATAATTCCGATAGATGAACTATGTTACGAGAATATTTTTACATGGAGCAACAGGAATGAAAAACGACAATTTGAATTCTTTAAGTAGACTTATTTTATATATTGGTACAACTATCCAAGTCACCTATATACTTATCACCCCAATAGCTGAGCTCAGCATATTTATCATGATGTCATCGGCGTTAATTATTGCCGCAACATATATTGATCTTGTACTGGCTAAAAAAGAGCTCGCACCTGCTGAGACAAAACAAGATTCTACTTGGGAAGCAAAGCGTAAAAAGTTACAAGACTTTTACAATAACGATGAGAACCTTAACAAATCTTTTTCTAAATCACTTGAAAAAGTACAGCAGGAAGATTCTCATAATCAGCGGATTGCAAAAATTCTTGAGAGTTACGAATCAAGTAAACAGAATTTTAAAATCAAATTAAACAGAAAACCTGAAAATCGCTTAGACCAATATATACAAGAATAATATTTTACTTTAGTTTTCAGAAATTAACAGCTACTTTACGTACTATACATATATTTAAAATTTGAATTTTATCAGAAAGAGTATAGTATGTCAAAATATCAATTTATACCACACCCAGCTTATGTGAAAATCGACGAATCCAAGATGATTCAAAAGTCTATCTCATTTTATTCTATCATGAAACACCGCCGTACGATACGTGATTTTTCAACCGACCCTATCCCTGCAAAAGTCATCGAAAACGCTCTCATGACCGCCGGAACAGCCCCAAATGGTGCCAATATGCAGCCTTGGCATTTTGTTGTTGTTCAAGATCCAAAACTCAAAAAACTAATAAGAGCTGAAGCGGAAAAAGTAGAAAAACAGTTTTACGAATCAAAAGCGCCCGAATACTGGCTCGATGCCCTTGCTCCATTAGGTACAGATTCCAATAAAGAATTTCTCGAAAAAGCTCCTGCCTTGATTGTCATCTTCACCCAAAAACATACCATACTTCCAGACGAAAAAATCAAGCAACATTACTATATCCATGAATCAGTCGGAATCGCAACCGGAATGTTAATAACCGCAATTCATAACGCCGGACTTGCAAGCCTGACCCATACTCCAAAACCAATGCTGTTTTTAAGAGAACTTTTGGAACGCCCCAAACATGAGACACCATTTTTGATTCTTGCCGTTGGCTACCCTGCTAAAAATGTCCAAGTACCAAAAATAAGTAAAAAGTCACTAAAAGAAATCGCAACTTTTAAATAGCTATTTTACGATACTTCTAAAATCATACCCGGTTGGATTTTGATAGACTCGCAATCCAAACAAAGGAATCACGGCAAGCAGATGATCCATAATATCTGATTGGATAGCTTCGTATCGAATCCAATCCTGGTCATTGCTAAAGACATACATCTCAATCGGCAAGCCTTGTTCCGTTGGAGCAAGTTGTCGAATCAAAAATGTCATCTTATCATGGATATTCGGATGCTGTTTTAAGTAAGCAACTATATACGCCCGAAAGGTTCCGATATTAGTCAGGTGTCGACCATTTATCATAGAGCTATCGTCTATATGATGTTCAGCGTTGTATTCAGTTATTTCATTCTGCTTCTGCTTAAAATAAGATTGTAACATTTGAAATTTATCAAACTCTTTAATATCATCTTCACTTAAAAAATGAATCGAAGTCATGTCCAAAAATATCGAACGTTTTATCCGCCGTCCACCTGACTCCGACATCCCCCGCCAATTCTTAAACGAATCCGAAATCATTGCATACGATGGTATCGTCGTAATCGTCTTATCCCAATTCTGCACCTTGATTGTATAGAGCGAAATATCTAATACATCGCCATCGGCACCATACTTCGGCATCTCAATCCAATCACCAACCTGCACCATCTTACTCGTAGAAATCTGTACCGATGCCACCAATCCTAAAATTGTATCTTTAAAAATCAAGAGTAGTACGGCAGTCATGGCACCGAGTCCGCCAAGGAGTAACATCGGATTTTTACCCATTAGCGTGGAAACGATAACTATCACAAGCAACATACTGACGATGATTTTAATAATCTGTGCGTAACCTTTGAGCGGTCTCTGCTTGGAAGTTTCATACGAACGATAAATACCAACCAGTGAATCCAAAAACGAAAAGATTACTGTTAAGATAGAAAAAAGTATGTACGCTGTAGAAAGACGTTCTATGAAAATTGTCAAATCAGGTAAAAGCGGAGCAGAAAAATAAAATACTAATGCAGGAGCAATATGGGCCAGCCGAGAAAAGAATTTATTCTCAAGAAGTATATCATCCCATTTTGTTCTGGAAGTTTTCACAAAGAGTGCAACGATTTTAAGAAGTATCCGTTTCACAATAAAGTTTGCAATATACGCCACAAACATTATAATTAAAACCATAACCCCAACAGTGAACATTTCAAGATACGTTCCCGTTAACCCTAATTGTGTTCCTAAATTTTCAAATATTTCAAGCATATCTTTTTCCTTTTCAATGTATTAACTACAACGAAAATCGTAAAAGAATAATATTATTTCAACTAAAATAATTTATAAAATAAAACGACAGAGACTAAGTTAAACTTACCCACTGTCGTTATAGATGTTTTTATCGTTAGTAATGTACTGTTTTACTTCTTGTAGAACCCGTCAAGCAATTCTGTAAATACTCCCTCAAGCATCCCCTTTGGTTCATATTCAGCTTCCCAGGAAAAGTTACTGGTTTCTTCCCCGGTACTCACAATAGTTACCGTACCTTGATAGTTAGAAACCGGAAGAGGAGCATCATCGTTGTCTATGCTATATTTCAAAATTTTATTACTATCATCTAGCAAGACAATAGTTTCGTTAATAACTCCTTGGTCAGTAGTACAAATTCTTTTAGAACCGGTACCATGTCCTTCAATCGAACAGGTTTTAATCATAGATGGTAAAATCTCATGCATATCGTCGAGCTTTCTAACTTTACTCCACAACTCATTTGCATTGATTTTATAACTTTTTGTAACTTTCACGTTTGACATTGTTTCTCCTTTTTTGTTTGTAATATACAACCAAAAAGGTCAGCATTTTGTTCCTGAATAATTGATTATTACTTATCAGGCAAATATAATTTATATGATAAAATAAAAAAAGCCGGCATCAACCGGCTTTCATATTAACTAAATATCGTAATACAATTCAAACTCATGCGGAGTCGGACGAACCCGAATCTCAGAGACTTCTTTCCGTTTTAGCTTCACCCAATTCTCAATCAAATCTTTTGTAAAGACACCACCCTCTAAAAGATATTCGTAATCTTCTTCTAGTGCATTCAATGATTTGCTCAACGATGTTGGCAACTGATGTATCTTTGCCAGTTCTTCTTTTGGAAGCTTATCTAAATTTTTATCCAACCGTGGACCCGGGTCAATCTTATTTTTGATACCATCAATACCCGCCATCAGAAGTGCCGCATAGGCAAGATATGGATTCATCGTTCCATCAGGAGGTCTAAACTCAAACCGCATCATCTTCGGATCACGTTGATACCCCGGAATACGAATACATGCCGTCCGATTACCAACCGAATATGTTCCCGCAACTGGTGCTTCAAATCCAGGTACTAATCGTTTGAAAGAATTCGTCGATGGGTTCGTAAAGGCAAGAAGCGAATCAACATGTTTTAAAATCCCACCTATATAATAGAGTCCGATTTTTGAAAATTGTGCCGGACCATTCTTATCATAAAAAACAGATCCTTTGGAATCTGCTAAGTACTGATGCACATGCAATCCCGAACCCGGTTCGTTAAAAAGTGGCTTAGGCATAAATGTCGCAGATTTTTTCTGCTGAAAACAAAAGTTCTTTATAAAATATTTGACCATCATACTTTTATCAGCCATACCCAAAAGTGTATCAAATTTGATTTCTATCTCATGTTGTCCTGCTGCCCCGACTTCATGATGATGATATTTCAGACCGATACCTACATCGGCAAGCATCGATGCAATCTCCGACCGCAAATTAAACGAACGATCTTTCGGAGGAGCGGCATGGTAGCCTTTTTTATACGGAATCTTATAACCTAAATTTTCATCATCCTGCCCCGCGCTCCACTCGGCTTCATCAGATTCCAAACTATAAAATGCTTGGTCAGGTCCCTGATAAAAATTCACTTTATCAAATAGATAAAATTCAAATTCAGGACCAACAACCATCTTCAAACCTTTTTTGACTTTCGAAAGATAACTCTCAGCATCACCGGCGACTCGTCTTGGATTTCTCGAGTATGGTGTGATTCCTGCATCAACTTCCATAATGTCAGCGATTAACGACAATGTAGGACGTTCAAAAACGGATCGATAAAACCGGTCGATGCTACCGGCATAAGAATCATATCCCCATTTTCAATTGCCGAGAATCCGGGTAGTGATGACCCATCGACACCGATACCATCTTTAAATAGTTGTTCGTTTAGTGATGAAATCGGAAGGGTGATATGATGCCAGTGACCGGGCAGGTCACAGAACTTGATATCAAGAAACTGAACTTTTTTATCTTTTGCTATTTTCTTTAATTTTCCAAGACTCATTTTTGTACTCCTGAACGCTTGTGATTTATGTCACAAACAATGTACTACTTTAAATCATTTCAGCAAGAAAAATCGGAGCAATCAGCAACCATTGCGAGTTCGCCTTAGTGGACGTGGCAATCTCGTATTTAATGTAAAGTATTCAATATAGTATAGTAGGTCAGGTCTTCCCGAAACCTGACAAAATACAAACAAAATAGCCACCGAGCGGAATTAAACCGCTGACCTACTGATTACGAATCAGTTGCTCTACCAACTGAGCTACGGTGGCATTTAAGACAACATCAATAAAGTTGTTTCTTAACTTTTATCAAGAGAATTATCGTAAATACAAATAGCCATAATATGATGGGTTATACCCCCAAGGTAATTGCCACATCGATGCAGAATTTGTTCGCTGATGTTTGCGACGGAAATTCGTTCGCCACTGAGATCCTTCTTGAGTATCAGCATCAAGTGTTTTCATCGGTATCTTTAATTCAACAGACCAAAAGTCAGCACCTTTAAAAGCCTTTACTTCATATTCACCATTCCAACTTTTATCAGATTCATAATAACCGTCATACCCTGATTTGATAATTTGGTCATAAATAGCACCATTTGGATTAACATAAATTTGATAAGCGGTCGCACTATTCTCTTTAGTCTCAAACATGAACCCAACACAATCATCAGTATAAACCGGCTTGTCTAATTCTGTTATTTCTGATTTCAAACTATCCATATTTGATTCATGACAATATGCTGCCAAATATAAATACTCGTCATCATAAGCAAAATAAAACAAAGTGGAATCATCACCCGCAATGCTCATATCATAATTGAAAAACAGATTTTGTGGACTCTTCCAAGCGACTTCATCTATATGACCATCAATTTTAGGAGCTTGAGTAGTTTTATAACAATCAATTCGACGAGCCACTGAAAGCTCTTTTGTAATAGGCTGAGCTATCTCATCAGAATATGGAACCTTCGTAGAAATTGTCGGAACAGGATAGAGATTCCCTTGTGAACTAATTTTAAAATTAATTTTCTGTTCCGTATGAGGTTCTATGTTAAGCGGAATCATATTTGGAGAGATACTCCAACCATCAGGAATTTCCCAACTCAAAGTATCACGTATCGCATCGACTTTATTAAAGTTCTTAACTATAACCTGCAAGTCAGATTCTGGTGCAGTCAAATCATCAGCAACAAATAAATGGTTAGCAAAATTAATCCCTTTGAGTCTGCTCTTCTCAGATTGAAATATATTGTCGGTGGTTATTACATCCCAAGTTTGAACAGTACCCGATTTTATAGGTGCAATAGTTATATCATCATCACTCACTGTTACATAAGCAAACTGAAATCCTAAACTCCAGGGTGTCTCATGATACCCACCGCCGGAACTTCCTATAGTAGTGTATTTGATACCATCATATTCACCGGAAAAATATTTATGAAAATGCCCGCAAAAAACAGCATCAACATTATGTTTCTTAAATAATTCATGTAACCCGTCTTCATCGCCAACACCAATCGTTCGATACCAAAAAGGTTTGTGTATAAAAACTAACCGATACTTTGCATCTTGTGATTTTTTCATATCCTCAATAAACCAATCAATCTGTTCTTTCGGATAACTTTTCGATGCTGTCCAACGACTGTTATCAAGCACCGTAATATGGATATTTTCATAATCAAATGAATAGTATGGATTCCCAAGATAATGCTTATACATAGTCAGCATAATATCAGTTTCTATATCATTATTACCGGGCGTGTAATGAATTGGCATTGAAAATTCAGAGACAATTTTAAAATATTCATCCCACTTTGCAACAAGTTTAACCGAGTCAGATTCAGGTCCCTCAATCATATCTCCAACTGTCATGACAAAGTCTGGTTTTAGTAATTCGATTTCGCTGACTATCCCCTCATAAACATGTTCAACAGCTCCACCGGTTCTATCACCTAGGATTGCAAACCGTATCGGTTTTTTATTGCTATCAGCTAATGCTCCAGAAATTAAAATTGATAACACAAATAGAACGACAAATAGTTTTTTAAACATTTCAACAACCCTCAGTTTTAATGTTAGTTTTTTAAACAGGTAAAAGAAGTGAAAGCAACAAAGCGGTTTTCACCTGCTTTCGATTAAAGATATAATAGTAGCCAATCGCTGTCAACAAACCCGATTATATTTTTCTGAAATTATAGATAATTGTGATATAAAATTTAATTAAGAATTTGGAACATACTTCGACAATCTCAGCATGACAGATATTTATTTTAAACTGAGTATGGAATTAGATTAAGATAAGACCATCAAAGATGGTTTATATGGTGCCGGAGGCCGGACTTGAACCGGCACGCTCCGAGGAGCAAGGGATTTTAAGTCCCTGGCGTCTACCAATTCCACCACTCCGGCACAAAATGTATAAGAAACAGGCTTAGCAATAACAAACTAAGTCTGCTGGTATATCATCAGTAGCTGTTTTTATAACAGATTGATAATGTATAGTAAATTTTTAAAATTTCAAGTAAAATATTACAACTTTTGAAAACTATTTACCCCGAATACTCAGCCCAGCTTGAACTTGTCTCCCAAACCCGTACCGAGACCAACTTGACCCCATCAGCCAGCTTAAACCGTGAGCTATCATTCTTACGGTACTCAACCAAACGTTCGTTACATCGGTCGTATATATCTCTGGCTAGTACTTCAGTAGTCGGATCCATATTCTCATAGCCAATTACTCGGTCATTATAATTCTCTTTAAACTGCTTATAATTAGGGTCATCAGTATTCATACAAATAGCATGGTCAAATTTTTCAACAAAATCTATACAAGCTTCTTTGATAATTTTAAAATCACAGACCATTTCATTACTGTCTAAACTATCAGCCTCCAAAATAAATTCAATCCGGCGGCTATGCCCATGTGGGTATTTACAATTATCAGGATGTTTGGAAAGCATGTGTGCATTTTCGACTTCGAGTGTTTTACATATTCTATACGGCATAAATCAGGTTCCTTTTTTATTTCCAAATAAGCTGATATGCAAACGGTCACAATACCTAAACCGATATCTTTTGCATAGCTCAGTAACTAGCATACTTTTACTTTTTATCTCTTCGTTTGTTATCCCTTGCGGCATCAACAGAACTTTATACGAATCAATCTCTCTATCTAATTGCTTCAATAATTCTAAAATTTCATCAATATCATCTTCGGTATCAACTACAAACTTTAACTGATACTCATAGCTGTCAATCCACTCTCGCAACACTTCCAGATTTATCCGATCCCGCTCATGACGTTTCCGCCATGTTTCCGATGCTCGCTCATCAGGGGTCGAATTCGCCATCTTCGGAGAAATAGATGCCAAGTCACATCTGATATTTTCAGGGCTAACCGTACCGGCAGTCTCTATCGTAACATGATAATCATTCTGCTTGAGTTTATCGCAAAGCAAATGCATCTCTTTAGCAATCATCGGCTCTCCCCCGGTAATAACAACATGGTCAGTTTTTGCTAAATCAACTTCTGCGATTATACTATCAATCGTCATTTCATCACCAGTTGCGTTCCACGAAGCGTAGTCCGTATCGCACCAGTTACAGCGAAGGTTACATCCTGATGTTCTGATAAAATAAGACGGCTGCCCCGAGAGCAACCCTTCACCTTGAATAGAATAAAACAGTTCAGAGATCAACATCTAGTCAACCTGCGAATCAGCTTGAGGAGATTCCTCTTGATGAGATTCAGCTTGTTCTTCTTTGTCCGAAATATAATCTGTTGGATCAGCAATACCTGATAGTTGAAAGGCTTCTTTGCGTTCAACACATGTACCACAATTCCCGCAATGAGATTCATAGCCTTTATAGCATGAATATGTATACTGATACGGAACCTTAAGTGTCTGCCCGAGTTTCACAATCGCTGTTTTATCAATATCAATAAAAGGACGAAGAATTTTAATATTTGCATAAGTACCCAAATTGATAGCCTGAGCAATCGCAGTCATAAACTCTTCACGGCAGTCAGGGTAAATCGTATGATCGCCAGCATGAGCCGCAATCACGATTCCATCAGCTTCGATAGATTCAGCAAAACCGGCCGCAATCGAAAGCATAATCCCATTTCGAAATGGCACCACTGTCTGTTTCATTGATTGTTCCTGATAATGTCCATCAGGAATATCACCACCTGATTTCAGTAAGTCAGACTTGAAAAGATTATTCATAAATGAAAGCTCAATAACTTCATGCCGAACATTCAGCGTCTTACAATGAAATGCCGCGAACTTTAATTCCCTTTTATTATGCTTGGAACCATAATTAAATGAGACAGCCGTAACTGTTTCGTACTTTTTAACAGCATCGTAAAGAGCTGTGGTTGAGTCGATACCACCACTAAGTAAAACTAATACTTTATTCATCTGATTTATTAACTTCGCTTGTATTCGCGTTGTACCGTTGTCTGAATACCACCTCGGGAATTAAAGACACCAATCAACCGAATACCAATAGGATCGATTGCACTTACAAGGTCATCAACTAACTTATTTACGACATTTTCGTGAAATATCCCTTTATTGCGAAACGCTAAAAGATATTCTTTGAAACTTTTCAATTCAATACAATTTTTATCTGGTGTGTAATTGAGAGTCAACACCGCAAAATCGGGTAGCCCTGTTTGTGGACAAACGCAGGTAAATTCCGGGATTGTCATAGTGATAGAATATTCTCTATCGGGATAGATATTTTCAAATATCTCTATTTCAGGCGTTTTCCAATTACGGATATCATCCTGCCTGCCATCATAACTTGATTCATTCATGTCGTGATTATACAGAAAAATTGAATAAAAAGCAATAGGTTAAACTTTTACCGTCAACCATTTTCCCCGACGATAATAAACATAAAACAGCATTGCCGAGATATACCCCGAAATTGTAAATACCCACCAGACTGCAATCTTATCTAAATTAAAATATGATGTCACAATCAACGCCGGAACAACCTGTAATCCCCATCCATGAATCACAGACATGACCATAAACGGCTTATTATGTCCCACCCCGGAATGAATCTGCTCAAGCATTATAAAGACACCATAAGCAGGAAATCCATAAGACCATATTTGAAGCATCTCTTTCCCGATAGCAATTGTTTCTGGTGAATCAAAAAATATCGACATATAATATCCGCCTAAGAAATATGTAAGCAACCCAAATGCAGTCAGAATCCCAAGAGATAAAACTATAGACTGATTGGCGGTTGTTATTGCCCGTTCAACTTTATTGGCTCCCAAATTATGCCCTATCAATGATGACAGCCCTAACCCAATCCCAACAATCAACATTATCCCAAATCCGAAGACTTGAATCCCGACTCCATACGCCGCAACTACTGACATTCCAAATGTTGCGATCAATGGGGTCAGAAGCATCCGTGAACCTGAGAAAGAAATTTCCCCAAGCAAAGCAGGTGTTCCAATTTTTAAAATCTGTATCATTGACTTGAGAGAGACCGATGTCTTGCCAATAAGATGCATACGTACATTTGTATATTTTGTACCAAAGATGATTGCTCCAACCGTAAATGTAAGTGAATAACTTATCACCGATGCATAGGCAGCACCTGCTAAACCTAATTCAGGAAAAATCCAATAACCAAATATCAAAAATGGATCCAGCACAGCATTAAGTATGTTTGATCCAATCATCAACGCCATCGCAATAGCAGGATTGGCAATCGAACGCATCGCCGTAAAAAATGAATAGGTTGCATACATAATCGGCAAGCCAATCAAAAGAATTTTACCGTACGAAACACCTAACTCCAAAACATTATCAGTTGCCCCCAAAAACATAAGCATCTCACGCACAAAAAACCAACCTAAGAGACCCAAGAGTGTTCCAAAAAATAGTTTGAGAAGAATCGTTTCTTTGATAGCTCGTTCAGTATTGTCATAATCTTTTTCGCCATACCGACGAGAAATTATCGCAACCGACCCGGGACCTATAAGTGAATTAAATGAAAACAGCACCCACAATACATTTGTAATAAAAGTAATCGCCGCAATCGACGGTTCACTATTTGGCAGACGAGAGACCCAATACATATCAGCCATAGCATAAATATGATGTGCCAGAAAACCGATCATTGATGGAAGCCCCATTTTCAGAATCGACTGTATAATCGACCCTTCGGTGTAATCAGTTTTTGCTTTTACTTGTACAGCCATTTACTCTTTCTCGTCATACTAAATTGAATAACAGACATTCTAACCTATCAAAGATAACAGAATACAGAATAGACGTCAGAACACAAGCAAAGTTACATAAATCATATCACATATATTCCGGAAAAATAATAGGAACTGAACGAAATTGCCTGAAATGATTGCACCAAAAGATTAGTATCTGGATGAAACTCAGAATAATTCCCGTTACCTCCGCTTAAGACTTCTTTTATCCAATTAGAAATATCAGCCCGATCAGTTTCGATAATCAAATTCGCATTTTGTACTTTTCCATTTTGAGCATACAAATAGCAAGCATCTATTTTCTCTTCCAAAGTTGATAACTGCTTGTTTGAGAACTTACTCAAGACAGAATTAGATTGAGGCAACAATAAGATGTTTATATCTTTTTTGATTATCTCATCAAACAATGCATCTGCCCCACTTTGAATCAATCTATTATTTTCTATTGGATAAATATCCAATATACCGTAATCGGTCAGATTTTTTTTACATTGAAATGTGTAGAAATCAGGATATGTATTAAAATCATCGGACTTACTCCGAAGTTTATCATAAAATGTAGTGACAAACAGAAGTATCAGATTCGACGCCCCAACTGCTTCTATTCCATCAGGAGAATAGACTCCAAGCTTTATAGATGATTTCAACCGACGGCAATATTCAGCGTAGCTAATCTCGAGATTATCAGATTGAATTTTACAGTCTGCCCCACGTAAAACTTCACAATGCATGGTATCTCTCCATTATTTACAGGTGGCTAATTTACTTCCCAAATATACAGCAGGATAATATCCTAAAACCGTAATGCTAATCATCCAAATCGGATGTGGAATCATAAACATATTTAGAATTGCAAATAAAAGTAAAATCCCGGCTAAAATATAACTGTTAAATTTCCAATTGATTGTGTCGATTTTCCCACTTACGAAACCACCAACAAGAGCGCCAACCATCCAACCCAGCCATAACGAAATCAAAGCACCCAGTGGGATAACTTTCACATACTCTATATATATTTTTTGGATTGTTTCCCAGTCGACACCTTCAAGCCCGGCAGGTGGTGGATAAAAAATATGGTTAACATATTCACATGCCATTACTGTGAAGACCGATGCAATGATTCCACCCAGAATTGCCAGAATTTTCTTTTTCATAGATTATCCTTGTTTTGAAATATTCAGCTAATCAAAGATAGACAGAGTCTACGTTCCCTGTCAAGTTTTAGTTTCAAATATGAATATTACCATAATGCTGGTTATCCAAACATTAACATCATCGGTCGAAAACAAACCCTTCTCTTACTATCTGTTATAACAAATTGGCTTTGTTTTGTCATTTTTAGTTTTTTTACAATTTATCTAGAGCCAGCCCCCAATGTCATTCCCGGCTTGATCGGGAATCCAGAAAAATGGCTTCGATTTCTGAAAACAGACTTTTTACCTGCGTTGTAAGGAATCCTTTCCTGACAAACAGAAATGGCTTCGTTTTCTGAAATCAGACTTTTTTGTATCGGTTTTGTGTTGATTGCAATTGTAGAGTGCAAAGCAATTTGTATGATACTGTTATTCCGAATAAAAGAATTCATATAGAACGAGATATGAAAATAAAGAACTTTGTGTTTGTATCTATATTGATTTGATTAAGTGGCAGACGAGACGCCTGCCACTTACAATAATTTATTCCTTTTCTTTATCCCCTGAAATTTCGGGGTCTCCAAGAAACCCTAATAACTTTAAAATTCAGGAGCTCCAAGAAAATTTAATATTTTTGAAATACTGAATGCATAAGCAACATGTACCTCAAATTCTGCATTTTTTATACCATTTGGACTCGTATAGGGCCTGATAGTTCCGCCAACTAACAAACGTACTTTTTGTGTACTGCAGTTACTTGAATAATTTCTATATCTTTATCAGGAAAAGTCCAGCCAAAAAATGCACTAATATTCATATTTAATGCTTCAGCTTGAAGGTAAGGACCTATATAGTATTCGGTACTCCTATTATCTAATCTTATTATCGTTGTATCAACCAATGTATCAATTAACGGCTGTAAGAGAGTATCAAGTTCAACTTTGTTTATTAAAATTTGCTCACGAAGTACTTGTCGAAATTCACCTAATAAGGCAGGTCTTAATGAGCTTTTTGTTTCTTTGCCATCTAAGATGGAACCCCAAAAGATAAATACTTGTATTTTAGTTTCATCATTAAAGTCACCCTCTTGATGTATGTGACTTCCAAGCGAGTATGGATGAGTTGAGTTCAATAAATTTAGCGAATCTCCTCCAAAAGTTCTCCCCTGAGCAAAAGTAAAGCCAAACCCACTAGGGGTTAGAGTGTTTAGCAATGGATATTTGCTACCATTCTTGTAAAAAGAATTTTGATGAAATTGTTGTGGCATCATAAAAGAAACATCATAAAATTTCTCTTTTGCTGACACACCTGACAAAAAATCTAAACTTGTACCAAAAGCAAAATACAATAAATTTTGCCAATTCTTCTTATCAAAGATATGCGGATCCTTCGACCTTTCTATTTGGACATATAAACTATCATTCAATTTTTTATGTTTAATTTGAAAGTCCTTAAAACTTATTGATAATTTTTTAGTTTTTTCACTTTCGATTTTTTCAATTTTATTTTTATAAATTGAATCAACAGAATACAAGGATGCACTTAGCTCTGTAAATTTTTTAGTACTATCATCAAAAAAGGTATCGTTGATTCTTTTTATTACTGAATCTCGTTTCAAATCATGTTCTTCAAGGACGTCCATGTTTAATTTCTTATACCGTAAAGCGATACCTCTAAATTCATCTTTAGTCTTATTTAATTTTTTATCTAAAATTTTTCTTTTTGAGGAAATGCTATCATGGAAAACATCATACAACTTCGCTGATTCTTTATCTTTTTCCGATTCTGCCTCTTCCCTTTTTATAGACATCTCTTTACGTACTTTTTCTGAATCTTTTTTATGTTTTAGGGTAAGTGCATTGACATCTATTTCGAAATCTTTCTCTAATTTTATTTCAACTTCAGATTTACTGTCATCTTTAGGAATTTCTTTAGGCACAGTTTCAATCTCTGCACTAACTAGGCTAAAATTCAACACCAATAAACACATAACAATTAATACGTTTGTTGTAATCCCACGCAGACCAAAACCCTCAAAACTTTTTTTCATAATCACTCCTTAATAGTTTTTAATTTATATAATTACGTTAATCATAAAAATTTGGCATTCCTCCTATTTGAGTAGTTTAATTTATTGTGTGTTCTTAAACATAACAATACGTATCTATTTTGTCAACATTACTCTTTCGTTTTTTTTACATAATTTTGCGTCTCAAAAAAGCAACACATCCTCCCCTCTTTCACATCACATCGCATTCTATGAATAAATTAATATTACTGTGTTGTCATGCGCCCTCGCTTGACACCTTTAGACATGAAACTAACTGTCAGGCGAGGACGTCTAACAGTACACAATTAAATATGGGGATTCGTTTTAATATTGCAATAATAGATAATATAATGGTGGTGGGTCGGTTTTAACACTATGATAAGTTGATATTTATATAAGAGTTTGATATTTGGGATAATTTTATGGTGGGGAAGGATTTGAACCTCCGAAGGCGTCGCCGACAGATTTACAGTCTGTTGTATAGTGTTCTGTCAGTTCCTGATTCGCTTGCGAATTGAGAACTGACAGAAAAGAGTCAGGTCTTAAACCGCTATGCGGTTAAGGACCTGACTCAAAATAAAATTGGATGACTGGCAGACGAGAACGACTGCCAGCCAATAAAACATTATCTAGGTTCAAGCTCAAGAACGAGAACAGATCCCTCATCGTAAGTAGAATCTGGAAGTAGTTCTTGTTTGAAGCTCGTTATAGCGTAACCCGAATGCCCTTGAATCATATCATAAGGCAATCCGAATAAGCCTGTGCTCAGAGTTGTATCTATAATACCATTGGCACTGACATTAACAATAGACATTGCATTGTCAGATGGATCAGAAACAATAACAGATAGGGAACCATCATTGTTTTCTACAACATAACTTCCCCAGTTTGATGTTGGGATATTGTACTGGTAATGCCATAAAACAGTTCCAGATCTGTTCAGTTTAATCAAGTATAAATTATATGGAGCATTTAAGCTTGCTGCGGGGCTAGTTTGTCCTCCTGAGGCGACATAGTTGGCATCGGAAGTTTCAATAACTGAATTTATAACTTCATCAATATCCGGAGAACTACTTAAATAGGTATTGTTTCTCCACAGTTCATTACCATTTGAATCAAGTTTTAAGAAATATGAACCGGCAATAATGAAACCATAATCGGTTGTAGAAGTCATACTTCTGAAATGACTTTCAATAGTACTATTGTAGGTTGAATCCCACTCTGTATTACCGTTTAAATCAATTTTGAGAGCACAGTATTTTTCATTTGGGTTAACTCCTCTGTTCCCTCCAATGATATATCCATCGGCGAGTTTGAATACTTGTGATTTGGATTCATAAGTATTAGTAGAAACAGTTTTTTCCCAAAGTAAATTTCCATCCATATCAGTTTTGACAATATAGTGTTGGTAATCAGTTCCAAAAGCATTTGAACCACCTACAACTAGGATATTACCATCATCAGTAAGGAGAACTGATTCTCCGTGATCATCGCTGTTGTTATCAAAACCACCGAAATTTTTCTGCCAAACCAAATTGCCATTATTATCAAGACGGAATAGATACAAATCGTTGCGTCCGGTTCCATAAGAGTCGGTCCATCCGGTTACCACATATCCGCCGGCTGGAATTGCTACAATATCTCTGCCCCATTCCCAGTTGTCACCGCCAATATTTTCATTGAAGATAACACTGAAAGGTTGGGGAACAACTTCAACTGGATTGACAGAAGAGTCATTGTCACAGCCAAATAGTATCATTGTGGCTAATAACAGAGATGTTAAGCAAAGATTTTTTTTCATATTACCTCCATATAGTTACTTAATCTTATACCATATTATCTTTGTTACGTCAGTTTAAAATAAAAGATTCATTTTTAATCCAAAATACAATAATTTCTAAGCTATTATAACATTGATAATCTATAAAACTAGCTAGATTTCTTAAGCATTGGGATTAGATAAAAAGATTTTAAGGTGGTGGGTCGGTTTTAACACTATGATAAGTTGATATTTATATAAGAGTTTGATATTTGGGATAATTTTATGGTGGGGGGTCGGTTTTAACACTATGATAAGTTGATATTTATATAAGAGTTTGATATTTGGGATAATTTTATGGT
>JAJRSF010000040.1 GCA_024278935.1 Candidatus Zixiibacteriota bacterium
GGACATCGCCCTTACCATGTTTCTTTGACAAGTACATTGTCATCGCAGCAGTTAAAGTAGTCTTACCATGATCTACGTGACCAACAGTTCCTACGTTAACGTGCGGTTTGTTTCGTTCAAATTTTTCCTTAGCCATGACTACGGATAAACCTCCAAATATTTGATTTACAGCCCAGAAACAGGATTGAACTGTTGACCTCTTCCTTACCAAGGAAGTGCTCTACCACTGAGCTACCTGGGCCTAACTATTTAATTTTTCTTTTCAACCATACAAAAAAATTGCTTCAGACGTATTTCAACATCCAAGCAAGATGGAAAATAATATGAATTTAACAGGATAAGTCAAGTTAATTCTTCAGCTAAAATGAACTATTTTCATTTTTTTTATTTTATGTAATTTGAAGCCAAATAAGTAGTTAAGCTAAAATTTCAGAGCCAAAAATAAGCCTCCAAACGCCAAACCCTTATCTCGTTGTACGGCAATATCATAACATCCTAGAATCGTACAAATCAACCGAAATATTAACGATTTCTGAGAAATCAGGCTAAATTATCATAAAAGAGCAAGAATTTTGATTTAAAAATAAAAAAAAGCGAGAGACGAGATTCGAACCCGCGACCAACAGCTTGGAAGGCTGTGACTCTACCAACTGAGTTACTCTCGCTTATAGGGTCATTATATTATAAAATTCTATATGAAAGTGCAAGTCTTATTTGAGGAAATGTCTTATTCAATAAAAAAAGTAGCACCAGTAAATGATACTACTTTTATATACAAATTATTTCAGAACTCAGTTCTCTTCTAAAACAGCTTTACCTGAACTGGTGTGAATAAATATGTTTGGTGAAGCACTACCCTTTTGAAAAATCTTAACATCATACTTATCTCTATTACCTCGATAATTTACACGTTCTTCAGAATCGAATTCAAATGGTGAATCAATCCGACCTTTTCTACTATTTGCAGAGAATTCAAATGATCCACTGACTGGATTACCATTAAAATTTAAAATTGAATTTCCCGAAGCAGAAGTTAAACTCATATCATATTTAGGAGACTGTCTTAGTTCTACATAGACATTTCCAGAAGCACTTGAAAAATCAGACTCTTCAGTTAAGAGAACATTTTTTACTTTAAGATTACCAGATGCTGAAGATGCTTGGAACTCTCCCTCACAGTCATATACTTTTATATTACCAGAAGCGGTAGAGATATTATAACTTCCTTTACAATCGGTCAAATCGATATCTCCCGATGCAGAAGAGACATTTAATATACCATCAATATCAAAGAATTCGTAATCTCCCGATGCAGTTTCTCCTTCAATTTCACCGGAGAAGTTCTCACAACTGAAACTTCCTGAGGCTGAGTTAAAATCTATTTCGGTGCCTTTTGGGACAGTTATAGTCCACAAAGATCGACCGGATATTGAAGAGTTACTATGAAAATCTTCGGATAACACTATTCTGTTACTGCGTTCTTTGAATTTTGGTTTATATGAGCCACGAGGTCGGATATCATATGTTACATCTACAAAAATTTCAGTAGAATTACCTTGAATTACAACGACATCACTACTAACAGTATTGATTTCTACTTTTTGTTTCGGTGGATAAGTTTTTGCTACAGTTATAGTTTTTGCTAAGACAGAACCTGAGATTATCAACAACACCGCTACAAACAGAAGAATTCCTCTTTTACTCAAATACATACTTACTCCTTGTTAATAATTATTTATAATTTAATGCTATGTAATTATTATTACGGAAGATTTGTAAAAAAGTTACATCGGTCTATTTAATTAGTGATTGTATTTTCAATACAAATAATAAAAAATATCCCATCCCTCTTCCCTATTTTCCGTATGGTGTGTAGCCCCAATGGAGTTTGTTGCGGAGGACTTGGTAAAAAGAAGATTCAGGGAAAATAATAAACTGGGTGTGGAAATCTGCTTTTTTGATTGTGACTTTGTATGAATTTTTAATAGGAAGGGTTACCTGTCCGTCGATAGTGATTTGTGCCTGATGCGGTTCATTCTCAACTGAAATTTCAAGAGTGTCATCAGGGGAAAAAATCATAGGACGAGTGTTCAGCGAAAAAGATGAAATCGGTGAGGCAATCATCGCTTCCATCTTCGGATGCATGATAGGTCCGCCTGCCGCAAGTGAATATGCGGTCGAACCAGTTGGTGTCGAAATAATCAGCCCATCAGCTTTGTATGTAACGATCTCTTCCTCGTTAACTGCCAAACGAATATCAATCAGACGAGAGATAGGACCGTTATCTATAACAATATCGTTGAGGGCATACGGAGATTCGACTGTTTCAATTCCGTTCGCTTCTACTTTGAGAAGCATCCGTCTTTCAACTGAAAACTCTTTTTGAACAATAGAATCAAGTGCAGGCAATAATTGTTGGGGAGTCAACTGAGTCAAAAAACCGAGCGAACCAAGATTGATACCGAGAATAGGTGTCCCTGCCGAACCAACCGCACGAGCCGAGGAAAGCATGGTGCCATCACCACCCATCGAAACAAGGATATCAACTTTATGTACAAAATCTTTTCTGGCACAATAGTTCAGGGAATCATCAAACTTCCCTTTTAAATGGTCACAGACAAAAAGTTCATTGCCGGACTTTGCAGACCAATCAATAAAAAACTTGATTGCCTCTTCAGCCCCTTGACGTTTCACATTTGCGATTAACCCGAACTTCATATTTTTATTTTCTTTATGAGACTTGTTTTGAGACCGGATTTTTACGAAGCCTGAGCTTTTGTAAAAAACCTGTGGACACTTCCTGTAAAGCAAATTCAGAAATCGTATGAACAATAGAGTCTGTATCGAGAGAGATTTCTTTTAAGAGCTGATCTCTGTTTCCATGGGTGACAAACTGGTCAGGTATACCGATAACTTTGAGCTTACCTTTATAATCAGAACTCATCAGATATTCAGCAATCGCCTGTCCAAATCCACCACGGATTTGATTTTCCTCTATAGTGATAATCTGTTTTGCACGTTTTGCTACAGCTTCAAGCATGTCATAATCGAACGGTTTCACAAACCGAGCATTTACAACAGCAATAGAATGCGATGCATCGCTTAAGATCTTCGCAGCCCTGTAAGCAGTCTCTACCATAGTTCCAACCGCCAGTACAACTACATCGTTGTCAATATTTTCTGTGTCCCACTTACCCCATGCAATAGGCTGTACGTCGGTAGTCATATCAGTTGGGACAGTATCACGAGGGTACCGAATAGAAACAGGTCCTTCGAGTTTATTATCAGATGTATAGTGGAGCATCGAGCGAAGTTCGTTGCCATCTTTTGGAGCGGCAACAGTCATATTTGGAACAGTAGACATGTAGGTCAAATCAAAAGTACCATGATGTGTAGGTCCGTCATTGCCAACAAGTCCGGCACGGTCCATACAGTATACGACCGGAAGTTTTTGCAAAGCGATATCATGAATAATCTGATCATAGGCTCGTTGCATAAATGTTGAATAGACAACGAAGTATGGTTTCATATCTTCGGCAGCTAATCCACCGGCAAAACATCCGCCATGCCCTTCGGCAATACCAACATCAAAAAACCGTTCAGGGAATTTATTCGAAAATTTAACAAGTCCTGTACCGGTTGCCATTGCGGCTGTGATAGCTATAACTTTATCATTTTTTTCGGCAAGCTCTACCATAATATCACCAAAGACATTTGTATACGATGATCTCGATGGTTTGCTAACGGCAAGTTCTCCGGTTACTTTATCAAATTTCCCAACGCCATGATAGGCACCAGCATCAATTTCTGCGGGCTTATACCCTTTCCCTTTGACAGTTGCGATATGCAACATCAGAGGACCCGAAAGCTGTTTTAAATCTTCTAAAGTTTTAATTAGCAACGGTAGATCATGTCCGTCAATAGGACCAAAATATCTGAATCCAAGTTTTTGAAATAACATCCCGGGTACTAAGAACCCTTTGATAGATTGTTCAATATTTGAAATAGCTTTTCGGATTTTATCACGACGTTTAAACTTGCCGGTAAGTTCCCAAACTTCTGAACGAAGTTTATTAAATTTTTCATCAGCAAGAATCGTGGTAAGATATTTTGACAAGGCTCCGACATTTTTAGAAATCGACCAGGTGTTATCGTTTAGAATAACTATCATATCTTTTTTCAAATGCCCGGCATTATTCATCCCTTCAAAAGCAAGACCACCGGTCATAGAACCATCGCCGATAACAGCAATTACTTTATTATCACCGTCGATATTATCACGATCGGCAGCAAAACCTAAAGCTGTCGAAATAGATGTCGAGGCATGCCCTGCACCAAAAGTATCATACTCTGATTCTGACCGTTTAGTAAATCCTGCCAAGCCACCATATTGCCGAATTGTATCAATCTTGTCACGGCGACCAGTCAGAATTTTATGTCCATAGGTCTGGTGACTTACATCCCAGACAATTTTATCTTCAGGAAGATTAAAAACATGGTGTAAGGCGATTGTCAGCTCAACCGTTCCCAGATTGGAAGCTAAATGTCCACCGGTTTTTGAAACGGCAGAAACAATATCCTGACGAAGCTCATCTTTGAGAATCATTAACTCATCAAGAGTCAGTTTTCGTGTGTCGGCTGGTGATTTTATATTTGGAAGTATTTTCATCTTATTCTTATACGCATAAATTAGTTATTACGTTGACCTATATATTTTGCTAGTTCAATCAGGACATTATCATCAAATTTATCTACCAAAGCAACCGCTTCTGTAATCAATTTTTGTGCGTCGATTTTCGATTGTTCAATTCCAACTGCTTTTGGATAGGTCGCTTTGCCAAGCTCAACATCGGAACCAACCGGTTTACCGATTGTGCCGGTATCACCTTCTATATCTAGAATATCATCTATGATTTGGAATGCGAGTCCGATTTTTTCACCATACTTAGTCAAGTTTGTCAACTGTTCATCAGAGGCATTGCCAAGTATAGCACCAATTCTGACAGATGCTGTTATTAAAGCTCCGGTTTTTCTTGTATGAATATTTATGACATCTTCTTTAGTGACATCTTTCCCCTCAGCTTCAACATCGGCAATCTGCCCGCCAATCATTCCGGCAGTACCTAAGGCTTGAGCAAGCTCAACGACAACTTTTGTCGAACCTGTTGACGCCAGGAGATTAAACGCAACATCGTGTAATGCGTCGCCTGCGAGTACTGCTGCTGCCAGACCATATTTTTTATGACATGTCGGGATACCACGACGAAGGTCGTCATCATCCATACATGGCAGGTCATCATGAATCAGAGAATAGGTATGCACCATTTCAAGTGCTGCCATGGCATAGTGGATAGCTAAATCATCGCCATCGACATTACCACCACAATATTCAAATGCGGAGTATGCTAAGATTGGACGAAGGCGTTTCCCGCCTGCCATCACAGAATATCTCATCGCTTCATGCAGAATTTTCGGTTCAATATCATCAGACGGAAGGTACCGCTGTAATTTTGACTCGATAAGATTTTTTATCTTTTCCAGATAGATTTTTATGTCAACAGTCGATGCCGGCATATTTTAATTACCCTCAGAATCAAAATTAGTTTCAAGCAGTTCACCATTTTCTTCGGTGATGATTTTTACTTTTTTCTCAGCTTCTTCTAATTTACCGTTACAAAATTTGGCAATTTCCAGACCTTCGGTGTAGAGTGTGATAGAATCTTCCAAAGATTTCTCACCGTTTTCTAAATCGTCGGTGATTGTTTCCAGGCGTTCTAAAGCTGATTCGTAATCTGTATATTTTTTTTTGGCTGTCATTTAATTTTTCTTTCGTAAATCTGTTACAGTAGAAATTATACTTCCATCAGTCACAATAGTTTCCATTGAATCGCCCACCGCAACATTTTTAACAGAATTTAAAACCGAACCATCTTTTTCTTCTCTTGTCACAGAATATCCACGAGCTAAAATCTTAAGAGGAGACAATGAATCGATCCGAGCAACAGCTAAAGATAGTCGGTTTTTATGGAAATCAAAAGTCTTTTTTCCAGCCGAATGAAGTAGCCGAACCGATGAGTCCAAAAACTGCTGACGCTGTTGAACCAAGTCAAGTGGGCGTTTAAAAACCGGGCGTGCTAAAATTGAATTCAAATAATCTTTGGCATTCTCAAGCATGTTTTGCATGATAGTCGCCTGTTGATATACATATCCGTTGACCTGCGAAGAAAACTCTGATTTCGACCAGACCGCAAGTTCGGCGGCTGCCGATGGGGTCGGAGCCCGTAAGTCAGAGACATAGTCGGCGAGAGTTGTATCAATCTCATGTCCGACAGCGGAAATTACCGGAATGCGAGAATCGTAAATGGCACGGACTACTTCTTCGGTATTAAAATTCCAAAGGTCCTCCAAAGAACCACCACCACGACCGGTGATTATAATGTCAATGTCATCTTGTTCGTTAAAATAATTTATCCCTTTGGCGATTGTCAACTCTCCCCCATCACCTTGAACAGTGGCAGGGTAAATAACAAGTTGCACAGAATCATTGCGACGGCGAGCGATTTGAATTATATCCCGAATAGCTGCACCGGTTGGCGATGTGACAACGCCGATTTTTTTGGGGAATCGTGGGATTGCTTTTTTGTGCGATGGGTCAAAGATGCCTTCTTTGGCAAGTTTTTCATGTAACTGCCTGAAAGCAAGTTCAAGTTCGCCAACTCCGACCGGGACAATCTTGCGGCAGTTGAGCTGGTAGGAACCACCTTTTTCATAGACGGCAACATCACCGTAGATAAGGACTTTCATCCCGTTTTTCGGTTCAATTTTCAGTTTCGAACCGACCCCACGCCAGATAGTGACTTTGATAACTGCTTTGTCATCTTTGAGAGATAGATAGCGATGCCCGGATGAATGATGTAAATATCCTGAGATTTCGCCCTCAACCCAGATGTCGCTAAAGGACTCCTCGAGTTGATTTTTTATCATCCGCGTTATAGCGGAAACTGCGTATGCTTTTGGTTGTTCTTGCATGACGTGAAGATATACTTTTTTGCACAAAAATCAACAAGAAGATAAGCAGAAACTTGCTATATCAAGTCTTACTTATTTTAATTGAATACAATACTCTCACAATACTCCACCGAACCCCTTACCTGCGGACGCAGGTATCCAGTACTTACACCTGAAAAATTATAAAAGTGCATCATACAAATCTTCCCATCTTGGAATGTCGTTCTCAATAAGTTCCAACTTCCAATCTCGCTTCCATCTTTTTAATTGTGTCTCTCTATGAAATGCCGAAATTCTATCTTCATATTTTTCAAAGTAAACCAGTTGAGTCACATTGTATTTAGACGTAAATCCTCGTATGAGTTTATTCTTATGTTCGTACACTCTCTTAATTAAATCCGACGCACAGCCTATATAAAGAGTTCCGTTCATTTTACTTGCCAATATATATACGAAGTAATCTTGATGCATACCGTCTGGATCCCTGCGTTCGCAGGGAAGGGGCTATTTGGTTAACTTTATTTTCATACAATATACACATGTAGACTGACAGGGTATGTCAGTTGCATTTTAAAAAACGTATTTTTGTTCCTATTTCTTTAAATAATTAATACTAGTTAGTTGCAAAGGCTAAATTTTCTTACCTAGACACTCTTATATATCAACTAAATCTTAGAATTTCAATTGTATCTATGAGTCTCTTATCTTATATTCTTTTTAAGAATGTGGAGAATTCAACAGTTTGATAAATTTATTTAGAATAATTCAATTTTTTTTTATAATCCTAATTGCTTTTCCAGTAACTATACTGAGCAGCACTATTTTCAAAAACCCTCATTTAGAAATCTTATCGCAGAAGTATATCTATTCTGATTCCTTACTTGAAATCGGAGAATTTGAGAAATCCAACACAATCAACCAATCATTATTAGATAGCATCAATAATATTTTTGGTCAAACAAGCATTCAACACGCCTATGCACTCTATAAATTAGCGGTGTGTAAGTTTGAACTTGGAAATTACAAAGCTACCGATTCACTTTTAAAAGAAGCACAGGCAATAAACAACCTGATAGATTCTACAAGTTTATTTGCCGGGCGAATTTTGTACAAAGTTTCTGTCATCGGTGAAAAATTTCTCTTAGGAAAAAAAATAATACCAACTACGCATCATGCTATAGATGTTTTAACAAACCATCTCGGCTATGACCATCCCGAAGTTGTGCAGGGAATGGAATTGCTAGGTTTTTTACTCATCAATGATTCTAAATATGATGAAGCATTAAGTTTATTGGATAGTTCGATTCAAATTCTCAAAAGAACTTTTGGAGAAAACAGTCCCGAACTTTGGCGATCTTATTGTTACAAAGGAGCAGTATACGTATTTAGTTATAAACAAGAAGATGCTATTATTTACCTCGATAGTTCCATCGCTGTATTGGAAAACAAATATGGGGAAAACTATTGGGAATTATATGAGCCTTATTATTATAAAAGTGCTCAATGTTTATATGCGAATGACTTTGAAAAATCTGAACATTATTACAATCGTACTATTAAATTAGCAAGAGATCGCTTTGGTGAAGATCACATCTTCGTTGCTGACTGCCAAACAATAATAACAATAATCTTAACCGAAAGCGGAAAATACGCTTTAGCCGAACCAATATTATTAGAAACAAAATCAGCCTATGAAAAAGTTTTTGACCATAACGACCCTATAATGAACATCCCATTAAATAATCTTGCTTCTCTATATCTGGTGCAAGGTAAATATGAGGAAGCAGTAAAGTATTTCAATCAATGTTTGGCTATTGAAGGCTTGAAAGAAGCAACACCATCAATTCGCATAGCAAATCTAAATCAAGTGGCAGGTGCTACAATGCCCTAGGATATTTTGATAAATCTGAATCTATCCTGAAAGAAGTCATTGCTTTTCGTACAAAACAACATGGAGCCAATAGCATTCGTACAGCTTTTAGTATTATAGATCTAGCCGACTCGTACGCAGGGCAGAAAAAATATGCCGAAGCTGAAAAAGTTTATTTTGATGTTTTAGAAATTTACATTAATAATGAATCAGATAATACATTCGAACTTGCGAGAACTTATTATAGTATCGGGAACCTGTACCTGTCGCAAAACAAACTTACCAAGGCAGATAAATATTTATCAAAGGCACTTGAAGAAAACAAAAAAATATTTCATAGCAGTCACCCGAACAGAATAAACTCGCAACTGAAACTTGCATCACTCCAAGGCTATATTGGCAACTGGCAATCATGCTTGCTAAATATTCAGTCAGGATTAAAAGCACGCCGTGATTTCATTTCAAATGTATTCACCTACGCATCATCTGAACAAAAGTTATTATATACAAAAAACCATCCACTAATTTTTGACCCTCTTATTACTTTTGCGTTACAACAAAATTCCGAGCAGGGAAACAAGGCAGTAGTCGAGATGATTTTAAAAAGCAAAGCCTTAGTTATAGATGCGTTAGCAAGTGATAAAGAAATTTCTTATTGTTCTGAAAAAAAAGAAACAACAAAACTGATAGAGTCATATACAAAATCCTGTTCTAAAATTTCCAACATGATGATTTCAGCACAATTTAATATGAACAAATCTATTCAAAATAAGATTGAAAAATTATTACATACACGTGATTCAATAGAGGCAGAAATAAGTTTAGTCTGTTCAGTATTTGAGGAACAAAAAGATTATAATAACTTAAGCATCGATGAGCTATCTCAAAACATTCCTGATAGTGCAATCTTCATTGACATCATACGATACACCCCATTTAATCTGCTCGATAGTATTCCTTGTGCAAACTATGTCGGCTACACACTTGAGCAGAACGGTACTATCAAGTTAGTCAAGTTAGGCGATGCTTTCAAGATTAATTCTTTGGTTTTTAAAATGCGGAAGAAACTACATCAGTCTCCAACAGAAGTCTTTTCATCACGAGTAAAATATTCAGAGAAACAACTACGAGAAACAACAAACCAGTTATACAAAATTCTTGTAGCACCTTTTAAAGAGAGATTAAAAGGGATAAAACAAATATTTATTTCACCTGACAATGTCCTCAATCTGATTCCATTTGAAATATTAGCACAGGATAACAACAGGTATCTTATAGAAGATTATCAAATTAGTTATCTATCATCCGGGAGAGAATTTTTAAAGTTTGGTAATAGTAACACCGCAAACAATCTTCTTGCTGTTATAGCAGACCCGGACTTTGATTACTTAAACGAATATAATAAGAGAATGCTCAGGGACAACATAGACAATGACACTCTTAAATTTTTAAATCCTCTACGTTCAGGGGATATTCTCGATCATGGATGTATAGCTCAAAAGTTTAGCCCTCTGCAATATACGAATATTGAAAGTAAAAAACTTGTAACGTTTTACTTAGAGCAGAACGATAAAAACAGAGTTCTAGAATTTTATAAAGAAGATGCTACCGAAGAAAATTTAAGAAAACTATCGCCTCCTCAAATTTTACATATTTCTACGCATGGTTTTTTCTGTGAAGAGTCAAAACAAAATTCACTAACAAGTCCATTACTTCGGTCGGGCTTAGTTTTAGCAGGAGCCAATCATACGACGGCAGAAAGTACCAGTTTGAATACTCGCAATGATGGTTTTTTAACTGCTCTTGAAGTGACTTCATTAAACCTGATCGGTACAGACCTTGTAACTCTCTCTGCCTGCGAAACAGGAGTCGGTGAGGTTGTCAATGGCGAGGGAGTCTTTGGCTTGCGACGAGCCTTTCAAATTGCCGGTGCTAAAACAATTCTTATGAGCTTATGGAAAGTCCCTGACAAACAGACATCAGATTTGATGAGTTTATTCTACCAAAACTGGTTTGGTGGTATGAGCAAACAAAAGTCATTAAGAGAAGCAGCTTTAGAATTGTTAAAAAACTCACGCGATTCCGAAGGACATGGACATCCATATCTTTGGGGTGGTTTTATTTTAGCCGGTAATCCAAATTAGATCTAATACTTAATAACAGAACCACTAAAGGGTTCTTCCCTACTGGCACGCCTCCTCCAATATGAGGTTCGAGCAGGCCCGTACCCTATAATTTTATTAAGTTTGATTATTTCGATTTCAGTTCGGAGAGGATAGTTTTGGCGAGTTTAAGATTGATGCCGTTAAGTTCGACGAGTGTCTCTGGAGCGGTTTCTTTGATACGTTTGACCGAGCCGAATTTCTTAAGCAAAGCATCACGCTTCGAAGGACCGACCCCTTTGATATTATCAAGAGCCGATGTGATCGTTCGTTTCGAACGAACCTTACGGTTATAGGTAATCGCAAAGCGATGAGCTTCATCACGAACTTGTTTGAGCAGTATCAACGATGGTGAGCTTTTGCTAATCGTCATCGGGTCGCTGTTGTTGGGAAGGAAAACTTCTTCGAGTCGTTTGGCAAGACCTATAATCGGTTGTTTGTCAAAACCAAGATAATTGAGTTCTGCAACTACCGATGAGAGCTGTCCTTTACCACCGTCTACAACAACCAAATCAGGCGGTGTCAATTTTTCATCTTTGATTCTGAAAAAATATCGACCGATAACTTCCCGCATCATCTTAAAATCATCCTGCCCTTTGACTCCTTTAATTTTGAAATGTCGATACTGCGATTTTTTCGGTTTCCCATTTTCGAAATAAACACACGACCCAACCGCATCGGTATCGCCTGTATTGGAAATATCAAAGCAGACAACCGAACGAGGTGACCGTGAAAGTTTGAGATCATCTTTGAGCGATGTTACCATCTTGGATGTACGCTCGGTATAGGTCATTTTTTTGATAAGCAGTTCATCAAGCAATAGCCGAGCATTGCGGGCAGCTAAATCGACAAGCCGAACCTTGTCGCCGATTTTCGGAGTGACAATCTTGACCTTGCTTCCCTTTTCTTTTTTGAACCATGTTTCAAGAAGTTTTGTGTCAGGAAGTTCTATCGGGAGATAAATTTGCGATGGCATATTCGGTTGATGATTATAATACTGAGTGACAAAAGTATCGTAAATAATCTGATTGGTCTCATCTATTTCTGAACGAAGTTGAAAATCCTGCCGCCCTATTAAAGCACCTTCCCGTATCTGCAAGACAACAGCAACAGCATCTTTATCTTCACGAGCGATTGAGATAATATCACGGTTGACAATTTCGCCAACATCAACATTTTGTTTTACTTTGACAGAGATTAGAGCTTCAATTTTATCACGAAACTCGGCAGCCTCTTCAAAATTCATTTCAACTGAGGCAGCTTTCATCTTTTCAGTAAGCGATGCTATCAACTTGTTTGATTTCCCCGAAAGAACCATGAGTACAGAATCGATCAAAACTTTGTAGTCTTCCTGAGTTTGATGCCCGGCACAAGCACCTCCGCATCGGTTGATACGATAGTCTAAACAGACATCGTAAAGTTTTCCCTTTGGGTGCGGAATCGTGTAGGAACAGGTTCTGATTTTGAAAAGTCCTGTCAGAAAATGCACTGTGCGACGCATCCCTTTGGCGTTTGTATAAGGACCAAAATAAGTGGCACCATCGTTTTCCATCCTACGAACAATCAGCACTCTCGGAAACGGGTCTTTGGTGGTAATTTTTATATATGGGAAATGTTTGTCATCTCTTAAATCAACATTGTACTGTGGTTTATGTTCACGAACTAAATTTGCTTCGAGGATTAATGCCTCTACTTCGTTGGCTGTTTCCATCAGTTCAAAGTCGACCGCTTTTGAAATCATCCGAGCGGTTTTTGCATCAAGTCTTTGTATTGATTGAAAATATGTGCGGACACGATTTTTCAGGTTTTTTGCTTTACCGATATAAATATATTTGCCCGCTCTGTTTTTAAACAGATATACTCCCGATGCTGTCGGAAGATTTTTGAGCTTGAGTTTCATATCAGTTTTTGTCATAGAGTATTATACGAAAGATTTGCAGAATATATCAAATAAAGATATTTGCCCAACTAATATCGTCTTGCACCGACATACCGTTTTGACCAGTACTTTTCATCAAGGTGACTGACAATAACACCGCGTGATGTTGAGGCGTGGATAAACTGACGGTTGCCAATATAGACTCCGACATGGGAAACTTTTTTCTTCACTGTATTGAAAAAGACTAAATCGCCATATCGAATATGCCTGAAATGAATCTCTTTGCCTGATGCATATTGGAGTGCGGCAGTCTGTGGCAGGATTGTGCCATTATATTTTTTAAATGCCGAACGAGTAAAATGCGAACAGTCGAGCCCATCTTCGTATTTTGATTTTCCTTTGTATGGCTTCCCAAGATATGACTGCAGGATAAGTCCAAACTTGATATTTTCCGATGTTGTCGGGGAGCCATCAAGGTGCTTCACTTCCGGTCTGGTTTCAAAACCTCCGGTGCGGTACCGAGGATGAGTGACGCATCCTGTCAAAGACAGAATAAGAATTATAAGTATCAGATTTTTCATGTCAGCTTTGGGTATTCCATATTAAATCGTTTTTTATAATATAGCCGAGTGATGATTATCAGAGCAACAATAAAGATTATGTAGAAACAGAAAAAATATCCGGCTACAACTGTTAATAGTAGTATCGGCAATTTTATTGACAAAAAGAGAATTTTTTCCGATTCGGAAAAAAGCGACAGGCATAATACTAAAGTTGAGATTATTGAAAGAATTAGAAGAATTGTAAAGCCGGAATTATAGGCAACTGCGGCTGAATCTAACAACAAGAGTAACGCCAATAGTTTGATCATTGGAATTGATAAGATCACGGCTAAAGTTTTTTTACCACTTAGATTATCCCCCTCTTTATCAGGGATTGTTGTGAGCAGATAAATTGCTCCGATTGTGAGACTGAAATAAAAAGGAGTGTCCCATCCGAGAAGCCCGTTGTTATGAAAAGTCATATCGGGCATGACTGTGAACGGAACGATAAATCCGTAGCCGATGGCATTGGCTAATAGTCCTAAGATTGGTCGGTCTTTCAAACGAAACGGAGGTGCTGAATAGATAGCACCGAGCAATAGAAGTATTACAATTAGGACGCCTGCAAAAATTGAGAGGTAAAATGCGATAGCAATTGAAAGAATTGCACATATATAATAGAGCGTTTTCATTTCACCGAACGAAATGTATTCTTTTTGCAAGAAGCCGAGCTTGTCATTTATTAAATCTGATTCGTAGTCATAGATTTGGTTAATATAATACGATGCCGATGTTGCCAGAGTTAAGGCAAGAAGCATCAATATATCTTGAAGTGCAAATTGGTCTTTTGATAGCTGAAGATGATAGAATAGTGTTACGAGATAGACTGACCAAACCGGTAGGTGCAGAAGCGGTCGTGCAGCGAAGATGTAGTCAAGTATTTTCAAATCAAATTAAATATTATTTTATAACAATACATAAATGGTGCAGCTAACAAAAGTGAGTCAAATCTATCTAGGATTCCACCATGCCCCGGAATTATATTAGATGAATCTTTAATGTCAATTGAACGTTTCCACATTGATTCTATAAGATCCCCTACCTGACCAAAAATTGAACTAAAAAATGCTATTAAAAGCACATGATACCATTCTATAGAATTAAATTTCCAATAGTACATAATTATTCCAACAAGTACAGCGCCAAGTAGCCCGCCAATAAATCCTTCTACTGTTTTATTTGGAGAAACTGTTGGAGCAAGTTTATGTTTACCAATAGACTTACCTACAAATAGTGCCATTGAATCTCCAACCCAAAGAATTAGTAATAGAAACAACATCCAATCACCTGCGCTTATAAAGGATTTTTCGTTTGAGATTGAAACTATAAAAACATATGGAAATAGAAAACCGATATAGGCCATACCACTTAACAATCTAAGTTTTTTATAAAAAGGATTATTCATTGGTTTATTTCTTGTCAAGATTATTATAGCTAAAAGTATCATTACAAGCAGAAATGGGATATATGGATGCAAGTAATTAAAACGAGTCATAACAAAAGGCCATATAAAGATTAAAGACATTGTAATCATTCCGACCCAAAATGATCGCTGATTTGGTAGAAATTTACTTCGCAATAAATACTCAATCATTCCAATAATCGTTATAAATGATACGAGTCCCATTAACCAAATCATATCTTGGTAGCATATCCATAAAATTGCAGGGATAGCGACAAGAGCAACAGAGATACGGGCAATCATATTTTTATTCATTTTGGTCGGCACTCACTTTTCCAAATCGTCGTTCTCGAGTTTGGTAATCCAAAATAGCTTTAAACATTTCTTCTCTTTGAAAATCAGGCCAAAGAGTGTCAATAATATATAGCTCGGTATAACTTGTTTGCCAGAGAAGGAAATTTGAAATCCGTTGTTCACCTGAAGTACGAATCATCAAGTCAGGGTCAGGCATATCAGAGGTGTAGAGAAAGTCAGAAAACAGATCAGCATCGATTTCAGACAGATCAATCAATCCGCTTCGTACAGAATTCGCCAGTGCCTTAACCGCATCGAGAATTTCAGTACGCCCGCCATAGTTTAAGGCAAGTGTCAGAATTAGACCTTTGTTCTTTTTTGTTTTAGCAACAGCAAGTTCCAAAGCAACTCGACGAACTGTTGGCAGCGAATGGATATGTCCAATCGTGCGAAGTTTGACATCGTTTTTAATCATTTCAGCAAGTTCACTAGTTGTCGATTTACTCAAGAGCGACATAAGGGCTGAGACTTCATCTTTGGGACGGTTCCAATTTTGGATAGAGAAAGTATAGAGAGTAAGATATTTTACTCCGACATCCGAGGCTGCTTTGACAACCTCACGCACAGCAGTAACGCCTGCCTCGTGTCCGAATGTTCTCGGTTTACCTTGTTTCTCTGCCCAACGCCCATTACCATCCATGATGATTGCAATATGTTTTGGAATTGAATCTTTGTTTGCTAAAATTTTATCTTTGAGTGCTTCTATATTTTCTGTCATGATTTATTTATTTATCTCTGAATTTTAATGTTACGAATTCCTGTTTCAACTCTAAAATATTCAGTTGTAAAAATTCCGCTTTTCGATTTGAGTTCCCATACAGAGTCAGAGAAAATGAACCCATCAATTTCTACAAATCGAAATGATTTTGAGGCACGTTCTACTTTTTGTTCATTCATATAATACATATATAAACGTTTCAAAAAATAATAATCTCGGTCGACTATGGCAAGACCGATAGGGATATTCGGATTGACATCTTTGCTATCAAACCCGATAGAAAGATCTTTACCACCGGTGTCGTTTGGATAAAAATTATACAAGTAGTCACCGATAAAAATATTCGGATATTTTAAATCAAGTGTGTCAGGGTCATCCTTTGAGGAAGCTATTACATTTATAGAATCTATTTTTTCGAAACTGTAATAATAGTCCGCAATAATCGAATCAATAATAAAAGTGTTTTTTTCTTCATCAAATAATTTATAATAAGTTGTTGCTTCAAAAGAAAATTTTAGACCGGACAACAGAGGGTTTCGTCCGTTAAAAACTTCACTTGCCCGTGATTTATAATGCACTAATATTTCGTCTGTTTCTTCTTGTGCGACAAGCGATAAGGCTAGAACGCAAACCGAAACAAAGACAATTATTACCCATGTATTCTTCTTAAGTATTGACATAATCAAAATAATATAGTTATTTATAAATATAAACGCCAGCAAACTCTCAAAGAATATCACACTCTTCAGGCACTTTTTTAAGAAAGTTATTGTTAGACATATAAACAGTAGAAATTTAATCTTAAATTCTGGAGGTATTCATGACCGTTAAAGAGTTACTCCAAAGCACAAATAGTACAATACATACAATTGGCAAACAGCAGACAATTGTAAAAGCTATGGAATGTCTGATTCAGAATAAAATCAGCTGTCTTCCTATTGAAGAGAATGGCAGTCTGATTGGAATTATTTCAGACAAGGATATTTTTAAAGCGATTTTTGAAAATCGTTCGCATTTTGATGAGTTGGCAGTTTTTAATTTTATGTCAACAGAACTTATTGTTGGTGTCGCAGAAGATAATATTGAGTATATCTCAAACTTAATGACCAAAAACAAAATTCGTCATATTCCTATTGTTGATGAAAGTAAGTTGATTGGATTGATTTCGATTGGTGATATTGTCAAAGCAAAAGAAAATGATATTGAAGTTGAGAACAGATATTTGAAGCAATATATCGAAGGGTATTATCCCGTTTGATATTCGTTTTTAGTTCATTTACTTGAACATACTTCGACAAGCTCACACCCTGCAGGGTGCTCAGCATGACAGATTATAAAAAAAGCGAGGCATAAACCTCGCTTTAAATTCTGACACAAAAGTAATTTAAACTTCCATTACCTCTGCCTCTTTTTTAACAAACATATCATCAATTTCTTTGGTATGTTTATCAGTCAATTTTTGAATCTCATCGTGCAAATCAGCTTCCTGATCTTCTGACACTTCTTTTGCTTTTTGAGCAGCTTTGGCATGTTCATTTGCATCACGACGTACATTTCGGATTGCAATTTTACCATCTTCGGCAGCTTTTTTACATTGCCTGACAAGTTCTTTCCGACGTTCTTCGTTGAGAGCCGGAATCGGAATTCTGATAACAGCACCTTCAGCAATAGGATTTAATCCTAAGTCTGCTTTTTGGATACCTTTTAAAATATCACCAACTGTTCCTTTATCAAACGCGGTAACAACTAAAAGCCTAGGTTCAGGCGAGGAAGCTGTTGCAACTTGATTAAGTGGCATTACAGAACCATAAGCATCTACTTTGACAGAGTCAAGAAGATGTATTGATGCTTTCCCTGTTCTAATTGAAGAAAAATCTTTCGCTGTTGCTTCTACACTTTTGTACATTCGTTCAGCTGCATCTTTTTTTAGTTCTTCTAACATACTTGTAACTCCCGCTTAGAGTTTAAGCCGTTTATGAAATTAAAGTTCCTATTTCTTCACCCATGACAACTTTTTTAAGATTGCCCGGAGTGTGTAGATCAATAATACGAATTGGAATCCCGTTATCTTTGAGCAGAGAAATAGCTGTAGCATCGATAACTTTTAATTCCTTGGTTAATACTTCCATATATTTTAATTTCGGAAAAAACTTTGCATTTGGATCTTTTTTTGGATCAGCAGAATAGACACCATCGACATTGGTAGCTTTAATAAAAATCTCAGCACCTACTTCAATAGCACGAAGTGATGCTGCCGTGTCTGTTGTGAAATATGGGTTCCCGGTACCGGCAGCAAAAATCGCTAAGCGACCTTTTTCCATATGCCTGACAGCACGTCGCCTGATATATGGTTCCGCAATAGCTTCCATACTAATAGCAGACATCACTCTGGTATAGACACCCATCTGTTCGAGCGTATCCATAAGAGCAAGTGAGTTAATCACAGTTGCGAGCATGCCCATATTGTCGGCGGTAACTCTATCCATACCACGTTCGGATGCACCGAGTCCACGGAAAATATTCCCGCCACCAACAACAACCCCGGTTTCTATCCCAAGGTCTTTGATCTCTTTGATTTGTTCACAAATAAATTCGACAGTTTTGGTGTCGATACCAAAGTTTCCGGTACCCATGAGGGCTTCACCGGAAACTTTTAGAAGAATTCTTTTGAAATGAGGAGTTGAACTATCAGATTCCATATTACTCACCTAAACTAAAGCGAGTGAATCTTTTAATTCCCATATTTTCACCGAGTTCACCAATAGTTCTTTTCAATAGTTCACCAATAGCGAGATCATTATCTTTAACAAAAGGTTGTTCCATAAGAACTATTTCGCTGAGGTATTTTTCAATTTTCCCATCAACGATTTTATCTATAATTTTTTCTGGTTTGCCTTCGTTGAGCATTTCGTTTTTGAACATTTCACGTTCTTTTGCGATAAGTTCTTGATCGACATCTTCACGATTTACACATTGTGGATTTGAGGCAGTAACATGCATAGCGACATCTTTACAGAATGCTTTAAAATTATCAGTACGAGCAACAAAATCAGTTTCACAACTAATTTCAATCATCACGCCAAGTTTATCACCTGCGTGTACGTAGGTTGCGATAGCACCTTCAGCAGTAGTACGACCTTCTTTAGAAGCAGCTTTTGCGATACCATGTTCTCTTAAATAGGCAGCAGCTTTTTCTTGGTCACCATCTGTTTCTTTGAGGGCTTTTTTACAGTCCATCATTCCGGCTCCGGTTTTATCCCGAAGCTCTTTTACCATTTTAGCATTTATTTCCATTATATTAACTTTCTAAAAAACTATTTATCTTTTTTCTTTTCATCTGTATCAGTAGATTTTTCTTCAGATACATATGTACTTACTGGGGCTTTTCTATCTTGTTCTACAGCAGTTTCAATCATTTCCTGAGAGACAGAATGTTTTGTTTCATAGGCAACATCAACTAACTGTTTAATAAGAATTCTAATAGATTTGATAGCATCATCATTGGCAGCGATCGGGAAATCAATAGGATCAGGATCAGCGTTGGTATCAATAATACCAATCACCGGAATACCAAGAATTTTGGCTTCAGCAACAGCAATCTGTTCTTTTTTGGCATCAACAACAATCATAAGACCAGGGAGGAAATTCATATTTTTAATACCGCCCAAAACTTTTTGCAGTTTGGCAGCTTTAATTTCAATTTTCCCACGTTCTTTTTTTGTAAATTTTTCTAAAGAACCGTCTTCTCTCATCCGCTCGATATCTTTAAGCTTTTTGATAGATTCTTTGATAGTGTTGAAGTTTGTCAACATACCACCAAGCCAACGCTCGGTAATCCAGAAACCACCACAACGTTGTGCTTCACCGACTAAAACTTCTTTTGCTTGTTTTTTTGTACCAACAAACAAAATAGTTTTTCCACGGCTTACAACTTCGCGAACTTTTTCTTTGGCTTTGTTTAGTGAACTGAGAGTTTTGGAGAGATCAATAATGTAGATACCGTTTCTTGCACAGAAGATAAACGGTTTCATCTTTGGGTTCCATCGTCTGGTCTGATGACCAAAATGTACCCCTGCTTCAAGAAGTTCTTTTACTTCAGGTGATAACATTTGAATCCTTTGGTAACACGGTTTACTTTACCCCGGCTTCTTCCAAATACTACACCCACAAATGCGGGACCTGTAGCAAAGTCAGCCAGGACTGTTTATTTCCCTCATACAAAGATGAGGGATAGTAATACTCAGTTTAACGTTTTGAGTATTGGAATTTTTTACGGGCTTTAGGCTGTCCGTATTTCTTACGCTCAACTTCACGAGCATCACGGGTCAAGAAACCACCGGCACGAAGTATCGCACGGAGATCCGGATCCATAACCTTTAAAGCACGAGCGATAGCTAAACGAATAGCACCAGCCTGCCCAGAAAGACCACCACCACGAGCAGAGCAGATAATATCGTATTTACCGAGATTTTCTGTTATTTCGAGTGGACGTAAAGCATGATTGATCAAAGTGTCACGTGTCAGGTAATCTTCTAATTTCTTACCATTCACTGTGCCTTTACCAGAACCTGGTATCAAAGTCGCACGTGCTGTAGATTCTTTACGTCTTCCGGTTGCTGCAAATTTTTGTTTTTCCATATTCTTTCTTTTATATTAAAACAATTTTAATTGTTCAGGTTGTTGTGCTGTATGCGGATGATCAGTACCTGCATAAACATGTAATTTTTTGTAAATTTTACGACCGAGTTTGTTTTTCGGTAACATACGTTTTACGGCAAACTTAAAAACATCTTCAGGTTTTTTTACAATCAGTTCAGAAAATTTTGTAGTTCTGAGACCACCTGGGTATCCGGAATAGTTGTAATAGCGAATTTGATCTTGTTTGTTTTTACCGTTTACTTTAACTTTTTCCGCATTAATAATAATGACATGGTCACCACAATCCATATGAGGAGAAAAAATAGTTTTGTTTTTACCGCGTAAAATATCAGCAACTTTGCAGGCAGCCCGACCGAGGACTAAGTCATTTAAATCAATGACATGCCATTTTCTGTTTGCCGGGTCAATTTTTGGTATAAATGTTTTCATTTCAATTCCTATATATACGTAAATATTTTTTTCTAAAATAGCTTTCAAAGATATAAAATTAAAATCAGATGTCAACAGGTGAAATTAAAATAAACCATGTTTTTCGAGCATTTCTGACAATAGCTTCTACCCCTCTGATTAGACACAACCTATTACGAGGTTTAATCTTAAGTGCTATTTTACGATAAATAGGCCAAAAAGTAAAGGGATATTTTCTAAAAACAGACAAAAAAAAACGCTCAAACAATTACTGTTTAAGCGTTTATCAGGACTATTCAGAAATTAGATTTTTCCGACTAAATCAACACCTGGTTTTAATGGTGCATCACCCGGTTTCCAGTTCATAGGACAAACTGTACCGTTATTTTCATGTACAAACTGAGCGACTTGTAATTTACGCATCAATTCAGAGATTGAACGTCCGATTTGGTCATGATTGACTTCAATAGAACGTAAGCTACCTTCTGGGTCAATAATAAATGTACCACGATGTGTCTCGCCTACTTCTTCAATCATCACACCATAATCTCGGGACATAGAACCAGTTCTATCAGAAAGCATAGGATAGGTGATTTTTTTGATTGATTCAGAAGAGTCATGCCATGCTTTATGACTGAAATGTGAGTCAGTTGATACTGCTAAAATTTCAACATTCATTTCCTGGAATTTAGCATAGTTATCTGCTAAGTCACCAAGTTCGGTTGGGCAGACAAATGTAAAATCTGCAGGGTAGAAAAAGATAACAACCCATTTGCCTTTATAATCTTCTAATTTGACAGTTTTAAATTCGCCATTTTGAAATGCATTCAGTTCAAATGTCGGAGCAGCAGCACCAACAGCAATTTTCGGTTGACAACAATTTTGATCCATTTTGTACTTCCTTATTCTATAATGTCTTAAAAAGGTTTATTTTAACTATATTCTATTTTGAAATCTTATTGTACAAAATATATTCAAAAAATCAAAGAAGATATTATCACAAAATTATAATTTTTAGATTTTCAAATAGGATGATTCTTTTGAAGTGATTTCATTCTTATCAATAAATGAATCTCATTCTAAAAAAAACGTGAGGTCTATTTAGTAAACCTCACGTTTAGGGGGAATTTCTGTAAAATCTAAGTTAGATCAAATCTATCTAAGTTCATGACTTTAGTCCAAGCTGCAACGAAGTTATTAACAAACATCACTTGAGAGTCATCGCATGCATACACTTCAGCGATAGCTCTTAGTTGTGAATTTGATCCAAATATGAGATCAACTCGGGTTGCATTCCATTTAGGTTCATTCGTTTGTTGATCAATACCTTCAAAAAGACCTTCAGATTCTGTAGATTTTTGCCATTTTATGTTCAAGTCTAAAAGGTTTATAAAAAAGTCATTAGTTAACGACTCTGTTTTTTTTGTAAACAAGCCTAAACTAGAGCCATCAGCATTTGTATTAAGCACTCGCATGCCACCTATAAGTACTGTCATTTCAGGAGCAGTCAAATTTAGTAAGTGTGCACGATCTACAAGTTTCCCTTCAGCTTGTTGAATTTCTCCATTTTGTATATAGTTGCGGAAACCATCAGAAGTCGGTTCGAGTACTGCAAAAGAGTCAATATCGGTTTGATCCTGAGTAGCATCTGTTCGTCCTGCAGAAAACGGAACCGCTACTTGTTGCCCTGCATTCTTTGCTGCCCTTTCAATAGCAGTACAACCTCCAAGAACTATCAAATCAGCGAGCGAGACCATCCTTTTACCAGATTGTGTACTGTTGAAACTTGATTGAATTTCTTCTAATACTTTCAATACACTTTCTAGTTGAACTGGTTGGTTTACATCCCACCCTTTTTGTGGTGCCAATCTTATACGTGCACCATTTGCTCCACCACGTTTATCAGTCCATCGAAAGGTTGAAGCTGATGCCCATGCAGTTGTGACAAGCTGAGAAATAGTCAATCCCGATTCATAAATTTTGTTCTTTAAAAGCACAACATCTTGATCATTGATCAACTCATAATTTTTTTCAGGTATTGGGTCTTGCCATATCGAAGATTCATTTGGAACTTCTTGACCAAGATATCTATCAAGAGGTCCCATATCTCGATGTGTTAGTTTATACCATGCTTTCGCAAAAGCTTCAGCAAATTCATCAGGATTTTCTAAGAATCGTTTTGAGATAGGAGCATAAATTGGATCCATCCGTAGGGCAAGATCAGTAGTTAACATGACCGGAGCGTGTTTTTTTGATTTATCATGTGCATCTGGAACAGAATCTGAAGCTGCTGGGTCTGTCGGAACCCATTGCCATGCACCAGCAGGGCTTTTTACTAAGTCCCAATCATAACCAAATAGAGTTTCAAAGAAACTATTGTCCCATTTGATTGGAGTAGGTGTCCAAGCACCTTCAAGACCACTTGAAATTGTGTCCTCACCTTTTCCACTCTTATAACTACTTTTCCAACCAAGAGCTTGCTCTTCAATATCAGCACCTTCGGGTTCACGACCAACATATTGATCAGGATCTGCGGCACCATGAGTTTTTCCAAAAGTATGTCCCCCAGCTATAAGAGCAACTGTCTCTTCATCATTCATCGCCATTCGAGCAAAAGTTTCTCTAATATCTTTTGCTGCTGCAAGAGCACTTGGTTCACCATTTGGACCCTGAGGATTGACATATATTAGCCCCATTTGAACAGCTCCAAGAGGTTTATCAAGGTCTCGTTCGCCACTATAACGTTTGTCACCAAGCCATTCAGTTTCAGACCCCCAATTGATATCGATTTCCGGTTCCCAAATATCTTCGCGACCTCCACCGAAACCATATGTCTTGAATCCCATAGATTCCAAGGCACAATTACCAGATAGGATCATAAGGTCAGCCCAAGATATTTTTTTCCATATTTTTTCTTGATTGGCCAAAGTAGTCTTCGTGCTTTATCCAGATTAATATTATCTGGCCAACTGTTAAGAGGGGCAAATCGCAAAGTACCTGAAGATGCACCTCCTCGACCGTCCCCTATCCGGTAAGTTCCAGCACTATGCCAAGCCATGCGGATAAAAAGAGGTCCATAATGACCATAGTCAGCTGGCCACCAGTCTTGCGATGTTGTCATCAGATCAAAGATATCTTTTTTTACATCATTTAGGTTAAGACTTTTAAACTCTTCAGCATAATTGAATTTAGTTCCCATTGGATTAGTAAGAGGAGAATTTTGATGAAGAATCTTCAAGTTTAATTGATTTGGCCACCAATCAGCATTTGACTGATACCCTGCCTTAGTATGCGGTTGACTAGTCCCAGTGAATGGACATTTACTATCATTTGTTTCTGACATAGTATCTCCTATTCTATGAGTTTTGCTTTATAGAGCAGATAATTAGTATATAAGAATTTAGTTAAGATTCTGCTATAGGTCAATAGTAGAACTACTTGATTTTGACAAAATTCAATACAAATCTTATTCATATTTAATTATCTTGACCATTTGTATATAATTATACCATAATTTAGCAAAAATAAACCCAAGATAAGCATCTTGTTTGGAAAACTAATTTATTCTCCTGATTAACATAATTTTTGATTATAAAAAAGTGATTTTAACCGATAACTATTATATACCTATTTTTATTTGCTATATAAGGAAAGTCATGGAAACTTATTTAACTCTATTTGAAAATGCTATCAAAAAACAGTCTAAAGCTGTCGGCGAAAAAACAGCTCTCAGGCATGCTAAAAAAGCAGGTTTGGGCGTGTCTAAAGATGGTCGGATAGTTAGCTGTGTCGGAAATCCACAAATTGTACTTTTGAAGCTGATTAAATTCTTTGCCCAAAGTGGAAATATTGAGGCACTGGCAGAAGTAACCGAACTTATCAATGAGATTGTCGGTGAAGAGCTAGAAGAAGAGACTGTTATAGAAGCATAGAATTATTTTTTGACGAGTTTCAATTTGAAACGATTGTCATACTTACTCTTGTCAGAACAGCTTCCACATGACGCCATGCGGAGCCTTTTCTGACGAGGGTATTCTTTTTTACAACCCGGACAAAGATATAGATACTTAGCTTTACGTCGCAATGATGGGTGCGGCTTTGCCTTTAGAGTCGTACCAATTCGGGCTGCCTCTTTTTTAAATTCCGCATTATGATAAAAATGAATGATATGTATCATCTCATGTTTCATCGTATCTTCGATATCATCGGGGAAAATCTCATGATACTTCTTAGAAATTTTAATCAGTTTTAAAGCAGGCGTATACGACCCGGCGTTTGTCATGCGAGTTGAATATTCAATCTTTGCCTGAGGAAGTTTGTTGTCGAAGTACGTTATATTTATTTTATCAAAGAGAAGATAGAGTTCTTCTATTGAAGGCAGGTTTGCTTTTGGAGGTTCAGGAATTGTTCTCGTTGGTAGAGATAATTCTTGTACTGATAGTTCTATCTCTTTCTCTCGTCTAAAGAGATCGTAGTTCAGAGAGTGCATCAGTTTTTTTATAGTTTTAAATCTTTTCATTTGGAAGGGTGCCTCACTCTTCACGCATTCCTTTTTGAAGTCCTTTATCAGTAATATAATAGCTGACATACTCGGCAGGGGTCACATCAAAAGCCGGTGAATACACTTTGACATTATCAGGGGCAGTTTGATTTCCGAAGCCTTTGGTTACTTCTTCAGAAGACCGCTCTTCGATAATTATTTCATCGCCCGTTTCAAGAGATTTGTCATACGTAGAATCTGGGAGTGCAACATAGAACGGTACGCCATGTTCTTTGGCTAGCACCGCAACAGCATAGGTTCCGATTTTATTGGCAACATCGCCGTTATTCGTCACTCGGTCAGCACCAACAATGACATGGTCAATTTTGCCTTGACGCATCAGCATACCTGCGGTGTTATCTGTGATGAGGGTAACATCGATATTTTCCTGTTGAAGTTCCCATGCGGTCAGCCTGGCTCCCTGGAGAAGCGGACGGGTTTCATCGGCGAAGACCTGTATCTTCTTGCCCTGTTCTTTACAAGTGTACATAACTGCTAGAGCGGTGCCTATCCCCCCGGTTGCTAAAGCTCCAGCGTTACAATGAGTCAGGATAGTGTCGCCATCTTTGATAAGAGTCGCACCGTTTAGACCAATCTGCTGACACATGGCGATGTCCTCTTTGTGGATGCATTTTGCTTCGTAAAAAAGTTCATTGATAATATCTTCAGTAGATTCATTAGCATACTTAACATAGATATCAAGCATTCGGTCAATCGCCCAGAAAAGATTAACGGCAGTCGGGCGAGAGTCGCGAAGTTCATTGGCAACTTTTAGGATGAATTCATCGTATGTGTCCTGTTCTTTTTCAGCAGCGATTGCCAACGCAAAGGCAGCAGCGATTCCGATAGCAGGAGCGCCACGAACTTCCAGACGTTTTATTGCAGTGATAATTTCTTGGTAGTCGTCGGATGTTTTATATGATACTTCAAGCGGAAGAACCGTCTGGTCGATCCATCTCAGTTTTTTATCTACGAGTTCTAAAGTTTTAAAATTCAAAGTTGATTCCTTTTATTTCAATGCGTCGTCGGGAACCCTGTCCTGACTGCTCAACTGATTATAAGAATTTTAAAGTTTGAATTCAAGTAGAAGTTAGAGTTTCATCTAAAAAGTGGATATCGTAAGAGTATGCCCTGAACCTCCATCTAGATAGACTTTCTCTCTAGGAGATGTAAAACGGTTATTTTTATTATAAGGTAAATCATTACAATAAATAATCCAAATTGCTCTAGACTCATGATTTAAATCTTTTTGGTTTATATATATCGCATAAAATTCTTTTGCAGTTCTTGGTCTTACGATTGCTCTATCCAATGCCAGACTCAATGGACACCTTAGTTTATCAGGAAAATTTATCCATTCTTCTCCACAACCCTTATTATCTATAATTAAATATTCTTTGGTAAAATCATCCATAAAATATTCTTTAGAGACGTCCTCTTGACCTGTTATTTTCATCAACTGTTTTGTTTTTGCTATCAGATACACTTTGTATATTTTCTTATCCACAGCATCAGGAGTATATTTGAACTCATCAAAGGTAACTACCCAAATAAATGTACCAGAATCTTCGGGCACCCAAAATGGAATATTATCGTCAAAGATTGTGTCTAGAATAATGTCATTATCGACAAGGCTATCAAACGGAAACATCTCTTGTTCAAAGCCCGACACATGTATAGCTACATCATACGCTTGTTGCTTAGTTTGGATTTTATATGCTTCAGAAAGTGCATAACTGTTTGACATCGACACTAATATTAGAAAGCTAACTAACAGTAATTGTTTCTTCAAATCCCCTACTCCTTTTTTATCATCAACCAATTATCAAATAGACGCATTAAGCATGTAATTGTTTAATATTATACAATATGTTAAGGCTGGATCCCTGCTTTCGCAGGGAAGGTTTAGAGAGGTATTTTATAGTCCACTCTAATTATGTGATAATATTTATTTGAGTGAGTTATCATTTATAAATAAAGCGTTTTACTTTTTTGGTAGAAGTTTTTTCGAGCTCTTCAAGTTGCACTTCAAATGTATTGACCCGTTTGTGATCGGCGACCTCGGAGTTTAACCTCTTCACTTCGGAGTCTATAATCGAATGGATAGTTTCAAGGTTTGGGTTCTCGGAATCAATCTGACATTCGACAACTAGCTGCTCCATATCAGGAACAATTATGGCACAGACATCTTCGCCTTGTCTCCCCTGTTTGGCACGACCGTACACGACCGTTTCCATAATCAGATTAGAACCTAGCAAGTTTTCTTCAATTTACTCAGGATAGATATTTTTACCTGCCGCCGAGACTATGAGGTTCTTCTTGCGACCGGTAATAAAGAGATGTCCGTTTTTAAATTTGCCTAAGTCTCCGGTATATAGCCACCCATCATGAATAAGATTAGCTGTTTCTTTTGGATTGTTGCGATACCCGGGAGTGACATTTTTACCACGAGTAATAATCTCACCAACGCCAAAAGAATCGGGTGAATCAATTTTCACTTCTACTTCATCAAGAGGAGCTCCGCATGAACCAAACTGAATATCTTCGGGACGGTTGGCGGTAATCACAGGCGAACATTCAGTCATACCATAACCTTGGATAAAATCGAATCCGATATAGTTATAAAATTTACTTATACTCGGAGGAATCGCGGCACCGCCTGAAACAAACATACGAACCGAATCGAGATTTCCTTTTTCACGAAGCGGTTTAAATAGTTTACGTCCAAGTTTCCCTCCTGTTTTCCAACTCAAACCTGAGAGAGAAAATAGAGTTTTAAACAGAACCTGTTTTGATTTTGGAGCAGAATTTATCGAACGTAAAATAGCGTGATACATTTTTTCAAACAGAAGCGGCACACCGATCATGATTGTAATTTTATTATATTTTATATCTTCAATAATCTCTTTAGATTTTAATGAACGAGCAAAAACAATAGAACATTGATTCATCAAAGGTGTCAAGAAACCACAGGTCGCTTCGAAGGTATGATGCAAAGGAAGGAGCGAAAGAAAGATGTCATCTTTCTCAAATTTCATCAGTTTCTGAATACCATCGAGGTTCGAGATTAGATTGCCATGAGTCAGTTCGACTGCTTTAGGGTCTCCTGTTGTACCTGATGTATAGATTAGTACAGCGATGTCATTTTCGTTAGCAAGGGACTCATCAATTTGTACCGAATCATTGAGATAATTCATCCAGAAATTTGGAGATGCTTCGTTGAATGAAAACAATTTTAAATTTTGATATGAATCAAGCAGAAACGACTCAAAGCGTACCGATGTAAATATTGTTTCGATATTTGAATGATCAAAAATGTATGCGATTTCTTTATCTTTTAAATTTGCATCAATCGGAACGACAGTTTTGCCTGCGGCAGAAATTGCAAGATATGCAATCCCCCACTCGGGTCTGTTTTCAGAAATCAGTCCAATCTCTTTACAGTCAGCAAATTCGCCTTGTAATAAAAAGCCTGCGAGCTTTTTGACAAGCTGTAACACTTCAAGATAGGTATATTCTTTCCCTTTGCCACCACTTGCTTTAAAGGCAACATGGTTCGGGTTTTCTGGAACAGATTTGGCAAACCGATTATACAGGTTTGTCTTTATTTCAGTCTGAGGTTCAACAATCATATGCATAATTATAAATTTATACAAAAAACAGTGAATTGGAAAGCAAAATATTTAAGCTTTGAGACAAAAAAAACCGCCTCAAAAGGCGGTTTTTTTGGAAAAATATAGTTTCAAATATTACTCGACAGTGATTTTCACAGAAAGAATAATACCACCACGAGGGTCAGTATCATTGATTGTAATAGTATAATCAACCGGGTCAATACCAGCAGCAGGAGCAGTCCATGTAAAGCCAATAGCTTCGCCATAGGCATTAGTTTCTTGCGTAGCACCTGAAACAGTACCACCGGATGCGGTCATATTCAGTGTATGATCACCCAAAGGGTTACCCCAACGGTCAGCGATTAAAGCTGAGACGTTGACGACTTCACCACCTGATGCTGTTCCTATAGCTGAAATAGATGAACTTCCTGAGTAGGCAGTTCCAGTTGCCAATGGTAGTGAGTAACTGGCAAAAGCAGTTCCAGACCAAAAGACAACATTATCAATAGCACCAATACCATCATCGTTTCCGCCAGGTGTTGAACCATCCATTTTAAGAGTTGTAGAAGTAATTTTCACACGGTCGTTTGAAGAAACACAACCATCTTCAAATGTTCCACCTGAGACAGTAACATAGTTTGCTTCAGCTTTAAAATCAACTCCGCCATCTACAGCATTATTATTTACATCAAATCCGCTAACGACAACAGTAGCTTTTTCTGTACCGTCGGCAACCATTGAAGCCGGCATGCCTGAAACTGTTATAGTAGAAGTATACGATGAGTTGATAAAGAAAGTAGTATCAGCAACAGTACCGCCAGAAGTTTCAGCAATAATCATCACGATACCATCGGCAGTTGCTACATTGTTACCTGAGAACCAGACACTAGAAACGATACCTTCAAGTTCACCGGTACGTTCTTCATGAGACTTCATAGTTCCTTCGTCAGTTGAGAAATAGACAACTGTAGAATCTGTAACAGGATTCAAATAAACATCAGAAACAACCGCTACAATAATGTTTTCTTCAGCAACAGTAAACCAATAAGGCACGTTACAATCATCGGCACCAATAACGATATGTGCAGGAGGACCTGCGGAGACCATTACTTGAGTTGCATTTGAAAGAACAGTA
>JAJRSF010000041.1 GCA_024278935.1 Candidatus Zixiibacteriota bacterium
TATCTTTATTGTAGATGATGAAAGTAGCGTGAGAGATTCGTTGTCGAAGTGGTTTCAAGAATTTGATTATAATGTCGGTACAGCAGCCGATGCCGATGAAGCATTGGAACTTTTTAAACCGGGGAAGTGGGATATAGTTTTTTTAGATATCAGACTGCCCGGAATGGACGGGACAGATTTACACCACAAGCTCAAAGAGATTGACCCTGATATCACAACGATTATGATAACTGCTTATGCCTCGGTAGATACTGCGGTGAAGACATTAAAAGATGGTGCATACGATTATATTACAAAACCAATTGATCCTGATTATTTGATTCATCTGATTTCAAAAATAATAGAGCAGAAAAAAGTAGTCACCGAAAACAAAAAGCTAAAAAATCGAATCAATGAATTATGTCGCTTTGATAAATTTATCGGCGAAAGCCGTCAGGTAAAAAAAGTTCTCGAACTTGTTAATACCGTGGCACCAACTGATACATCTGTAATGATCAGAGGTGAAAGTGGAACCGGCAAAGAACTCTTAGCTCAGCTTATACACTCATTAAGTCCAAGATGTTATTTTCCGATGGTTACGATAAACTGTGGAAGTTTAACGCCGGGGTTAGCCGAGAGTGAATTTTTTGGACATGAGAAAGGTGCATTTACAGGGGCGATGTATCGACGGAAAGGTAAGCTAGAAATCGCGCATCAGGGGACTGTCTTTCTTGATGAAATCGGGTGTATTGATGCTAAGACTCAGATGGATCTCCTTCGGGTTATCGAGACCAAACAATTTACACGAGTTGGCGGGAACGATATCGTAGAAGTCGATTTCAGATTGATATGTGCGACCAATTTAGATATGGAAAAAGCGGTTGCCGATGGTACTTTCAGAGAAGATTTGTATTATCGTTTAAATGTTTTTTCAGTCATGGTTCCGCCTCTGCGTGAACGAAGTTCTGATATTCCTCTTATCGCAAATGCTTTACTTAAAAAGATTTCTGAGAATATGAAAAAGAAAATATCCGGCTTTTCAAAAGAATCAATGGATATGCTTATCAGTCATGAATGGGCAGGGAATGTACGTGAACTTCGAAATTGTATCGAGCGGGCTGTAGTACTGTCAACTAGCTCAATCATTACGCCGGAATGTTTTACTTTTGAGAACAAACCTTTGGTAAGCAGTACAGATAAGAGTCTCACGGCATTGGAAAAAGAACATATCCAAAAAACATTAGACTTAACCGGTGGGAACATAACTCACACTGCTGATATTTTAAAAATTGACAGAACTACGTTATATCATAAAATTGAAAAATACGGACTTAGCAGGTAGTTTTGCAAATATATATAATCCCTCTTGAATTTGATGATGAGGAAATTTTGGACAGACTTGCTATTTCGTTAAAACAAGTTTTCAAAATTCCGATTAGTTACCTGCCTCTGGAGATTGACTTACAAGCCGGTTGGAGTTATGAACGTGAACAATTAAATTCTACATGGCTCTTAACCCAATTTTTAGAAAAATGCCCTAACGGAAAAAGTAAAATCCTTGGTGTGACAGTCTACGATCTTTTTACACCAATTTTGACATTTTTATTTGGGGAAGCAGAACTGGGAGTAAGAACGGCAGTTTTTTCAACATATCGTTTTGAAGATAAGAGATATGGATTGCCTGAGAATAAAGTAATGCTTGAAGAGCGGATTCTAAAAGAAGCTATTCATGAGCTGGGACATACCTTTGGAATGCGTCATTGCAAAAATTACGATTGTGTTATGCACTCGAGTACATCGATAGAAGAGTTCGATTTTAAAACAGCTAAGTTTTGTGCTGACTGCAATGCAGTATTAGATAACAAAATGACAGCTTAAAGATATTGTTGAGCTAAAGACCGTATGCTGTTGTCATTCAGCGTCAATAATAACTATTAAAACGACTGGCTGTACGTTAATTTCACGAATGATTCATTAAATGATGTTCGCTCGGCTATATCGGTATTGAATTTATTGTATGTAAATTCGACGCCTAATGACCCAAAACCTGCAAATGCATATTTACTTCGCAAAGAGCCTCTGAAATTATCTGACTCATCTTGCTTTGAAAGTGACAATCGTAAACTAGTGACCAATTTCTTTTGGGCAGCATAGTGGCGGGTTGAGATTGCGTAAGTCTGTGTCGTTTTACGGTCGTTGTCCCCTTGTTTGTTCATCAATAATTTCAGTGATGGAGAGACATTTAAGTTTCTTGAAAATTGAATTTGTAATCCGATTGATCCCGAGTGAGAATCTAACCCGGAACTTGAACGAAGCGGATTTGAGTCTTTTGACTTCTGATAGGTATAATCAAAAGACAATGAACGGATGCGATTTTTTGAAAATGCAAGACGGTGACCGGAACGCAACACTAACGATGAATAGTCAAGCAGGATATTTTCCTCGACAGCATCATTTTTCATAGTAGAAAAATTAACGGTATTACTGATATTCCATTTTTTTGCCATACGAAAATTTAGATTCATGCTATACCGATTACGATTTGTTGTATACGACTTCTGTCCGATCAGATTATCACTCTGAAAAGATGTCTGCACACGGAGCATCGTTCTTTTATGTCGATACTTAAAACCACCGGAGATAGACTTGGCATCATTTTGCAACGAAGCCAAACCAAGCGAGACATAGCCCGGTCCGATATATGAATACTTACCGTTGAATGATATTTTTTTGAAATTCAATTTCAGATCGGTTATATAGGCGTAGTCAAATGATGAGCTGGTATTTAAAGAGAAAATATCTTCAACACCCGATGGGACATCATCGGGATTAAGCTCCGACGATGTAAGGTCTCTGGTAAAAGCAGAGCCGCTTGCTTCAGCGTTAAAAACAAAATTCCCATTATATAAGTCAAGTCTCGTTTGTAATGCTGCGACAAGGTTCTCCTTGGGTGTTACAGAGGGAATTGCAGTTGAATCTGCCAAGCTGTCACTCATTCCTGTTGTGTCGATTGTGATTTCTTCAATCGTATTGTATATGTCTTCTGCTTTCATAACAGTAAGTTGAATAAGTGATTTGTTTCTTTTCCCATAGCCAATAAGACCGCCATAGATTTCTCTTTTAAAACTTTGCAGTTTATCAGCTGTTCTGATTTCTTTTTGAGAGATACCGCCAAACGATGCCAGACGAAATTTACCGGGATAAATATCAAAAGCACCACCTCGAATTTTAATTCCCGAAACTGTAAGGGGAGAGTATGAAAGTGAAAAATCACCCGCATTGATTTTGCCCCAGCTCCATTGCGGGTTTACATTAAACTGATTTATATCCTGGCGAGATGAGTTCCCCTCTGATGAAAGTACAAACTTGAAATCTAATTTTAAAGATTCATAAAATGCAATAGTAGGGTTAACAAAGAGTCGTTCTGTCGAGGAAGGTCGTCTTTTTTCCCGTCCTGAAATAGAATACAGTTCGCTGTATATACCAAAGTCTCCAGAGAGTTTAATCAATTGTCTCTGAGCTGTTTCTGTATCTTGGACATCTTGTGCTTTGACAGATGAAGCAAAAAAGATCGCAATGATACTTAGTAAAAAAAGAATCCGACTACTTTCAATTATCAGTAATTTAGACATATAACTTTTCCTAGTTTGACAGAATATCAATTGCTTTGGAGTGAAAACTTTCCCGGTTATTATTTGAAACAGTTGTAATAGTATAAAAATATTTTTGACCATTGCTAATATCAGCATCTTTGAATTCAGTAGATTCTATAGTAATAAGTTCTTTATTTACCCTTACAAAAGAACCATCACCGGTATGTCTATAAATATTGTATCCTTGCATACCATCTAATAAAATCTTGCTCCATGTAAGAGTTACAATATTATTTTGTAAACTCGCCCGCAGATTACTTGGTGGCTCGGGTGCGATAGTCGTCGGTGAGATTTCAACTGAATGCGATGCGACCCCTTCAGTGCCATTAAAGTGTGCTGATTTAATATGGTAACTGTATGTTTGTTTATCTAAATTGAGAGAGTCCAAATAAGTTGTCGTAGAAAAAAGTAAAACAGTATCGTTTAATTTTAAAAGTAAAGAACCATCTTCAGAACTTCTATAAATATTATACCCATAGACCGTTTTATCAAGAGGCATTTCCCAATGTAAACGAATACCTGATTGATCGGAGTAGCCGTAAAATTCAGATGGTGGTTGGGGAAGAGCTATATTTGTCTGTATCGGTTTGACTGCGACCGCTTCGTTGTAGTATGAAAAATCACCATTGAGCGTAGATGATCTCATAGCATAGTAATAGACAGAAAAAGAAGAGAGCGACGAAGTGTCTGTCCAGATAGTATCACCTCTTGGGAGCAATTCAGAAACTTGAGAGAACTCACCTTTGTAGGTGCTCGTTCTAAAAACATAGTAGCCTAAGATTTCTGGGTTTTCTATCACATCCCATGTGAGTGTAATCTTATCACTATCTGAAACGGCATGTAAATTCATTGGAGGTAAAGGACGGGATGGGTCTAAATAAAATCCGTAAATATTTGCTGATTGTTCCGATTCATTACCAGATTGGTCAACAGCTGTTAAACGGTAAAAATATTCATCACCTGTCTGTGTTGTTATATCTTCATAACTGTTCGCATTTAAAGGTAACAGATCGGTATGAATTTTTACAAAAGTAGAATCTTTATCAAAGGCTCTATATAAAACATACCCGGCGATATCATCTTCTGGGGATAAATCCCATCTGATTTTTATGCCAAGTTCTCCTGCATCTGATTTTATGTTTTTTGGAACCGATGGTGCTTGTTTGTCTTGAGGTGAAACAGACAGGATATTATTTTTATCACTTTCATTGTCCGCATAATCTACTGATACTACAGCATAAAAATATTGCCGACCGTTGTATGCGAGGGTGTCAACAAAACTCATTTCTGAATTTTCGTCAGTCTCGTCGTTTATCATCTGGACAAGAATCTCACTATTTAAACGCAGATACCTACCGAGAGAATCATAGGCACGGTAAACATTGTATGAAAATGCAGCGGAATCGTTTCGGTTTATTTTCCATGAAATTATAGCTTTGTTATCTTTTGCTTCTGCGTTGATATCAAGTGGTCCTAATAATTCAAAAAGTTGTTGTCCGGCAGTTACAGTAATTTCTTGCGAATATGATGACTCTGCTCCAGATGCGTCTAATTTTGTACAGACATATGTATATGTTTTACCAAGCTCTATGTCGTAATCATATTGGAGCAGACCCATTGCCTGACGGAATTTTTTAAACATCGTTGTCCATACCTCTATAGATGCATCTTGGTCAACAAGTAGTTGCCAAAACTGTGCGGAGTCAGCAACCCCGATAATAGGGAACATGCCTTCGAGACTTTGCCCGACTTTTGTAACCAATTTCGTGTACGATGATTCAGCACGAAGTGGAAGCGGTGTTATTTTGACAAGTGAATCAGTTGCGTTTTCTTTTCTATAAATATGATAGCCTGATTTTGTATCACCAATTGTAGGAATAACCCAATCGCCGATGATAACAAGCATGATTCCTTTTGGAGCAGAATATGCATAGACTTGAAAAGGCAAGTCAGTATTGATAGAGTCCGTCTGTGCGAAAGAACTGCAAGGCGTTAGCATCATTAAATAAACTGCTATAACTATATAGAAAAAATATTTCATTCTTTTGTTTTCTCCACTCCTTAGAAACTCACACTAAAATCTGTGCCTGTATTACTTGAATACTTCACATTTGCTTTCATACCTACACAAACTTTGCCACCAAATTTAGGCCAGACACATACTCCCCAAACTCGTTTGGCACAACCTGAACAAATAGAGTTACAACTTGCATTACAACTTCCAGCCGATGCTGCCAGTGTAAATTTGCCGTATCCGTTTGCTTTCCATTCCGAACCTGCTTTGCTTAATCCGGCACCGAGGTCAAATTTTCCTGATGCTCTTAATTTACCAAATGGGTCAAACCCGACATAGGCGTGAGCGTTGCCACCCATGTTGATTTCTCCACTAAAGTTTCCTGCCCAAGTCGCATCCATTGTGGCGTGTTGATTAAAACCGACGCCCCATCCGATGACACCATAGTCACCACCGAAATAAAAGTCTCTGGTGATATCGACCATGATACCTTTGACAATTATTGTTTCACCATCATGATAGTATGGCCAGTTGTTGGCTGCGATGACCGTGCCACGGGCGGTGAAAAATTCTAAGAAGTTTACATCGGCGATACCATGCAGATACCAATACTTACCGAAGTGTACGCCGAAATTTATTTGTCCGTTCATTTGTAAAGCATCATTGTCATAGACATACATGATATATCCATCAAGTTGTCCCTTTGGAATATCATATTTAAACTCGCCATGTCCGGCATGAATAGAACTTGCGACTTCAACATCGGCAGAACCAGTCAGTATAACACCGGATGGTTTCAGGTAGACATTTACTTCAACGGATAAATTGATACCTTTGTCAGATTTTTGCGGAGCGATAGTTCCACCAATCATAAACCGCCAGGTATCATCTTTTAAACCTACGCCTCCGGTCGCTTCAACAATTTCTGCCGGACCAACCGGGATTCGTGTACCAGAAATTATTTTGACCCACCAGTCTTTTGAACCGGCGTATCTGAATTCGGCACCAACATGAATAACTGGTTTAACTTGTAAAAGACCTTCGCCCTCAAATTCTGTATCAGTCCATCGTACTCTGATTTCTACTTCGGTAGGTCCCGCAAAGAAACCGAGTCCGATTTCATCAACGGCAATTTTACCATCGTAGTAGAATTGCAAGTTACTGGCTTCCATCTTGACACCTTTGATAGCACCAAACTGAACGCCACCACTTACAGAGACAAATTTTCCTTTGGTTGTGTCAATGTCAAAAACTATTTCTTCAAGTGAAACAGAGACAATATTTTTGAAAGTTTTGGTTTGGTTGAATGCTATAGTGCCTGTAAAAATATCTGTTTCTGTATATTTTAGATTTTGAAATTCGACAGGTTTATCAAGTCCGGTAAGAATCAGTTTACCTGACATCATCAAGTACTGGACATTTGCGACGGTATCAACATCCCAGTTGTCAGTACCAAATGCGATTTCTTCGATAGCAAATTTTTGTCCATGAACAGAAATTTCAGAGTTATCACCATCGGCTGTTACCGTTGCCGATAAGAAGTCACCTTTTTTTGAGACATGAACATTTTTGATACCAAACTCTCTGTCAGAAAGTTTGTTCATTTTCAAAGAACCTTCAATCCAGAAACCTGTTTCATTCCATGTTGTCGAACTGTCATAGACGGTAAAGACCCCAAACGGAATTCTTGGAACCGGGTCTGTTTTAATAGTGATTCCTTTAAATTCTAAAAAGCCGTCTTCGACATTTGCGATATGTAAATTTTCAAAACCAAGTTTGAATTTCTCCTTAAATGTGACCGAGCCAAAAAGATGTAGCCCTGTTGAATCTATATTTGTTTTGGTGTAATCAATGCCGAGCTTAACACCTTTGAAAGTTACCTGCACTTCTGTGTCGGTAGCTGTCAGTCCAAATTTCTGAAGTGAACGATTGACACCATCGGACCAGAATGTCGGCGTTTTCTTTTTTGGGATTTTCATATTGCCGAGTTTAGTCTCGGGGAAGAAGAGCGATGATGCGTCCATCAGAGTTATGTAACCTGAAATACGACCAACAGAAAGTGAATCGATCCAAACAACTTTTAATCCGTTTGCACTTTTCATATTTCCATCAAAGCCGAAGACTTTAACATCGACTTCTTTTATCTCAAGATTAAAAGAATCTTTGAAAGGTTTAAAATTTTCATCTACTAAGATTTTCTTAAATTGTAATTCGAGAGTGCTGTCTTTAAAACTGAGTCCAAATGAATTTTTAATATTTATTATCGAACCAGTAAGGTAGCTGTTTGAACCACTTGCTTTTGTCATAGAGTCTAAAATAATCGCAAATCCAAAGAGTGAATCGACAGGTGATTCTTCTAATTTAATAGTAACATCTTTTATATGGTCACCGGCAGTTATTGACCAATTTTTTGAAAGCCTTACAACTTTGAACCCCGGTTTTTGCGCAACCAATGTGATTGGTTTGCCGGCAGGAAGATTCTTAAGGGTGAAGGTGCCATCTTTGGCGGTGGTTGCCTTGATATTGTCGTTGCCATCTATTTTGACTGTCACACCACTTATCTTGGCTCCGCCAACAGATGCGAGAACTTTACCTGACATCCTTGCTCCGGGAACAAGTTCTATCTGCTTGAGTGTGTTCTGACCAACCTTGACCGTTACCTTAGAAGAAAAAGGAACGTAATCTTTATCGTATGTGTCTGATTTTGGTGATGATACTTTTAATTCCTGACGACCAACATCAACATCTTTAAATGTAACTCTTACTGATGCGTTAGTCGTTTTTGATTTTACACCGATAGAAATTTCCATGTTGGCAAGAACATTGTTGGTAGCAGCATCGAGAACTTTTACATTGTAAGTACCTACAAACCGTTCCATAACAATTTCAACTTTATTATCTTTTAGATAATCCTCTTGACCTAATAGATCATGTTCATCCAATGTGTCTGGCGGAACAGTGACTTCTATCGTTGTATCCTGATGATTATGAAATGTGAGTTTTAATTCCATCTTACCTGACGGTACATCTTTTAATAAAAACTCACCGTTGGCGGTCGTATACAGAGTAATGCCTAATGGACCTTTGACGCTCACCATATGCAGGAGGTCGTCGTTTGAAGATTTTACCACTCCCGCTAGAGAACCATTCTTTGAATCTTTTATAACAAGGTCTCGCTCAACAGTTTTTCCACCAAAAACAGGGAAGGAGTCAGAAACATTTTTCAGATTTTGAGGAGTTACCGTAATCAGACGATAGGTTCCTTTGGCGACATCTATAAAAGAATAATTTCCATCACCATCGGTTACAGTGTAGTCGGAAGTGACAAAAATATTTTCATAGTCCCAATCCAATCTTTCAACTTTCAAATCTATCATCTTTGTTAAAATAATCCGAGCTCCCGAGACAGGACCTGATGAGAATTGAATAATTTTGCCGGTTATAATTGAAGGCTTATCTTTAAGGGTAAAATCTTTTCTGACATTTTCCCCATGGTAGGAAATTCGCACTTCTGAAATTTGCTTGTAGTACCCATCAGCAGTAACTTCCAAAATATAATGGTCAGAGTTTTGTAAGGGATTGTTTATAGGGATATTGCTCAGTAGAAAATTACCTATGGCATCGCTACCACCTGAGGCAAAAGCCTTTTTCACATCGACAATCGTTCCCCATGCTCCCGAGTCACTTGCTTGTTCGTCAGTTGGAACTTCGTAATCATCAAGTTTATATAACCTGACAATAGCATTTTCAAGTGGGGCAACTGAACTTGCTATGGTTCCTGAAATAGAACCTGTTCTGGCGGAAAGAAGATGAGTCCCGACATCGGTGACTTGCCCCATGACAAACTTAATTTCTTCAGGAGCAACATATTTGTCATATTGAGAATGTTCGATTGATAGCGATAACATTTTTTCTGAAATACTTAGCAATCGTTGCGATGTAGCACTGTATGTATAATTATTTTCAGTAGAACTGTTAGTCAGCTCAACATTAAATTCTGGTTGAATGTTTTTACAAATAAAATATCCGTTTTCATCTGTTTGTACAGATATTTTCTGTCCGGAATAACCGCTGATTGTTTTTGTCTCTTTTGTTGTATGCTTGTTAAATATTTTCCCAAAAAAATCAATGTATGATGTTTTCCTCTCTTCGATTTGAGCAGTATACATTTTTGCAATTATTACTTTGGCATTTTTTACATAAGTTGTATCACCGTTCAGAATAGAGACGACGTAGCCTTCAATAGACCCTGCTTTAGGAGGAATGATAAACAGGAGCGAATCTATATCGCCACTTTGATACATATGGTTGCCAATCTCACGTTTTGCTAAATGTGAGTTAGTCTCTTTTGTAGTCAGTGCGAAATATGATGAATCGGCAGTTTGTGTAAATGTAAAGTTACCCGCTTCATCAGTGTAGGTATGTAACTGGTTTAACCTGTTCTCATTAAAAGTGTCAGAGGACTTTGTAACTTGAGAATATGTTATGAATTGCTTAGGTAGTGGTTTGTTAGTAAAGAAATCGACAGCTTTTCCTGATAGAGTTTTATTGCCAGGTGGTTTAACTGTCAGCTCAATGTCTAAATTATTTATGTTACTATTCAGTTGATACTGTTTACCCCGAAGAACGACAGTCTGGTAGTCGTCGTGTGTAACTATTATTTGAAAATAATTTCCTTCTTCACAATTATAGAAATTATACCTGCCATCTTGTGAATTATTTTCATCGGATGTGAATATCCCTTGAGACTCACCGTATGGCGTCCAAGTTGTATCATTCCCATTGATATCAATTTCAACTGGTTCATAAGAGATAGCTGCCCCACCTACACCTTGTACAAGTGATTGGTCAGCCCAAACTCGTCCGGAGATAGAATACAACTCTGGGGGAGTGGTTGTGTCAGGGTCATAGACAAAAGAGAAAATTTCACTTTTCCCGTCATTGGATGATGGGGCGAAATTGTTTTCATCAAGCACCTGTACTTGCCATGCGTAGCGTTTTCCTTTGATAAGTTCTAAGGCATCAAGAGGGTACTGCAGATTTGGGACGGTATGGTAGTTCTCTTCATAGTGAACAGGGTTCGCCTGCAATGCCTGAAATGGAACCTGCCCGTTATATGTTTCTACAATTTTAAGAGAGTAATGTATCGGAAATTCAATCGGTACCTGCACAGGAGTCCATTGGAAAGTCGGAAAGAGTTCTAATAGCGTATCAGAATCAAATGGAAATATTAAATAAGGAGGGTCCGGATATAATATTGTAAAGGTAACACAAATGTCAGATAGCAAAACGGTACCATCAATAGTTTGCAATTCGAGGCAAACTGTATATTCGCCCTCAGGCAAACGTCCGGTACGAATGATAAGCTCTTCTAAATCCGAATTATAATCTAAACTTCCATAATCAATTATGTCATTGGTTGTAATGTTTTCTATTGAACCGGGAGGGAAGGAAAAAATGTTACTTTCAGCAGTTGCGATATTCCCACGTTGTGATTCATCTAATGAGAGAAAAATTACCAGTTCAATAGTTTCGGAAGTATTATTACTGATTTCAACAGAACCAATATTGCCATTTGCTTCCCAGTCTGAAAGATAAGGTGAGGGGAAGGGGTCAAAGACAAAGTCAGCAGTCCAATCGATTTGAGCCGAAAGTGGCGAGGAAATCAGAAAGACTAAAATCAACATAGTAACTATAGTATTACCGGTAATAATATTTTTCATTATAATTATTCCCAATCAGTTCAAAAAATAGATGTTATGAGTATATGATAGATAATATGGACATACTTAATCTATGTCAAGGAGATTATAAAAACAATAATTCACACACGCTAAAGTCTGGATTTTGAATATGTTTTATAAATTTCGTCTTAGATTTTTGAGGACTTTTAACAATGCGAACCTTAAAGCAATACATGACTTGTAAAGTATTCAAAATTATTTCAGGAATCTATATCTATGAATGGGAATTCTTTTTTTGCCATAGTTCTTTTATGTATGTCAACGCTGACAACAGCTTAGGATGTGAAGTTGAGTTTTACATGGTATAAAAAGACCGATTTAAACACATTAACCCTTTCTATCTTTTATTATAAAAAGTGGAAAATACGAGTTCTGACCAATAATAGCTTGACAATAATAGCTTGACAATAATGGGTAACTGTACATATATTGTATACAATTAAAAAAATTTAAAACTCACCTACGGACGGATTCACTAAAATATCAGTATAGATTAAAGTACTTATAAGAGATATTAACTAATAGTTTTAAAATAATTAATAAGGAGGTCTTTATAAAAGTAATTTGTTAATACGCAGGACGATATTAAGGGGTTGTCATTTTTTTTCACAAAAACACACACATTAAATCTTCTTAAAAAATAATAAACAATTTAATCTTGTAACCGCCTATATTATGTTACGAGATCATAAACTCTGAGGGAGTTTAAGATGAAAGTAGGAAAATACTTAGTAATAACTTTATTAATTGTGTTTTTTCTAGCTGGCACCGTGTTAACCAATGCATCACCGGCAAATTATTGGGACGATAATTCTATCAACTTGGATAAGTACACTAAATCAATATTAGATAAATCTAACACAAAAAATTTCTCACTAGCACCGGGTGACCCGGTTAATTTTGATGCTTCTCAAATTGCAGGAGCAAATTATTTACGTCAAATGCAAGCAGATATTACCGAGGATAATGCCGGTAATGGAAATCCGGATGTACCTGATGATCCCGACGATGGTGGTTGGGACTGGTCATCGACAACTTTTACTCATAGTACAGGTGCAAGCCCAACTAATATCTATGGTGCTACAGTTTTGGGTGTGTATTATACGTACATGGAATCACCCGATCCTGCTTTATTCACAGTCATGCTGGATGCTGCTGATCACATCGTTTCTACGGGACCAGGAGTTAATAGGTCCGGTGCTGACATGAAATTTTTACTTCTGTTTAACGAACTGTATAATGCTGAAGTTTCTATCACGACAGTATACGCCGATGCTGCCAAAGCAAAATACGACGGAAGAATTACTACTTATGGAACTGCAACTGCTCTCGCTGAAGCAATCCGTGATTTTCGTGCTGGTTCTCATCCTAATGGTATTATTGGTTGGGATATAGGTATTTATTCAGTAATAGCTCAAAAATTATTTGGTATATATGGGGTTCCATATGATACTGATGCTGATGATATCGCTGAAGTTCTATGGCAGGATTCATATAACAGTAACCCAGGGTATTTTGATGTTGTGGCAGATGCTGGATGGGATCCAACATATGCTGATGTCAATTTCTGGTGGTATACTTTAGGTCTTACCGGACTTATAGATGCATTTGAAGCATCAGGTTCTCATACTGCTGAAATTCCGGATCTCGTTACGAGATTATTGGCCAGTCAATTTTCAGGTGGTGGTATTAGTTTTAGTTATGGAGCAAATACCGATGATGAAGATTGGCAATCTACCGGATATGCAATGACAACTCTTGGAAATTTAGATCAAGCTACTCATCAAGACGATTTAAATAGAATGGGCTACTGGCTAGGGGCAACTCAAGATGCTTCTGGTGGTTGGGTATACAGTTCGGGTACTCATTATCCTGAAATTGGTGGAGAATGTACAGCAGGTTTATACTTCACGACCAATGTCAATGCTGATGTCATAGCTGATGATGACTTTGCCTCTCAAGCAGATGTTGATATTTATAACACAGCCAATAGCACAAGCTATGTATGGGGCTTTAATGCATTCGCTACTATTCAAGCAGCAATTGATGCTGTGAATGGAAGTACTGTCTTTATTGCTAATGGTTCATATTTGGAAACATTGAGTATCAACATGCCACTCACTTTAACTGGTGAATCAGAAGCGGGTGTTATTATTAATATACCACCGGCAGGTGGCTATGGTATATTAGTCACATCAGGTGATGTACTTATGGAAAATTGCACTTTAGCAACAAATGCTTCTAATGAAAATTTCCCTATTCATGCGAGGGGAACATCAAATTCACCTACTGGATTTTCCAATTTAACTTTGCAAAATATTACAATATCAAATGCTCATCGCAGGACAGGCTTTGATATTCATGGATTCACAAATGTACTCCTTACTAGTTTGACTTCTCAGGATGCGTGGGGTGGAAATGGTTTACAAGTTACCGGTTGTGTCGATGTTACTATCGATAATATAACAACATCCGGGAACGCATGGGGAAGTATGGCTATATATAGTTCAGGACCAAGTTATCTCAATCGTGGTTCTGATAACGTTATTATTGACGGTAATACTCTGAGTCTTGGAGAAGGGGTTCTCTTTAATCAAGATGAGTTTGGTCTCACCAACACAAATATTACTGTTGTTGGGTATGAGTATATGGTTCGCAATCTCGCTTTCCGTCCAGATGCATCTGGATTTTATTTCTATCTGGATACATACGCAAATGCTGTAGTTTCGGCATTAGGTCTAGAAGGAATCGCTCCCGGATCGTTTATATATTCGCTCGCAAACAATAACGAGTTCTTTGTTGCTCCGGATATTACAATGCAAGCAGCAATAGATGCTGCTACTGCCGGCGGAACAATTAATGTCACAACAGGTACTCATATTGAACCTGCTCAGATTGTAATAGATAAAGACCTTACAATTTTTGGTGATGGTAAAGCTTTAACAACACTTACTGCTGGTTTTAATACTACAGCAGGTTATTATCTTACTACAGACGCATTCATATATGTTATGCCTGGTGTAGATGTAACGATTGAAGATCTTTCAATTGATGGTACCGGGTTTACAATGCGACATGCTATTCAATCTCGTGGCACAAACTTAACGGTCAGAGATTGTGATATTAGCAATACTTATGCAAGTATTTATGCAGGTCGTGGTATTGTCTTCCTAAGCGGAACAGGCTTAGTTGAAAACTGTACAATGTCAAACATTCAACGGATTGGTGTTCATATTAGTGGTGGCGTAGAACCTACTCCTCCTGCCGTTGATGTCATCGGTCTAACTTACGTCGGTAAAGGTGTAGGTGATTTCTTAGACTATGGTATCGAGTTTGGTGGCGGTGGTACAGGTACTGCTCAAAATTGTACGATAACAGATTGTTATGGTGTGGCATCATCTGATGGTTCAGGATCAGCAGCTATTTTAGCGACTGACTTTTATGGAACCGGCACAGAGGCTACAATAACAGACTGTATTTTAAATAATAACTCTATTGGTATTTATGCCGGGTATACTGCCGGTGATTTAACTGTTGTTGTTGCTCATCATAATGACTTATCAGGCAATGACACTGGTATATTCTCTGTCGCTGCCGGAACACTCAATGCTACCGAGAACTTTTGGGGTGTTGTCACTGCTCCAGACGTTATCGCATCGGTAGATGGTGATATCGCTTTCTCACCATGGTGTTCAGATGCAAGTTATACGAACTGTACATTAACATCTCCAGTGACTGAAAGCTGGGTAGATATTAATTGGGCAGGTTCTCAAAATGGTGATGATCTTGGCGGAGGCATGATTTTTGGATATAATGCTTTTGCTTCTGTTCAAGAAGGAATTGATGCTGTAAACGGGAGTACTGTTCATGTTGCTGCAGGTACATATCGGGAACAAATCTATATTGATAAAAATATTGACTTGTTAGGTGCTGGTTCTGCTACATGTATAATTGAAGCTCCTGATGCATTAAATCGTACAACATATAGCGTTACTCAGTGGACAGGTTCTGTAAAAGTGATTGATGCTGTTATTGGCGTTAATGCAGCTGGAACTGTCAACATCGATGGTTTTACAATTGACGGTAGAGATACCGGTCCTTCAAATTTTTATGGTGTTCATTATTTTAGTACAAATGGTTCGTTTACTAATTGTACAATTGATAATATTACTTATCCGGCTGTTCCAGGAGCGCAAGCAGTTGTTTCGTTTGCCGGTACACACGGTGTTGGTGATACATATAATATTGATGTTTCAAACAACACTATTCCTACTTTCCAAAAGGGTGGTATTGTGTTGATGGGACCTGGCTGTACTTTTACAGTAAATTACAATACTGTAGCGGGTGTCGCATCATCAACTATAGCTGGTAACTGTATTCAATTAAGTTATGGAGCAAGTGGTTCTACATTAGGAAACTATGTTGAAGGAACTTCTTTTGCAGGTACTGGTTGGGCTTCAACAGGTATTCTGTTGTTTGAATCAGGCGATGTCTCTATGGTTGACGATGAAGTTTATAACTGTCAAAACGGCGTCAACTTTAGCGACTGGGGTTGGGGCTATTCTAATCCTACGCCGGTAAATTTAAGTTTTACAAATCTTAATCTACATGATAATGAATGGACGGTAGGTGTCCAATTAAGTAGAGATAATTCTCATGCTAATATTATAATGACTGATTGTGATATTTTAAATAATGGCGGTGATGGAATTGATCTTTATGGTACTGGTGTCGATCCTTGGGGAGGTAGTTACTATACCGGTTGGAGCAATGGTAGTATAACAGCTTCAATAACAGGGTGTACTATTACTAATTCCCTTTATGACGGTCTTTGGACAGCAGATTTGTCTGGGAATCTTACGAATACATCTAGTATAGAAGTTCATGAAAGTGCATTTATTGGCAATACATTGTCAGGTATCAATAACACACTTCCTGAAACAATTGACGCTACACAATGCTATTGGGAAGACCCTGCTGCTCCGTTAGCAACTGCGAAAACAAGTACTTTACAAAAGTCATCTAATATGCCAAGTCCATTTGGTGATGACTTACCAAGCAATGCCGCAATGTCTAGTACAAAATCAAATACTCTTACTAGCATGGCTCAAGCTTTACTTGGAACGATTTTAGGACCTGTCGCATATTCACCTTATTGGACTCAAAACTATATCGGTGATCCTCATACGTCACCTTGGACATGGGGAGTCGACAATACAGGCACAATTCAAGCAGGTATCGACGCAGCCATTGCGGGTGATTTTATTGACCTTGCTGCAGGTACTTATGCTGAGGGTCCTCAAATTCATGTAGACAAGAGTCTTGCTCTCACAGGTCAAGGTTCTGTTACAATTACTCCAATAGCAAACACAGGAAGCTCCGGCGATTCTCGCGGCTGGTTCTTAGTTGATGCTGGGGTATTACTTGATTTCAGTAATGTGACACTCGATGGTGCGGGCTTTGATATCTATCAAGGTATTCGTTCACACGGTGGTGGAACCTATGATAATATTTTCTTCCAAAACTTTGTGCATCCTGGTTATGCAGGTGTTGGACTGGCAGTATTTGGAAGTGAAAATGTTTCTAGAACAAATTGTGTTTTCACAAACATGGGACGTATTGGTGCTCTACTCTTTGGTAGTGGATTAACAGACTCATACTTTATGAACAATACATATACCGGTAAAGGTGATGGTGATTGGCTTGACTATGCGGCTGACATTAGCGCCGGTGCTGTTGTAACTGTTGATAATTGTATAATTACTAATTGTACTGGTGTAGCATCGTCTGATGGTTCTACATCAGCCGGTCTTTTAGTTTCCACATTCTTTGGAAGTGGAACAACTGCTACTATTACAAATAGTATCTTAGATGGAAACACTGTTGGTATTGCTGTGGGTTATGATAACGCTGATGAATCAATAGTCAACGCTCATAACAATAGTATTGCTAATAATACAAGTCATGGTATCTCAACTTCAGGTCCATTAGTTGTTGTCAATGCTGAAAATAATTACTGGGGTGCATTAGATGGTCCTTTAGATGCAGCAGGCACAATGGAAGCTGTCATTGGTGGTACTTGTTATGCCGTTGGGGATATTACCAACCAAGTTGCGGAAGGATTTCCTGTTGATGGTTTAGGAAACCAAGTTGACGATGGTGTTGTTTATTGTCCTTGGATTGCTACCGATGTCTTTATGTCTCCAGGTGATATTGTGTATATGTGCGATGGTGACTTTGAGATTGATGTCGCTTTAAATCCATCGATTACCGATATGAAATCAATTTCTATCCGCTTGAGTTATCCTGCTGGTTTATCATTAGCATCTATGGTCTTAGCAGATGCAAATTATGCCAGTGCTCCAATATTTATTTGGGATAATGCAACTGGTTATGATTCGGTTCAAATTGATATGTTTGTTCAATCTGGATTGATTGACGGTTTTGCAGATTTATTTACGGTTTCATTTAATGGGACTTCAGATATTTGCGTAACTGATATGATCACAATGACAAGAGCTGTATGGAAAGCCGGTGTGAGCAATGATGACATTATTGCTGCTGCTGCTACTCCAATTACTATTACAGCCGATTGTGCTGATCCTGTTGTTACTATTAATGGTCCGGTTGACGGTGGTTTCTATAACATAGCTCCGGCTCTTGATATATCGACATCGGATAACTGTGATATAGATTATTTGTATTATCAAATTAACTCTGACGGATGGGTTGCTATCCTTTCAAGTTATGCAGGTAATTCATACGCTGATGCTGCATGGCAGATTTCAACAGTTGAGTTTGATAATTTAACTGAAGATGCTCATTGTTTGCAGTTCCGTGTTGTTGATGATCTCGGTCGGGAAGGGTTAAGTGCATCTTGGTGTTTCAATAAAGATGTTACCGCACCTGAAACTCCTACTGATTTTGTTGCAGAACCTGGTCATAATAAAGTAAAACTGAGTTGGACAAACTCAACCTCTGCTGACGTTATTGGTGTTCATATCCAAAGAACTCCTTGGGGTGATTATCCAACCTACAGTACATCGGAACCTGCATATCCATCAGCTTACAATGTTGGTACAAATATATTCAGTGCTGTCGGTTCATCTACTGTTGATCAAGCAGGTATGAGCAATACTTCTAGAGATGTTTATTACTATAGTGCATTTGCTTATGATGCTGCCGGTAACTATTCGGCTCTATCAACGAATGCTCAAGCTCGTTCTACATCTTATTGGCTGGGAGATATCGCTGATAATATTTTCACTCTTGGAAATTATGATGGCTTTGTTCATGTTGGTGATTTAACAGTCTTTGCTACTACATATTGGAAGACTACAGGCGACGCAGGATTTATTGCTGAAGCTGATTTTGGTCCTACTGTTGGAGCGTTAAATTCCGCTCGTGGAATACCAACACCTGATGATAGCATTTCATTTACAGATTTAGGAATTTTTGCTATCAATTATCAATCAGTGGATAATCTGATGAAAGCGGTACCTCTCTTTACTAATACTTCAGTAAATGGTGCTTTGAATTTATCTCTTGAACCACAAATTGATGGTGACATTGTTACATGTGAATTTAAATTGAACAACAATACAGATGAAACTAAAATCGTTCATCTAGTTTTTGAGTATCCTGACAATCTAATATATGAAGGATATGAAAGTAAAATTGCTAATGAAGCCGGAGGATACCCAATCTTTTCTAAAGCTCGAAAAGTTAATAACCGTATTGAATTTGATATGGCGATAATGGGTCAAGGAATCTCAATGAGTGGTTCCGGTGCTTTGGCGAGTTTTAAATTTAAATTAAGTGACAACAATGCAGTAGTATTCGATTTTGTTGAAGCTTTTGTGTTTGACAATAATTTAGAAGAGCTATCTGCTGAGTTGGTTTCCGGTAAGATTGAATTGATACCGGAAAGATATTCTTTGTCACAGAACTATCCGAATCCATTTAATCCATCTACAGAAATCGCTTATCAACTTCCTCAATCTGGTAAAGTTACACTTGAAATTTTTAACTTACTTGGACAGAGAGTTATTACGCTAGTGGATAGTGAACAAGAAGCAAATTCATATGTTGTTTCTTGGAATGGACAGAATGAAAGTGGCATAAAAGTTAGTAGTGGGGTCTACTTATATAGACTACAGACTAACGATTTTGCACAAACTAAGAAAATGATACTATTTAAATAACAACGAAAATAAAGGAGAGATGTCGAAGCAATTCGACATCTCTATTTAAATTATGAATTTTAAAAATTTAAAACTTAGCATCTTGAGTGCCTTCATATTCTTTGTTATTGCTTCGAATAATATTGGAGCTCAAGATAGGATTAAATTCTCACCGGATGGAGTTATTGCGTCTGCTAACGATACATTTGAAGTCAATATTGTTTTGGATTCTGGTGTTGTCGATCTGTTTGCTTATTCTGTACATCTAAAATATGATAGTACAATTTTAAGAATAATAGATTCATACCCAACTGATGAATGGTCAGCATTATCTAATTTGAGTTCGTATTTTATTGGTGCTGACTCATTAGAAATAAATCCGCTGAATAACCAGCCAAACTGGTATTACCATATATTTGACATCTTATTTACAAATCCGAAAAAAACAGTTGATGGATATTTTGAAGTGTCGACTGTTAAATTTGTTGCTCTGCAAACAGGTATCTCACCTTTATATTATGAGTTTTATAAAGGTACTGATACTTTGCTTCAAAGTGTCTTGAGTTCATCAGGTGATGCCGTAGTGTATGTATGTCCATTACCTACAGAACCGGGTGATTCAAACAATGATGGAGCCGTAGACATTTCAGATTTGGTTTGGATTGTAGATTTTATTTTTACAGGAGGATCTGCACCACTACCTAACCTTTTATCAGGTGATATGAATTGTGATGCTAGTGTCGATATTACTGATTTAGTTTGGATTGTAGACTTTATATTTACAGGAGGACCTCCAGGTTGCGAACCTTGCTTGTAAGTATACTCTAAAATCAGAGCTTACTATTTTAACATAGTAAAATATGTTTAAAATAATTTATTACAATTAGGACACCTATAGCATTGAAACTTTATCCTAAGTAGAGATGAATTGATGTGGGTGTCCTAATTTTATTTTATAATAAAATTTAAGGTGATATTATACACACTTACTAAAACCTGTTTTATTCAAAAACATTCATTTTTATGATGAAATTTTAGGGGATGTAATACCATTTTTAAATGGTGCCGAAGGTTCAGGGCTACGAGAAACCGACAAGCGAATTGATAATTGTAAGTTATTCATATTGAGACAACAGGGGAGATTATTAGTTGTATTAAATGCTATGAAACGAGTTAAGGCTCGCTTGCCAGAAGTTTTTGTTTGGTTCAATTTTACTGACAAAATGGGTTACTCGTTTTTATTGTAAAATATTTCGTATTTTTTCATACGATAAATTAAAACGTGACGTGGAATCTGAAGAAATTTTGCTGATTTTGTTCTGTTCCAGGCAAATTTATTAAGAGCATCAATAATTAGTTTCTTTTCTGCTTCATGAAAAGATAAATGGCTCTCTGGTTCTTCATCTTTAACTGGAGATATGGTTTCAATAACTCCAAAATCTTCAGGAAGATCCTTCTCGGTAAGTTTTTTTGATTTTCTTAAAATAACCATTCGCTCAATTAAATTTTCTAATTCTCGAACATTCCCTGGCCAAGAGTAACTCATAAGAGTATCCATAAGTTTAGATGAAACTGTAATATCGTTTTCTGTACCGAACCTTTTTAAGAACTCTTGGACAAGAATAGATATATCTTCTTTTCGGTCATTCAAGCTGGGAATGTTGATTGGAATGACATTTAAGCGATAGTATACATCCTCACGAAAATCTCCTCTTGAGACTTTTCTTTTTAGATTTACATTAGTTGCTGCCAAAATTCGTACATCTACTTCTCTCTTAGACTCTGAACCAACAGGATCTATAATTCTTTCCTGAATGGCTCTAAGTAATTTTGCTTGTAGTTCTATATTTAAATCACCGATCTCATCAAGAAAAAGAGTACCTCCATCAGCTAATTCAAATTTTCCTTTTTTGTCTCTAACTGCTCCCGTAAATGCACCTTTTACATGCCCGAATAATTCAGATTCAATAAGATCTCTTGGAATGGCGGCACAGTTTACAGCAATAAATTCTCTATCTGCACGACTACTTTTGTAGTGAATTGACTTGGCTATGATTTCTTTCCCGGTACCTGATGCTCCAGAGATAAGGACTGTTGCATCAGTATCAGCAATTTTATCCACCATTTTCATCATTTCTTTAAAAGGCTTTGATATACCAACAAAATTATGTAAAAAGTCCTGAGCTTTAAGTTTTCCTTTTAGCTGTTTATTTTCATTTTCTAATCTTTTAATGCGAAATGCTTTTTCTATTGTTACAAAAAGTTCATCGTCTTCAAAAGGTTTTGTAATATAATCGAACGCTCCTAACTTTAAAGCAGCTACTGCTTGTGGAACCGAAGCATGAGCTGTTATAAGGATTGTTTTTAAGTCAGGTTGAATAAATTTCGATTGTGCAAGTAGTTCGATGCCGTCAACTTGTGGCATCCTAATATCAGATAATAATAAATCGAACAGAGATTTTTTTAATTCATCTAATGCTTCTTGCCCATCTTCGACTGCTACAACATCAAATCCTTTTTGCTTAAGTTTGAAAAGCAAAACTTTTCTGAGTGAGTTGTCATCATCTACTAATAAAATTTTCATTGTTTTAATTCTCCGTAAATTGGGAACGCAACTGTTACGGTAGTACCCTTATTAGGTGTGCTTTCAAATTCAATAGTAGCGTCATGTTTTTCAATAATATTTTTTACAAGGGCTAAGCCTAAGCCAGACCCACTTGGTTTTGTTGTAAAGAATGGATCAAAAATTTTGGTTATTGTCTCTATAGGGATTCCTTCACCAAAATCAATAACTTGTAATTGAGCCGACGAGTCTGAAACGATTAAATTCACAATTATTTTAGAATGTTCATGAGAAGCTTGAATTGAATTTAATAGTAAATTCAAAAGTACTTGATGAATTTTTTCTTCGTCACCATCTATATAAATCTCAGGTTTTAGATTTTCTTCTATAAATATATCATTCTTTGAAGCGTTAGAATTAACTTGTTTTAGACATGTTTTGATGATAGTAGATAACTGTATTTTTTTAATGTTATATTCTTTGGGACGTGATAACTCCAAAAAACTTGATACTGTATTATCAATTCGTTTTATTTCGTTAAAGACAATATCTTTGAATTCTTCTTTGTCTGATTTGTTTGTTTGTTCGTCGATTAAGATTTCTACTGATCCTTTAATTGAAGCTAAAGGGTTTTTTATCTCATGAGCAACTCCTGCTGCAATTTGACCAACTATTGATAAGCGGTGAGATTTCTCTAATTCTAAATTTGCTTTTTCATGTTTTTTTCTTATTTTTAATTCTCTTTCAACCAAAGCACCGGTAACAATAGCAATCGCAAAATAGAATACGATTTCAACTATTTCACCGGTTAATTCATGTACATCATTGCCTAAATCAGTTATATAAGGGAAGACAAGAACTGAAATTATTGATGCCGTGTATAGTCCTCCTCGCAACCCAAACCAAGAAGTCGCAATTACAATTGGGATATAACAAAACCGACCATGTAATGCGTGTAACCAATGAACGTGGCCAAAGAATGGCTGTGTAATCCAACCATAATGAAAACCAATAGTCATGATTATTGTCGTAGATAAGATTATCAATTTTAGTCTTGTGTTAAGTTTCTGTTCAGGCATTATTATCCTTTAACTATCATTTCTGATTATATAAGCAACTTATATACCACATTCTCTCAGACATATTATTATTAACGTTAACTGTATGGTATTAAGGTACTTAATTTATTTTTGGCTTAATCACTTAGATGAAAGATATAAGAATGAAAATCATTGTTGAAGAATATTGTATAAAGTTCTTCAATATTGAAGAATAGTCAACGATTATTTAGAGCCGTGAATGGGAGTAAATTATTAAACCGTTGGTACGAATAGCGTTACGGTTTTGGCATGAAATTTGATATGTATTTAATGAAAATGTAATAAGAGGTTATTTATGAAATTGAAATTAAAAGTTTTTATCTTATTGTCACTTTGTTTATTTCTTGGAAACAAAGCATATTCTCAAACTGAACCGACTTCTATAAAAGAAGCACGGGAAGAAGTTAATGAGATTGAAGCAAATTTTGATACTGATTTTACTACTGTAAATTTAGATAGCAATTCAAGTTTGAAAGAATATCTAAAATTAGCAGCTATCAATAATCCAGGTTTAAAATCAGCATTCTATACATGGAAAGGCGATTTAGATAAAACAGGGTATGTAGGTGCTTTGCCTGATCCAATGATTGTCTATGGATATTTTATAGAAAATGCTGAAACAAGAGTAGGTCCACAAAATCAGAAATTTTCTTTACGTCAGAAAATCCCATGGTTTGGTACGTTGGGTGATAAAAAAGATATCGCATTCGAAATGTCAAATGTCAGTTTTAAAAAATTTCAAGCTGAATTGTTAAAATTATCATATCAAGTAAAATCAGCCTATTATGATTTGTATTATTTAGGGAAAGAAATAGAAATCACAAAAGAAAATATTGAACTTCTTCTGTTTTGGGAGTCTGTAGCCAGAACTAAATATAAAGTCGCATTGAGTCAACATCCTGATGTTATCAAAGCACAAGTCGAATTAGGAAAACTTGAAGACAGAATGCTTACTTTAGAAGATAAAGTTCGACCTCTCAAGGCAAGACTTTATGCTGTTATGAATATTTCTGATACAACAGAGCTTCCAATTCCAGAATTGATTAAATTTCAAGAAGAGACAGCAGCGAATAAAAATTATATAGAACAGGTTTTAAAAAATAATCCTAATCTTAATGCTATAAAGCATTTGATTGAAAAAGAAGAACATGCACTACAACTGGCAAATAAATCATCTCTTCCAAATTTTACATTGGGGATTGATTACATAGAAACTGGTGATGCCCTAAATCCTTTATTAGATGAAAGTGGAAAAGACCCTTGGATAGCATCTGTTGGTATTAATGTACCTCTTTGGTTTGGAAAGAATAATTCCAAAAAAAACGAAGCGAAAGCTAAAAAGAAATCAGCCGAATATTTATTTATAGATAAGGAGAACCAACTCAGAGCAATGGCAGAAAGAATTATTTTTCAACATGATGACGCTTTGAGAAAAGTCCAACTATATAGAGATGGCTTGCTTCCTAAAGCAGAACAATCACTTAATGCATCATATACCTCTTATCAAGCAGGGAAAGCGGACTTCTTAAATGTGCTTGATGCACAACGTCAGCTCTTGAATTTTCAGCTTATGCTTGATAGATCAAAAACAAATTTGGCAAAAAGAAAAGCCGAAATTGATATGTTAACTGGAATAGAACTTATAACCAATTAAACTTATTTTAAAGGAGTAACAAATGAAAACAACCAAACTCTTCTCAATGATTCTTTTAGGCTTAATGCTTGTATCATTCTCAGCATTTGCTGCTGAAGAAAAAGCAGAAGTAAAAAAAGAATTAAAAAATCAAACAAATTGTCCAGTAATGGGTGGTGCTATTGATTCATCGACATATACGGACATTCAAGGACAAAGGGTTTATCATTGTTGTCCGATGTGTTCAAAAAAGCTAAAAAATGATCCTGATACATATTTCAAAAAAGCAGGAGAACAAGGTGTTCTTTTTGAAAATATTCAGACTACTTGTCCTGTCTCAGGTGAAAAATTAGACGAAAATTCTGTCTATTCAGATTTTGAAGGTCGTCGTATTTATTTCTGTTGTAAAAAATGCCGTGGTGCTTTTAATGAAGACCCTCAAAAAGTTCTCAAAAACATGGACGGTAAGAACGGAAAAATGGAAATGAAGCATGAAATGAAAAAAGATAGTGGTGACGGTCACAGCGGACACAACCACTAATTATATATAAATTCTTTAGGAGAATGCTATGAATGACAAAATCAATAATAATAATATACTAAGTAAGATCACTCCAAAGGGAGTGGCTGGATGGATTGGATTAGTCATCGTAATTATCCTGGCATTCTCCTTTGGGATAATGATCTCCGGAGGTTCTGATTCCTCCAATGCAACAGCACATGAACATTCTGCTGAAGCATCATCAGCACCAACAGTTTGGACATGCTCGATGCACCCTCAGATTAAACTACCAAAACCAGGGAAATGTCCAATCTGTCTTATGGATCTTATCCCTTTAGAAACTGGTAGTGGAGAAGAATTAGATCCAAGTCAAATTCGCATATCTAAATATGCAAAAGAACTGGCACAAATACAATCAACACCTGTAAGTCGTGGTTTTGCTGAAGCTGAAATTCGTATGGTTGGTAAAATAGCGTATGATGAAAGAAAAGTTAATTACATAACTGCTTGGGTTCCGGGTAGATTAGACCGCTTATATGCTGATTTTACTGGTATGACTGTTAACAAGGGTGATCATATGGTGTATATGTATTCACCAGAATTGTTGGCAGCTCAAGAAGAATTACTGCAAGCAAAAAAGGCGATAGTCGCATTAGGGAAAACAAAAAGCAGTATCCTCAAAGGAACAGCTGAACAGACTTTAGTAGCTTCAAGAGAAAAATTATCTCTGTATGGTCTTACAGGTACACAAATTCAAGATATAGAAAACACTGAACAAACTACAACACATTTGACTATCAATGCTCCGATTGGTGGAGTTGTTGTGCATAAGAATGTCAAAGAAGGTATGTATGTTAAGACAGGAACGCAAATATATACAATCGTAGATTTATCAAAGCTATGGATTTATTTCGAAGCATACGAGTCTGACCTTCCATGGTTACGATACGGGCAAACAGTTCAGTTTACATCACCATCATTTCCAGGTGAAAAATTTGATGCGACTATTAGTTTTATTGATCCTGTTGTTGACCCTCGTAAACGTACTATAAGAATTAGAGCTATTGTAGAGAATAAGAATAATCTGCTCAAACCGGATATGTTTGTCAGCGGTATTGTAAAATCAAAGATTGATAATAATGGTAAAGTTATAGACAAAAACTTAGCTGGTAAATGGATTTCTCCTATGCATCCTGAGATTGTAAAAGATGGTCCGGGTTCATGCGATGTATGTGGTATGGCACTTGTTAAAGCAGAAGAGTTGGGTTATTCAACCAAAACAATCATGGATAAAGATGCACCACTACTAATACCTGTTACAGCTCCAATGATTACTGGTAAACGCGCCATTGTATATGTAGAGATACCGAACGAAGAAGAACCATTGTTTGAAGGACGTGAAGTTGTCCTCGGTCCTCGTGCTGGTGATTTTTATGTCGTGAAATCAGGACTTGCTGAAGGTGGACTTGTTGTTGTCAACGGTGCCTTTAAAATTGATAGTGAACTACAGATTCAAGCAAAACCAAGTATGATGTCACCTGATGGTGGTGTTGCTCCTCCCGGACACAATCATGGGGATGGTGGTATGGCTTCGATGAAGCCTAAAAGTGAGAAAAAAGAAATTGTAAGTTATAAAATAAATTCAAAAGCTCTTGCTGCTTTGATACCAATGTATGATGCTTACTTTAAAATTCAGATGGCACTTGCCGATGATGATTTTGATGCGACAACAGAAAATTATAAAACAACTTTATCCATAGTTAACAAAGTTGATATGTCATTGTTTGAGGGAGATGCTCATATGGTTTGGATGGAATTGTCAAAAGCAATTTCGACTTCGACTGAAGAAGGAACCAAGGCAACATCAATCGCTGATTCGAGAAATGCATTCTTTACTCTTTCAAAAGCTATGATTGAACTTGAAAATAAATTTGGTCATATTGACAGTAAAAATTATTACCTAACATATTGTCCTATGGCAAATGATAATAAAGGAGCTCACTGGCTTCAAACAGTTGATACTGTTTACAATTCGTTTTATGGCGATATGATGCTTCGTTGTGGCGAAATTCAAAAAACATTAAATGCAAAAGATGGGGAAAAGGAATAGAATATGGCTCAAAAAATTCAAATCCCTAATGGACAAAAACAATCTTTTCTCGATAAAACTATTCAATATTGTCTTGAGAATAAACTTGTTGTAATTTTAATAACTCTGATGTTTATCGGATGGGGTGTTATGTCGGCGCCGTTCGATTGGGATATAACTTCTATTCCACGCAACCCGGTTCCTGTTGATGCAATACCTGACATTGGTGAGAACCAACAGATTGTCTATACCGAATGGATGGGACGCTCTCCTCAAGATATCGAAGATCAAATTACATATCCTCTGACTGTTTCTCTTTTAGGTATACCGGGTATAAAAACAATCAGATCCTATTCCAATTTTGGATTTTCATCAGTCTATATAATTTTTAATGATGATATCGAATTCTACTGGTCACGTTCGCGTGTACTTGAAAAACTAAGCTCACTTCCCTCGGGAACTCTCCCCGATGGAGTAAGCCCGGCACTTGGTCCCGATGCTACCGCATTAGGTCAAATATTCTGGTACACTTTAGAGGGTCGTGATAAAGACGGCAATCCTACAGGCGGTTGGGATTTACATGAATTAAGGGCGATTCAGGATTGGACAGTGCGATATGCTTTGCAATCTGCTACAGGCGTTTCTGAAGTTGCTTCTATTGGTGGTTTGGTGCAGGAATATCAAATTGATGTAAATCCTGATGCGATGCGTGCTAATAATATTAAACTTCAGGATGTCTTTAGATCTGTCAAAATGTCGAACGTTGATGTTGGGGCAAGAACGATTGAAATTAATAAAGCTGAATATGTTATCAGGGGGCTTGGCTTTATTGAAAGTTTAGAAGATATTGAAAACACCGTTATCACTCAATTTGATAATGTTCCAATTCGTGTGAAAGATGTTGCCACTGTTGCTTTAGGACCTACAATCCGTCGTGGTGCTTTAGATAAAGGCGGGGCAGAGGCAGTCGGAGGAGTTGTTGTTGTTCGCTATGGTGAGAACCCTCTTGCCACTATCAAAAACATAAAAAAGAAAATTGAAGAAATATCTCCCGGGCTTCCTAAAAAAACATTGGCTGACGGTAGAGAATCACAAGTTACGGTTGTACCATTTTATGATCGTACCAAATTGATAAATGAAACACTTGGCACACTCAACACAGCTTTAGTAGATGAAATTTTAGTTACTATTATTGTTGTTATAATCATGCTCATGCATCTTCGTAGTTCTATTCTTATATCAGGGCTTCTTCCACTAACCGTTCTCGTAGTTTTTATTGCGATGAAAGTTTTCAAAGTTGATGCTAATATTGTAGCATTATCTGGAATTGCGATTGCTATCGGAACGATTGTAGATATGGGGGTAGTTATATGCGAGAACATAGTAAGGCATTTAGATAAAGCCCCAACTGGTGCAAATAAAATGCAAGTGATTTATATAGCAACTACTGAAGTCGGAAGTGCTGTTCTTACTGCTATCGCAACAACAGTTGTCTCCTTCTTACCAGTCTTTACCATGCAGGCAGCCGAGGGGAAATTATTTAAGCCTCTTGCATATACGAAAACATTTGCTCTGATTGCTACGGTTATTATAGCGTTAACGATTATTCCTCCGTTTGCTCATATCTTATTTACAAAAGGGAAAAAAGTAACCAAAGGATTTAATTGGATTCCTGTTGGATTGATCTTGGCAGGTTTTGTCATGATGTTAATGACGTATTGGCTTACTGGAACAGCTCTTTTAATTGCTGCTTCTTACTTACAGTTTAAAAACCGTATCCCTACAAAGATCAATGACAAAATGCCAACCTATTTTAATTATATTATAGTTTTTGTAGTGGCATTTTTTCTCTCTGACCATTGGATGCCGTTGGGTGTACAGGCAGGATTAATTTTAAACTTTTTCTTTGTTGTTATTCTGTTAGGTTCAATTTTATTCTTTTTCCAAATGGTTATCAAAGTGTATGTACCAGTATTAAGATGGTGTCTTGAAAATAAGAAACTCTTTTTATCAATGCCAATTTTTATTGTAATCGTTGGTATGTCTATGTGGCTTGGGTTTGATAAAATATTTGGATTCATGCCGAATTGGACGAAATCAAATGCTGTCTATTCTTCATTGAATCACTCAATGCCTGGCTTTGGTAAAGAATTTATGCCTGATTTGGATGAAGGATCTTTCTTGTATATGCCAACGACCATGCCTCATGCATCTATAGGTGAAGCTTTGTCAGTTCTACAGACACAGGATAAAGCATTTAATTCAATTCCTGAAATTGAATCTGCTGTTGGAAAACTTGGAAGAGTGGAATCACCGCTTGATCCGGCACCTATTTCTATGATTGAAACAGTCATCAACTATAAATCGGAATACATTGTTGATAAAGTCGGTACTAAAGTTAAATTTAAATATGATGAATCAAACGACGAATTTGCCCGTGATGAATTTGATGAGTTAATCCAAGATAATGATGGAAGGCCTTTCCGTCAATGGCGTGATAAGATAAAAACACCAAATGATATTTGGAAAGAAATTGTCAAAGCTGGTAAATTATTAGGAACTACATCAGCACCTAAATTACAACCAATCGCTGCTCGTATTGTCATGCTTCAATCAGGTATGAGAGCACCTATGGGTGTAAAAGTAAAAGGACCTGATCTTGAGACTATTGAAAAAGTCGGATATGAAATAGAAAAATTCCTGAAGGAAGTACCATCAATTGAACCATCAGCAGTTATTGCTGACAGGATTGTCGGGAAACCATATTTGGAAATTGATATTGACCGAGAAAAAATTGGACGCTATGGAATTCATATCAGACAAGTACAGGATGTTATCGAAGTTGCTATCGGTGGTAAAAAAATTACTACTACCGTAGAGGGACGTGAACGGTATCCGGTACGGGTTAGATATCAACGGGAACTCAGAAATACAATTGAAGACCTTGAAAGGATTCTAATCCCTACAATGGGTGGTGCTCAGATTCCATTGATTGAGTTAGCTGAGATAAAATTCGTCAGAGGACCAATGGTTATTAAATCTGAAGATACATTCTTACTCGGCTATGTACTTTTTGACAAGAAAGAAGGTTTTGCTGAAGTTGATGTTGTCGAACAAGCTCAAAGTTATTTAAAGACAAAGATCGATAACGGAGAACTTGAAATTCCAGCTGGTGTCAGTTATGTCTTTGCGGGAAGTTATGAAAACCAGATTCGTTCTGAGAAAAGACTGCAAGTTGTACTTCCTTTAGCATTGGTTATAATATTTTTAATTCTCTACTTCCAGTTTAAGAAAGTACCTGTTACTCTTTTGGTCTTCTCTGGAATCTTTGTGGCATGGTCGGGTGGATTTATAATGCTCTGGCTTTACGGACAAGACTGGTTCTTAAACTTCTCACTGATGGGATATGACTTCAGGGAACTGTTTAATATAAAAGAATACAATCTATCGGTAGCTGTATGGGTAGGCTTCTTGGCACTATTTGGAATTGCGTCCGATGATGGCGTTATTATTTCTACATACTTGAACCAAGTCTTTGAAAAACGGAAACCATCAACTGTTAAAGAGATCCGTGAAGCGGTCGTGCATGCCGGTCAACGGAGAATCAGACCTGCTTTGATGACTGTCTCGACAACTATCCTTGCATTGATTCCGGTTCTTACTTCAACAGGACGAGGGTCTGACATTATGGCTCCAATGGCGATTCCATCCTTTGGAGGTATGACAGTTGTTGTTATTACAGTATTTGTCGTACCTGTTTTGTATTGTGCTATTGAAGAGAGAAAAGTAAAAAACAGATCTGCTGAAATTACTGAGGAGTCATAGATGAATACGATTAAAATAAGAATTCTGTATTTAATGTTTATTCTGAGCATACTTAGCTTTATCCCTACTACAAGTAATGCTGAAGTTACAAATAAATACTGTCCTGTTACAACCAATGAGTTAGCAGAAGAGAAATTTTCATTAGAATATAATGGAGAAACTATATACTTCTGCTGTAACGGGTGCAAAAAAGATTTTTTAGCTGACCCCGAAAAATATATGGCAAAACTTGTTGAGATGAAAACAACAGAAGAATCAAAACCTCATGAGCATGATAGTAGTAATGCCCATGGAGTCGCTACTCAAACCGTTGATGATTCTCATAATAATACAACCGATGAAAGTCATGGACATGATGATGCATCAGCTCATGACCATGCTACTGATCATCAGCAATCTAGTACTTTACTTACTTTTATTGGTAAGATGCATCCATTAGTAATTCATTTTCCAATAGCGTTAGTTTTTACAGCTCTGTTATTTACCGGCTTAGCTCTGTTTTTGAAAGTGGAAATATTTAATACGCTTTCTATATATCTGATTTATTTTGCAGCTCTTTCGGCTGTACTGTCTGCAGTGTTAGGATTAATCGCCGGATCAAATGCTTCATATCCATCATTTCTATTATCTTCATTTGAATGGCATCGAATTCTTGGCATAAGTTCCTCTTTAGTTACTCTTATAACTGCATATTTTGGTTATAGACAACTATCACAACAACCAAACGGTGGAGTTACGCTCTACCGTTTGGTCCTCCTGCTTAATGCAATTCTGATAGGGATTACAGGACATCTTGGAGCGACATTGGTTTATGGTATTGATTACTTTAACTTTTAATATTTAGGATATTTATTATGAATAAATTCAAATCAATTAATTTACTGGTACTAGTTTTGATACTTGTAATTGCATTTATTGGATGTGACGATGATCATGATGACATGATGACAAATGATGAAGTGTCATCATTTATTGTTAGTGTCTTTCCTAACGCAGGTTCAACTGCTATTTCAACTGACACAACAATGTCAATAAAGTTTTCCCAATCAATGGATACAACTTCGTTCATGGATAATTTTCACTTCTCAGGAGGTGATGAAATGCATGACTGGATGGACTCTTTAAGCCACCACACAGGAGGAATGGGTGGAATGGGGATGGTTGATATGGAGCATATGATGAACATGATGGACTCCATCAAAATCTCAGGAGTTTTTCATTGGAACAACAATTTTGACAGCTGTGAATTTATTCCAGATTCAACTATGATGTCAAACAGAGACTATATGATGTTTATGGATGAAAACAATATGATGAGTCACGATAGTAGTATGATGGGAATGAACATGAATCATAGTGATGATGGCTTTCATCAAAATCATTTTACAACAGAGTAAAAAATTTTCATACCACCCTCTGCTTTACCCTCAAAGCGTCCTTTATTTTAAGGACGCTTTTTTAATAGAGAATTTTATACAATTCTCTTTAAATTTGAAGAATATTCAACGATAAATAATCGTATTAGTTTACGAACTCCCATGCACAATCCTCGTAACCTGTAGTGCGATAATCTTATAGGAAGTAAATAGTTGTTGTGGCATGCGATATGCTTTCTAATGTTGTGAAAATAAGAAAGTGAGGTCAAAGATGAAAAATTTAATTATAATTTTAGTAACTTTGTTTCTCGGTGTAAACGTCTTCGGTAAAGAAATAGTTAAAGAAACAACAAGTAAGTTAAATGATAACATAAGTTCATTAGAAAAAGAGAATACCTTTTTATCTATTGAAGATTCATCTATACCCAAATATTTCCAAGTGCGACAAAATTATCCAAATCCCTTCAACGCTACTACTACAATTGAATATGATTCGTTTGAACGAGCAAACACATCAATAAAAATTTATAACACTATTGGTGAATTAATTATCACATTAGAAAATTCTATTAAAGAAGCGGGAAGTTATCGGATTGAATGGGATGGAAGAAACTCTACAAGAAATGTTGTCGCATCAGGTCTTTACTTTTATGTGGTAGTCGCAAACGATTACTATTCAATTAAAAAGATGATACTATTAAAATAAGTTGGTAAAAATGAATAATGTTACAGCAGACATATCATTAAAAAATCAATTTCCAATACATTATAATGATCTTTTGACATATGCTTTTAGGTTAATTAAAAATAAAGATGATGCTCAAGATCTTGTTCAAGAGACTTATTGTAAAGCATATTCGAATATAGATAAGTTCACTATAGGGACAAATGCCAGGGCTTGGTTATATAGAATATTGTATAATCAATTTTGTAATCAGCGTAGAAAAAAGTCAATTGTATGGGAACACAGTATAAAATATAGTACTAAAAATTGTACCGTAGAACAAAATATCATATCCGAAGTTGAAATTATCGATTCAATGAATAATTTAGATGAGAAGTATAAAATTATTTCAATCTTATTTTTTACAAAAGAATTTTCTTATAACGAAATAAAAAAAGTGACAGATTTAAAACTTGGTACTGTTAAATCAAGAATATATAGAAGTCGACAAATTTTAAAAGATGAAATATCTCTAATAAAAAGAAATAGATTATTATTGAAAGCTGTTTAAAAAAACAAAAGGTTAAAGATGGAAACTCAAAAAAATAAGCATGATATAAATTACAACTTTATAGGTATAGCTCTAAGCATATTACTTATTTCAATTGGTCATTATTTATTCTCTCCTCATCATGGATTAGTTCATAACATACTCCAACGACTCTATTATATTCCGGTCATTTGGGCAGCATATAAATATGGAAAATATAGCGGTTTATTGACCGCAGTTATTTGTGGTATTGTATATTTACCTCATATATACATAAGCTGGGCGATGCATCCTGAATATCAGATAACGCAAATAATCGAAATTATTCTTTTCGTAGCAATCGGTTTTACATCTGGACTTCTTTTTGAGCAGAAAGTAAATAATCAAAGATTATTACAGTCATATGAAAAAATGGCATTATTTGGGAATTTATCACGTTCAATAATACGATCATTGAAAACGCCATTGAAGTCAATAAATGGAATGCTTATAGCACTTGAGCCTATTGAGAAAAATAATCCTGCCATTGTTACTTGTTTAGACGTAATTAGAACAGAGACTAATTCAATTGAAACAGTGAGAAATGATTTAATTTCTCTCGTAGAAAGAAAAAAGCTTCGACTAAAGAAACAGAATATAAATGAAATCTTGTTTACATTTTTGTCAGAGGCAGAAATTCAATTAAAACACAAAAATATAACAGTCAAAAAAGATATCTCAAATGTAAAGCTACAAGGGTATATTCACAAAAAAGCTCTTGTTGATACTTTCCATCATCTTTTAGGAAAACTAACAGAGGGTCATAAATCTATTGATACTATTAGTATATATAGCAAAGAAACTCCTTCCTATATATTAATAGGAGGGGCGAAATCTGAGCCATTGCTTGATAAGTATTATTACAGTAAATTAAGTGATCTTAATTCTGATAATTTTCATAATTATGATATGATTTCAGTTATAAATGTTATGAATAATCATTTTGGTGACTGTCGTTTTCGTTGGAAAGACACTGAGTTAGATGAGTTTATTTTAGTCTTTCCTAAAAGATTAAAACTACCTTGGCACTTAAGAGATGGTGTTAAGAGAGATGATGTAATTAAAAAAGGAAAAACTGAATCAAAACATAATATCTTAGAACGCAATAAAGTATTATTTTAAATTTAATAAGTTTAAAAACTTTATTCTATCAAATGATGTATAAATAAGGAGTATTATTGTGCCATTAAAAGATCCAGTTTGTAATATGAATGTTGAGGAGTCATCTAAATTTTCTGCCATACATGAAAATTCTACCTACTATTTTTGTAGTCAAACGTGTTTAGATAAATTTAAAGATAATCCGAATAAATATCTTGAACCGCATAAAGCTGATCACAGCTGCTGTAATGCTTCTACAGAGAAAAAAGAAGAGTCTCACAATAGCAATGCAGGTAAATATACTTGCCCGATGCATCCTGAAGTTGAATCAGACTCTCCCGGTGACTGCCCTAAATGCGGAATGGCATTAGAATCTCTTACTCCAATTTTAGCTTCTGAAAAAACAGAATATACTTGTCCGATGCATCCTGAAATTATACAAGATGAACCAGGAAGTTGTCCTATTTGTGGTATGGCATTAGAGTCACGAACTGTAACCGTTGAAGAAGATAATACAGAACTAAAGATAATGACCAAGAGGTTTTGGGTAGGTGCAGTATTATCTATTCCATTATTGGTCATTTCGATGGGTGGTCTTATTCCGGCTGTTCATAACTGGTTGCAATCTATCGCATCAAATACTGTTCTTACTTGGTTAGAATTAATATTAGCAACCCCTGTTGTTCTTTGGGGAGGCTGGCCGTTTTTTGTTAGAGGATGGCAGTCTGTTGTAAATAGAAGTCCGAACATGTTTACTCTGATAGGACTTGGTACGGGTGTCGCTTATATTTATAGTCTCATAGCAGTATTGATTCCTGAAATATTTCCCGATGCTTTTCGTGATAAATCTGGGATAGTGGCAGTCTATTTTGAAGCAGCGGCAGTAATTGTTACTCTGGTTCTACTTGGACAGGTGCTTGAACTCAAAGCAAGAAGCCAAACAGGAGCAGCTATCAAAGCACTGCTTGGATTGGCACCTAAAACTGCAAAACGTATCAATGATGACGGTTCAGAAGAAGACGTACCTATTGATCAAATAAAAATTGGTGATAAACTTCGAGTACGTCCAGGGGAAAAAGTACCTATCGACGGAATAGTTGTTGAAGGAAGTAGTTTAGTTGATGAAGCAATGATAACTGGCGAACCAATACCTGTTGAGAAAACAGAAGGCGATAAAGTTATCGGGGCTACCGTCAATAGTACAGGCTCTTTGATAATTAAAGCAGAAAAAATAGGTGCTGATACTTTGCTTTCTCAAATAGTACAAATGGTTGCTGATGCTCAAAGAAGTAAAGCACCAATTCAAAAATTAGCCGACCAGGTTGCAGGATATTTTGTTCCGGCGGTTATTGCTATTGCCGTATTAACTTTTATTGTATGGGCTACGGTAGGTCCCGATCCTAAATTGGCTTATGCTCTTATTAGTGCTGTTGCTGTACTTATTATAGCTTGTCCATGTGCTTTAGGTTTAGCAACTCCAATGTCAATTATGGTTGCTACAGGACGAGGAGCGTCTCTTGGTGTGCTGTTTAAAAATGCCGAGGCAATCGAAACTCTAAGAAAAGTTGATTTACTGGTCGTTGACAAAACAGGAACATTAACTGAAGGTAAACCTACTTTAATGAAAGTTCATTCTATCGGGTCATGGAATGATGATGAAGTTTTAAGGTTCGCAGCAAGTCTTGAAAAGGGGAGTGAACATCCTTTAGCTGATGCTATTGTCAAAGGTGCATTGAAGAAAGATTTACAATTAACAAAAGCCGATGATTTTGAATCAATTACTGGCAAAGGGGTTGTAGGTAAAGTTGAGAATAGAATAATTGCGTTGGGAAACAAATCTCTTTTTCAAAGCCTGAATATTGACATAACCAATCTTCATGAACAAGCCAATTCCTTGCGGAATGAAGGACAGACAGTCATGTATGTAGCAGTTGACAATAAAGTTGCTGGACTTATTGGTGTTGCTGATCCAATTAAAGAAACTTCACAAGACGCAATTAAGCTGCTTCACGATGAAAATATAAAAGTTGTCATGTTAACAGGAGACAATAAAGCAACTGCTGACGTTGTAGCAAGACAATTAGAGATTGATGAAGTAATTGCTGAAGTGCTACCACATCAAAAAGCAGAAGCAGTGAAACATTTCCAAGAAAAAGGATATTTTGTTGCAATGGCAGGTGATGGCATAAACGATGCTCCTGCTTTAGCGCAAGCAGAAGTCGGAATTGCGATGGGAACAGGTACTGATGTTGCCATGGAATCAGCTGGAGTCACTCTTATTAAAGGTGACATAAGAGGAATTGTACGAGCTCGCCAATTAAGCCGTTTAACTATTAAAAATATAAAACAGAATCTCTTTTTAGCTTTTATATATAATTCTTTGGGTGTACCAGTTGCCGCTGGAATACTGTATCCGTTTTTTGGGTTACTTTTAAGTCCGATGCTTGCAGCAGCAGCAATGAGTCTCAGTTCTCTTTCTGTTATCTCGAATGCATTACGACTAAAGAAAAGTAAGTTGTATTAAAATTAGAGATCAGAGTAAATGCAAATTTTTCATACTTTAATCAAAAATACTTTTATCTTCGGTATGAGAATGTGGTTTTGTTTTATGACCAAATAAAGTCAGTCCAAAATTCAGACCAAATCTCAGATTCCATTTCTCCGTCAATTGTATACCTTGCACATATTGATATAAAGGAACATCTACTTCAGACCAAAACCGAATAGCTTTCTCACCTTCTCCAAATAATACTTTTGAAAATCCGGGTGTGAAATATATATAATCACCTCCGCTGTTTACAAAAGTTACATCATTAAAAAAATCCTGTTCGCGATTAATAAATTTAATTTGAGAATTAAGATTGTATGATGCTCCGACTGGGGCATAGGTGACATTGAACCCATAAGAATATAAATCTCCGATTTTTGTACGGTTGTCATCATAAGATAGAATCTGACGCGTATAGAATCGAGTATCAAATGACCATCCTGGCTTAATCATTATGGCAGAGATCAAACTTACAATCGGGTCAAAAGTACCACTGGCAAAATTCTTCTCATCGGTTATAACATTAGTGATACCGTTCCCTGTTGGAATTGTTGAGCCAATTGAGAACTGAATATTTGTCGGTTTTGAGAACAGACGAGGGGAAGAAAAATGTCTGAATAAAAGAGAAATATCGCCTACATTCGTTTCCCGTGTATCCAAATTTAGGTTCACTGAACGATTGATAATAATAGGCAACGATAAAGATATGCTCATTTTGTTAGAGATACCTACATTAGCAGAACTGCTTATAATGTGAGATTCTGTCTTTTGCTCTAACAAATCGACTATACTTTTTTTGCCTTGTCTTAATTGGTCTCTACGAGAAAAACTATAACTAATCCCAAGCTGTAAATCACCTTTATGAATAATAGAGGTTTCAGATCTGCCGACCGGCAGATTAGGTGAAGATCAAAGAGCTCATTGAGCAGATAAATCTTTTGAAAACAGCAACATCGCAATAATAAGAGATATTTGTGTATAATGTTTTTTCATGTTTATCCTTTTTGTTTAGCTTTGAATCCGGCAGTTTCTATTGTTGTAATAATTGTATCAACAGAAGTATCATCTTTGATTTCTATTGTAGCTTCTTTATTTTGAAACGAGACATCTGCCTTAATTCCTGGTAGTGTACTTAAGAACTTTTTAATTGTTGCTGCACAATGGTCACAGGTCATACCTGTAATTTCTAATGTTATTTTTTCGTTACTCATGTTTCCTCTTTCTTAATAGGATCTCTTTTGTATTACTCTTCATTTCTTGAAATTCGATTTTAAATGTAATCAGTTTTCACAATTCGGACAATTACTATCTATTATAGTCGTACTATTTTTGTTATTATTTTTTTCAGGGATATTATTCCAAACCGATGCTATTATCAAAAGAACTGCACCTGTGTAAAAAATATATTCGGATAACGAATAATATTTTCCTGCTAAAATAATTGCTGCTCCTATAAGACCTATTATAAATGGGGCATACCCTCTTCTCGTTTTTGCTTTGTATCCCAAACTAAAGAGTGAAATGCTTAATAAAATTCCGATAAAGAGATAAAAATATGGTCCGGTCATTAAAAAACCTAAACCGAGCGATGAGAGTATCCCCGCATAAATTGGCCAACAAGCCGGACAAGTAGCGTTCGGAAGTAGTGCGGCTCCTATTCCTGGGAGAGCTATAAGTATTCTTTTAAGCATTTTAATTTCCTTTCGCTTTTGACAAATTCCGTTGAATTAATCCCTTCGATGGAAAGCCTTCCATGACATCACCATTTTTGTATCGACGACATCTCATTGAATATTCTGTCAATTCATCTTCATCAATTTCAAGGTCTTTGTTATTTATTCTAATAGATGGAGAGCCAAGAAAACGATATTTCGATGCATCTTCAGGGCTTTCAACATTATAAATTTTAATGTCTGCTTGTATTCCAAATTCTGAAAGAGATTCTTTAAGGTTTGATAAAGCAATTTCATGATTTGGACATCCCTCAAAATATAAAAATTCGATATACATATTACACTCCTTTAGACAGTGATTCAATTATAGGACAATTTTTAATAGTCGTAGCTGTCTGACATTCTGTAACAAGTTTTGATAGAGTCTTTTTTAATTTTGTAAGTTTTTTTATTTGATCAGTGATATATTCTATTTTACTTTCAGCAATTTTTCTCACATCACAGCATTTGTATATTTCACCATCTGCGACTGCCAATAATTCTTTTATTTCTGACAATGAAAATCCAAGTTCTTTAGCGTTTTTAATAAACAGAAGACGTTCTAAATCAGATTGAGTATATTGTCGATATCCACCACCAGTTCTTTCAGGCTCTAGCAGTAATCCTTTTTTTTCATAAAAACGTATTGTTTCTTTATTCAGTTCAGCTTTTTGGGCTAATTCACTTGTTTTCAAAATATCTGATTTCACATCATTCTCCAATTCTATATTATTATACAGCCTGTACTATACTACAGGGTTTCAATGTTTTATGCAATAGGCTAATTTATTGGATAAAATAACTAAAAAGGGTGGATTTAATGCATTTTTACCTAATGTATTATTTATTTTGCATCTTTTTCTGTATAATTACGTTAAATATAAAAGAATAAATTGACGACTAATATTATCTATGTTATATTTGTCGCATATGAAAAGAAAGAATATGAAATTATCTGTTTTGCCAATATGTCTATTATTTATAGTTGGGCTGACGTTCAGCAGTTTTGGCGATATACTGTGTGTAAGTGACAGTGGGCATATAAAGGTTGAGTCGATCTGCAATCCTTGTTGTGACGAAACAGCAAATCCTTGTTTTTTAAACAAGACTGATTTTGGTCATGAGCATCATGATAGCTGTGATAATTGTTCAGATTTATCCTTAGAAAGCCCAAAGATACTTGATAGACTTTCAAACTCTGATTTTGGTTTAGTCAATTTTTCTTCTAATTCATTACATTTATTTAGTGTTAATAATGACCTTACTATTTCTTCTCAACGATATAGAAATAAAGAACTTTCTTATACAATTTCTAAAGAAGTGGATATTCTCATATCTACTACTGTCATCATCTGTTAAATCCTTTAATACTACCCATTATAAATTGAATTGTTAATTGATAGCCTGTACAGGTGTATCAAATATATCAAAAAAATAATTATTAACTTCTTATGGAGAATTATAAATGAAAGGAATAATGTACATATTATTTCTGTTGTGTTTGTCAATATGTTTTTCTACCGTCATTAGTGCTAATGATAGGTGGCAAAGCGGACTTGATACTACTATGACACCCAAATCGATTCATTCGATAATGTCGCTTGATGATGTATTAGCTCTTGTAGCTACTCACAATCCATCACTTCGTTCATTGGGGTATAAGCGTGAAGCAGCCAATAATCGACTTCTGCAGGCAGGGCTAAGACCCAATCCAGAATTTTCGACTGAATTTGAAGAAGTTGGATGGGATGCTCCTGGGTTATCAGAATCAGAGATAACAATATCTTTGTCTCAAGAGTTTGAATTTTTTGGACAACGAAATGCTCGTAAACAAATAGCATTAACAGATATTAAAACAACAGAGTTTGAAAACAGGTTAGCAGCTTTTGATCTGTACTTAGATACCAAAAGCCGTTTTAACAAAGTTCTTTACTTCCAAAGAAAGTCAGAGCTTGTAGACTCATCTGTGAATACAGCTGAACATATTTTTAAAAGTATAGAAAATAGGATGAAGCAGGGTGTCGCATTGCAATCAGAACTACTTCTTTCTGAGCTTGAATTACAACGATTCATACTTGATAGAGAAGAAACATTGCAAGAACTTCATAGTGCCCAATTAGAATTAATGGCACTTTGGCATGGTAAAACAGAACACATACAAGTAACAGCTTCTGATGAACCTAATTTTGAGAGCGTTATTACAAAACTACCAAACTTATTGCTTCAAATAGATTCTACAAGAAATGTGTTATTGTCTAATTATGAAATGGAAAGAACAGATGCTGAAAAATATTTAGCATCAGTAGAAACCAAACCCGGGATTACTTTCAGTGGTGGGTATAAGAGAATTGAAGCAAATAATTCAAATTCACTTTTATTTGGTATATCTCTTCCATTACCTCTTTTCAATAAAAACGAAGGGAAAACAGCCGCATTAGATGCAACAATTCGTGCTTTAGAATATGATAAAGAAAGAACTCGGTTAGAAACTAAAGCGTATATCAATTCTGCAATTACAAGACTGAATCAATTGGTAAGTAAGCACAAGACCATAGATAACTTGTTATTACCTACAGCAAAGAATGCGTATGAATCTCTTAAGAAAACTTACAATGTAGGAAGAATTCCATATACAAGTTTACTTGAAGCTGAACGTTCACTCAATCAATTAAGATTTGATCACAATGATGTCTTATTTGCAATTTACTAACAACTAATCTTACTTGAACAGGTTAGTGGAATTGGATTGTACTAATGAAACTACAGGAAGAAAATAAAATGAAATTAATATGTATGTATATGTTTATGGCATTATTGATAATTACTCCAACTATTTCAATTGCCGGCGATGGCCATGCCCATGATGACCATGAAGAAGAATCAACCAAAGTAAAACATGATGACCATGGTGATGAAGACGAGCATGAAGATAAAAAATTTGTAGAAATGTCTTCAGAAGAGTTAGCTGAATTTGGAGTTGAACTAAGCACGGTTGGTCCTGGTGTTATTCATAATGAAATAGTTGTTCCCGGAGAAATCTCTGTAAATCGAAATTCACTGGCTCATATCACGCCTCGCTTTACAGGTATGATTACAGAGGTGCGAGCAAATATTGGCGATAAAGTTAATCGAGGTGATATCCTTGCGGTTGTCGAAAGTAACGAAAGTTTAACACCTTATAATGTAAAATCATTGATTAGCGGAATGGTAATAGACAAACATGCAACAATTGGAGAAGTGTTAACAGATGATGTTCCAGCATTTCTGGTTGCTAACCTTGATACTGTGTGGGTAAATCTATCTATTTATCAAATGTATCTGCCTCTTGTAAAGATTGGACAACGGGTTGTTGTCGCCCTTGGGCATGGCCAAGAGTCACAGGAAGGGACAATAAGTTATATTTCTCCTTTAGTCGACGAGCATACAAGAACAGCTACTGCTCGTGTGGTGCTTGACAATAAATCAGGTGATTGGCGTCCTGGCTTATTGATTGAAGGAATACTCACGACAGAAATTACTGAAGTCTCGATGGTAATTCCAAAAACTGCGTTACAACAAATCGAGGGTACTGATGTAGTATTTGTAAAAACAGAAGAAGGGTTTGCTCCAAAAGCTGTAGTTATGGGACTTGTAAATCATACTTCTGTTGAAATTATCCACGGATTAGAACAAGGTCAGACTTACGTAAGTAAAGGCGGTTTTACTCTTAAATCAGAATTACAAAAAGGTTCGTTTGGCGAAGGCCATTCGCATTAAATTGAGAGGAATATCATGTTTGAAAAATTAACAGATTTTGCACTCAAGAACCGTCTATTAATTCTTGTTTTGGGTGTCTTGACAATTGTTGCAGGATATTATAGTTATAACAAATTACCGATAGATGCATTTCCTGATGTTTCACCTAACCTTGTGCAGGTTTTTACCGTTACCGAGGGATTAGCACCAGAAGAAATCGAAAAGTATGTAACATACCCGGTTGAAACCGCTATGAACGGTCTACCGGGTATTACAAAGATTCGATCAGTATCAAACTTTGGGCTTTCAGTTGTAAATGTCTACTTTGAAGATGATTTAGATATTTATTTCACTCGAAGATTAGTAAATGAACGTCTGCAAGAAGCAAGAGAACAAATTCCTGAAGGCTTCGGCGAACCAGCTATGGGACCTATTTCAACAGGGATGGGGTTAATACTCTTTTACTATCTTGAGGATACAACCGGTACATATAGTTTTGAGGAACTTCGTTCTATTCAGGATTGGATAGTGAAGTTTAACTTACAAACTGTACCTGGTGTAACAGAGGTGTTGGGTATAGGAGGATATGAAAAACAATTTCAAGTTATCCTTCATCCAGAACGTCTTTTAAGATATGACGTTTCATTACCTGAATTCATCGAAACAATAAAAGCAAATAATCTCAATGTTGGAGCACAATTTCTTGAGAAGAATGCTGAAGAGTTTATTGTTCGTTCAGTTGGACTAGTAACGACACTTGAGGATATTGAAAATATCGTTATAAAAACAGAAGACGGAACTCCGATTTATCTGAATCAAATAGCTGATGTTGTAGTTGGGGGAGCTATTCGTCGAGGCTTACAGACGCACGATGGAATTGAAGAAATTGTCTCTGGGCAGGTTGTAAAACTGTACGGAACAAATTCATCTACTGTCATTGGTCGAGTGGAACAGAAGATGGAGGAAATAAATAAGACTCTTCCTGAAGGTATCCGTCTTGTACCTTACTATGAACAAAAAAGTTTAGTTGTTGCCGCTGTATCAACTGTAACAAACGCCTTGGTCTATGGTATCGGACTCGTAGTACTTGTTCTCTTAATTTTCATGGGTGGAATCCGCCCATCGGTGGTGGTTGCATTGGCAATACCTTTTTCAGTTTTATTCGCTGCTATTCTTATGCGACAAGCTGATTTGTCTGCGAATCTGATGTCGTTAGGAGGACTGGCAATAGCCATTGGAATGCTTGTCGATGGGACAATCGTGATTGTTGAAAACATTGAGAGAATGTTCAATGAAGCAGACCCAGATGAATCTAAAATGCATATTATCGCACGTGCATGTGCAGAGGTCGGAAGACCGATTATATTTGCTATCGCAATTGTTATCGTTGTTTTTATTCCTTTGTTTACTTTGCAAGGGGTAGAAGGAAAAACTTTTGGACCTTTGGCGTACACAGTTGCATTTGCAATGCTTGGTTCATTGTTATTTGCAATATTCTTTTCCCCCGTTCTTGCATCTTTTTTAATGAAAAGGAAAAAGAAAAAAAGTGGTGATCAAAACAATTCTGGCGAAACAGGATTGATGAAATGGTTATTGATGATTTATCGGCCAATTATTAAATTCTTTGTAGCAAGACGATCTGTTGCTGTCGGAATATCGGTTTTGTTATTGGTTATCGGTGCTGTTATTTTTCCTCAACTTGGTTCTGAGTTTACACCGAAACTTCAGGAGGGAACTATTGTTTTAAGACTTACAATGGCTCCTTCAATAGCACTTACTGAATCTACTCGCATAGCATTAATCGTTGAAAGACGTCTCATGAAAGTAGATGAGATTACTGGAGTAGTTACTCGAATAGGTCGTGGTGAAGTTGGTGCTCATACTGATCCTGTAAATTCTGCTGAGATGTATATCTTATTAAAAGAACCAGATGAATGGACGCATGGATCGAATCAAGAAGAACTTCAGGATTATATACGTGATGAGTTAGGTGAAATCCCTGGAGTTGCAACGAACTTTACTCAGCCGATTGAAATGACAGTAGATGAACTTCTTGAAGGTATTAGAGCAGAACTTGCTATTAAACTTTTTGGTGATGATTTAAATGTTTTAAAAGAAGAAGCAGATAAGATAGCTTCAGTAATCGGTGAAGTACAAGGAGCTGCTGATGTGCAGGTTGATCAAATTTCTGGTACTCCTCAACTTCTAATTAATATTGATCGTCACGCTATTGCTCGTCATGGAATTAACGTTGAAGATGTGCAGGAGACAATTCAAGCCGCAGTTGGTGGTGCAACGGCGGGACAACTCTTTGAAGGGATCAAAAGATTTGATATTCTGGTTCGGTATCACGAAGAACACCGCAGTACACCTGAGCAAATAGGTAATATCCTTGTGCAAACACCAGCAGGGGCTTGGGTACCTCTTCAACAATTGGTAACCATGGAAGAAATAGTTGGACCTCGTCAAATTACTCGTGAGGATAACCAACGATTTATTACAATTCAATGTAATGTAATAGAACGTGATATTGGATCATTTGTTACCGAGGCTCAAAAAGCGATTGATGATCAACTTGAGTTACCAAGTGGATATCTGGTTAAATGGGGTGGTCAGTATAGACTTCAACAGGAAGCAAACAAACGATTTGCAGTCGTAATTCCTGCTACGCTGTTATTAGTTTTTCTTATGCTTTTTTCAAGTTTTAATTCTCTGAAAAATTCATTATTAATTCTTTTAAATATCCCGCTTGCTCTTGTTGGGGGAGTTGTGGGGCTTTGGATTACCGGAGAAAATCTCTCTGTTCCAGCATCGGTAGGATTTATCGCTCTGTTTGGTATTGCATTAGGAAACGGTATGGTACTTGTAACATATCTGAACCAATTGATTAGGGACGGTCTGTCCTATGATGAAGCCGCTATTAAAGGTGCAAGTCTCAGGCTTCGAGCTGTTTTAATGACAGCGATGACTACAGGTCTCGGATTAACTCCTCTTATCTTTTCTAACGGGATGGGCTCAGAAGTACAACGCCCGTTAGCTATTGTAGTTGTAGGAGGCTTAATAACTTCAACTATATTAACTTTACTTGTCATACCGTCAATTTATCGATGGTTCTCTGTAGCACCAGTTAAAGCTGTAAGCACAGTAACAAAGGAGATAAAATAATGAAAAAAATCAAAGCATACATTAAATCACATAAACTTTCAGATGTAACTCTTGCCCTCCACAAAGTGGAGGGTTTTAAGGGGATGAGTGTAACAGAGGTCAAAGGTTTTGGTAGACTTTGTGACGATGATAAGCATGATCATGAAAATCAAAGTCCAAGTGAGTTTGAGTCAATTGCCAAAATTGAAATTTTTTGTTTAGATGAACAACTTGATGGGTTAATTGAAACAATTGAAAAGGCTGCACATACCGGATTATGTGGTGATGGTAAAATCTATGTGTTACCTGTTGAACAAGCTGTGCGAATCAGTACCGGCCAACGTGGAAACGAGGCGGTGTAAGATGCGAAGATTATTAATACAGATGATATTTATTAAAAAGAATAAGATTAGGGGAGAGTCATGAGTAAACTTAATTTAAAAACAATCATGTATTTTGCTCTCATTATAACAGTCTTTCTAATAGGTGGATGTGGGGGACCAACTAATCTGATAAAGACAGGAGTTTATGGAGTAGAAGAATCTTCTCCATCAGGAATCATATTTTCTCAAATAACTGCATATCAAGATAAAGATGATTTCGTAGTTTCGGGAAAGTTGAAACGTCTTTACACATCTAAGTCGTATCCAGGGCATGTCGACATAGCAATAATAGCACCAAATGGTGATATCATAGAAACGACAAGTGTAAAAAATAAAATGCCGTTCAATATTGTTTCAAGAAGAAAGTTTTCTTCTTTTAAAGCCAAGTTCAATACTACACCCCCTGAAGGATATCAGATCCATGTTAGTTTTCATAGAAAAGGAACAACTAATCAATTTAAATGTTCTGATAACCATGCTACTGAGGAACATGATGAATCCTGACTGTAATAAAATAATGAATGAATATACGGATTTAAAATTTAGGTGCATTATTTGATTATAAATATTTTAAAATTCAATATGGACCCGGTAATATTTTCTCTGGGTCCTGTTGAAATTCGATATTATGGTCTTTTGTGGGTTTTAACCATAATTATCGGTTATCAACTATGGATTTGGCAAGCAAATAGAGCAGGCATAAAACGCACAGTTGCGGAAAACTTTCCTGTTTGGGCAATAGCGGGAACAATTATAGGAGCAAGGCTTGGTCATAGTTTTTTCTATGATTTTCAGACAACTTTATCTAATCCCCTAAGTGTTCTATACATTTGGAAAGGGGGGTTAGCAAGTCATGGTGCTACAATTGGTCTTCTTCTTTCGACATTTATTTTTACTAAGAAGAATAACTTAAACTTTATTGATATAGTAGATAGGCTTGTTTTTGTAGCTGCAGTAGGGGCTATACTCATAAGAATAGGTAATTTTATAAATTCAGAGATCGTTGGAAGAGCAACCGATTTACCATGGGGAGTGAAATTTATTCGTTATGATAACGGACTATTTGCTCGTCACCCATCGCAATTATATGAATCATTATTCGGAGTTGTCTTATTTATCATACTACTAAAAGCAGACAATTATTTCGGAAAAGAAAAACGACCAAAAGGGTTACTTATGGGACTGTTTTTATTTTTGTATTTTCTTTTTCGTTTTTTAATTGAGTTTTTGAAAGAATATCAAATGTTATCAGATTCATATTTGACAATGGGGCAGTATCTATCAATTATCCCGATGCTTGCTGGTGTTTATCTTTTAACTCAAATAGCATTAAAACATAAAGCGATGAAGAAAGATATTAGAAATAATTAGTATGAAAAAAAGTACATTTAAAATTCCTAAAATGGATTGTATGGCTGAAGAACAGCTAATCCGAACAGCTCTTGAGGAAAGTGAGGGTGTTCATCTACTTGTATTCAATCGACAATATCAGCTGATAAAATTGAAAACTTTATTCTAAATCAATTAGACGTCCATAAGAATAAAGTTTTAAACAAAGATAAACTTAAAAAATTATTAACTGAAAAGTTGTACCGAAGTACTGAGAATAATACAACTCCAAACAATGATCTTGAGATCAGTATAAAAGAAATAAATTCCAAAATTGGAAACTTAACAGATTCTCTAGAACAAGGTGTAAATATCAAATTTATTGCTGAGCGACTTGATAAGCTTGACAAAGAAAAATCTATTCTCGAATATTCTCATAAACAATCACAATCAAAAATAGCAAAGCCTTTAGATATAGAAAAAACTGTAAGTGAATTGATGGAACTATCTGAGAATGCATTTCTAAAACTAAAATCAAGTCATCCACAAAAGATTAAAGAAGCATTACGCATTCTTATTGACAGAGTAGAAGTTGATCCGAAAAAGCAAAAAGCTCTGTTTTATGTTAATAAGATTCCAAGTACTTCAAAAAGTTACGGGGAAATTTTGCCAGTTAAAAAATGCCGAAGGCCGGAATCGAACCGGCACGATGTTGCCATCGGAGGATTTTGAGTCCTCTGCGTCTACCAATTTCACCACTCCGGCAGTCTGAAGGCTGAATCAGAACTTACATAAGTAATCATCATCCTTGGTAGGGGAGAATAGTATTACTTTTCAGTATATTTGTCAAGGTAGTATTTTTTGAAAAACTTTGCTTGTTGCCGCATGCTTCGACAAGAACAGCATGACAAAATAAAAGATTGAGTTGTTTGAGTTACGTACTAAAGATATGTGAGAAAATGAAAGTTTTTAAAAATGAGTCCGCTCGTCATCTTCGGAATTGTCATCAGTATTATAATCTTCTTGAGGTTGTAACCCACCACGTTTATAGAGACCTGCTGATGGATGTAAATGACATGGTTCCGTTGGTTCAGTACCTTCGATATAAACCTCTTCACGAATCTTGACACAGCGGTCAGTAGCTATTTCACCTGACTCTAGACAAACAACAAGATGTACGATCCCTTCCGGTTCGACAAAGTCCATCACCGGGAGTGAATCATGGGCAGCGATCATATATTCGGTCCAGATAGGAACGCCATTTGTAGCACCATCTTGTCTGTATCATAAAGAAATTTTCTGATCAAATCCAACCCAACACCCTGTAGTTATCTGCGGAGTATATCCGATAAACCAGTTGTCACAGAAATTATTAGATGTTCCCGTTTTACCACCGGCAGGACGAGTAAATCCACGCCTTCTGGTTCCACGACCGGTTCCTCCGGTTACAACTGATTGCATCATTGATGTCATTATAAAAGCTGTCTGAGCCGAAAGAACTTCCTCTTTTTTCACAGCTCTGTTATCTTCAAGCACTTGACCATAGCGATTGACAATTTTATGCACCATCCGATACGGCACATGAATCCCTTGGTTTGGGAATACCGAAAATGCCGAGACCATTTCTATCAGTCGAACTTGTGCAGAACCTAAAGCCAGAGAAGGTACAGGCTCAAGCGGAGTCGTAAGACCTAAACTTCGAGCATAAAAAATCGCCTGTTCCGGTTTGATTCGTAAAATTAATCTAATTGCGATAAGGTTACGAGAATACTGCAGTCCTTCACGCATTGTAATCGGACCTTTGAACTTATTATCAAAATTGTGTGGACGCCATTGTTTTGAACCAGGGATATCGAGAACAATCGGGTTGTCATCTATAATTTCAGTCGTCGTAAATCCATTATCGATACATGCCGTATAAACAAATGGTTTAAAACAGGAGCCCGGCTGAAGCAACGATTGAATCGAACGATTAAATTTTGTCTCTTTAAAAGAACGCCCACCAACCATGGCAAGGACATCGCCATTACTATTATCTAATGAAATAAAGGCACCTTGGACCGGCCGAATCATACGAACAGGGTCGCCGTACTCATCAACAGTATCAGGTACAATTATCGAATAGGTTTTATCTTCGGTTGTATACTTTCTGGAAATTCTTGCCCGAAGTGAATCAATCTTTTTATGCATTGCTTTTTCAGCGTCAAGTTGTAAATCTAAATCAAGCGAGGTGTAGACTTTCAAACCGCCGGAATACAAAGCATCTTCGCCATAATTTTTCATAATATATTGACGAATAGTTTCAGTGAAATAAGGAGCATGTCCAACTTTTTCAACAGGAGGGGAAACTTCAAGCGGTTCTGCTTTTAAAGAGTCATAGACCTCACGAGTCAGTCCACCATATTGAAACAGAGAAAACAAAACTCTGTTGCGAGCCAGCAATGCTTTGTCAGGACGGCGAATAGGCGAATTGATATTCGGACCTTTTAACAATCCGATTATTATCGCACAATCATTCACATTTAATTCAGGAACGGTTTTTGAGAAAAATACATGAGCTGCTGCTGCGACGCCATAGGCACCTTTACCAAAATAGTATTGGTTTAAGTACATTTCGAGAATTTCATTTTTAGAATAAGAACGTTCAAGTTTAATAGCGGTCAGTGCTTCTTTGATTTTCCGTTCTAGAGTCTGTTTTCGATTTAAGAAAATCATTCGAGATAATTGTTGGGTAATAGTCGAAGCTCCGGCAGCAATACGCCACTGAATTATATTGTTGAAAGCAACGACACCAATACGTCGAACATTGATACCCCAATGGTCATAAAATTCTCTATCTTCTGAAGCAAGCAGAGCCTGTACTAAGTGAGGAGGGAAGTCCTTATAAGGGGTGATAAGTCTGTTCTCGGTATAGAATTCTTTGAGAAGAGTGCCGTTACGATCATAAATTTTCGTTTTAATACTTGGTTCTATATTATGCAGTTGCTCAAATGACGGTAATTCTGTCTGATAAATATTATATGTCCGTATACCTAAAATTATCAACAGAACGCAAAATAAACCCAAGAGTACAAATAACGAATTTCGGATTCGTTTTGTTTTTTGTCTGACTTTTGAATTAGCTAATCCCATAAGGCTCTTATTTTGTCAATTTTCCTCTCCTAAGTCAAGATAAAACCAAAATTACAGTTAAAATTTCATTTTTTTATTTCAAATTGCTCTGAAATTCCGTTTATTCAATTAAAATAACAGAACACCTACCTCTTATATGCCGATACGGTAAAAAAGGTTCTCATTATTTAAAGGAGTTTACATACGTGGAGCAAAGTTTTAGCCCAGAAGTTCTGAAAGAATTCGATAGACAGTGGAAAATAATCTCTCGGGGTGCTGTTGATATACTACCCGAAGGAGAGTTTCAAAATAGATTAAAACAGTCAATTGCTGATAATAAACCGCTCAGAGTCAAACAAGGATTCGACCCAACATCACCGGATATTCATTTAGGCCACACCGTCGGAATCAGGAAATTAAAACAGTTTCAGGATTTAGGCCATCAGGTAGTCCTCATTATAGGAGACTACACAGCCTTAGTTGGTGACCCATCGGGGCAGTCAGCTACGAGACCATCGTTGTCTTATGAAGATATCATGAAAAACGCGGAGACTTATCAGGACCAGTTTTTCAAAATTTTAGATAAATCCAAAACTGAAATTTGCCATAACAGTGACTGGTTTAAAAAGATGAATTTTAATGAGATAATGCATCTTGCTACTAAGTTTACTGTTGCTCGAATTCTTGAACGTGATGATTTCACCAAGAGAATGAAAGCCAACACGCCGATTTCGATTCATGAACTTTTTTACCCACTTATGCAAGGTTACGATTCTGTTGCAATGAAATCAGACCTCGAGCTTGGCGGAACAGAACAGACATTTAATCTTTTGGCAGGTCGTACGATTCAAGAAGCATATGGCATGAAAGCACAGCTTGTCTTGACTATGCCATTGCTCGTTGGACTAGATGGTGAAAAGAAAATGTCAAAATCTCTCGGCAACTATATTGGTATAGATGAACCTGCTCGTGAGATCTTTGGCAAGTCGATGTCGATCCCTGATAATTTGATTTACAATTACTTTGAACTTGCTACAGAAGTCTCTTTTGAAAAGTTAGAAGATGTTAAGCAACAACTGAACGACTCATCTGTAAACCCGATGATTATTAAAAAAGAACTAGGTGAGACTATTGTAGATATGTACAACCCTGAAGGTTCCGGCAGACAAGCGAGAGAAGAGTTCGAACGAGTATTCTCACAGAAAAAGCTCCCTGATGTTATCCCTGAGATTGATGAGTCCAAATTAGTTGAGTTGGAAATCGACCCGAGAAAAATCTATGTAGTACATCTTATAGCCAAAAATAAAATGTCTAAGTCTAATTCCGAAGCTCGGAAACTAACTGTTGGCGGTGGTGTTTCAATAAATGATTCAAAAATAACTGACCCGAATCATGAATTCGACTTGATCGAAGATATTATTTTAAAAGTCGGTAAAAGAAGATATTTGAAGATTTTAAAAAAATAAGTGCATCATATAAGCAGTTTAGTTGTTAAAGCTTAGTAAGTTAAACTGATAACAAAGAGAAAATATATTGACTCATAAGATATTAAAAACAGCCCTGTTGCTTTTGTGCGTTCAGGTCGTTGGTTGTTCCACGAGCAAGCTACATAATAATATTGTAGATGTCCGTGCCGAAGAACCGATTTTAAAGACAGCAGTTCTTGAAGAAAAATCTGAATACAACGATGATTTTGAAGATGTTAGCTATAGTGCATATAATCATTATATTCAGGGGATATTTCTAGAGTCTGAAGACCCTCCTGATATTCCTGCTGCTGCGGAACACTATAAACGCGCCCTACAATACCACCCAAATTCACATCAACTGATTTATTCGCTGGCTAATACATATATGAGCATGCGTATGTTTCCCGAAACTGTTGAATTACTTGAAAGAATAAAACCTGCCGATAAAAAAGTCCTCATGATGCTAGGTATTGGCTACCTGCAAACGAGAAAACAGGACTCTGCCAAACATGTCTACGAGAAACTTGCTCAAGTTGCACCGAATGAGCCTACATCGTATCATTATCTTTCAAGTTTTTATACAAACTCCAATAACAAAGATTCTCTTATGTGGGCGTATGAAAACCTTTCACGGCTTTTACCTTTTAATCATATGTACTGGCTGGAACTTGGTAAATTAAAAGCTGAGAAGGGTGAGTTCAAAGAAGCTAAAATAAATTTCCAAAAATCACTTGAAAAAAATAGCAGTAAATCAAATATCCTCTCCTATGTCGGTTTAGCTGAAATGTATAAGATTGAACATCAGATGGACTCTGTTCTGATTACCTATAAAAGAGCCCTAGAGGTAGACTCCACCAATGCAGCTCTGAACACCGACGTTGCTATGATGTATGCCCAACTTGATTCATTAGAAAAGGCAATTCCGTATGCGTCTAAAGCAGTACAATATAACCCTGATGATTTGATGGGACTGAGGCGACTGGGCATTATCTATTTTGGAACCCAAAAATTTGATTCTGCTGAAACTGTTTTCACCGAAATGGTCAATAGAGGCGACAGAGATTACCTGAATCATTTTTATCTCGGTCGTATCGCTGCCCAACGTGAGGATTATAATATCGCTATTGATGAATTTAAAATCATGGTACAGCTCAACGATTCGATGCCTGAACATTGGATGGATTTAGGATACGCCTATAAAAAAATCGGTGATGTCCCTCATGAAATCCTTGCATATAAAACCGGGGTTTCAAAGACTCCTGACAGAGACGGCCAAACAAAACTTCTTTTTTCATTAGGGAACGCTTACGAACAAAATGATATGTTTGATTCTGCTTTTGTTACTTTTGAAAAGTTACTTGAACTATCACCGGATCATCATCAAACAATGAATTACTTAGGCTATTTACTTGCTGAAAAAGGTGTCCAACTTAAGTATGCCAAAAAGCTTATTGAGAAAGCTTTAAAACTTGATCCAAACAATGCTGCCTATTTAGATAGTTACGGTTGGGTCTACTTTAAACTTTCTGAGAATAAAAAAGCTGTCAAATATTTGAAGAAAGCTGCTGAACTTCAAAACGATTATGTTATCTACCAACATTTAGGTGATGCTTATAATGCAAAAGGTGACTCTGAAAAAGCAGTTGAATGGTGGACCAAAGCTCTAGAGTTAAGCCCTGACAATAAAGAGATTAAAAATAAACTAAAGAAATAAAAGAGTAAAATGGATTTTGCTCCATCTGTAAAACAGACATTATTGATACTCACTTTACTATGTTGCCTAGGCTGTGCCGAGATAGGACCACCTCCCGGTGGTGAAGTAGACAAAGTCAAACCTCGTATTCTCGAATCAATTCCGGCAAACGGTTCTACTAATGTAGAAGTTAGTAATACAATTATTATCCGTTTTTCTGAGCGGATTAACACGCGAAACTTAAAACGATCAATATATATTTCTCCTCGTTTAATTGATGAGCCTACTGTCAAATGGAAATCTGACCAAGTCACAATTACTCTGCCAGATTCATTTGCTGTTAATCAAACGTATATAATTTCATTTCCCGATGATGTTCGTGACTTAAGAAATAACCCTCTAGACTCTGGCTCTGTCATAGCCTTTACAACTGGCGAAACGCTTTCAAGTGGAAAAATCGAAGGGAACGTTGTTGACCAACAAAACCAACCACAGAATAATATTGTAACTGCCTTATATAGTAAAGCAGACTTGGATAATAAGATTATCGACTCGCTCTATCCATTGTACTTGAGTGTTACAAACAATGATGGTTACTTTTCATTTCAATTTATACCCGAAGGCGAGTATCTGCTTCTTGCTTTTACAGACAAGAACAAAAATGACAAACTGGACATTGCACAAGAACTATACGGCATGACTGACCGTGCTATTATGCTAGACTCATCGCAAAAGGTAATGAGTGATTTACAAATCACATTATCAGCACATACCGAGACTGACTTAGAATTATTGTCGGTACGACAGACAAATAGTAATCTGATCAAAATTGATTTTAACAACAGAATTGAAGTACAGCACGACCAGAATCTATTTAACATAAGTCTTCAAAAATATTCTGATAGTTCCAAAGTTTACAACCTCACATATTTAATCAGACCTGACTCGACATATACAAATTCTATTGAAGCATATTTTGGAGTTATGGATACTGGCTCATACAAACTTAATTTCAGACAAACTGCCAATGATACAGTCATAACTTTTGATTCTATCAAAGTAAAACTGACTGATGATAAGACTAACCCGTCGATTAAACAGTTTCATCCTGAAGGCATAAAGATATTCAAAGATAGTGCTAATATCTATATGCAGTTTTCAGAACCACTGGACACATCACAAATTTCAAGTGAAACATTTTATCTTTTAGATAATGATAGTAATTTCGTTCTTCCTAAATTTGAATTTTCAAACCAAAGTTTCTGTAAGTTTTCACCTGACTTTTTACAGGATGATATCTCCCAATACAAATTATTTGTTTCCGAATTCGACATCGTTGACCTTGCCGGAAACAAGATGGGGGACAGCACAGCCTTTAAAATTATTAACCTTATCAACCAAGATTCCCTCGGGGTAATAAGAGGAACCGTCACGTTGTCTGAACAATTTCAAGCATATCAAAATATAAACCTATCATACCGTAACATTGAAACAAATCAGATTTTCAAGCAACAACTTTCTGATAATTCATTTGAGAATCTCCTGCCGCAGGGAAAGTATTTTCTGAGTGGATATATTGATATTGACAACAACAACAAAAGAGATTTTGGAGATGTTTCTTCTTTGAAATTTGCCGAGCCTACTGTTATGTATGCTGATACTATTAAAATAAGAGCACGATTTGAAACTACTGATATAAGATTGGAGTTCAAATAATATGATAGAACTACTTGAAAAGATACCGGTCGAACCGTTGATGCAAAAATTCATCGGCGTCGGAATAATTATTTTAGCTACTTTCATTGTTGTCTTCATAGTAAGAATCACGTTAAGACTTCTTATTACAAAGATTACTGATAAAACAAAAACAAAACTTGATGACACCTTGGTAGCAATTATTTCTAGGCCTATTGTCATGCTAATCTATTTGTTCGGTGCATCGGTTTTATTTAATTACATTCAAGCATTACTTATTGAAAGTGTCGGCGAACAGGTATTTAATTTCTTTGATGCTCTTATTTATGGTCTTGGTGTAATTGTTGTCGCATCACTAATTACCACAATATTCACCGCACTCGTAAATTGGTACAGTTCAACTATCGCACCTAACACAGAAACAAAAGTAAACGATGAGTTCATGCCGCTGCTTGACAGAGCCTTAAAAATAATTGTTTACACATTGGCAACACTCATAATTTTAGATCATTTCAAAGTTGATGTCAAAGGGCTTATCGCTGTCTTAGGAATCGGTTCGTTGGCTATTGCATTAGCTGCTCAGGAGACGCTTGCCAACATGATTGGTGGATTTGTCATTATGATTGACAGACCTTTCCGTACGGGGGACTGGATTCAGTTTGAAGATAACCGTATTTGTCAAGTTAATCAGATTGGCGTCCGTTCTACTAAATTACTTACAATTGAAAACACTCTCATCATCGTACCAAATGCAGAGCTGATGAAATCGACGATTCATAATGTAACCTATCCGTTCCCTGAAATTAAATTTAAAATTGAAGTTGGTGTTGGATACGACTCGGATATTGAACTGGTGAAAAATATCTTGTTAGAGGAGGCGGGGAAGATGGAACATATTCTTAAAAACCCAAAACCAATTTTTCGTTTTGAAGAATTCGGAGATAGTTCTCTTAATGTTATCTTAATCTGTTCTGTCCCGGAAGTATCGTACAAATTTGATACTGCCAGTCAACTTAGAGTTAAAATATTAAATAGGTTCAGAGTAGAAAACATAGAGATACCATTTCCTCAAAGAGTCTTAACATTTGTGAATAATCCAGATAAGCTATAGGAGCATATATGAAATATTTCCTCACCATTGTTTTACTTCTTTTGATCTCTGCCGGTTGTACCGAACGAGTAACAAAACAATTTATCAGTGAAGAATCGGATTCAAGTTTGAAACAGCAAGTGATTGACAACTGGGTCATCAGTCCACCAAAACTTGTTGCTTACACAAACAAACGGCTTGACCAAATAGAAGATATCCCTTACTACTTTTGGTTAACATTAAAAACAAATTCTATAAAAAAATCTCAAGCAATAACATGCTTTCTATTGATTCTGTAGGATTGGAATTTATCGAAATAGATTCAACTGTTTGGAGAACTCCAACCCGAGTGGTTCCATACAAACAATCTAAAGATCAAACATATCTTGCTTTTGATTTTTTCAAAGACGAGGGTATCATGATACCGAATTCGGTATTAAAGATCAGAGTCTTTTTCGATGCTGTGCTAATTGACACAGTCACAAACAGCAGAAAATCACACCCCGTTTCATTCACTATGAACCGTGAAGAGATTTCTCAAATGACCCCGTTTATGATTCAATAAAAAAATCAAAAAAAAAGACAGAGATTAAAATCTCTGTCTTTTCCAATTTTTTTATAAACCAATAAAACTTAATTCATCGGTCCCCATACAGTAAGAGTCACGCGACGATTTTTTGAAGAAGAAGACATTTCGCCTGAATCAGCTGATGGTTTGTTTTCACCATGAGAGATGACAAACATGCGGTACAATGCAATACCAAAACGTTCGGATAAGAATCTTTTAGATGATTCCGCACGTTGTTGACCGAGCATTAAGTTATAATTAGTGCTTCCAGTTTTGTCAGTATGTCCAACGATTTCAACAACAGAACCAGGGTTCTGTTCCATTTTGTCACCGGCTTCACTTAGAATCTGTTCAGCAGCACCATTAACGTCAGATTTGTCAAAATCAAAATTTAATTCACCAGTCCAAATAACTTGGTAGTTTTCAAAACCTTTAGCTTTGTTGATAGCCATGTCAGTTTTTGAATCAAGTTCAGATGCTAATGAACGAAGTTTTGTGATTTCAGAAGCATTGCCATCTGTTTTGTCACGAAGGGTTCCCATTTCAGCAGCAGTGCGTGATTCAGAATCTTGAATCTGTTGTGCAACATAGTCTTTGTTTACACCACAACCGACAAACATAAGTGTCAGTGCGAGTAAAGCGATTGTAAATATTTTCATAATTCTTCACCTTTCAATTACTATTATAATTACATATTACCTATTTTCCTGACAATAAACATTGAAATATATTTAAAGCAACCTAAAATCTCAATAATTTATTGTTTAATTCCACCGGCGGTAATCCCTGAAACTATCTGCTTTTGCATTATAATAAAGACAATCAAGACCGGAATGACCGCAATCGCCGAACCTGCCATAAGGTGCTGCCAATCAATCGCTTGATGTCCCTGCATAAGTGCTAGAGCAACCGGTAATGTCCTGACAGAATCGGACTGAGTCAGAATAAACGGAAATAAAAATGAGTTCCAATTTGTAAAAAAGACCTGAATTGCTAATACTGCCAAAACAGGTTTACATAACGGCATGACAATTCGAAAAAGAATCCGCATCTCACCGGCACCGTCAATACGGGCAGCTTCTTCCATAGACGGCGGAATCGCTTCGATATATTGCTTGACCAAAAAGATTCCAATTGGGTTCACAAGCCAGGGGAGAATCAAAGCAAAATAAGAATCGTAGATTCCAAATTTGACCATCAACAGATACATTGGAATAATTATAATATGAATCGGAATCATCAGAATCAAAATGACAGAAATAAATAACAACTTGTTTACAATATAATCATACCGAGCAATCGTGTATGCCGTCATAAAACAAAAAATAATATTACCAACCGTTACAACCAAACCAACCAAAACAGAATTGAAAAGATACTGTCCAATCTTAGATGTCGCAAACAGATCAAGATAATTCTGGAACGAAAATGAACTAGTGAACAAATTTTCAAATGCAACAGAGTTGCCCGATTCCATTAACGACACACGAAACATCCAAAGCAAAGGGAAAATCATAACCGCTAATATAAGTAACAGCATACTATATCGAATCAGCTTACGAATAATTTTCATTATACAGTCCCTCGATTTTTCAAAAGTCTAAATTGTAAAAACGAGAACACAGCAACAATGAGGAAAAGTATATATGCTGCCGCCGATGCGTAGCCAAAATTAAATTTAGTTGTCAGACCTGACTCATAGATAAAGTAAACCATAGTTGAAGTTTCAAACTTCCCTTGAGTCATAACAAATATTTCGACAAAAACTTGAAATGATTTTATCGAATTGATAACTAAAATAAACAAAGCGACAGGTTTTAAAAGAGGAAGTGTTATTGAGAAAAACTGACGAACCTGACCGGCTCCCTGAATCTTTGCCGCTTCGTATAATTCTTGCGGGATTGATTTTAGTCCTGCCAAAAATATCAGCATATAATATCCGACTGCCATCCATATATCCATTGCCATAATAGAATATAAGGCAGTCGAACTATCTAACAAAAACCCATGTTGCGGTGGCGTAAAACCAAGCATCTCGGCAAGCAGTGCGATATAACCACCTCGTTGGAAAAGATTTGTGAAAATGAGAGCAACGACAACCATCGATGTTATCGACGGTAAAAAATATCCGGCTCGAAAAAGTCCCCGACCTTTAAACTGTTTATTAACTAGAAGTGCTAAGAGAAGTGCAACAATAGTTGTTACCGGAATCGTACCAAGAACAAAAATAGATGTGTTCTTTAATGCGGTCAGAAAACTCTCATCTGAAAGAAGAGCAATATAATTATCAAAGCCAACCCACTGCCATGTTTTTGACAAGAGCTGTCTATCGGTAAACCCAACAACAAACGAATAGATTATAGGGTAGAGCCAAAACAACAGAAGAGTCACAATCCATGGGAGAGCAAGAAGTAGTGCTGTTGTTTTTTTGTGTTGCATCTTCTACCGAGCTGCTTCGATTTTTTTACGAGCTTTTAGCAGAGCCGTGCCGGGTTCAACGCCATTGAAAAGAGCATCTTCAACAGCCTTCTCAATAAAAGATTCATAGACAACCCAATTTGGATCGACCGGAGGATGATTTGCTATTTTCAGTTGTTTGATAAAAGTCTGCAAGTGCGTGTTCGATTTAAAATACTCATCTTCTGTTGCTGTTTTACTCGATGGATTAGCAGAACGGTTCGCTTGGCAAAATTTGACCTGATTTTCTGGAGAGGTTATAAAGTCTATAAATTTTTGAGCAGCTTCTTTTTGTTTCGACGCAGAATTTATTGCTAAGAACTCACCACCCATAAATGATCTCCCCGGATATTTATCACCCGGTATGAGAGTTGACATCAGATTAAAATCTAACTTTTCATTCTCAATCCTTTTGAGCAACCAGTCACCGGAAAGAACAAATCCAACTTTACCATCAAGGAAGGCATCTTCGATACCACGTTGATTGGCGACATACCCGCAAGAGTCATGTAGTTCTTTATAGTAGTTCAAAGCTTTAACTGCATAGTCAGAAGCTAACAAACAAAGACGGTTATCATCGGAAAATATCTGCGCATCAAATGACCAGGAAAAAGGAAGATACTTTTTGTACGAACGATGTTTCTCAGGAGCGTTTGAACCAAACCCATATATTTTTTTAGAGAGTGAATCAACTTTATAGACCGCTTCTTTAAATTGGCCTAAAGAAATCGGAGCAAAAGTTTCAGCGTACCCGGCTTTATTTAAAAGATCTCTGTTACCAAAAATTACTCGAGTTCCCAAAAACCAAGGTTTGGCGTAAACTTTACTTTGAAATGTCGCCATCTCCCAGCCATGAAATTCTTGCTGGGCAGCATCGTCAACTTTTATTTCACTTAAATGTCCATTGACCGCAAACTCGGCAATCCAGTCGGAACCAAGCTCGACAATATCGGGACCATTGCCCGAAGCAAAGGCAATAACAATTTTTTCATGCCCATTTGCCCATGTAAGGTCTGTAAGTTCTACAGCTATATCTGAATTTTGCTTTTCAAATTCTTCTACCATTTCTTCAATAACAGGCTTAATCGTAGGGTCAGTCCAAAACTGCCACCAACTGATAGTTGTCTTTGCTGAAAGAAGTTGTGATTGTAATAATATGAGGGCGAACGTTAAAAGTATCTTTTTCATTTCTATTCCTGTTTTTAAATTTAACGGAAAATATTAAGTTTCTTTCCCTTTGTAAATAAAAAAATTCAGCTAATTATCTTCACATTTTTTAGTTGAACCTCAATGCCAACGGAGTTATGCTATAGAATGGATTTAATCATATTAACTCAATCATTATTTAATACAGACAGAATGGCAACTTTTCTGATTTCTCTCATTGCAATAGCTATTGTTTTATACACGACATATTTTCGGAAAAACAAAAAACCTTTCACGATTCGTAAAATAAATGGACTCCAGGCAGTCGAAGATGCTATCGGACGGGCAACAGAAATGGCACGGCCACTCTTATACACTCCGGGGTGGGGGGGAGACATACAACGCCCGACTACTATTGCATCGATGAATATTCTAAGCTTTGTCGCCGAAAAAACTGCTCAATACGATTGCGACTTAGTTTTCCCGACCCATGACCCAATTATAATGTCAGTCGCACAGGAAGTTGTCAAAGAAAGCTATTCTCGAGCTGGGTATCCTGACAGATATAAAGAAGATAATATTTCGTATGTCTCATCATCACAATTTGGCTATGCTGCCGCCGTTGATGGTATAATCAGTCGCACCAAGCCGGCATCAATTTTTCTCTTAGGAACATTTGAGGCAGAGTCGCTTATCTTGGCTGAAACAGGTACCTCGATAAATGCAATTCAAATAGCAGGTACCGACTCGACTATCCAGTTATCATTTTTTATTGTCGCATGCGACTATACATTAATAGGTGAAGAACTTTTCGCCGCATCGGGATATTTAAGTGGCAACAAATCAATACTTGCCTCTGTACAAGCACAAGATATTATGAAAATCATGATAGCCGTTTTTATCGTCACAGCAGTTATTTGGGCAACGGTTGAATCTTTAAGCGGAACGCCACTTTCGTATTGGTGGAAATTCTAATGAACCGTCAGATTCCACTTATAGTATGTTTCTCATTTGGACTTATCATGTTCCTGCAATATTTTTCAAATCATACAATCGCACGCACAATGAATTTAGCAATCTTGGATTACTGGCAAATAATATTTGCCTTTACATTAGTACTAGGTGTTGTCAGTTATATAAAAGCTAACATGACCAAAATATCTCGCGGTATCGACCGACCATATTTAATCGTCGGACTTCTCGGTATGATCTCAATGCCTATCATGGCACTTATCTGGGGAATCAAAGCAGACTCACCATTTATGTGGATGTTTGAAAATGTACAGGCTCCGATGGCATCAACTGTCTTTGCTCTGCTCGCATTTTTTGTCGCATCAGCATCTTTCCGAGGTTTCCGAGCAAGATCAATGCAGGCTTCTATATTGTTAGGTGCGGCACTTATCATTTTGCTGTCTCGCTCAAACCTTCCGATTCCATACACCGAACACTTATCAGAATTCGCCGACTGGATTCGCAACTACCCATCAATGACTGCCCGTCGTGCAATCCTTATTGGCATCGGACTCGGTTCGTTGACAACCTCAATGAGAGTTATTTTAGGAATTGAAAGAACATGGCTTGGAGGAGAAAAATAATGCAGCTGCTTCCAAGACATTTTGTATTTTTAGGACTTTTTATCTTAATCGGGATTACGATGGCATTAGACATTGACGTTGATGTTGATGTTTCCCCATACACCGAAGATATGTACGCATATATTGATTCAATCCCGGAAGGTTCCACGCTTATAATTTCCTTTGACCACGAGGCTTCATCGTTACCTGAAATCCGTCCGATAGCCTTGACAATGTTAAGACATGCTTTCAAAAATAATCTAAAACTAATCGGCGTTTCGCTTTATCCCGAGGGAACCCTAATCGGTTATCGCTTGATGAACAATGTCGCTAAAGAATACGATAAAACGTATGGTGATGATTTTGTCTATCTCGGGTTCCGTCCACAATATATAGCCGCTATACTTTCGATGGGTGAATCAATCGAAGAAACGTACCCGCAAGATTATCTCGGCAACGACTACAGGTCGATTGCCATGCTCCATACGATTGAGAACTACGATGACATCGCTGCCGTTATATCAATCGCCGATGGATCCCTCACGACGCATTAGATAGAATATGGTGGACAGTTTGACATCAAAATTCTCGGTGCCGTTACCGCTGCCATGGTGACAACTTACGATCCGTATCTGGCGTCACATCAGATGACTGCTATGATTGGTGGTTTGCGTGGTGCCGCTGAATATGAAAAACTGCTTGGCATGAAGGGTGGAGGCTCTCGAGGAATGCTCGCACAATCTGCCGCTCATTTGTATGTAATCTTTTTAATCGTCTTAGGTAATATTTTCTATTTCCGTAATAAAAAGAAAGGAGCAAGACAATAATGGATATTTCAACAATCATCGCCGGCTTGCTCACTCTTATAATATTTTCGTTTCTCTACAAAGACAATCCGTTTTACAAAATGGCAGAGTCTCTGCTCATCGGTGTATCAATCGGCTATGTCCTCGTTATCACTTGGTCAAACACACTCATGGATATGCTTTTTGAACCGCTCTTTTCAAATGCGGAACTCTCACTCATAATACCATTATTTCTGGGACTGTTCATGCTTGGTCGCTTCTCTGATAAAACTGTCGCACTCTCACGAATCCCTATCGCAGTTATGATCGGTTCCGGTGCCGGTATCGCAATCCCGACCATGCTTTACAATCGAACGATCAAACAACTCACTGCATCTGTCATGCCAATTTTCACCGAAAGCGGTGGACTGAATATTTCCGGGATTGTTGTTATTGTCGGACTCCTTTCAACCTTGGCATATTTTTATTTCAGCAGAGAACACAAAGGGAAATTCGGAGCATTTGCGAAACTCGGCACATATTTTCTTATGATATTTTTTGGCACCACCTTTGGCTATACCGTCATGTCTCGCATGTCGACTTTTATCGGACGGATGGAATTCCTGCTGTCCGACTTTCTTAAAATCACTCAGTAAACCTATATGACTTGTCCAAGATGCAAAGCGGCAATGGTCGAGGAAAAACGTTCATTTCATAAACAACGGAAATGGATTTGCCCAAAATGCAGCTTTGTCAGATTTCAGCAAATAAAAAAAACTGACAAAAAGTGATTATTTTAAAAACTGTTTGAATATATCTTCGTACTGTAAGTATAGTTTTCAATAATAATAATATTATATTTTATAAGCAGGGAATAATCGTTGGAATTAAACAAAGAGTGCGATATTCGCATAGGTACATCGGGCTACAGCTTTGCTGACTGGAAAGATAATTTCTACCCTGGCACTATTGAAAAAGGGAAAATGTTTGACCATTATGTGAAATATTTCCAAACGGTAGAAATAAATTCAACTTACTACCGAATTCCTCATCCTGCCGTTATGCATAACATTGTCAAAAAAGCACCCTCATATTTTGACTTCATAATCAAAGTCCCTCAATCGTTCACCCACCGAAGAACCGATTTAGAACATGACATAGAGACATTCACCCAAGCAATCCAACCATTTATTGACCATGGAAAACTCTCGGGACTACTGGCACAATTTCCATACTCATTTAAGTTTTCACGAGATGCTTTGGAATATATGAGTCTCCTAAATCAAGCGATGGCTCCAAACAAACTGTTCGTCGAGTACCGTCATAATAGTTGGGTCAACCGTGAGATGTATGACTTTCTGAAAGCTGATAAAATCGGCTATGTCTCTGTCGATGAACCGCAACTTAACGGGCTGTTAAACCCGGACGCTTTTGCCACTACCGACACCGCTTATATTCGGCTCCACGGGCGGAATGCTGAAAAGTGGTGGAACGGGGGAGACTTACGATATGATTACAATTACTCAGATCAGGAACTTTGTGACTGGCGTGACAAAACAATTAAACTCTCAACCAAAGTTAAAAAAGTGTATGTTTTTTTTAATAATTGCCACCACGGACAAGCAGCCAAAAATGCGATTTATTTCAAAAATTTATTAGGACTATGAAAATTGATTTTTAGTTGATTTAATCAGAAAATAAAAGTAAAATAACAATATTAATTAACTATTGAAGAGAAACAAAAACATGCTATTAGAATTAAAAATATTCGAAAAGAATACGATGAGAAAGTCGCGGTCGACTCGCTCTCTCTTGAAATACCAAAAGGAAATATCTATGGTATTATCGGGCCAAACGGAGCAGGCAAAACGACAACGATCAGAATGATTATGAATATCACCATTCCTGATTCAGGTGAGATTTTGTTTGAAAACAAACATGTCGATGACACTTTTAGAGACCGGGTCGGGTATCTCCCCGAAGAACGAGGACTTTATAAAAAAATGACTCTCGTTGAAGTTGTCACATATATGGCTGCTTTAAAAGATTGCCCTAAATCTCAAGTTAAAGAAAAGCTCGACTATTGGCTTAAGCGGGTTGACCTGCTTGACTATAAAAATAAAAAAGTTGAAGAGCTCTCAAAAGGAATGCAGCAGAAACTGCAGTTTGTCACGACGATTATCCATGAACCTGAAATTATTATATTAGATGAAATCTTCTCTGGTCTTGACCCTATAAACATTGAACTGATAAAAGATATTATTATGGATTTAAAACAAGAAGGGAAGACTATCCTGTTTTCTACCCATGTCATGGAACAAGCCGAAAAAATTTGCGACAACCTCTGTATGATTTCAGGCGGGAAAAAAGTACTCGACGGCACCCTTAACGAAGTTAAGTCTCAATTTGGAAACAACTCGATTCAAATAAATATAGAGGGCGATGGGAAGTTTATTAAATCTCTTCCCGGTGTAAAGTTTTTCAGAGAGAATAATAACTTTATAGAGATAAAATTTGATACAGAAACTGACACTAATAAAATCTTGAGTGCCGTAACTGAAAAAGTATTCGTGAAACGGTTTGAAATCATGGAACCATCCTTATACGAGATATTTATAGAAACTGCCAATGCTGACCCGAATGACTTTCTGAATAATGGGGGTAACCAGTATGCATAAATTTCTTATTGTATTCAAACACGAATACGCACAGGTAGTAAAGAAAAAATCATTTCTTATCGGGTTAATACTTACCCCATTAATTATGGGTTTTGCTATGTTTGCTCCGTTACTAATAGATCGAATAAATGCTGAATCTACCGAACATCTCGCAGTCATTGACCAGTCAAATTTAGGTTTAGGAAGTAAATTTGTTGAGAACTTAAAAGAATACACTCTCGATGACACAGTAACTGCATATTATGAAGTAGATAACTTATTTGAAATAGATGCCTTTGAATCAGAAAGATTTAACACAACCAAAGATTCTATCTTAGAATTAATTACAAATGAAGAACTAAAATATCTGATAGTTATTACTCCAGATGCCGTGACAACCGATACCGGTATCTACGTTGTAGCCAGTAATGAAAATATAACTTCAGATAAAAGATTTAGATGGCAACTTACAAAAGTGATTTCATCTAAACGACTTGAGGCATCCGAAATCAATATTCCAATTGATTCAATTTTAAGTATGACTCAACGGATTGATTTGATTACCAAAGATTTAAAAGGTGAAACAGTTTCTACTCAAGCAAAGATTATCATTGCTATCGTTTTTGTCATGATGATGTACATGCTCATTCTTATAAATGGTCAAATGGTAATGCGTTCTGTCATTGACGAGAAGACCTCACGTATAATGGAAGTGCTGGTTTCATCTGTGACACCATTCCAACTGATGCTAGGAAAAATATTTGGGTTAGGAGCCGCAACACTCACCCAAGTTGCAATTTGGATTCTTGCCGGATATCTATTTACCGCCTTTAATCCTATTCAATCAACTGCTATAGAGAGCATCATAAGCCCTATATTAATATTGTTTATGGTATTGTTTTTCATCTTAGGCTTTTTGTTGTACTCAACACTCTTTGCACTGCTTGGTTCTATCGTTGATACCGAAAAAGAAGCACAAAATTTCTTGATGCCAATGGTAATGTGTTTGATAATTCCTGTCATAATCAGCTCCTATATAATTCAAGACCCTAATTCATTACTGGTTAGAATCTTATCATTTATACCGGTCTTCACACCTACTACGATGGTTCTCAGACTCAATTTTATTATACCATCTCTCCCAAGCACGAGCATACTCCAACCGGCCATTTTAGAAAGTACTCTCGCATTACTTGTCTTAGCAGCATCTGTAATTGGAACAATTTGGCTTACTGCTAAAATATTTAGAATGGGTATTTTAATGCATGGCAAAAGAGCAACTTTACCTGAAATTATGAAATGGATTAAACAATAAGATGATCTCACTTCGCACATTACCAAAAGTACTTTTACTCTTAGCAGGATTTGTCTTTTTCTCAGCGAATACTATTTATCTTTTAGATGCTAAAGATGTTCATGCTGAGTTAAACCACAACAGGGAATTTCACTTTGATTTCTCAACAGTAAGTAAAGGTCCATATCTAAATCTGAAAGCTGCTTTGCTTATAGATTATTCAAATGGTAATGTGTTATATAGTAAAAATTGCGAGAAAAAAAGATCGGTCGCATCGCTTTCAAAACTTGTCACAGCGATGGTTTTGCTCGACCATAATATCAACTTAGATTCTGTTGTTACGATCTCCAAACAAGATGCCAGGAATTCATCGAAATCTAGGCTTAGACGTGGCTACCAACTGACTATTTTTGACCTGCTCCACGCATCTTTACTCAGTTCAGATAACCGTGCCGCTCGGGCTTTAGCTCGGGCGACATCCGGCTCTATTAAAGCCTTTGCTTCTGAAATGAATAAGAAAGTCAAAGAATTAGGACTTAGAAACACGATATTCTATGAACCATCAGGGCTAGACAAACGTAATGTTTCTACTGCTGTTGAGATTGCGAAGATTTTACAATACAGCTATGAATACCCATTGATACAGAAAATCACACAGAAGAAGAACTATTATGTCAAAGTGAGAAATAAAAAGAATAAAAAACTTCAGATGGTAAACACCAACCTTATTGTACATTCCAAATATAAAGTCCTAGCTGGCAAAACTGGCTATATTAGAGCTGCTGATTATTGCCTGACTACCCTTGTGAAGAATAAAAAGGGGGAGAAGCTGACTTTGGTAATATTGGGAGGTCCCGGTGACAAACTTCGCTTTAGAGAAGCTCGCAGATTGATTGATTGGGGGTTCAAACAACTCAAGAACAATAAGAGCTAAAATCTGAATCAAAATTTCTAAGTCACTGATCGTGACATCATATCACAAGACCAAACCCAAAATGCAATCTAACATTCTTATATAATGTACTATTATAAATTCTAGCGAAAATCATGCATCAGCTCACAAAAGAGGGACACTTACAAAAAGAGTCAGCTCAAGTCAAAAACTTGTATCGTCCCGTAATATATATTATGTTAACTTGCGTAGGGTCGACCATCCAACGAAAACATTATGTTAACTTAATGTCAGGTTTAGCCTTTGACGACGATATTGAAAATCCGACCTTTTACAAAGATTATCTTTACAATATTCTTACCATCAGTATGCTTAAGAACTTTCTCAGACTTAAAAGCGATCTCTTCGGCAGTTTTCTGGTCACAGTCAGCAGGAATTTCGATTTCATCACGAAGCTTCCCGTTAATCTGCACACCAATGACAACCGTATCCTTCACTATTGCCGACTCATCACACACCGGCCACCCAGATTTGAAAATTGACTTTCTGAAGCCTGACAATTTCCAAACTTCTTCCGCCAAATGTGGCACTAACGGAGCTGATAATTGGTATGTTTTGAGTATCAGATAGTCATTAAAGCTGTCATTTTTGATTTTTTCAGAGTTATATTCACGAACTAACTCCATCAAGCCTGATATCGCAGTATTAAACTGAAGTCTTTCAAACGAATCAGCAACTTGCTTGATAACTTGATTGAGCTTTATATACAAAGCGTATTCAAAGTCCGACAGATCGACACGCTTAAAGTAACACTTTAAGTCAGGTGACGAGTCTCGAAGCATTTCATGCAGCGGATATAATTTATTCACCGCAAATTTTTCAACGCCGGTCAAAGCATCCGAAGACCAGAGAACTTCTTTATCCGATGGTGCCGTGAAAAACATCGCAAGCCTGGAGACATCAACGCCACGATCCTGCATAAGCCCAATTGGCGAAACAACGTTGCCTTTAGACTTTGACATTACATCACCATTTGAGTCACAGACCATGCCGTGGTTAAACATCCGTTTGGCTGGTTCATCATCTTGAACCCATCCTAAGTCTTTTAAGAACTTTTGGAAGAACCTAAAATAAATCAGATGCCCCGTCGCATGAGTAATCCCGCCGACATATAAATCAATCGGCATATATTGTGCAGCTTTTTCTTTATCAAACGGAATCGAATCGTTATGCGGGTCAAGATAACGCAAGAAATACCATGATGAGCAGACAAACGTATCCATTGTATCTGAATCTCTCTCGGCTTCTCCCCCGCATTTTGGACATTTTACTTGCATATATTCTTGTACATCGGCAAGCGGAGAACGACCTTTTGGCTTAAAGTCTTTTACTTTAGGAAGCTCTACTGGAAGCTGTTCTTCTGGAATCGGAACAGTGCCACAGCTCTTACAATGTATAATCGGGATTGGACAACCCCAATAACGCTGACGTGAGATCGACCAATCTTTGAGTTTAAAATTGACCTTATGGCAACCGAATCCTTCTTTTTCAGCAAAATCGGTAACCGCTTTGATAGCATCTTTGCCTGACAATCCATCGAAATTATCCGAGTTTACCATCACACCATAATCGGTATATGCGTCAGTCATAGTCTTGCTGTCCAATGAGCTATCTTTGTCAGGATGAATTACTACTTTAATTGGAATATTATACTTGTTGGCAAAAGAAAAGTCTCTGGTATCATGTGCAGGGACCGCCATTACAACTCCGGTACCATACCCTGCCAGGACATAATCGGCTACCCACAACTCTACTTTTTCACCATTGTATGGGTTGATTGCATACTTACCGGTAAAGACGCCATCTTTTTCGTCTGTCGCCGATGAACGCTCGATGTCCGAACGAGTCATTGCTTTTTTCTTATACTCTTCGACTTTTGTTTTATAGTCACCCTCTAAATTTAGCGTCTCTAAAATCTCCGCTTCAGGAGCAATCGCCATAAAAGTAACACCAAATATCGTGTCAGGTCGAGTTGTATAGACTGCAATCTTATCACCTGAATCTTCGATTGTAAAATTTATTTCAGCACCGTAGGAACGACCAATCCATTCACGTTGCATAGTCTTCAGATTTTCCGGCCAGTCAGGAAGTTTGTCTAAATCGTCAACAAGACGGTCGGCGTAATCTGTGATTTTGAAATACCATTGGTTCTGATCTTTTTTGACAATCTCGGTACCGCATCTTTCGCACTTGCCATCTTTGACCTGCTCATTTGCAAGCACCGTTTTATCTTCGGGACACCAGTTCACAAAACCACGTTTGCGATATGCCAAACCTTTATTGTAGAGCTGGATAAACATCCACTGGGTCCATTTGTAATAATCAGGGAAACAGGATGCTATCTCGCGTGACCAGTCAAAAGAGATTCCGACTTTTTGAAGGGTCTCCCTTGAAACGCCGATATTTTTTTAGTCCAATCAGATGGGTGAATGTCACGTTGAATTGCGGCACGTTCGGCAGGTAACCCAAAAGCGTCCCATCCAAACGGATGCAGAACATCTTTGCCAAGCATCATCTGTTGGCGAGCGATAGCATCGCCGATAATATAGTTTCTGAAATGCCCCATATGAATATCGCCTGACGGATATGCGAACATGACCAACATGTAGAATTTGTTGTTCGGGTCAGCATTTTCAGGAGCTGTGTAGAGCGAATTTTCATCCCACTCTTTTTGCCATCTCGTTTCTATCTCTTTAAAATCATATTTCATATGTCATTCTCTTTACTTTTATTGTAGGGAAGGTCTCGCTTTTGAGACCTGCCATTTAATCAATTATCGATACAAATATAAGTTAGAAAAGTAAGGAAATTGTCTAATTTAGGCAAGTATTAAGAAGTATGTAAAACTCTCTCCAATGTCATACCTGATCCCACTCTGTTATGCCTGCGAAGGCAGGAATCCAACATTGTTGTTTTGTAAGGAACTGGCATGCCTGTTCCTTTATACACCTTCCCGTGCTTGACACGGGATCCAGAAAAATGGGTTCGTTTTCTGAAATACGACTTTTTTGTATCGGTTTTGTGTTGATTGCAATTGTAGACAGTGAAGTTACTTTTGTGATACATAAGTTCCGAATGAATGAATTCATATAGAAGGAGCAGTAAAAGTAAACTACTTTGTGTTTGTATCGAAAGTGATTTTATTAAGGAAACGAGGGCATCTAAGGTGTGTTTTACTTTAATTGATTACGATGGCAGAACCGCTAAAGGGTTCTTCCCTACTGTTTTATTTTATTTCAGATACTTTTTTATGCTATTGATTATTTCTGTGTCAGATTGAGGAGTATATTGTAAAGCTAAACGGAAAGTCACTTTTGCATTTTCTCTCTGACCAAGCGCCATCAAAGAGACAGCTTTATAATAATAAGCAAGGTAGTTCTCTTTACTTAATAAAATCGTTGCATCGAAATCATCTATGGCATTTTGATAATCGCTTAATTGCAAGTAGGCTGTCCCCCGACTATACAGAGCATGCACAAGTTTTGGATTTAATCTGTTGGCATTGGTGTAATCAGAAATTGCCAAGCGTAAATCATTTTGTTGCAGATACAAGTTCCCTCGATTGACATAGGCAAACAGATGTGTTGTATCTAGCAAAATAGCTTGCGAGTAATCAGCAAGTGCTTTGGCTCTGTTTTTGAATCCATTCTTGTATACATGTCCACGACGGTAGTACGCATCGGCATCTTTGCTACTAATTTGTATCGCCGAGTTATAATCATCGAGAGCTTTTTGATACTGCCGAAGTTTGACATAGGTCGCACCACGGTTGCGAAATGCTTTACTGTATTTGGCATCATGTTTTATCGCTGACGAAAATGAATTGAGTGCTTTTTTATATTTTTTAAGATTGTATTGAGAAAGCCCGAGATAAAAATGTGCCTTTGGGTTTGCAGAATCATCTTGGATTAGTTTTTTAAATGTGACAGATGCGTTTTTGAAATCACGTTTTTTGAGTTGCGTCTGCCCTGTTTGTAATAAATCAGAATGAGCAAACGAGAATTGAAATACTAGAAAAGTGAGTACAAGAAATAGGATTTTTTTCATAAGAGCCTTGTAGGTCAGAACTCTTGAGCAGTTCTGACAATATAGGCGGAACTACTAAAGAGCTTTAAGCTCGTGTAGCAAGTTCCGCCCTACTGGTAACTTCGACAAACTCACACCCTGCAGAGTGTTCAGTATGACATGTAATTAAAAGTCGTTCATTGTGACATCAATCCAAGAGTCTATCGAGTACTTGTCATTGAGTTCTGATTGCAGAGCCTTGGCATCTGATAACACTGCAAAGATTCCTATCCGTACACGGTGGAAAGTTTCACCCTCAACAGTAATTGTCGTAACAAAAGGTTCGTATCCGCGAGATGTATAAACTTCAACAAGATGAAGGGCATAGTCAGAATCTTCACATCCTGCAACTTGTACAGTATAACCATCACCTGCAGGTTTTTTAGGCATCATTTTAGTAGGCTCTTCTACTACTTCCGGTTCCAAGACAACTTCCGCCTCAACCATTGCAGAAGAATCAACGGCAGCAACCGAGTCTACCATCGCCATAGAATCGCCGGCGAGATCTTTTTCCAGCTGTGCAGCATCATCTTTTGCCTCATCAGAGCATCCTACAAGCAAAAGTGCTATTGTCATGAAGAGAACTATCTGTCTTTTTGTCCGCATTTTTCAAACTCCAAACTTTTTATATTAGTCATATTATATCTAAAAGCATATAAACAATGAGGCTAAAAGAAAGTCAACTTAAAAAGAATCGCGGATTTTAAAAGAAAATTGTTGAAAAGTTGCTTAAAATTGTATAAGATTCAGCTTAATAAGAAGGAAACCAAATGAGAGCATATCAGTCAATTATAGAATTAATCGGAAATACACCGATGCTACGTCTTCAAACCAACATTGCTAACAACGGATGTCAGGCGTATGTGAAGTTAGAATTTTTTAATCCGACCGGTTCGGTTAAAGATCGCATGGCATTTTATGTCATTGAAAAAGCACTAAAAAGCGGACAGTTAAAAAAAGGTGACACGGTCATTGATAACACTTCGGGCAATACTGGATCATCGATGGCGATGGTTTGTTCGCAATTTGGGCTCAAAGCTGTGGTGACAACTCCTATCAAAACATCTAAAGAGAAAATTGATTTAATAAAATCGTTTGGTGCCGAAGTTATCGTCACACCTGAAGTGGATGACCATTTTGACCCAAAAGGTTGTTATATGGTCGCTCGGAATCTTGCCAAAGAAAAGGGGTATTTTGATCTAGACCAATATGATAATAAAGATAATATTGAAGCACATTATCATAGCACCGGTCCAGAGATTTGGAAAGATACTGATGGCAAAATTACACACTTCGTGGCAGGCATTGGAACAGGTGGAACATTTTCGGGAATCGCTAAATATTTAAAAGAACAGAACCCAAAGATTAAAACAATTGCGGTCGACCCCGAAGGTTCAATCTTTGCGGAGTATATTCGTTCTCAACAAAAGATAACCGGGCATGCCTATAAAGTCGAGGGTATTGGTTCCGATGTAATCACTGAGGCATTGCTCCCTAATTTAGTTGATGAAGTTATAACTGTTTCTGATAAAGATGCTTTTAACCGTGCGAGACTTATCGCAAAGGCTGAAGGAATTTCTGCGGGTGGTTCATCCGGTTCGGTAGCGTGTGCTATGGAACAGGTTTCTCAAGCCTTGGGTAAAGAAGACCTTGTAGTTGGTATCTTTGCTGATGCAGGTATAAGATATTTAAGTAAATGTTATAATGATGCTTGGATGAAGCAGTTTGGGTATATTCCGCAAGAAGAGGAAATAGGTTAGATATGAAAATAAAATTTATAATTTTAGCACTGTTTCTTTTAGCTCTCCCCTATGTCAGCCAAGCTCAGGGTTTGAAATTTGAAGAACAGGTGTATGACTTCGGTCATGTTGGAATTGATTTTGGAGTTAAGAATAATTTTGTGTTTGTTAATCGCACAGACGTTCCTGTAAAAATTTTGGATGTTGAAGCATCGTGAGACTGCACATCTGTGGTTACAGCAGATTCATTGGTTCAGCCCGGCGATACAGCTTTCTTTAGCATGACATTTGAAACAGGTGATTATTATGGTCCAATTAATAAGACTTTTATAGTTAAGACCGATCACCCCAAGTTACCTGAATTAAAATACTTTTATCTCTCAATAGTTGGTCAATGGTTTAACGGATTAAAGCCAACCCCAATATCTCTGTTTTTCTTACCATCGAAGAAAAGCCAAATAGTTAGTATCCCGAATTTACGATTTGATAAAATTGAGCTTACTAAACATGTACGAAATGACAAGACTATAGATGTAGAAGTTATAAAAGGTTCAGCTAAGAAAAATGAATCTTTAGAGTTAAAAGTTTCACCAAATAAAAATTTACAATCAGGTAAATTTAAAACAAATATCACAATTCATATCGGAAATGACGATAACGAAGAAGTCATATTAACTATTCCGATTAAAATCGTAAAGTATTAAATATTTTTTATTTTTGTCCGACATTTCATGTTATATAGACATTTTGAATACTTGACAAGTAACGTTATATTAGTTATTTAGATAGTGAAGTTTCGAGGGTGTCTCTCTGTTGTCCCTGGGTAGTTTCCTAGCCCCCTCTACCCAACCAGTCGAGCACCCTCTTTTTTTTGCAAAATTTGAGACAAAAAAAACCACCTTTTTCAAGGTGGTTTTTAATTATTATGAATGACGTGCTATGTTAAGCTTTGTCAATACAATCTACTGGACAGACATCTACGCAGGCAGGTCCATCATCTTGGTCTTCACATTCGTTACAAGTTGAAGCAGTGATGACATAAATATCACCCTCTTCTATAGATTCTGTTGGACATTCCGGAAGACAAAGTCCACAAGCAGTACAATCATCAGATATTTTCATTGCCATTTTTTATAATCTCCTATTTAAAGGTTCAGGTTCTTATTTACGGGGCTAATATATAAAAATTATTTTATAGCACAAGTTTATTTTTAGAATTTCTAACAAAACTCTTTAATCAAATTATTAGATGACAATAGTTTACAAATTCGTATGCTTTTAGCAGGCAGCACTGATATTTCTTATAACAATGCTGCCTCATATTCTTATGGACATGCTGAAGGTGGAGGTCCGCCGGTAAATATAAAGTCAACCAAATAGACGAGATCCGATATGTCAATATTTTCACCCGGGTCGCCTTCTACATTTGCCTCTTCAGTACAAGCAGGTGCTGGTCCGCCTGTAAATATAAAATCAACTATGAAAACAAGATCAGAGATATCGGTAGCATCAAGAATATCATTATCTACATTACCTCTAATGCCAATACAACATCCTTCGCAGGCATCACCAACACCGTCAGCATCGGAATCTCCTTGACCCGGATTGGCGTTAGTTGGGCAGTTATCACATCCATCCGCAACACCATCTGCATCAGTATCTAAATTATCATCAGAGCCAGGGCATGCATCGCAACCATCAGGGACACCATCGCTATCAGAATCCATCGCATCATTAAAACCAGGACAGAGATCACAACCGTCAGGGACACCGTCGCCATCAGAATCTACCCCATCATCAAAGCCGGGGCATACATCACATGCATCACCAACACCATCAGAATCTGTATCTCCTTGACCCGGATTGGCATTTGTCGGACAGTTATCGCATCCATCAGGGACACCGTCACCATCAGCATCTATTCCATCGTCAAAGCCGGGGCATACGTCGCATGCGTCACCGACACCATCAGAATCTGTATCTCCTTGACCCGGATTGGCATTTGTCGGACAGTTATCGCATCCATCAGGGACACCGTCACCATCAGCATCTATTCCATCGTCAAAGCCGGGGCATACGTCGCATGCGTCACCAACGCCATCAGCATCGGAATCTCCTTGACCCGGATTGGAGTTTGTCGGACAGTTATCACATCCATCAGGGACACCATCTGCATCAGTATCTAAATTATCATCAGAGCCAGGGCATGCATCGCAACCATCAGGGACACCATCGGCATCAGCATCTAAATTATCATCAGAACCCGGGCATACATCACAGGCATCACCTACACCGTCAGCATCGGAATCTCCTTGACCCGAGTTCGGAGTAGTTGGGCAGTTATCTGACGCATCTGGTACGCCATCGCCATCAACATCAGAAGCCGCAGTAACAAAAATAGTATCTTTCATCGTCAGGGTATGCACACCGCAATGATACGGAAATGGTCCCGGGCCGTCTGCTGCTGTAATGACAAGATCAAATGTAAGCCCGGATGCCGAAGAAATACCGGAATCCCAGAACTTAGGTGAGGTCGCATCGGCAATTGTCGAATGCGGAACTCCTCCAACCCATAGCCACCTGACTGTATCACCGGGCGTTATAGTTGTACCTAAGGGGGCAAAGAAATTGTTCCCTATTGTAATGTTATGAATCGTCGCGTTAGATGTAACCGCACAGAGCAATAAACAACAAAAGATTGCAATCAGTAAAATCTTTCTGTAGACTTGCATGATATTCTCCTGCAAAAGCTTTGAGTTAATTTGTTATTTTTTATTCAGTTTTTAAATATTATTTTATGTAAATCTGTTCTATAGATATATACGTAGCAATACGTATATTTAATAGAGCTATATTGTCAAGTTTTATTACAGGTAGGGTCTACGATATTAGGGGAAAAAGAAAAACGGCAGCTGTGCAAATCAGACAACTACCGTTTGATATTTAACAAATAAGTATTATGGGCATAATGCTGGTGGTGGACCTTCTAAGAAGATGAAGTCTACCAATGCAACGAGATCAGAAATGTCAACTTTTTCGTCTGAAGAGCCATCGACATTAACTTCTTCCCAACATAAGAAGCTAGGAGAAATTAAAAAGATAAAATCTACCATTGCGACAAGATCTGAAATATCTACTTGATCGGCAGGATCATAATCGACATTCCCTCTTCTTTCCCAACAACAAGGAGTCATATATTCAGGGAATTCACAGGTACAATACACAGGATGTATTCCGCCGTTAAAAAGATAGTCCAGTAGATGTTTGGAATCTCCAACATTTATATTACAGTCACCATTGGCATCGGCATTAGCAATTGGATTAGGAGCAGGTCCGCCACTATGAATATATGATGTAAAAAAAGTTATATCAGTAATATCAAATAAACCATCAGAGTTAAAATCTCCCGGTTTTTGATCAGGGCATGAAGTTCTTGGTGAGATACAAGTACAATCAACCGGAGGTGGTCCCCCCGAAAAGAAAAAATCTAGGAGATACTGATAATCGTTATCGTCAATTATACAGTCACCATTTGGATCAGAATTTGCCAAATTGTCTCCAAGGAATTCGTAAAAGAATATCACATCATCTATTGTTATTTCACCATCATTGTTCAAATCACCTGGCAGTTGATTTGCGCAAGTATCTATTTCAACATTTGGGCAAACGCATTCGGCAAGAGCAGGTCCCAGATTATTTACGAATTCATCTAACACAGTTATATCGTTGAAATCGAGTACACAGTCCCCATTTACATCGGCATATCCCAAGTTTGATGGAACAGGCCCAATTCCAGAAAAATAATTTTGTAAAAATAAAAGGTCATCGACATTGATAACACCATCGACATTCACATCTCCAACGTTATCTTTTGGACAAGCATCGCATGCACTATAATAATCAACGATTATATCATGATATCCTATTAACGTAAATTGATCACAATCAAAACCGCTCGTAACAAAGACTTCCCCTTCAACGTATATTTCATCCATTCCTGACATAGGTGGTACACCATTTGGAAAAGATACAAACGTTTTAATCAATGGTAGTGGTACCCAACCATGAAAAGTAAATAAGGGACATTCGCCAGGATTATAAGTTGCACAGCCAGAAGTTTGCCCAAAACTTTGAGCATAAATTGATGTAGATATAACGATGGTTATTAAAATAACAGCTAAAATTAGTTTTTTCATCATTCCTCCAATGATAAAAGATTAGTTTCCCTACTAAAAAAGCTAAGATTAAGATTTTTATAAAAACTTTGAATGCGTATGACTTCTGAAAGTAAAATATCAAATGGATAAAAAAGTGTCAACAATATTTGTTAAAAATGGAGGGATACGCAGATTTTGTTTTTTGGGGAGAAAAAAGAAAAGGCGCCATCCAGATTCGAACTGGAGAATAAAAGTGTTGCAGACTCTTGCCTTACCACTTGGCCATGGCGCCATATTTTAAAAATAAAAAAAAGCGAGAAACGAGACTCGAACTCGCGACAGCCACCTTGGCAAGGTGGTGCTCTACCAACTGAGCTATTCTCGCTTAATCAGGTGGAAATATATAGAGGAAATTTAATTTGTCAACTTCTTTCTCTAAATTCTTTAACGACTTTGATTTTGCGATGCTCTGACCGTTTTTTGCATCGATGAATCAATACGTGGATAATACCAAGGGACAATTTCTTGAAGCCATCTTTTATGAATTGCTGCTTTTTTCTGATTTTGAAGCAAAACTTCATACAAGAACATATCTCTATGAGCCATAAATATGGTAGAATCTTTTTCAAGAATATAATCTAAAATTTTCATCGCTGTCTCATGATCATTAATTAAGCGATGACTAAAGCCTTTTTGATATAAAAGATAATTGTAGACAGGCTTTGGCGACACAGATATCGCTTTATTAAAATAGCTGATAGCTTGTTTTTGATTCCCCGATGAATATGCTTCCATACCTAATTTATAATTGTCTACAAAAGCAAGCGGGTACGATGGTTTGATTTCACCTGAAATATGCTCTTTTTTCTTAAAGACCATCTGCACTGACCCACTTTGTGCATAATCCGGTTGGACGTACCATCCAAGTTGTCTATACGACTGTAAAAAACGAGGATAAAGCATAAGAGCTTTTTCAGCAGGTGCCGATGGTTTCACGCCGGTTGAAAACATAATATAATCCGGTTCCGATTCTAAGATATAAGTCGAGTTATGTTTGCTCTCTTTCCAAGTTGAAAGCATCCCTTTGATAGGCGGCTCACCATGTTTTGCGATGGTAGAATCGGTCAGTCCGAGCATATCAATAATATGATGCCCCATAAGTTTGTAACTAAAACACCGATAGTTGGAAGGGCGACGGAGAAATCTGAGTTGTCCTGACTTTTAATATTCTCTGCCATGATCGACATTTTTGTAATAAAATGACGTTCCAATCGGTTGTAACTTTTGATGAAAGTGTTCGGGAGATAATATGTCAATCCACATAATATTAAACCAACAATTATTATCGCCGGCTGTTTTACTTTTGGTTCTAATTTCTGTAACAAAATCTGCACCGCCTTTGCAGCGATAAGAGCATACAAACCGATCAATGGAATAAAGAAACGGTGTACTTTTAAAACATCTCCCCCAACAGAAACTAAATATAAAGTATATATAATAGTAAATAACAGAATAGCTTTAAACTCTGTTGAAAGTTTTCGATAGCTTACAAGAGTAATAATCAACGGTATTCCATAAAAGCCATAGTGAGTCATAAACCGGGTTGTGTATTCGATTCCATTGGAAAATTGTGCCATCGAAAAACCTGTTTTAGCATAGAATGAATTGGGAAGTATCTCTCCATAGTAATATAGTTTAAAAGCGAGATATGGTAGCCCTAGCACAAAGGCACCAACTGCTGAGCGTAATGCATATGTCGGAAATTTTCGGGTCGTGATAAGCTCTATAAGAACTAAAATAACAGCAACAAAAGCACCCTCGGGACGAAGCAGAACGGCTATGATTAGAGCAAACGGAAGCAGTTTATTTTTCCCTAAATAAAGGTAAATTGAAAATAGGGCAAAAAAGGCAAAGGCAGTTGTCTCAAGTCCTGCGACTGCCCAGTATGCTAATGATTGCGAGCTTGCTGTTATCAATACTGCTAAGAGTATAAGCAGGAAATTATTTTTAAATTCTTTGAGCCGTGATGCAATAAGACAGATGAGCGTGATTATTCCGAGTCCGAAAATAAATCCGGTCAGTTTTGAAATCAGTATATAATCCATCGAGAGCTTGCCCCAGAAGATCATATACATAACCCAGCCGAAATTTGTGAAACCCTCTACCTTCTCGCCTATGTTAAATACGAGACCATCGCCGTTGAGAAAATTCTGCACAAAACGATATGATATAAAAGCATCATCTTGTGTAAAATTCAGTTGATAGCAAAAATATGAAAAGATGAGAAAACCGGGAATAAGATAGATAAATTCTTTAGATAGTTTTTTCATATGAATTACTTATTAAACTTTCAAATAGTTGCAAATATTTTTCCGCAGATTTATTCAACGAAAAATCTTCTGTCATTGATTGTTTCATAAGTTTAACCCATTTTCTTCGATCATGAAAGAGATTAACTGCATTTTGTATCGTTTTAAGTAATTCTTTTGAGTCGTATGATTCAAAAACAAATCCGGTACCATGACCTGTTTCAAAATTATAATTTTCAACGGAGTCTGCCAAACCGCCAACTTTTCTGACTATAGGAACTGTTCCATACTTGAGTGAGTACATTTGGTTGAGTCCGCATGGTTCATACTTTGATGGCATAAGAAAAACATCGGAGCCGGCTTCAATTTTGTGAGCAAGGGCATTATCAAAAGTTAAAAATGCTTTGCATTTGTCAGGGTACTTTTCTTCAAGTGCTGAAAAAAGTTTATGATACTTTTTATCGCCTGTGCCTAATAGCACAAGTTGTAAATCCAGCTTAAACAAATCATCGGCGATTTCTTCAATCAAGTCGAAACCTTTTTGATCAGACAACCGAGAGATGATTCCGATAAGTGGTGTTTTATCTCGGACAGGTAGATTGGCATGATTGAGCAGGTCGACTTTATTTATTTTTTTACCTGAAAGATTTTGTTTCCGAAAGGTATGTGAAATTTCACTGTCTCGTGTTGGAGACCAGACTGTGTAATCGACGCCATTGAGGATTCCAAAAATATCTTCGGAACGATTTTTTAAGACACCATCAAGACCACATCCGAATTCTTCCGTCTGAATTTCTTTAGCATAGGTCTGCGAAACAGTCGTAATTTTATCAGCATAAATTATAGATGCTTTTAAGAAATTTACTTTTCCATAAAATTCAAATGGAGAGGTCGGGTAAAAAAGATCAGACGGTAGTCCGAGTTTCGAAAAACTTTTATTTGGAAACATGCCATGAAATGCAAGGTTATGAATTGTAAGAATTGTTTTACAATTTTCAAAGAATGGGTCATGCTTATAATTCAATTTGAGATAGGCAGGTATTAAAGCAGCTTGCCAGTCATGCGCGTGGGCAATATCCGGTTTAAACAAAATTTCTTTTGTCGTTTCAAGAACTGCTTTATTGAAGAATATGAAACGATCATCATTGTCAGTATAGTCCTGACGGGTGGAGCTATCCATATAGAGTTCTGGTCTATCGAATAAAAAATTATTGGCGATGAAAACATATTCAAGAGAAAGTTTTTTATGTTTGATCGAGTATGCAGTTAATTCAAAGGTTGTACCATTGACTTCTATACCCTGCTGTACATCCAATTTTTGCATCTGTTGGAAATATTTTTGAGCTGCTTGAAACTTTGGGATGAAAACTTTTACATGATGTCCAGCTTTGGCAAATGCTTCCGGCAAGGCACCACATACATCGCCTAGCCCTCCTGTTTTTGCAAATGGAACAACCTCTGATGTCGCAAATAATATATTCATATATTTCATATCGTCTTATAGTTTGATTTCTTTGAGGTATGCAGCAGCCTCTTCGGGAGTGGTCGGGTTAATATAAAAACCTGATCCCCATTCAAAGCCTGCAATCTTAGTTAGCTTTGGAATAATTTCAATATGCCAATGATAGTATTCCTGTGATTTTTTTGAAACGGGGCGAGTATGTATCATATAATTAAAAGGCGGATCATTCAGTGCCTTTTTTAATCTGAGCAAAGTATCTTTCATACATTGAGCTAACCGAAGGTAATCACTATCACTCATCTCAACATAACTGGATTGGTGTGATTTTGGAAGTATCCATGTCTCAAATGGAAAACGAGGAGCGTATGGTTGGATTGCAACAAAAGAATCAAAATCTGATACAATGCGTTCCTGGTCAGAAATTTCCTGCTTGATAATATCACAAAAGATACAGCGTTCTTTAAAATTGAAATACTTTTCAGCACCTGCCAACTCTTCGGCAACTCGCTTGGGTATAATCGGAGTGGCGATTAGTTGAGAATGAGAATGCTCAAGTGATGCTCCTGCCGCCTCTCCATGGTTTTTAAAAATCTGTATATATTTCAGTCGACTATCACGCTCTAAGTCTAACATCCGTTCACGATAAGCCCAGAAGATATTGCGAATCTGATCGTCTGCCATATCGGTAAGGTCGCTATTGTGGTCAGGCGTTTCAATTATAACTTCATGCGCTCCAACACCGTTCATACGGTCATATAAACCTTTAGGTTCACGGGTAACATCTCCCTCGACCATCAAAGCAGGATATTTATTGGGTATTACCCGAAGTGTCCAACCCGGCTGATTTGGTTCGGAGGCTCTGTCTCTATATGAGATAATCTCCGTCGGTGTATGAGATTCATTGCCGACACAAAACGGACATTCGGTAGCATCGTTACGTTCCGGTACAGAATTGTATGAAGACGGACGTTTTGCTCGTTCGGATGAGAAGATAATCCATCTTCCAATAATAGGGTCTTTGCGAAGTTCAGGCATTTATTTTCTCTCTAAAATTCAAGTATTCCGTTTGTGGTCAGGGCATCTTCTTTTATAACACGAAGCAGTTTTTCATCATGCTCAGTAACGGTGACACCTCGACGGTCATATACAATTTTGGCTGTTTCGATAGCTTTTTCAACATCGTATTTTTTATAGTTTCCTGTAGAACCCCAGCTATAAGGTTTCACTTCTTTGTCGGTAATAAGAGTACCACCAAATAGATTACAGCAGGCACCAATTTGAATACCTGTGTTCAGCAAAGTTCCGATACCAAATTTTGTATGGTCACCAATAAAGGAACCGATTTTGTTAGACTTTGTGTCGACTGCCTTACTATTAAGGCGAGTACGGATTCCCGAGTAATTATTTTTTAAATCAGAGTTGGTTGTCATTGCACCAAAATTGACCCATGAGCCAACATAGCTATGTCCGACAAAACCATCATGATATTTATTTACATACGATTGAAAAATTGACCACTCTACCTCGCCACCAACTCGACAAGTATGCCCAATAGATGATGAACTGATTTTGCCTCGCAGGATAAGTGAGTTTGAACCGATAGCAGTTGGTCCATAGATAGCAGCATGGCTTTCCACCTTAGTGTTATCACCGATATAGATTGGTCCGTCGGATGCATCGATAACTGCCCCAGGCATTATTTCAACGTTAGAACCGAGATAGACATTTTCCATGTTCACCCAGAAGACACCATCGTGAACTTTTACACCGGTCGCAGCCGGGAACGATTTTTCCAACCATTTGTAATCATCAATAATTTCTTTCTCAACATCAGCCATTAAATCCCAAGTATGGTTATACAATGTTGCCGAAGTTCTATGCTCGATAATCTGATCTTTTTGAGATTTGAAATATGCATTGTATTCATTTATCGTTGCAATAGCGGGGAGTTTATTTAGTGCGTTCTCATCCAAGTAAATAGCAACAATATCTTCATCAGAGAAAAATGATGTCGCATGGTCAGCTTTTGCGACAAGCTCAGGAAGATTGCCGTAGTTGCGAATCCGACCATTGAGAAGCAGAATCGGTTCATCGGATTTTTTAATAATGTTAATTGGAATATCTTTTATCTGATCATTTAACACCGGTGCGAGCTGTTCGCGACAAGTCAAAGTTATAGATGGCGAGTCAAAATATTTTTCGGCTCTTTTATATAACGGCAATATACCTGCTCGTAAATCATAGATAGGACGAAATGCTGTGAGTGGGTTAAATTTGGCGATTGTTTCATCTTCGAAAAAGATTATATGTATTGACATATATATACCTTGTTTACAAATATTAAGTTTTTGTCTTACTTACCATTATCGGCAAAACTATTAATTTATTAGGTGGAAATGTACCATATTCTGCTATAAGACAGCAAGTATTTTTTACAGATTCAATAAATTATTCTTAATTGCCGATAAAAATAGTACAGAATGTTTTTGAAAATATCTATTACTTTTTTGAATCATTTTATGTATATACATACTCTTATAAATAAAAATATTGGAGTTTTAAATGTTAGAAATATCAGATAGCGCAAAAGAAAACTTGACTGAACTGCTTAAGTCGGATTCAGCAAAAGACAAAAACTTAATCATTTATTTCCAAGGACAAGGCTGATCGGGTCCCAATTTGGGAATGGCTCTGGAAGAGTCAACGGATGGTTTAGAAAAAGAAGAATCAAATTCTATTACAGTCTATCTTGACGGTAAATTGAAAGAATTCTTAGAACAGACCGGAATAGTAACAATCGACTTCCAATCCTACCCATCGGGTGGCGGCGGATATATGATTACTGTTGGCGGTGGATGTGACACCGGTAGTTGCGGTGGTAGTTGTTAACTATATAGTTAGCTGACTAAACTGATTTTAGACTCTCTTTCGCAGAAAATAATAAAATTATATTTTGCGAAAGAGAAAATATTGTCTTGACATTTCGCATTAAAATTGTATCTATGTGAAATGTTTCACGTAGTGCTGTGAAGCCAGAGAAACAAAGAATGTAACATGTTTTTTAACAATAGTTTAGGAGCTACCGATGTCAAACTTTGTTGACACCATCATGGCTGACGTAAAAGCCAAAAATCAGGCACAACCTGAATTCCATCAGGCTGTTCATGAAGTTGTAGAATCTTTGGAACCTGTGATTGAAAAACATCCTGAGTACAAAGAAGCAAAAATCCTTGATAGAATTATTGAACCTGAACGTGTTATCATGTTCCGTGTTCCATGGCTTAACGACCAAAATCAAGTACAAGTAAATCGAGGCTTCCGTGTTGAGTTTAACTCCGCAATCGGACCTTACAAAGGTGGACTTCGTTTTCACCCATCTGTTACCCTTTCGATTTTAAAGTTTCTTGGTTTCGAGCAAATTTTCAAAAACTCCCTCACTACTCTTCCTATGGGCGGAGGTAAAGGTGGTTCTGATTTTGACCCAAAAGGGAAATCAGATGAAGAAGTCATGCGTTTCTGCCAAAGCTTCATGTCTGAACTGTTTAGACATATTGGTCCGAATACTGATATACCTGCCGGCGATATTGGTGTTGGCGGTCGTGAAATCGGTTATTTGTTTGGTCAGTACAAAAGACTTAAAAATGCATTTGAAGGTATTTTGACAGGTAAAGGCTTAAACTGGGGTGGTTCACTTATTCGTCCTGAAGCTACCGGTTATGGTACTGCTTATTTCTTAAACGAAGTTTTAAATCATCGCAAAGAGACTATTGATGGCAAAATTATTACTATTTCAGGTTATGGTAATGTTGGTTGTTTCTTTATTGAAAAAGCAAATGAACTTGGTGCAAAAGTTGTCACTATCGGTGATGAGTTTGGATATGTATATGATCCTGATGGTATCAAAGGTGAGAAACTTGATTATTTAAAAGACCTTTGGACAATTCATCGTGAATCAGCTGAACAGTATGCTAATAAGTTTAAATTGAAATGGGTTCCAAACGCTCGTCCATGGGAAGTAAAATGTGATATCGCTATCCCTACCGCGACTCAAAATGAGATTGAAAAAGATGACGCATTAAACCTTGTCAAAAACGGTTGCATTGCTGTTTGTGAAGGTGCTAATATGCCTTCTTCTCCTGAAGCTATTGATATCTTCATGAAAAACAACATTGCTTTTGGTCCTGGTAAAGCTGTGAATGCCGGTGGTGTTGCAGTCTCAGGTCTAGAAATGTCTCAAAACAGTATGCGTATAAATTGGACTCGCGAAGAAGTTGATTTAAAACTGCATACAATCATGAAAGATATTCATTCATCAGTCATTACTGCTGCCGACAAATATGGTTCCCCTGACAACTATGTCAATGGTGCTAACATAGCAGGATTTATCAAAGTAGCCAATGCAATGATGGATCAAGGTATTGTATAGATTTTAATTTTCATATATGATTTACAAGGCGGGATTTATTCCCGCCTTTTTATTTGCAGTTTTCACAATGCAAACTTATCGACTCTTCTCAATCTATTTTATCTTATTTCAATCCTTGACAATTCACATAGTTAAGTTAATATTTTATTATAATTAAAATAAATCTTATATAATACAAATTATCACTAGCACAAAACTATTCTAAGGAGATGATAATGTCTAATTTTGTTGACACAATCATGGCGCATGTCAAAAACATGAATCAGGCAGAGCCAGAATTTCACCAAGCAGTCCAAGAAGTAGTTGAATCATTGGAACCTGTGATAGCAAAACATCCCGAGTTTAAAGAAGCTAAGATTCTTGAACGTCTTATAGAGCCTGAACGGGTAATCATGTTTCGTGTGCCTTGGGTAGACGACAGAGGTAACGTGCAAGTAAATCGGGGCTTTCGAGTTGAATTTAATTCAGCATTAGGTCCCTATAAAGGAGGCTTGCGGTTTCATCCGTCTGTGAATCTAGGCATACTGAAATTTTTAGGTTTTGAGCAAATATTTAAAAACTCTCTGACGACTCTACCCTTAGGTGGTGGTAAAGGTGGTTCTGATTTTGACCCACATCAGAAATCTGATGATGAAGTCATGCGTTTTTGTCAGGGTTTTATGAGTGAACTTTTCAGGCATATTGGACCAAACACTGACATACCTGCCGGTGATATGGGTGTTGGCGGTCGTGAAATAGGGTTTTTGTTTGGACAGTACAAAAAACTTCGTAATGCTTTTGAAGGTATTTTAACGGGTAAAGGATTAGAATGGGGCGGTTCATTAATTCGCACTGAAGCAACCGGGTATGGTTGTGTTTATTTGGCCGAAGAAATGTTAAAAACTCAACAGAAGTCATTTGATGGTTTACGTGTTGCTATTTCTGGTTCAGGCAACGTTGCTCAATATGCGGCTCAAAAAGTAAATCAGTTAGGTGGGAAAGTAGTGACTCTATCAGACTCATCCGGGTTTATAGTTGATGAAGAAGGTATCTCTGGAGAAAGATGGGATTTCTTAATGGATCTCAAAAATTTTCGTCGTGGACGTATTAAAGAATACGCTGATAAGTTTAAGTGTGAGTTCCATGAGGGTATCGGTGTCTGGAATACAAAAGCTGATGTAGCTCTCCCTTGTGCAACTCAAAATGAAATAAGCGAAGAAGATGCTCAGACACTTGTTAAAAATGGTTGCTTCTGTGTCGCTGAAGGAGCCAATATGCCTTCAACACCTGAGGCTATTGAAGTATTTTTGAATAACAAAGTGCTTTTTGGTCCGGGAAAAGCTGCTAATGCCGGCGGGGTTGGAGTCTCGGGTCTTGAGATGTCTCAAAATAGTATGCGGATTTCATGGACCCGTGAAGAAGTTGATGCTAAACTACATCGAATAATGAAAGATATTCATATCGCTTCAATTACTGCCGCTGAAAGATTTGGGTCTCCCGGAAATTATGTGCATGGCGCTAATATTGCCGGATTTCTCAAAGTTGCCAATGCGATGATAGATCAAGGCGTTGTATAAGTATTATATGTAACAATGTTTTTCCAGGCGGGATTTATTCCCGCCTTTTTTTTATTGACTCAAGAGGTACTCTGCTTTATAGTCTCTCTATGGAGAACGTATATGACAAAAAATAAAAGTTTATTGACCTATGAATCAAAATTTCAAAAGTTTGATTCTCTCATGCAATTCAGAGTTAAAAATATATTATTAGTATCATCATCGTACGATTCATTTGTACTTTAAGAAGATGGTCAATTAACAGATTTAATTTATAAAGAATATTTCGAACTCAACCTTACCGTCACACCACATGTGATCAGAGCCTCTACCCCCGAAGAAGCATACGAAATTTTAGAAGAGCAGAGTATCGACTTAGTTATAATTTTCAAACGTGTTGCAGATATTGATGTTGCCACTTTTGGGCATCGAGTTAAAAGTGAATTCCCGAAACTTTCGATTATTATGCTTGCCTACCATGAACGCGAGCTGAACAAATGATGACCGAAGATTATCTCTCGGTTATTGACCAGACTTTTTTATGGACCGGCGATGTAAAGATCCTTCTCTCAATCATCAAACTTGTCGAGGACTGTGTTAATGTTGAGCATGACACAAAACTCGTAGGTGTGCGTGTTATTATCATGGTCGAAGACTCATCGAAATTCTACTCATCATATCTCCCACTTTTATACAATGAAATCATGGGACAGACCCGTGCCTTGATGGTTGAAGGTTTGAATATCTCCCATAAGATATTACGTAACAAAGCCAGACCAAAAATTTTGCTTGCACAAAACTACGAGCAGGGTTTAGAACTCTTTAAAAAGCATCGCAAATATATTTTAGCAGTCATTTCGGATTTTAGATTTCAGATAAATGGTAAGATTGACGAGATCGCAGGTCTAAAACTTGTAGAACAGATGAAAAAAGATTTTCCTGAACTCCCGGTACTCATGCAATCTTCCGGTGAAAAAAATAGAGAAGTAGCCGAGAAGCATGACCTTGGTTTTATCTCAAAACGTTCTCCAAAACTACACGCCGAGCTTCGAAACTTTATTAAATCGAATTTTGGGTTTGGTGATTTTATATTTTTAGACCCGGTATCTTGCAAACCGCTCGCCCGAATCTCTGATTTTAAAGCTATGGAAAAAATTATCAGAACGATTCCGGAAGACTCTTTATTTTATCATGCCAATCGAAACCACTTTTCAAACTGGCTTATGGCACGTACCGAATTTGATTTGGCCGATATGTTAAGACCTAAAAAAGCTTCCGAATTTGAAACAGTAGAGTTACTGAGAGATTATCTGGTAAGTACATTTAGAAATTTCAGACATGCTAATCAACGTGGCGAGATAACCGATTTTTCCAGAAGACGTTTTGATGCACAAAGTGAGTTCGTTCGTATTGGCGGTGGTTCATTAGGCGGCAAAGGGCGTGGTCTTGCCTACGTCAATGCACTCTTAAGCCAGTACAAACTACATGACTTTTTTGATAATGTAAGAGTCAATGTGCCGACATCAGTTATCTTAGGTACTGATGTTTTCGATGAGTTCATGGAACGAAATAATCTTATGGAGTTTGCTCTAGCATCATATCCTGATGAAGAGATCATTGCTGAATTCATCAAAGCAAAATTACCCAATGAAATTATTACCGACTTAGATGCTTTGTTAGGCGTGATAGATTATCCGATTGCAGTGCGGTCTTCATCAATGCTTGAAGATTCACATCTGCAAACATTCGCAGGTGTCTATGAAACTCATATGCTACCGAACTGTGACCCTAGTAGACGAGTCAGACGGAAACAATTAAGCCGTGCTATTAAAAGTATCTATGCGTCGACATACCTAAAAAATGCCAAAGCATACCACGATGCTGCCAACAACCGCCTTGAAGAAGAAAAGATGGCCGTCATCATTCAAAAAGCAGTCGGTAATAAATTTGACAATAAGTTCTATCCAAGTTTCTCGGGGGTTGCTTTATCTTATAACTATTACTCTCTTGAAAATATTGAGCCTGAAGATGGGGTTGTGTATGTTGCCCTGGGTTTCGGCAAGACGATTGTAGAAGGGATGAACTGTTTAAGATCCTCACCAAGCTATCCGAATAATCTTCCTCAATTTTCAACCGTGAAAGATATGCTTTCTAACGCACAAAAAGAATTTTTCTTTCTTGATGTTAACCCTGATAATGAAAATGTACATATCGACTCTGACGGTCTCACAAAAATGAACAGCAAAGATGCCGAAGCAGACGGCACGCTCGACCCTATCTGTTCAACGTACTCAATTGAGAACAATCGTGTCTATCAAGGTTCTTCGCATGATGGTGTACGGATAATAACATTTGCTCCGATTTTAAAATCTAAAACATTTCCATTAACAGGCATTGTAAAATTTCTATTACAGTTAGGTTCTCAAGGACTGAACTGTCCAGTCGAGATAGAATTTGCGGTTGAATTGAATAAAGAGACCGGTGTTCCTGATGAATTTAATTTCCTACAGATTCGACCAATGATTAAAGAGGCACAAATTGAAGCTGTTGACTTAGATGCCATCGATGAAGAGCGAATCATTGGACGAAGCGATAAGACACTTGGGAACTTTGTACGCAATAACATCTCAGATATTATAATCGTTGACCCGCATAAATTTGACAGAGCAAAAACTGTTACAATTGCATCGGAAGTCGGTAAGTTTAATGACCTCCTCTTAGAGCGGGAAACTCCTTTTCTCCTCATAGGACCGGGACGCTGGGGTACGACTGAAAGATGGTTGGGTATTCCGACAGCATGGAACCAAATCTGCGGGGCGTCGGTTATCATGGAAGCTGCCTATGGCGACTTTGCTCCTGACCCGTCATTTGGAACTCATTTTTTCCAGAACCTTACATCGTTTCAGACCGGATACTTTACTGTCAATGAAAATGCTAAAAACGGATTTATAAATTTTGATTATATAATGGCTCAGACGTTAGTTGACCGTTCGGAACATGTCTGTCATATAAAACTTGATAAGCCTCTAGAAATTCATATTGATGGAAGAATCGGAAGCGGAGTTATTGCGACGACGAAATAACTTAGTCTTCTTTTCTTGTAAGAAACAGAGTAAAAGTAAGAAAAGTTATTGAGATAAAAGCTAAACCGATACCTAACAATTCCGGTGTAAACACTTTTGTCTGCACAAAAATCGGTAAGTAACGCAGGATAGAATTCAGCAATATTGTAATGATAAGAAATCTTATCGCCTTCATCGTACTCTCTTTTAATGCATAGCTCATTAGGACACAAGCAGAGACATGGAAGATAATCAGAAATATTCTTTCTACCAGATTCATCCCAAACAGCAATGACGATGGTGTGCCATAGGCTAAAAACAGAGCTTCAACCAATCCAAAACCAAGACCGACTACAGCCCCAAGCGAAACATACTGAATATTTTTTATTTCTAACAATTTGAATGTGTAGAGAAGAATTACCAAAAGTAATATCTCTTGAATCAGACCTGCGGTGAGAGCAGGTAATATTCCCCAGACAATAGCTGACTCACCAGCTTGCATGACATGCGGAACAAAGTATGCGTTAAAGAGAAATTCCTGCAGAGGGATTTGCGTAAATGGTATTATTACAAATGATACCCCGCCAACTGCGAAGACAATATAGGTAATCGCTTTTTTATATAATTTCTTTATGAAGAAAAGAGTGATCAGTAAACCGGCTACCAGATAAAACAGAAAGGCGATAACTATAGAAACAAAAGAACGCTGTAAGTTTCTTGTTCCTGTATTGTTTTGCTTTTCCCCTGATGCTTTGAGAGCTGCTAATTTTTCTTTTAATGGGTTACGGACAGCATCCTGATAAATTTTTAATTCCTGAGATGGGACAATAAGTTTTACCAACCGTTTGTCAGGAGTAAATACCGCAGTCATCATAATAGGGTAGGTAAATTCGATTACAAAAGATGAGTCGAAAACTTCGTTATACAGTCGCACATTTTTGAAATCATCAACGACTCCATAGATATATGACTCAACTTGTGTTTGAGGCATAAAAATAGTATCTTCAATTATAGAACCAACGGTAAAATCGAGTGATGCCCAAAACAATTCAAGTTGATCTACCTAATTATTTTCAACGGCAAATTTTATATTTCCAAGCTCAATTTCCTGATCAATTTTTGAATCATTTCGAGTAATGAATCCTTTGAGGGTCGTTCCATCTCTTTTGAGATTCAGCTCTTCACTCTGGTCATTGATATCTATTTTCATATCGTCGCCAAGATACATTCCATCTTGTGCCACAAAATGACGACTCACAATATTGAACGTTAAATTAGTCCCAATTTTTGTATAGTCGAGTTTTAATTTTTGTTCAAACGATATACCTGATTGATTATTTATTGAGACTTGCTCTTTCACAGTAGAGAGATAGGTACCGATGACAGAATCTTTTGAGATAAATGTCCAGAGTCTGAATTCACCGATAGTTCGGTATTCCTCAACAGAATTAAATCCTTTGACCGAACGTGCGGCTTGAGAGGCAGAGGCAAAAGTGAGCAGGAGCAATAATAGTGTGATAAGTGTTTTCATATTGTTTTAGAAGATATATAATTTTTTCATATTGTCAATCGTTATCAAGCAGAACAAAACAGTTCACGTTTATCTTTTTTCGGAAGACTTACCAGCATCTGCTGCACAATTCCAAAAGTTATCTTCGATGCATCTTCAAGTGAAAAGATAAATTCCGATGCTGCTGATTTAGAAGCGACATCAGAAATAACCCGAATGATTACAAATGGTACATCGTTCATTTGACAGACCTGACCAACAGCTCCGCCTTCCATTTCAACAGCCACAGCCCCAAATTCGGTCTGGAGCCATTCGGTTTTTTCTGCGTCTGAAATAAATGTGTCACCACAAGCTATGGTACCAACGATTGCATTAGAATTAATATTATTTGTTTTTTTATATTTATCAAAAGCTGATTTTGCAAGTTTAATAAGTTTTGGATCAGCTTCTATAAGTCGTGAAAGTTCAGGGATCTCACCCGGTCTTCGTCCGAATGCAGTCAGATCAACATCATACTGCACCACAAAGTTAGAGATAACAATATCCTGTTTTTGAATATACGGAACCAATCCGCCTGCCATCCCGGTGAAAATTACCGAGTCTACCCCAAACCTGTCGATTAAAAGCTGAGTTGCAATAGCAGCGTTAACTTTACCAACCCCACATTTGAGCAATACAACTGCATGACCTTCTAGTGTAGCAAAATGAAACGATATTTTTGATTGTTCTATTTTTTTATCAATATCAGCTTTTTCTAAAAAAGCTGGAGTTCTTCATCTAACGCCGAAATTATACCTATCATAAATTCCTCCTGAATTCTTATAATTAGTATCGGAAATAAATGAAAATAATGGAGTTATGATTTCATAGCCGTAATGACAAGGTCTCTGGAAGTTTTTATAAAACTCTTTTCTAAAAAGAGATCGGAATATTTTTTTATTTTTTTAAAATTCGTTTTTTTCAGTGTAGAAACTACTTCGACAGGTGTGAAATTTTCAAACTCATGACGAAACATTTCAAAATGTAATGGGTCAGATTCTGTGTCGAGACGATTGACATAAATATATAACCGTTTCCCTTTCCGTTCTGAAAATCTTTGATAGATTATATTTTCGTGCTGTGTAGCTCGAATAGGCAGAAGTTCACCATCGACTATTGAAATATAGTTCAACATTTGTAAGACCAATGTTCCACCCGGTTTTAAAGAATTGTAAAACCCTTTAAATGCTCGGCTAAGATTATGCAGTGAGCCAACCCCTGAAATTGAATTAGCCAGACATACGATTAAATCAAATTTACTATTAAATGCTATCGGTAGAGTTTCGAAAATTGCAGATTGAAATGAGATATTCTCAAGGTTTCCATAATTTTCTTTTGACATTTTTATCATCGGTCGCGATTTATCAATCCCTTTTGCCACAACTCCCGCATTGGCAAATAACGATGTTGTCAATCCGGTTGCACAACCGGCATCTAAAACTGACTCCGGTTTAAATATATTTATTATAGTATCGATTTCTTTTTTATGAGATACTTTGCGTTCTGAAGCGTTGGTCAGGTAGTCATATTCGTGGGCATATATTTCAAAAAAAGATTTTTGTCTTTTTAAACTCATTCTATTTTCCTTCCTTTTTATGTAAACTATATGTCTCTTCAGTTCTAGTCAACAAAAGTTATGGATGTGCCATCTGTCCTTTTTCAACTATTGGCAAAACTTGACGATACTGCTCGACGGTGACTTCATTTTGCCATGGACCAAACATTTTGTAACCGAGCATTGAACCCCAGAAAAACAGAAGCATGACTGCTGCCCATTTGGCTTTGTTTAGAGTCAAAGATTTTTTGACAACTTTGATTTCTAAAGTTTTTTCAACAGGGCAACTATCGATACAAGCCATACAACCGGTACATTCATCGGAGTAAACTTCTTTTACTTTTTCAACTTTGATAAACGATGGACAAGCCGTTGTACATGCTGAACAATCTATACATGTTTTAGAATTCCGAACAATACGGGTTGGGGAAATAAAGTTAAGCATTCCAAGCAATGCTCCATATGGGCAGAGATAACGGCACCAGAAGCCTCTGATAACGAGCGAAAGCAGTACTAAGCCGATAACCACTTTTAAAGCAAATGGAGTGATGTCGGTAAAGAACCGTATCATGAGAAAGTCGGATGCGATATTATAGTCGGTATAAATAAATGTTTCGATAGCCAAAGAAGACATAGAAACTAAAATTGCGTGGGCAAAGAAAATTAAGATAATATATTTTAGAGAACGAAGTGGATAGTCCAGCCATTTTGGTGGTTTGATTCTTCGTTTAAAAACTTTTTCTGAAAAATCACCGAGCATTTCTTCGATAAATCCAACCGGACAGATCCAAGAGCAGAAACCTTTTTTGAAAAGAAGTGCCATAATTAAAATAGTGATGAAAATCATCATACCGGCAGGATGAATATTATTTACAATACCGGTTTCGAAATAATGTCGTAATGAAACCAACGATCCAATCGGAAGCCATGCCTCTACCCCCGGCGGGCGAATGACTGTCTCGGTTGCTTGTGGATTTCGGAGATATTGAATGAAGAGAAAAAATTCGATACCAATCCAAATATTAATCGCTAGAGAGAAGAGCTGGGAATAAAATCGATATTTCTGAATAGAATTTTTTGGTGCTTCAAGCAAGTTGTCTGAATTGAATTGTTTGTCTACTATATTCATCATAATTCCTTTTAAATCATTTTTAATAACTACGGTACACATGATAAATATAACTTTGATTTTAGTCAAACAATATGCAAATAAAAGAGCCATCCCGTCTATAATTACTACTAAACCAAACCGCCTGTCATAACAGTGTCATTATTTGGTTGCATTCGACATTGATGCTGATTATCTTTGAGAATAACAACAATAAAAAATGTACATTAAAAAGAGCAGACTATGACTGGAAAAACCGGAAATTTAATTTTAATAGGCATGTTAATCGGTACTGTTTTAGGAGTTGTTGGCGGAATTTATGCCGGCGACTTATTTATGAATATCAAATTTATTGGTACTCTCTTTTTGAATGCCTTGAAAATGATAATCGTTCCGCTTGTAGTAGCCTCAATGATTGTTGGTGTAACAAGTTTGGGTGATGTCTCAAAACTAGGTAAAACTACCGGTAAAACTCTTCTCTATTATCTTATCACAACCAGTTTTTCTGTGCTAATAGGTTTAATACTTGTAAATATTTTACAACCCGGTGTTGGTGTCGATAGTATCGGTGAATTTATTCCTGATATAGTAGCTGACAGTCAGGGAAAATCATTGCTCGATGTTATCCTCGGGTTGATACCACCAAACATTATAGATGCTGCCGCCAAAGGAAAAGTGCTTCCGCTTATTGTCTTCTCTTTACTTTTTGGTGCTGTCTTAACGACAATCGGCGAAAAAGGCAGACCTGTTATCCAATTTTTTGAATCTTTGAATGTCGCAATTATGAAACTAGTCAACTGGATTATCTATTTTGCTCCTCTAGGTGTTATGGCACTCATCGGTGGTATTGTCGCTGAAAACAGAGAATCACTCGGCGAACTACTTTCGTCTCTCGGACTTTATTCTCTTACTGTCATACTTGGTTTGTTAATTCACGCTGTTATAATTCTTCCTATAATGCTCAAGATGTTTTCAGGACGTAAACCGATGCAATATTTCTTGAACATGGGGCAAGCTCTCACGACTGCTTTTACCACAGCATCATCATCGGCGACTCTCCCGATTACAATGGAATGTATCGAAGAGAAAAATAATGTCGACAAAAGAGCGGCATCGTTTGTCCTTCCACTTGGTGCAACTATCAACATGGATGGCACCGCACTCTACGAAGCAGTCGCAGCTTTGTTTATTGCACAAATTTACGGAATAGATTTATCTGCTTCAGATCAGATAATAATCTTCCTCACCGCAACGCTTGCATCAATCGGTGCCGCAGGGATTCCACACGCAGGAACAGTTACTATGGTATTTGTTTTGGATGCGGTCGGTCTGCCTCTTGAAGGTATCGGATTGATTTGGGCAATCGACTGGTTCTTGGACAGATGTCGTACGACAGTAAATGTCTGGGGTGACTCTGTTGGTGCTGCTATAATTGCTGAGACAAAAGAATTCTCAAATAAATAACTTTTATATAACGTACTTACAACATCTTAATCAAATTAGAGGTTCGCTATGAAGAAATTTTTCTGTGTAGTTTTATTGTTGATGAGTTCTGCTTTGGTAGCATCGGAACGTAAGATTGAATTCCAAGATGCAAATATAGATGTCAATGTACAACAGTCGGTTTCTCAATCAGAGGCTTACTGTGCTTTAAAGGAACATACCAATATCGGTTTTGGCTATCAAACAGGTCAGGCTCCCAATGATATCATAGTCACCTACTTTGATCCTGCGAGTTGTGCCACTCCGGGCTATCCATTTTTAGTGCAATCATTATCATTTACTATGATTCCACTAATTGGAAATAGTTGGCCGGTCAAAATGGATGTTGTCATTTATTCTTCGACAATTTCTGGAGATAATTGTTCCGCACCCGATGCTGAGCTATACCGTTTCTCTCTAGATTGTGATTCTGCAACATGGGCAATTCCGAATACAGGCACCGCGATTTTCCCTGACACCTTTTGTATTAGCGAACCGTTTTATATCGGAGTGCATTATGCCGATAGTTTTGCCCACGCACCAACTTACCCATCAATACTGTTTGACACAACATCGGTAATAGATAGCTGTGACAACTGGTACTATTTTGATGTCGACCCCGCCCAATGGAACGAATGGTACCAATTCTGGGATGGTGGCAACAGACCCGGTTATCCATGGTTTGATGTTGTAGGAAGAACATCATCAATCGCATGTATAGCTGACACAGACGGTGATGGAATTGAAGACGCCTTAGATAATTGTCCAAACGAATATAATAATTTGCAAACAGATACAGATGCTGACTTTATCGGCGATGCCTGTGATAATTGCCCAACCGATTACAATCCGATGCAGGCCGATAGTGACAACGACAATATTGGTGATGACTGCGATGACTGCCCAAATGATTTCCATAATGACATAGATAATGATTCTGTTTGCGAGTCAGTTGATAACTGCCCGGGTGTCTATAACCCACTTCAAGAAGATGCCGACTCAAACGGTCGTGGTGACGCTTGTGAAAATTGCTGTATTGGTAACCGTGGAAATGTAAATAATGACCCATCGGATTTGACTGATATTTCTGATTTAGTATTTATGGTCGATTTCATTTTTGGTTCTCCGGTTGGTCAATCTCCCCCATGTTTTGAGGAAGCTGATATTGACGGAAGTGCAGGAGTTGATATTACAGATTTAGTACTTATAGTAGAATTTATTTTTAATAATTCAATGGGAACACCTTTGTTGATTTGTCCATAAAATGTGATTGATTTTTATCTTTTATTATAGATATTGATGAAACTTATTCGATAAATGAACGTTTAACTAATTCCATGAATTGAATTGCGATTTATAATGAAAGAGGTAGTTTTGAAAATCTTTAAAGTTGGTTTATTTTTTATAATGCTGTTATCACTCTCAGCAACTGTGTATAGTCAGGGACCTGTCTTAGTTGTCACTGAAAAAACGACTCTGCAGACATTTAACAATCAGATTAAATTGATTGGGAGAACAAGCGGAATAATCGAAAGCAATATTGTCGCTGAAATTTCAGGTCGGGTTGAATCTATCCAGACGACTGAAGGCACTAAAGTTACCAACGGACAAGTTCTGCTTTCTATTTATTCAAAGCCGATTGCTCTTTTGCTTCAAGCAAAACAAGCCGAAGCTCTCCAAGCAGATGTGCAAGTCCAACTTGCTGCCGAGAGAAAAGCAAGATCGGTGCAACTTCGCAAAGATAATTTAATCTCTGAGTCAGGACTTGATTCTGCTATTGCCTGGGATGCTATCCAAACGGCTCAATTTCATAAAGCATAAGCTGAACGAACCCAACTTGAAATTGACTTTGCAAACACAAAAATAAAAGCACCATACGCAGGATATACCGGAACAAGACTTGTGGATATTGGATCGTGGGTTACGGCGGGACTACCTGTGTTTGAAATGGTCGATATTTCAAAAATTAAAATTATGGCTGATCTACCAGAACAATATTTTGGTCAACTTCGTACCGGAAGCAAAGTGCTTGTACAGGCTTCATCGCAAGACCAACTAATTCATGGAGTCGTTGTCGGTCTGTCACCATCTGCTTCAAATGAGACACATACCTACCCTGTTATTATTGAAGTAATGAATGAAAACGAAAAATTAGCATCAGGTATGCTTGTGCAAATAACTCTTTTTCTAAATGAAGAATTTTCATCTGTTGCTATCCCAAAAGATGCCATTGTTCGCCAAGGTAACAACACGATTGTTTACACTATCACCGAGGGCAAAGCAACACTGGTTCCTGTAACAATAATAGCAACCGATGGTGCGATGCTTGCCGTAGACTCTCCAATGCTGAAAGTTGATATGGAAGTAATTGTCCGCGGAAATGAACGGGTCTACCCCGGTGCTGATGTGATGACCGGTAATGAAGAACCTGCCACTGAAACTCCTGCTGAAACAGAAGAAAAGTAAGGAGTCACCAGTTGAACATAATCCAATCATCAATTAAATATCCTGTAACAGTAATTGTTGCAGTTCTCATAACTGTTATCACCGGTTTTATCGCTTTGCAAACAGTACCGGTGCAGCTTACTCCTGAAGTACAAAAACCTGTCATCAATGTAACTACTATATGGCCGGGTGCCTCACCGAATGAAGTTGAAAAAGAAATCATTGATAAACAGGAAAAATATTTAAAATCTATTGAAGGCGTTTTAAAAATGACTTCTACATCAAGTACCCATTCCGGCTCTGTTACTATGGAGTTTCCTGCCGGTACTGATGTTTCCGATATGTTTATTCGAGTATCGAATAAACTGAACGAAGTCCCCGGTTATCCTGAAAATGTCGAACAACCGGTCATATCAACATCGGGTCCATTCGATGATGCTATCGCTTGGTTTGTAATCAGGTCTCATGACAGTACTTTGTATCTGCCACACATGAAAACTTTTATTGAAGACTTTGTAAAACCTCGCATGGAACGTGTCAATGGTATTTCATCTATAAATGTCTTCGGAGGTCTCGAACAGGAATTACATGTTATTTTTGACCCTGCTTTAATTGCCTCATCTGGAATAACAGTCGGTCAGATTATTCAAGCCCTCAGATCTGAAAACAGAGATATTTCAGGTGGTGATTTTTCCGAAGGGAAACGTCGCTATGTCGTGCGTACTGTAGCCCGATATGAATCTATTGAATCGGTTGAACAAACTGTTGTCACGGTAAAAAATAATGTCGCTGTCAGAATCATGGATATCGCCACAGTCGAATTAGGCTATGAAAAACCGACCGCATTAGTCTCTCATTTTGGAAGAACAGCGATTGCTTTTAATGCCCAGCGTCAGGTCGGTGCCAATGTTATCGAAGTAATGGATGCCCTTTTAGCTGAAATGGAACTGATAAATAAAGAGCTGATGGCTCCCCGCAAAATGAAAATTGAGAATGTCTATGCCCAAACGGTTTATATTGACTCGGCTATCGACTTAGTATTTACAAATATCTATCTTGGTGGCTTTCTTGCTATTTTATGTCTCTTCGTTTTCCTCCGTTCAAAAGCTGCAATTGTTGTAATTGGTATTTCAATTCCAATTTCTATCATTGCTACTTTCTTTGCGATGAAACTATTTGGTCGTTCGATAAATGTAATTTCATTAGCTGGGATGGCGTTTGCCGTCGGAATGGTGGTTGATAGTTCTATTGTTGTGCTTGAAAATATCTACAGACATTTACAGATGGGCAAACCAAAATTCCAAGCAGCACTTGATGCCTCCAAAGAAGTTTGGGGAGCCTTGATTGCATCGACTGTTACAACAGTAGCAGTATTTTTACCTATCATGTTTGTACAGGAAAGAGCAGGTCAACTTTTTAAAGATATTGCTATTGCGATTTGTTCAGCAATTGTAATTGCTCTTATAGTTTCTGTCACTGTTATTCCGTCACTTTCGGCTCGGATATTATCTGCTCCGAAAAAAGATGCCGACCATGTAGACACATCATTTTTAAGCCAGTTAGCTGAAATGATAGCACAATTTGTAGATTGGATAAATAGAAGTAACAGTCGCAGACTTACTGTCATTCTAGGTATCGTGATATTTTCAGTAGGCTTAACAGCTGCACTGATGCCGAACGCTGAGTATTTACCTAATGGAAATCAGAATCTTGTTTTTGGCGGAATCAATCCTCCGCCCGGATACAATATTGAAGAAGTCGAATTGATTGGTAAATCAGTTGAAGAAAAATTAAAGTTTCTCTATTCGCCGGATTCTATTCCTGAAAATCTACCCGGTGGTGGTGTTGATAATTTCTTTTTTGTTTCGTCTCCGAGTCAGGCGTTTATGGGAATTCGTTCAATTGACCCATCTCGAGCTGCGGAACTTGTTGATGTAACCAATCAAGCGTTATGGACTATCCCAGGTTCGTATGGTGGGGCTTCGCAGGCATCAATATTTGGCGGTGGTTTTGCGGGGACTCGTTCTTTACAAATTGATGTCACCGGTCCTGATTTTAATAAGATAATCGGACTTGCCCAAGGGTTGATGCAGACCTTACCGGCTGCACTCCCCGGTTCTTTCCAACGTCCAATGACCGCGATTGATTTAGGTTCACCGGAAGTACATCTTTACCCTGACCGAGTGCGGGCAGCCGATGTTGGCTTGACTGTTACAGAAATTGGTCAGACCGTGAACGCCTTAGTTGATGGTGCCATTGTCTCGGAATATTTTCATCATGAAAATGAAATTGATATAGTTTTAAAAGCTGAAAATAAATGGGCTGCTCACACACAGGATATTGCCTTACTTCCAATCGCTACTCCATCAGGTAAAATGATTACCGTCGGCGATGTTACCGAAGTACGGCAAAAACAAGGTCCTATCGGAATCTCTCATGTTGAAAGACAACGGGTAGTTTCTCTGACATCATCTGTACCGGAAGGTATCGCTTTAGAAGATGCTATGGATATTGTCCAGGAGCAGGTTATCAAACCTTTGCGAGAATCAAACCAACTTGGAGATTTATACGATATAAAACTTTCAGGTGCTGCCGATGATCTTTCAAGATTACGAACAGAATTGCTACGGGATTTCCTGATGGCAATCTTGCTGACATATTTATTGCTGGCTGCTTTGTTCCAATCTTTTACATATCCGTTTGTAGTCATGCTAACTGTTCCGCTGGCTACATTTGGTGGTGTACTTGGTTTGAGATTGGTGCAGGTTTTTAATAGTTCGCAACAACTTGATATTTTAACGATGCTCGGCTTTGTGATTTTAGTCGGCACAGTTATTAATAACTCGATTCTGATTGTTTACCATGCTATTCATAAAATGGATGACGGCTTTGATGCTTTAGCAGCAGTAAAAGAATCGGTACGAGTTCGGGTTCGACCTATTTTGATGTCAACTTCGACATCGGCACTCGGAATGCTTCCGTTGATAATCATGCCCGGAGCAGGTTCAGAATTATACCGTGGACTCGGTGCTGTAGTTGTCGGTGGACTTGCAGTATCAACAATTATAACTTTAGTTCTAACGCCATTGATTTTTACATATGCAATTGAATTAGTTGAAAAGTTTAAATCTATTTTTGGAAAAACTAATATCGCTTAAATTTATCTGAAATAATTTCTATAGCATAGGAGATACTCTGAAAGTATCTCCTATGTTTTTATTTAAACCATCTCGTTAGTCTCAACTAACATAGTCGCCACTATCTTCTTTACCTTTTCCGTAAATGTATTACATTAAACAATATACTATGTTTGAGCGTTTGTAAATAAACAGGAGTTTTAGATGTCGAAATATTTTTTTAGTCTCATAGCAGTAATTCTTTTTAATTCAGTTTCTTTAGCTGACGATTTATACCGAGTTGAAGTTCATAATCAAAACGATGCTGATATTTTAAACAGTATGCAGGCAACCCCAGTTTTGGAAACAACAAATGGTTATCTTGCCTTGCTTCCATCGCAGTTTTCAGAACTTCTGTCAGAAACAAATATAAATTATGAACTGATTCAAACAGATTTGTCACTCGAACATTTATTTTTGCAGTCAAGACACGATATGCAATTTGCCGATACAAAAAATGTGCTCTATGAACATAATGGTATCATGCTGATTTTGGAATCGATACAATCGTTAGCAACTTCTATCAACCCCCAGCACCATATTTTTTCTATTCCTGATAGAAAAAATGCAATTCTCTATACCCCTCTTTCTGCCTCTAATTTTTCTGAGATGACAGCTATCGACGGTTTAGATACATTGATTGATAAAGTCCTACAAGATTCTCTGGAGTCATACCTGTATCACTTAGAATCGTTTGATGGACGCTTAACTGCGACCCAATCTTTTTATGATTCGCGTGATTGGATCGGTGATAAGTTCCGAGAGTTTGGTTATGACTCTGTTCTCTTTGACACATTTACCGGCAGTCAACTTTATGGTCGTGTTCCAGTTGAAAGTTACAATGTCATCGCTTATAAAATAGGTACAAAATTCCCTGACCAACAAATTATAATCGGCGCCCACTACGACGCTGTCCCTGATAGTCCCGGTTCTGATGATAATGGTACCGGTACTGCCGCAGTTTTAGAACTGGCACGACTATTTAAAGATATTGAAACAGATAAAACAATTATTTTTATTACATTTGATTCAGAAGAATCCGGCTTGCACGGTTCATACCATTATGCTGATGCAGCAAGAGCAAGAGGTGACAATATTGTTGCTATGCTTAATGCTGACATGATTGGTAATGTCGGAAACAACTATGAAGCAAAATTATTCACCGGTGCCGATCAAGGCTACGCTCGTCTTTGGAATGAAATAGCACCATCACTAGTCAACATTACAGGTGAACTTGGATCTAGCGGTTCATCAGATCACTATCCATTTCAAGTGAACGGCTACGATGTTCTCTTTCTCCATGAATTTATTTTCTCATCGGTTTATCATTCTTATCGTGATAGCACTTCTTATATCAATTTTGAATATATGACCCGCATGGTCAAAGGACTCTTAGCGACCGCCTACTCCGCCGACCAATTACCATCAGCAGTGACTGGCTTGATTGTAGAACAAGTTGGAGACGGTAGCTCTTTGTTTTTGCATTGGGATTCGCTTTCAGCATTATATATTACAAATTATCAAATCTATTATCATAAGACTTCCGAACCTGAGATGCTCGACAGCATTTATGTTTCAAACTCGCATACATATCGTTTAGTCGAGAACCTTGAGGAAAGCGTTGAATATAGTTTTTATCTGAAAGCATTTGATTTTGACGGCAAGACATCGATATTGTATGATATTGTATTAGCTACACCTCTTTCCCAACCTTTCTCACCGAATGGTATACAAGCCTTACCTATTCTACAGGCTATAAAAATTGACTGGGAAAGAAACAATAAAGAACTCGACTTTAGTCATTATCAACTTTATAGAGACAGCCTTGTAATTGCTAATATCCCTGATACATTTTATGTTGATGATGCAGTGACACTCGGCACAGATTTACATGAATATTTTGTTGTTGCCGTAGATAATGATAATAATATTTCTTCAATCGAACTTGCGGAACGAGTAGTCAGTAGAAAAGCTGTTCTTGAACAAAACAAAATCCTTGCTGTTAATCGCTCGAATTATGGCACATACTATCTTGTTGATGAAGTTGAAACTGGCAATTTTATGCGAGATGCATTAAGTGAATATGACTTTGATTATTTTTCTGATACAGCCTATACAGCACTTTATTCTGAAAAAGAACCATTGCATCTTTTTGATATGTTAGATTATGAAATTATAATCATTGGTGCCGAAAGTGGCTTGATTGACGATATCGCGACCTCTCTCGACAGAACTAATCTCTCTGAGTTTCTCTCGTATTATCTTTCTATCGGGGGTAAACTTGTAATTTTTGGTAAATCTGGTCATTTACGGAATTCAACAATGACTATAAATTACAATGGATACTTACCCGATTATCTACGTATCTATCCTGATTATTTTAATATCTCAAGTAGAGTATTTCATGCTACTACTGCAACACCGGTTTTGCAGGATTTAGTATATAGTGCTGAACTAATTGGTGCTAAAAGTGAATTAAGTGGGTACCCTGATTTAACATGGGACTCATCTCTTACTTACCAACATGCTTATCCAAGTATATCAGCTACTGGTATTCCATTATCAAATTATGTTACTTTTAATTCAGCAGATGTAGAAGTGCTTTATTCTTTTCAATCAAACCTTCCTGGATCTGAGTTTGAGAATAAACCGGTCGCCTGGAAAAGCACAACCGGTCCGAATAAATATGTTTATTTTGATATACCTCTTTCATTTTTTGGAAGAACCCAAGCAACTATAGCACTGCAAAAAGCAGTCCAAGATTTACAAGATATTCCAACCGACATTGATGACAATTCTGACCTGACCTTGCTTCCGACACAAATCGAATTGAGTCAGAACTATCCGAACCCGTTTAACCCAAGCACGACGATTCAGTTTACTCTACCGGAGAGAACTCATATCTCGATATTGGTGTATAATATTCTTGGTCAGCAGATTCAGATGCTTACCGATGAAGTTTACCCTGCCGGTCTTCATGAAGTGAAATGGGATGGCACCAATTCTACGGGAGATAAAGTGTCGAGTGGAATATATCTATACAAGATTGCAAGCGATGAGTATAGCACATCTAAGAAGATGGTGTTGTTAAAATAAGCTGTAATTATCTATTGGGCAGTCAAGGGCGTCTGCTATCAACAAGACATAAAAAGCCAGCAAGTGAGAACCTGCTGGCTTTTTATATAGCTAGATTATTTGTTCAGTATTTATGGACAGACAGGAGGAGCTGCTCCATCTGAAAAGATAAAGTCTACGATATATACTAAATCTGAGATATCAATTTCTTCTCCTGCATCACCATCAACATTCGCTTCTTCAGCACATACTGGGGCTACTCCATCTGTGAAGATAAAGTCTACAAGCATCACTAAGTCTGAAATGTCTACTTCGTCACCTAGGTCATTATCAACATTACCTCTACCCAATAGACAACATCCATCACAGACATCACCTATGTTATTATTATCTACATCTTCTTGTAGTGGATTAAATGCTGAAGGGCAATTATCTTCTGAATCTCCGATACCATCGCTATCAAGATCATCTAAATTATTTTCTGAATTAATTTTAATAAAGTAAACATCAGAAGTATTATAACCAGCAACGACATAATCTCCATTTGCTGTTACACAAACTGAGTTTCCTTCATCATAAGTTGTGTTTCCAAAAGTTTTCTGCCAAACAGAATTACCTAGGCTATCAGTTTTGATCAGAAAAACATCTGTACCACCTGGTCCAAACAGACCTGACCTACCTGTTATAATAAAGCCACCATCGGATGTTTCGGTAGCAAAATTACCCTCATCCCAATTTTCCCATCCAAAAGTTGTCTGCCAGTTCAGATTACCACTACTATCAGTTCTAATTAGATAAACATCGGAACCACCAACCGAGCCTACTGAAGCTGAGTTTGTTCTTCCTGTTATAATAAAACCTTTATTGGAAGTTTCAGTAACAGAATAGCCAATATCGGCACTCGTTCCACCAAAAGTTGTCTGCCATATAAAGTTTCCACTACTATCTGTTTTCACAAGAGAAACGTCAGTAAAATGTGAATTATCAAAACCTGTAACTACAAATCCACCATCAGACGTTTCACAACTTGACGCACCAAATGCACTAAGGGATTTTTCCCAAATAACAGTACCAATGCTATCAGTTTTAGTTAAAAGAGTCATATCATTTAAAGAATCTAATATGATATATCCACCACTTGATATCTCACAACCATCAAAGCCTGCAATAGCTTTCTCCCATAAAAGGTTACCATCAATATCTGTTTTTATTAGTGCACTACCAAACAGTATATACCCACCATCAAGAGTTTGACTTACAGAATTACCCCAATCAAAATCTATCCCACCAAAAGTTTTTTCCCATGTAAGATTACCATTGATATCAGTTTTGATTAGATATACATCACTTTCACCCGCACCATACGAGTATGTATAACCTGTCATTATATAGCCACCATCAGAAGTCTCACAAATTGAATTTGCCCTATCAATATATTCTCCACCAAAGTGTTTTTCAATAGTACTTGGGGATGTAATTCCGATTGTAATATTTTTTAATTTAACATCATTATTACTGTCTGTTGCGGTTAGTGTAATATAATGATTGTTCTCTGAAAGATTACTTGTTGTAAATGTCGTACCAGTTCCAATCTGTCCATCTTTATCAGATGTCCAGACAAGCGAACTACCTGTGAGTTCCCCATCTTCCTCATCATAGGCTGATCCTTCAAAAGTAATACCTTCAGACGTTTCAAAAGAAGCATCTGTAACAGGAGATATAATTGTTGCTCCTGGTATACTCGTACGAACATAATTTCCTATAGAATCTACTTTCAGAAGATATAAATCAATACTGGCTTCATCTATTGAAGAAGCAGAACCCGTAACGATGTAACCACCGTCAGATGTTTGACTAATCCAGTTTCCATAGTTAGTTCCTAACCAACTATATTCTTTTTCCCAAATAATATTTCCAGAACTATCTGTTTTTATGAGGTAAGTATCTAAATCTGAATTTAATGTATCTATTCTACCAAGGATTACATACCCACCATCAAAAGTCTCTTTTACGTCAACTCCAGAAATAGGTTTTTCCCAAATCACGTTACCATTAATATCTGTTTTAATAAAAGATTCACCAATTATAATTAAGCCATTAACTGATGAGTTCTTTACAACAGAGCCTGATATAGGTTTTTCCCATATAAGAATCCCAAGACTATCTGTTTTAATGAGTGAAGAACCAACAGTAACAAAACCATCATCGGGAGTTATACAAACTGAATAAGCAGTATTTGAATTTTCATCTCCAAGAGTTTGCTCCCAAAGTAGATTTCCAATGCTATCAGTTTTTATTAAGTATACATCATTGTTTCCACTAAAAGAATTGGTAAATCCAGATAATATAAAACCTCCATCAAACGTTAGTGCTATTGAAATACCAATGTCGCTGCCAGTTCCTCCGAACGTTTTCTCCCAGACAAGATTTCCAACACTATCAATTTTCATAAGATAGACATCATTATTACCAGCTCCATACGAACTTGTCAAACCAACCATAACGATGCCATCATCTGTAGTTTCTAAAATTGAATATATAAAATCAAAACCAGCTCCACCAATAGTTTTTTGCCACAAGATATTACCGTAACTGTCTAATTTCAAAAAGTATCCATTAAAACTATTATCACCGAATGATGTAGTATGACCAGCAACAACATAACCACCACCTGAAGTTTCAATAACACAACTACCAGCATCAATTCCTGAACCACCTATAACTTGTTCAAAAGTTTGACTTTGAGCATATGTATTAACACTTGCTAGAGACATTACAAACAGTAGATTAAATGATATATAAAATATGACAAGAACCTTCTTCATACATTCCTCCGATGCTTCAAAGATGTTTAGCGACTATCTTTTTAAAGATACGTAGATATATCATTTTGTCAATGTTCAAGTTAATCCTAAACGAACTTGTCCCCTAAGGGTCTATGATTAAAAAAGTATTTTTGAGGTTTAAGTAATCTTGGTATATCTTTGGAATTTATAAAAAAACAGAGATGGGAGGAATTGAACCAATTACAAGACATAAAAAAATACTGATGGATGGAATTGAACCAACGACCTCCTGGTCCACAACCAGGCGCTCTAACCAACTGAGCTACATCAGCATTTATCAACATGGTCGATAAGACCATTTTGCTTGACCAAATTAGCAAATTTTCCCTATATGTCAAGTAATAAAAATGAGATGATTGATTATGGCTTAAATCTGCTTAGAAAACTAATTTTAGAATCCCACCGATGATAACAGCAACTATAAGAAGCGGTAAAATTACAACAAAGACTAAAGCTAAACTCCCCACTACAAGTCCGAATAATCCGCCAACAAGACCTACTACTAGAGAAAATAGCCCGACTACCAATCCGAAAACAACACCTATTATCGAAAATAAGAGATCAAGAACGCCAAGTCCACCTGCGACGAGAATGAAACCGACTAAAAATATGAGAAATAATGTTTTCATACAAATCCTTTTCTTGATATAGCTACTTCTATAAATCTGCTTTATTCATATATTATTACGCCAAAAATAAGCAAATGTTTCAATTATCGAACTCACGAATATCTTATTTTGTTAATGCAATAATAATTTTCCATTCATCGGAAGTTACCGGTTGCACCGAAAGACGGCTCCCCCGCTGGGTCAGCACCATATTGTTGAGTCCTGAAATTTCTTTTAAGTCTTTGAGGGCGATAATATCTTTGAACTTTTTCTTAAATTTCACATCTACCATATACCAAAGCGGCTTATCATCGGTATGTTTTGGATCAGGATGGTCAGAATTTGGATCTTGTGCGGTATGGTCAGGATAGCCGGACTTTACAACCGTACAAATCCCTGCGATACCCATAGGTTTGGCATTACTGTGATAAAAGAAAACTTCGTCACCTTTTTTTATATCATCACGAAGCAGATTTCGTGCTTGATAGTTTCTGACACCGTCCCAGTGGTCAGTTGATTTCGGCATCGCTTTTAAATCATCCATTGAAAAGCAGGAAGGTTCCGATTTAAAAAGCCAATATTTGTTTGCCATTTTGTTTTCCTTTAATAATTTATTTTCGTAAAAAACTTGTCGGGTTTCTCAATTTTAAAATCTTACGATTCCAAATCAACGGAACGCCGACCTACAAAGCTTACATTACCCATTGGCATAAAAGTCCGGTAAGATACGCCATTGGGTTTCCAATCGCATAGCCAAGCAATGCCATAAGAATCGAGACAGGCACAAGCGACGGTTTATGATATGCTGCGACAATAGGTGCCGATGCTGCCCCGCCGATATTTGCTGCCGATGCTATCGCGGCAGTATGTACGTCGACTTTGAAAAGTTTTGCTGCACCGACTAAGAATAAACCATGAATAAATATCCAGATAAAAGCACCGCCGACAAACCATACAACTTCGCCCGAGATATTTGAAAGATCCGCTTTGGCTCCCATACGAGCAACGAACAGATATACTATCGCCATCGAAAAAGCATGCGATGAAGGAATTGTAGAAGCTTTTGTAAATGATAATCCGATTGCCAAAAACGTCACGATAAGAATTTTATAACTACTAGTTGAAAAGATAACCTGAGCATCGGCAGAACTTACAGAGTCCATAAGAGATGGGAACCATGCAGCAATATCAGCAGTTGTAACTGGATGCATATATCCTGCCAACCAAGTCGAAAGAGCTGTCACGCCGAAACCGAGCATAATGAGATAAAGGAAGTGTCTCATTTCAACCTGCCCTTTATCGGTCGTTAATTCTTTGGCAGCTTCTTCCATTTTTGTAACTCTATCTTTATCCATCTTTGTAAATTTATTAAACTTTGATGCCAGCGATTTTGAACCGAGCATTATCGGAAGCCATATCAAATAGACAGCATTATCAGCAATAACCGCGTAACCATAGTTCATAGAACTTTCATCGAGATTAAAAGCCTGCCCCATTGAAAGCATATTACCGGTCCCACCAATCCAACTTCCTGCCAAAGCAGCAAAACCTTTCCACGCTTCGGGACCTAACCCAGATTTCACAATCATTAGTGCAATCGGCGCACCAATAACAACGCCTAAAGTTCCCATCAGCATGACAAAAATCCCTTTACCCATCACTCGCACAGTAGCAAGAATATTTACATCAAGAAGCATGATAGTTAAAAACATCGGGAGAAGGTTAGCTCCCATAAAATCATAGACCGGAGCTTTGGTTGGGATAATTCCATTGTTTGAAAGAATTACAGGTAACAAATAGATAAAAATCAGAGGCGGGAAAAAATTAAACACTTTCCATGCTGTCTTTTTTTCAAGAAAGAAAAACAACGATGCGACCGCTGCTAAAACTGTGAGAATTCCTGCAGGTGAAGTTATTAGTGTATCCGTCATAAGATTCCTTTTTCATTGTCGTAGAAACTTTAATTGTACTAACATATTACCTGAATTAACAAATGACAATCAAAAAGATATTGCGTATATTCTCATTTAATATGACGAAAATTAAAATCAAAGAAGATTACCGTCTCTCAAATTGTTGTACCCCTACCCCATCAAGTGGTATTGTTGGTTACTATTCGCATGATAATTTCATAAAAGTACATTTACAAAATTGCCAAAATTTAAAAAATATCGACACGGAACGGTTGATTTCTTTAGATTGGACAGATATACTATCTGTTGATGAAGAGTTTAAAGTCGACCCGGATTATGCATCATTGGATGAAATTGATTTTAAAGCTCTGCAGCATCATGCTGATTATGGCATAGATTACTCGCATGTAGTAGCTAAAAAGTTACATATTTCAAAACAGGAAGGCTTTGACCTTCACAAAAAACTTCGTGAGTTATTATTGATTGAACGTGTTGATGCAAAGATTGTACAATACCGAAAAGGAATTGTCCCAAACAAGTGGATCAAGCATCGCAATCATACCTATTTTGATTTGACTGAAAAAGGAAGACAATATTTAAAATATTTCTCTAAGAATGCAAAATAGTAAACTATTTTAGTTTTTATTAATAAAAGATGAAACTTATCCCGCATTCTTTCGTTGCTATAATTGTGGAAGAAATTAAACAAACAATGTTATATAATTATTATTCTAGGAGAATGTATGAGATTTAAATCATTAGGAGTAGCTCTTTTGCTGTCAGCCTTTTTGTTAGGTTCAGTAGGAGATGTCTCAGCAAAAAGAGTTACATTTGGTAAAAAAGACAGTTCTGAAAAACCCGCAGATAAAAATCTAAAGGTAAAGAAAAACCATATAAAAAATTGATAAAAGATATGGTTGAAATCTATGGACTGTTTACACTTTACAGAGATACTGTAACAAACAAAGTGCTTATGTCTATTAACGAAGACCAGTTTGGTCCTTTGTACTTATGCAATGAAACCCGTTCAAAAGCAGAAGGTGCTTTCTTTGATAATGGTAGCATGGCTGGGTCGTTCCCATTTTATTTTGTAAAAAGAGGCTCTACATTACTGATGATGGAAAAAAATCTCAGAGTGCGTGCTGATGAATCTTCCCCTATGCACAAAGCAGTCGAGAATGGTATTTCCGATGGTCTGTATGCATCAACAAAGATTCTTTCAAAACCAAAAGATGATACAACCAAAGCAATCTTAATTGACCCATCTGACTTGTTCATAGTTGATGCTCAAAATGTCGGTTACTTTTTAGGTCAAAGAGCAAAACTTGGTATTCGTTTTGATAAGAAAAATTCTTACTTTGGTGAGTTAAAATCATTTCCAAAAAATACTGAAATTGATGTGCATTTACATTACGCAACCTCTCGTCCATTACAAGCTGCATCGATTCAAAACCCATACAGTATTTTTCATGTTTACCACTACTCCCTTTCTATAATTAAAAATTCAGAAGGATTTACAACACGTATCTCAGATGATCGAGTTGGTTATTTCCAAACATTATACATGGATTACAGTAATTTAGATTCTGAGTCACCATATGTTCGTTATATCGATCATTGGAACCTCAAGAAAAAATATCCTGAACTTGCAATGTCTGAACCTGTTGAACCAATCGTATTCTGGATTGAAAATACAACACCGGTTGAATACCGTGCTGCTATTGGTGCCGGTATTGAATTCTGGAATCAGTCATTTGAAAAAATTGGATTCAGAAATGCGATTATCGCAAAAGTACAACCAGACACTGCCGATTGGGACCCTGCTGATGTTCGCTACAACACAGTCAGATGGATTGTTATCCCTGGTGGTGGCTACGCCGTAGGACCTCACAGAGCAAACCCATTTACCGGTGAAATTTATGACGCCGACATTCGGGTATCATCTGATTTTGTTCGGTTCATGTTTAACACTATGGAAAACTTTATCGGACCTCTCTCTTTCAGCGATGCTCCTACTGAAGAGATTGACCCAATGGAAGAGTTCAACGCTCATCACGATCATGCCAACTGTCAGTACGCTGAAAAATCAGCACAAGAAGCTGCTTTCGGTTTATCATATGCTTTGTCTACAATGAATACTTTAGAAGAAAAAGATTCACTCACTCAAGAATATGTAACCTCATATTTGACCGAATTAGTTGCTCATGAAGTTGGACACACTTTAGGATTTAGACACAACTTTAAAGCATCTACAATTTATACATTAGAACAAATTCAGGATCGTGAGTTTACAACTAAACATGGTCTTACCAGTACTGTTATGGATTACACACCACCAAATCTTGCACCAATCGGAAAGCCTCAAGGTGAGTTCTATGCATCTGCCCCGGGTCCTTACGATGATTGGGTCATTGAATATGGTTATACCGATTTTGGTGATGCTACTGATGAAGAAATCACTATCAAACTAGATGCTATCGCATCAAGAACTGGTGAACCTGAACTTATCTATGGTACCGATGAAGATGTTTTTGGTAACTCATCAAAATCTATAGACCCATATTGTTCTATGTTTGATTTAGGTGCTGACCCAATTGCCTATTGTGAACATAAACTAAAATTAACAAAAGAACTTTGGTCTAACTCTATAAACAAGTTTGAAGTTGATGGTGAAAGTTACCGCAAGATGTATAACGTTTTCCAAAACGGATGGCGTTCATATCGTGAATCTGTTCGCTTTGCTACAAATTATGTTGGTGGTATTATTCACAGTAGAGCACATGTTGGTGACCCGGGTGGTACTGTACCGTTTACACCAATCTCGGCCGATGAACAACGCCGTGCGATTAAATTCTTAAGCGATAATATTTTTGCTCCTGACGCTTTTGAAGTTTCAGAAGAAGTTTGGAATAAACTGCAACCGAATCGTTTGCCTGACTTTTTCTTCTCTGTCTATTCTGTCCGAACTGTTGATTATCCAATTCATACTATAGCTTTGAATATGCAAAACAATTCTCTCATGAATTTGTACGGTCCTTATATTCTTGGTCGTTTACTGAACAACCAAGAGAGAATCGCTGATGGCGTCGACAAGTATACAATGTATGATATGTTCCGCGATGTTCGCCGTTCTATCTGGTCAGAAATTGTCACACCGAGCAATGTCAATTCCTTCCGTCGTCAACTTCAGTTGAGCCACTTAAATAGAATCAGTTCTATTTATCTCAGCAACACTGTTGTTTATCCGCACGATGCTCTCACTCTAGCCGGCAATGATCTTGATATTATTTATACTGCCGCTAAAAAAGCTGTGAAATCTACAGCTATCAATGCCATGACAAAAGCTCATTTTAATGAAGTGATTCGTCAAATTGATGCGACTAAAGGTTCAAAAAGAGATTACTCTCGTATTACCAGATAATTAAATTTATGATTAGTAAAAAGGTGAAACTTAAACGTTTCACCTTTTTTTATTGCAGTTTATCTTATGTAAAAAGAAACAGGAAAGAAATATTTATGAATGAAAATTTAAAGCTCTTAAACTCGCACGCATCGGTACGAAATTTCACAGACAAAGAAATTTCCATCGAAGATGAAATGAAAATTGTGACAACAGCACAACGTTCGGGGACATCTTCAAACAGACAAGCATATTCTATTATCGGCATTCGTAACAAAAAGAAAAAAGAAATACTTGCCGAGCTAACGGGTGGACAACAGCATGTGATAGATTCATCTCTCTTTTTAGTTTTCTGTGCTGACTTGTATCGACTGGAACAGATAAACGAAAAGAAAAAGTATGAGACACATTCTGACTATACCGAACTTTTTATAATCGCCACTGTTGATGCTGCCTTAGTTGCTGAACGTGCGATGATAACAGCACAAGCACTCGGCATGGGTGGTGTCATGGTCGGTGGAATTCGGAATAACCCTGATAAAGTCAGCGAGATGCTAGACCTTCCAAAACTTGTCTACCCTGTTATGGGAATGTCACTAGGCTACCCATCCAAAGAACCAAAGCTAAAACCGAGATTACATATTGATGCTATTTATCATAAATAGAAATATTCAGATGCGAATTACGAAAAGCTTATTGCTGAGTATGACAGAGAGATCGACAAACTTGGACATCTGAAAGGTCGTCAACAACTAGTCGAAAAATATCCAAACTTTGATGGTCACTATTCATGGTCGGAACATATTGCTCGCAGACATGCCGAAGTTGTACGACCGCACATGAAATCTTATTTAGAAAGCAAAGGTTTTATCAAACGCTGATTAGAACTTATCGGAATTATTGGTTTTATTAAAGTACTTAATATATTCCCAAGCATCTTTGGCGGTATCGGCAAAAACAAAAAGGTCTAAGTCTTCCTGCGCGATAGTGCCTTCATCGACAAGTGCTTTAAAGTTTACAACTTTATTCCAAAACTTTTCGCCAAATAAAACGATTGGTAAAGGCGGAACTTTTTGTGTTTGTATCAGGGTGAGTGCTTCAAATAACTCGTCGAGAGTTCCATACCCACCAGGAAATGCAAGAAGTGCTTTAGCACGCAAAAGAAAATGCATTTTACGAATCGCAAAATAATGAAATTGTAAATTTAATTCAGGCGTAATATATGGATTCGGTGCCTGTTCCATTGGCAGAGTAATATTAAGCCCGATTGATTTTGCACCAATTTCGTAAGCACCTCTGTTGGCAGCTTCCATAATACCTGGTCCACCACCAGTTACGATAACATACTCATGTCCTTCGTTAATCTGACATTCAGCGGAAACAAGCCGAGCGAATTCTTTGGCTTCTTCATAATATGGAGCTTTTTCCAAAACAGATTTTGCTATCTTCAATTTTTGTTTTAAGCTTTTATCATTTTTGTTTTTCAGAAGTTTTTTCTTAAGCTTTTCTACATTTTTGAGCGCTTCTTTTTCTTCAATAATTCGAGTACCACCAAAGACAACTATAGTAGATTCAATTTTTTCTTTTTGAAAAAGTTTCTCAGGTTTTAAAAGTTCAAGTTGTAATCGTACCGGACGGCAATACTCTTCATACATAAAATCATCATCATGATATGCAATTTTGTAAGCGGGTGATGCAAGCAACTCTTTTTTCATTTTCTTAATATCAATTTTTTTCTTCATAAAACCGTAAATTCTCTCTTATTCAAATTTAATTTTACTGGATGTGGGTATCGAACTGCAGTAATCTTCAAGTGACATATTCTCAGGATGTCCAAGACAAATCCCTAGCGAAAGAGCAGTTTTTATAATCGGATCGTCACATCCTACAAGTCTTTGCTTTCCTGAAACTGCTTGGATTGATATCTGTGATAGTTCATTATTTTTCAGGACTACGAGCTTTCCAAATTCCTCACGTGCAACCATATGAACAGCTTCGACTCCAAAACGAGTTGCAAGTATCCGATCAAATGCCGATGGTGCCCCACCTCGCAAGAGATGTCCTAATATGGTAACTCGGCATTCAATATTTGTAATCCCTTCGATTTGAGATGCCAACTGATGTGACATTCCACCGAGCCTGATTTTATCAGGAGAGTTTTCTACAATTCTTGCCACGACCATATCGCCTCCGATCGGTTTGGCACCTTCTCCAACAATAACGATTGAGAAGTTCTTTCCTTGAGCAGAGCGATCTCTAATTTTTTCACAAACACAATTAATATCATAAGGTATTTCAGGCATTAAAATTATATCACCGCCTCCGGCAATACCTGAATGTAGTGCAATCCAACCGGCATTGCGACCCATCACTTCAACTATCATAACTCTATGATGCGACTGTGCAGTCGTGTGAATTTTATCTATTGCTTCAGTTGCCGAGACTACTGCCGAATCAAATCCGAAAGTAACATCGGTACCAACCAAATCATTGTCAATCGTTTTTGGAACGCCTATAACCGGGAGACCTTTTTTCTCCATGCCAGCCGTTGCATTCATTGTTCCATCACCACCAATACAAATTAAGGCATCTAAACCCATTGATTCAAAATTCAAAACCGCCTGTGATGAACGGTCAAGATGCACATATTCGTCACCTTGTAATACCGGGAAATTAAATGGGTCTGCCCTATTAGATGTTCCCAAAATTGTTCCGCCTCGTGAAAGAAGCCCTGAAACATCTTTGATACCGATATGCATGTACCGATTTTCGATAAGACCTTCGTAGCCATCTTTAAAGCCGATTACTTCCATGCCGTAATCATTGTGGGCTGTTTTCACAACCGCTCTGATCACCGCGTTCAAACCGGGGCAGTCTCCACCACCGGTTAAAATTCCAATTCTTTTTCTTGATATAGCCATATCTGTAATATCTACTTTCTCTGTTTAGAATCAATTAAAAACATTACATTATTATATACACAATTCATATTAGATATATCGGTTTTCTTGGTGAAAATTGTATAATATTATTGTTGATTTCGTCGACAATAAGAGCAACAATGTAAAAAAGTCAATTTTAACGATTGGTCAAATATATGCGAGTTAAACAATTTTTAGTCTTTCCAAAATTACCGGAGAAAATCCGCCCACTCCAAGAGATGTCACAAAATATATGGTATTCATGGAATTGGGAAATAACCAAATTATGTATCAGGCTTGATGCTGAAACATGGGAAAATTGTGATCAGAACCCAGTTAAGATGCTTTCTCAATTATCACAGGAAACTCTCGAAAAAGCAGCCAACGATGATGGTTTTATCGCCTCTATCGACCGCGTCTACCAAAAATATCAAGATTATATCTCCCGAAAAAATTGGTTCACTTATCAATACCCCGACAAGGTCGACAACAAAGTCGCCTATTTTTCACTTGAATATGGTCTCGACACCGGGCTTCCGGTCTATTCAGGAGGCTTGGGAATTCTCTCGGGCGACACGCTCAAGTCCGCATCTGATTTAGGTATACCAATGGTTGCAGTTGGGCTTTTGTATCGCTATGGATATTTCAGGCAGTATCTTTCATCCGATGGTTGGCAGCAGGAAAAATATGTAGAAAATGATTGGTATCATATGCCGATTCAACCTGTCAAAGATGAGCATGGCAAACCGATTATTGTCACGGTCGATTTTCTCGGTACCCCGGTTCATATTCAAATTTGGAAAGTCTCAGTCGGCAATGTTCCACTCTACTTGCTAGATACAAATATCCCTGAGAATCCATCAAAGTACAGAGAAATCACTTCCGTTTTATATGGCGGTGATAAAGATATGCGTATTCGTCAGGAGATCATTCTCGGTATCGGTGGTGTAAAAGCGCTTCGTGCCTTAGGAATAGAACCGTCGATTTACCATATGAATGAAGGACACTCATGGTTTTTGACCCTTGAGCGAATTCGTTTTCTGATGCAGGAAAGAAACCTTACTTTTAACGAAGCATCACAGTTTATCTGGTCTACGACAATTTTCACTACCCATACTCCGGTACCTGCCGGTAATGAAAAATTTGATGCTGTCTTGGTAAAAAGATATTTAGAAGGTTTTGTCTCAAAACTTGGACTAGACTGGAAGCAGTTTATAAATATAGGTAAAGTATTTTCAGACGATGATAAAGAACCGTTTTGCATGACTGTTGCCGCCCTTCGTAATTCAGCCTATGCCAATGGCGTGTCAGAACTGCATGGGAAAATCTCGCGCGAAATGTGGCATCATATCTGGCCGGAACTTCCTATTGCCGATGTACCGATTAATTCTGTGACCAATGGAGTTCATCCTCGTTCGTGGGTTTCTCATGACATGGATGAATTATACGAATCATACTTTGGAGCGGATTACAGAAACAAACCGGATGTTTTAACCGCCTGGGAAAATATAGAAAAAATCCCCGATGCTGAACTATGGCGAATTCATAGCAAAAGACGTGAACGCTTAGTTTTCTTTGCCAGAAAACGGCTCAAGAAACAACTTAGAAGAAGCGGTGCTTCGCAGATTGAAATTCAGCAAGCCGACCAAATTTTAGACCCGCAGATTCTGACTATCGCATTTGCCCGTAGGTTTTCAACCTACAAACGTGGAAATCTAATTTTCTCAGATATTGACAGACTGTTAAAACTGATAAATAATAAAGAATTTCCTCTACAACTTATTTTTGCAGGAAAAGCTCATCCATTAGATGACCCGGGTAAGGATATAATTAAAGAGATTTATCACTACACCAAAGATGAAAAGTTTAACAACAGAGTTATTTTCATAGAAGATTACGATATCAATGTTGCCAAATATCTGGTACAGGGTGCCGATGTCTGGCTGAACAATCCAAGACGTCCACTTGAGGCATCTGGCACATCGGGTATGAAAGCAGCCCTAAACGGTGTATTGAATTTGTCTGTTTTAGATGGTTGGTGGTGTGAAGGTTACGCCGATGATACCGGTTTTAAAATCGGTAATGGTGAAGAATATGACAGTAACGATGTGCAGGATCATCTTGAAGCAGAAATGCTGTACAACAGTATTGAAAAAGAAATCGTACCGCTATTTTACAAAACTGATAAGAACAGTGTTCCTAGTCAGTGGGTTAAAAAGATGAAAGCTACTATCAGTATGGCTGGAAAAGGCTTCTCTTCGCATCGCATGCTAATGGACTATACCAAAATGTTTTATGTACCCGGTATTGAAGCATCACTTAAACTTCAAAAAGACGATCTCGCTTTAACAAAATCTGTTACCAAGTGGTTTGAAAGTATGACAAAAAGCTGGGATAGCGTACATATCAAAGATGTACATATTCCTGAAATTGACAGCACTATATTTGTCGGACAGACCTTCCCTATCAAAATTTCAATCGCTTTGGGTGAGATAAATCCACAAGATGTATCGGTTGAGATTATTTCTGGCAAACTTGACTCTCAGGAACAGATTCAAGACTATACACCGACAAAAGCTGAGCATGACAATTATGATGAAAAAGCCGATGCATCAATTTTCTCGGGCGAAGTTACCTGCCTTGAGTCAGGTCGCTTTGGTATAACCGTTCGCATTATTCCGAAAAATGATAATCTCCCACACACATTTAAGCCAAAACTTATTCAGTGGTGGTAATCTAAATGATAGAGGCAGACGCGATGTCTGCCTTTTTTTTGATTTAAAATATTTCCTTTTCAAATAAGTAATATCTACGAAACATATTTGTATTGGCTTCGTCTAATCAAATGTGATAGGTGTAAATATTATCAAAAACAATCAATCAAAACAAATACAGTCTTGTTACATTAGCAAAGCGTAATACTTGACAAAAGTAACATCTTCTGTTTTATTCGCATACTATATATAAGAAACCTATTAACTTTCATGGAGGAAGCATGTCTTTCAAAAAAGTTCAACTGACTTTGTTGTCAGTTCTTCTAGTCCTATTCCTTGTTCCAACAGTTTTTTCATTTGATTTTTCAAAACTTGAGAATGCTGTCACAGAACATCGTTTAGAAAATGGTCTTACCATCCTTATTTTAGAACGTCACGACGCACCGGTTGTATCGTTTGTCACATGGGCAAATGTTGGGTCTGTCGATGATTCAAAAGGGTATACTGGAATGGCACATATGTTTGAACATATGGCATTCAAAGGTTCAAAAACTCTTGGCACAAAAGATATCAACAAAGAATTAGAGTTGATAGCAAAAGAAGATGCCATTTTTATGCAACTCAGAGCAGCCCGCAACAAAGGCCGCTTTGCTGATTCTGCTAAAATCGAAGAACTAACGGTTGCCTATGAAGCTGCCCGTGAAGCCTCCTATGAACTCGTCATTCCAAATAGATTTGGTAATGTCATCGAGCGTGAAGGTGCTGTTGGGCTAAACGCTTTTACATCAAGTGATGAAACTGTTTATTTCTTTTCGCTTCCATCAAACAAAGTTGAACTTTGGATGGCACTTGAGTCTGAACGTTTTTTAAATCCTGTTCTTCGTGAGATGTACAAAGAGCGTGATGTTGTTGCTGAAGAACGTCGGATGCGTTCTGAGTCAAGCCCTATTGGAAAACTAATTGAAGAATTTTTAGGCTCCGCTTTTAAAGCACATCCATACGGAGTTCCGGGTATTGGACATATGTCTGACATCCAATATTATTCGCGTAAAGAAGCAAAAGCATTTTTCCAAAAATATTACGGTCCTTCCAACTTAACTGTTGCAATCGTCGGTGATGTAATAACAGAAGATGTCATCAAACTTGCGGAAGATTATTGGGGACGTATTCCTTACCGAACTGCTCCTGAAAGAATCGCAACGACCGAACCTGAACAATCAGGCGAAAGACGTGTTGAAGTTGAACATCAATCTCAGCCTTTCTTTATTGCTGGTTGGCATGTACCGGAAGGTACTCATCCTGACCGTCCTGCCCTAGACGCATTGTGTGATTTCCTAGGTCAGGGACGAACATCTTTACTTTATAAAAATTTAGTAAAAGAGAAAAAGATTGCTATGGATGTTGGAGCTTTTGCCGGCTTCCCGGGTAATAAATATCCGACATTGATGGCTATCTATGCGATGTCTTCTGCCGGTCATGGTAATGATGAGATGGAAGAAGAACTATTTAAAGAAGTTGAACGAATGCGTGATGAGCTAATTCCTATCGAAGAAGTCGATAAAATTAAAGCAAGAGCAAAAGCTGATTTTATTAACAGACTTAATACAAACCATGGTCTTGGAATGCAACTCGCCGGTTATCAAAATTTATGGGGTGACTGGAGAGAATTATTCAGAGAACTTGATCGTATCAACGCTGTTACTCCTGAAGATATTCAAAGAGTCGCAAAGAAATATTTAACAAAGAAAAATCGTGTTGTCGGCATGGTTGTCACAACTGAAGAATAATGAGGATCATATAAAATGAAAAAAACGTATATTTTCTTTTTGCTCGTTGCTGCCCTCGTTATGCTTTCTGCGGCAGCTTCTGTACAAGCACAGGATGTTGATAATTTCAAATATCCTAAAATGAATAAATTAGAAATCCCTGATGTTGATAAAATTACATTAGACAACGGCATCCGGGTTTATTTACTCGAAGATAAATCTCTTCCTGTTTTCAGAGCATCTGTCAGAATGAACGCAGGTTCATTTTTAGAATCTGCCGACAAAGTCGGACTGGCATCTATTTGCGGAACTGTTATGCGTACCGGTGGTACAAATAAATGGTCAGGCGATGAGATCGATGAAAAGCTTGAAGCTATCGGTGGCTCAGTGGAAACATTTATCGGGCTTGAGTCCGGTGGTGCTTCTGTAAATGTCTTAAGTGAATACACAGACTTAGGCATGGAAGTTCTTGCTGAAGTTCTTCGTAATCCTAAATTTGAAGAAGACAAAATCGACCTTGCCAAAGTACAAATTCGATCAGGTATTTCTCGTCGGAACGATGACCCACAAGGCATCGCATTCCGTGAATTCCGAAAAGTTATTTATGGTGCCGACTCACCTTATGCTCGTCAGACAGAATATGCGACTGTAAATTCTGTTACTCGTGACGACATTGTTGGTTTCCATGCCAAATGGTACAAACCACAAAACATGCAAATCGCAATTTGGGGTGACTTTAACAAAAAAGATATTCTTGAAAAATTAAATAAATATTTTGGTGACTGGAAACAAGAAGGCGAACTAGTACCTTCTCTTCCTCAAGTTGACTATAAATTTGAGAATAAGGTTCACTACATCAAGAAAAACGATGTTAATCAAACTAACATAGTCATTGGTCATATCGGTGGATATGTTACTGACGAAGACTACGGCGACTTGATTGTGATGAACAATATCTTGGGTGGCTCTTTTGGCTCTCGCCTGTTTAATGCTGTTCGTTCCCGTGAAGGTCTCGCCTATGCGGTTTTCGGAAGCTACACTGCAAAGATTAAATATCCCGGAATTTTTGTTGGTTTTGTTTCTACAAAATCTGAGACAACTGTAAAAGCTGTCAAAGAGATGATTAAAGAAATGAAACGTATTCAAACTGATCCTCCAACAGTAGATGAAATGAAAATGGGTCAAGACGGATATCTCAATTCATTTGTATTCAATTTTGATTCTAAATCAGAAGTTGTCAATCGTATGATGAATTATGAATTCTATGGTTTATCTGCTAACCATCTTTTTAAAGTCAAAGAAGATGTTGAAAATGTAACTCCTGAATCTGTTATAAAAGCTGCCAATGAAAACTTACGCTTTGATGCTCTCCATATTGTTATCGTTGGTAAAGGTGATGATTTTGAATCACCATTAAACGAAATGGGACTCGGCGATGTTGTCGAAGTCGACATTACTATTCCTTCAGGTGAAGAAGAAACAGAACTTGCTGTTACTCCTGAAACTTTGAAAAAAGGTAAAGCTCTTCTTGATAAAGCAGTCACCTACGCAGGTGGATTAGATGCTCTCAAAGCTATTAAATCTATGAATTCAAAAGGAACTATGACTATAGTGACTCCTCGAGGTGATATGCCTTTACAAATTGAATCTGTTTTCGAACTTCCAAATAAAGAGAAAACTGTTGCAACAATAATGGGTCAAAAAATGTACTCAATATTTGATGGAACGACTGGATGGCAACCTGGTGGAGCCGGTGTTGAACAGATGTCTGAAGAAGATGTTATCAAAAAGAATAAAGATAACGGTCGTAAAACTATTCTTATTTTCCAAAAGTCTGACGCTCCGTATTACAAAGCAGTTTCAGATGGCAGTGGTGAAATTGATGGCACTTCGTTTGAGTATGTTACTTTAATCGACGATGCTGGCGAAACAATTTGTCGCTTAGGTGTCGCATCTGATGGTCTCTTAGTCTGCAAAGAATATTAGGGATCAAACGGCATGGGTGGTGAAGGACCTATTCAAGAAATTTTCTCTGAATATGCTGAACATGGTGGTGTTAAATTCGCTATGAAAACTATCAGAAATATGGATGGAACTAAATTCGGCGTTACAACATTAACTGAATTTTCTGTTAATGGTGTTGTGCCTGCCAACTCTTTTGATAAACCTGAATA
>JAJRSF010000042.1 GCA_024278935.1 Candidatus Zixiibacteriota bacterium
GGTATTGAAAAATAATAAATATCTATTAATGAAAATTTAACTTAAACTTTTAACTTTGATCAGGTTAAAAAATAACCATTATTTTTCATAAGATTACATTTAGCTTTTTAAAGTGGCGGAAGCTTGTGGGTAATCAGGTATGTTTTTGACAAAAATTCAACCTATGACTTGTAGAGTTTAGATCTTACTATTAATAGTTCCAAAAGTATTCGAAGTATAAACTTTGCTTGAAATACAGATACTTCGGCAAGTGATAGTGCGAGATCTTATGGAACTATTAATAATAAATGACTGAGATAGTATGCAGAGAAAGACTTTTCAGCAAGTATCATTTATTCAAGAGCAAGCCCCTTATTTCTCCAGGCTCTAGCTCCTCCTTCTAGATTATATAAGTTTTTATAGCCTAATTTATTGAGTGTTTTTGCTGCTGTATTTCCCATTGGGCCCCCTTCACAATATAAATAGATAGCAGCATTTTTATCTTGGGGAAACTTATTGATATTCGACTCAATCTGATTAAAAGGAACAAACGTATCTGTTCCTTTGATATGTTTTTGCTTTGGAGTGTGAACATCAACCAGAAAAATATTCTCATTTTGCATCACTTGATTTAATTCGGTAGGTGTTATGCTTTTCAAATAATCGGGTGATTGCTGAGAACACCCAGTTAGAACAAATATAAAAGTGATGATGAGATATAAAAAATTATTCATAGTTAGACCGCTTATTTATAAAAAAGTGTGTGTTGAACCTACATTTTTAACATATCTTTGTTGGCTTGTGTACATAGTACTCCATCAAAACAACATTGACGGAGTACAAGGTGTAATTAATTATAAAGCAAAGTAAAAAGTGACGAGATAGGCTAACAGCTCTATCGTCAACCCTCCATTCTAGCGAAAGTGGTATTGGGTTGCTAAAGAGAGGGCTACCCAGCAAACTCTTTTTACTCCACTTTGTAATTGTAGCCATAGTTTACTCTACAAAAATCTTAACTTCATTATAAAGAATTATCTTTAGGAAGCTTCAGATAACAAACTTTTTTCAACGTCTAAAATATGCATAGTGGTTTTTAATACCGAATCAGGATTTAAACTAATTGAATCAATACCTAATTCTACCAGAAACTCAGCTATTTCTGGGTAATCTGACGGAGCCTGACCACAGATGCCAGAATGACGATTATTTCGTTTTGCACCGTCCACTGCCAAGCGTAGCATTTCCTTAACGCCCTCATCTCTTTCATCAAAATCAAAAGCAACTTTTTCTGAGTCTCTATCAACCCCTAAAGTCAACTGTGTAAGATCATTTGATCCAATAGAAAAGCCATCAAATAATTTAGAAAATGCATCAATTAAAATCACATTGTTAGGGATCTCGCACATCACGTATATTTTAGACCATTCGCCCCTCTTTTTAAACCATATTCTGTCATTTTTTCTAAAACCAGCTGCCCTTCATCTATCCGACGACAAAAAGGAATCATCAGGATAACATTTGTTAACCCCATTTCATCTCTTACACGTTTCATTGCTCTACATTCTAAAGCAAAACCTTCTTCATAATCAGGGTGCGTATATCGTGATGCTCCACGGAAACCAATCATTGGATTAGCTTCTTCTGGCTCGAATGCACGGCCACCGATAAGTGAGGCATATTCATTCGATTTAAAATCAGACATACGGACGACTACTGGCTTGGGATAAAATGCTGCGGCTATCGTCCCTACCCCTTCTGATAAACGTTGCACGAAATAATCTTCAGGTTTATTGTATCCCTGAGTAAGTTGCTGAACTTTAGCCCTTTCATCATCTCTAATTTGGTCTGAATGAAGTAGGGCCATTGGGTGAATTTTAATGTATTCATTAATAATAAATTCCATCCGTGCAAGTCCTACCCCATCATTAGGCAAGAAGCTGGTTTTAAAAGCTAATTCAGGGTTACCCAAGTTGAGCATTATGCTTGTGATTGGACGCGAGAGTGTAGAAAGGTCAGTTTGAGTCACTTCAAAAGGAATGGATCCACGATAAATTTTACCAACATCCCCATCTGCACATGAAACTGTAATTTGCTCACCATTCCGGATTTTTTCCGTTCCTTGATCGGTTCCTATAACTGCCGGTATACCAAGTTCTCTAGCCACTATTGCTGCATGACAGGTTCTACCTCCTCGATTAGTAACGATAGCCGCAGCAATCTTCATAACCGGCTACCAATCGGGTGTAGTCGTGTCAGCGACCAAAACTTCTCCCTCTTTAAATTGATTCAATTGAGCACTGCTTTTGATAAAATGAGCTTTTCCACTGGCAATTTTTGCACCAGCTGACCGCCCTACGACCACAATTTCACCGGAACCTTTTAGACTATATTCTTCTAGCAAATTGCCTGATTGTTGAGAGTTAACTGTTTCTGGTCTGGCCTGAACGATATATAGCTGACCATCTAGTCCATCTTTGGCCCACTCCATATCCATCGGTTTTTCATAGCCTATTAGATCACTATAGTATTTTTCAATTTTAATAGCGTAGTCTGCTAACATCAGTATTTCTTCATCATTAATACAGAAACGTGTGCGCTCAGATTTAGGTGTCACAATGTTTTTTACTGCTTCTCGAGTATCTCCATCTGCATAAATCATTTTGATTTTTTTTGCCCCCAGCACCCTTCGTAAAACTGTTCTATAACCCTTTTCAAATGTTGGTTTATGGACATAAAACTCATCAGGATCAACCGTGCCTTGAACAACATTTTCCCCTAGGCCATATGCTCCAGTAATAAAAACAGCGTCACGAAAACCAGATTCTGTGTCCAGAGAAAACATAACACCACTAGCAGATAAATCAGAACGCACCATTTTCATAATACCAATGGATAAAGCCACCTTAAAATGATCAAACCCATTATCTATACGATAATGAATAGCACGATCTGTAAATAAACTGGCAAAACAACGGCGACAAGCATCCAATAAAGTATCGTCACCCGCAATATTTAGGTAGGTATCTTGCTGACCAGCAAAACTGGCAGTTGGTAAATCTTCTGCTGTTGCAGAACTTCTGACAGCAAGACTTAAAGTTGGACCATATTCTGTTTTTAATTCATGGTAAGCTGCCAAAATTTCAGTCTGCAAATCATCAGGAAGCTCCGCACCATAAATAATGTCTCGCGCACGTTTACCACGTTGAGCAAGATCATCCATATCCTCTGGATCAAGGTTATCTAAAGCCTCATGTAATGCATCCCAAGCATTATTATGATCAAGAATATGCTGATAAGCTTGAGCACTAACAGCAAAGCCATTAGGTATTTTTACTCCTTGAGAGGTTAATTGCCTGTACATCTCCCCTAATGAAGCATTTTTGCCACCAACTAAGGGAATATCATCAATTGTAATATTTTTAAAATAATGAATATATTGATAGCTCATCTTTATTTTCTCACTTGATGTTTGTTTGAATGTTGAAGTATCCCAAATAGGCAACTTTATCAATTAATTGCTTATATCTAAGTATCCCTTTTTTTATTATCTACTGTGCCACCTAAAATATCACGTTCAGCCTCAAGCCAGTCTTCTTTCTCTCGTCCTGGAGAAAAACCTCTACGCTCAGCTTTGTAGTAAGCTGCTAGAGAAATTTGGTAATGCTGTCTATCAAAAGTTTCTGTATTTTTCTTCTCTGAAATCATGATTATTTCCTATCTAATTTGATGTTTTAATAAACATCTGTAGATGTAAGACTGTATTTATTAACAAGTGTTCCAAAAATTAGCTTTGATGTTATAAAAATAATCAGCTTGATCGGAACCGGAGATAGTTTCAACGATTTTTGTGAAAAGAATTTAAATAAGGAATAAGATATAAGATATAAGATATAAGATATAAGATATAAGATATAA
>JAJRSF010000043.1 GCA_024278935.1 Candidatus Zixiibacteriota bacterium
CGTTGGCAAGATAATCAACTACCTGTTGAGTTATGTCATACGATTCTTTAATGTAACCTAAACCAGAACCAGCAACTGTAAAGATAACATCATAGTTGCCTTCGATTGCTACAACTTCGATTGCTTTTGTGACCGCTTCAAGTACAGGGCGAGTGAGCAATTCTTGTTTTTTTTCAGCAGATCCACCAGGTCCGAAGATTGTACGGGTGTACATATCTAGTGCTTCTTCTTTGGCTCTGATAGCAGCTTCTTTTTCTTTACGTTTGGTGTCTGAAAGAATTAGTTTTTGTTTCTCATATTCAAGGTACAGGTCTTGGATTTCATTCTGTTTTTCCTGAGCTTCATCCTGCCACGCTTTGGATTCGATGTTCCAATCTTCTTGGGCTGTTTGCCATGCTTTGTTTTCCATTAAGATCTTTTGGTCATCTACATATCCAATTTTAATCCCTTGAGCGTTGGTGTCATTTGCACCAAAGGAGAAAAGAGTGAAAATAAATAGTGCTGTTGAAAATAGTTTTGCTAGTTGTTTCATATGCAACCTCTATGTTTAATCAATTTATAATTCTATTTAAATGTTGTCCCAATTTGGAAATGGGTTCGCCAACCGTTCTCTTGATCTCGTATATTACTAAATGGTTTAGCAAAGTCAAATCCAATTGTTCCTATACCGGGAACTGCGACTCGGAAGCCGACCCCGCCCGATGAATAAATTTTTGGTCTTGTGAATAGTTGTATGTCTGTGAAATCAAGCCAAGAGTTACCAGCATCAAAAAAGAGTATGCCATAGATAGACTGGCTGACAATCGGTACTTGTAGTTCTATGTTTGAGACGAGCATAAAGTTGCCTCGAACACGGGTATAGCCACCGTCTGTCTGATTGATTTCTGAAGAGTCAGCAAAAGCAGGATCCAAGTCGCGACTAATAATCATTGCCGAGTCAGTTTCACTATTGTAAAAATATATAGTGTCTGCTCCGGCAGGAATCAATGTGTCAGGGGTAATGGAACCATCATCATAACCACGAATGATGCCGTCATAGGCAACACCACCAGGGGTGAACCGATCAGAGAGCAGAGTATGTCTGGAGTTGTCATCTTTTCTGAAACTATATGGTTCAATGACTGCCCCAAATTGGGTTCTTACTGCCAAGGAAATGCTTTTATAAATTGGGAAAAATTTGGCGTATGAAATTTTATGTTTTGTGTACTCCCAAAACCCACCTAAAACACCACCAGTCTTTTCAATAGAGTATAAGAACTTGGAACCAGACGTAGCAAACTCGGGAAGGTTTCTTGAGTCTCTTGTAATCGTAAATGAAAAGCGTGATGCAGTATTCCATTGTTCATCGTAATTTAAAATTGAATTTGGGAATGGTTGGATTGGATCCTTTGCTGTAGCGGTCGTATCATAAATTGTTCCAAGAAAATCATATCTTACAGTAATAGTATCAATCTCTGTCTCAGTAGCATCTGTATATGTTGTATCTCTACCAAGATCACTGAATGTTTCAAAAGAGTGGAAATCTTTATATGATTGTGAGAAAATGAAGTTGTCGGAGAAATCTTCATATCTGTCACGTTCTAAACGGTAGGATGCAAAAACTCTGAAGTAACTATCCGGCCAGCGAAGTCTTTTACCGAGACGAATCGAAGCACCTTGTTTAGATTCAGTGTAATCGTCAAACCATTGACGTTTGGTTGAATAGATGTCGGTTCCAAATAAAGTAGGGCGACCGTTGAGCCATGGTTCTGTGAACGAGATAGAGAAAGAATTTCGGCTACTTCCGAAGTCAGTATTAAAGGAAAGGTTTTGACCCATTCCTCTGAAATTTGGAATTCCAATACCGAGGTTGCCCACGATACCATCCTGGCTGTTATAGCCGGCACCTGCTGATGCCTGAGCGGTCTGTTTTTCTTCAACTTGAAATTCAACATTTACGTCACCGTTTGGTAAATCAAGTGGAACCGGATTGACGTTGGTGAAGAAATTGAGTGCCATAGCGTTTCGTACCGAGCGGATAAGAAGTTCGCGGTTGAACTTTTGACCCGGGAGGGTAGAGAGTTCACGTCGTATAACTTTGTCTTTCGTCTTGGTGTTGCCGACGATAGTTACTAAGTTAATTTTTGATGGAAGACCTTCGGTGATGTCATAGTTGACATCGATGAGGGAATCATCTCGAGTTGTTCGTTCATCAAGAAGTCTGATATGCAGATGACCAATGTCATAGTAGGCGGAATAGATTTCTGAGATAGAATTTTGATATTTTTCCATATCAAAGATATCACCTTCTCTATATTCAATTTTTTTCTTGAGATATTTTTCAGGCATTTCTTCAAGATGAGTGAAAGTTGCTTTCCCAAAATAATATTGAGGACCTTCATATACATGCAGATATATTTTCATGCGATTGGTAGTCGTATCAATAGTCGATGAGTCCGAAATAAGATATGCGTCGATATATCCTTTTTTATGAAACTCGGTAATGATTTTTTCTAAATCTTCTTCGTATTTATCTTTTGCAAAGTCGGAGCTTTTTAGAAAGCCACGTTTACGGTTACGCATCTTTTTAATAATTTCGTTTGGTTCGACTCGTTCGACACCGGTAAGGAAAACTTTTTCAACTTTAACTTTAGATTTTTCATTGATAGTGAAACGTAAAGTTGCAGTAGTGGAATCATCAGAAAAGATAGTTTCTGAATTTACTTCTGCTTGAAAATATCCTTGAGCTGCGTAAATATCTAGGATATCGTTTTTCTTTTTATTCGCTAAATAAGGCGAGATATAACCGCCGATACCTAAGTTGAGCTTATCTTTTAATTCATCGGTATTGACTTTTTTATTTCCATTGAATTCTAAAGCTGTAAGTTTAGGAAGTTCTTTTACTATGATATATACTTTTATCCCTCCGGTTACAATCTCGGCATCGATTTGTATTTCGGTAAAAATACCGAGTGCATACAAACGTGAGATTGTTTCCGATGAAGCAGTTGGAGATAAAGGGGAGCCTAAATCAATAGCAGAAACGCCTAAGATGAGCGAGCGAGAGGCAACTTTGTTGCCCTCGACTACTATCTCAACAACTTTGTAATCACTTTGACCAAATGCAATCGGTACAAAGCAAACAGTGAAAATTAAAACCAGAAGAGCTATCCGTGCTCTGACATTTGTCATGATTGTACTAAGCGGTTACAATTTTATTAATTTTGATTTCGCTATAGTCTTGACGGTGACCTTGGCGGCGACGGTATTTTGTACGACGTTTGTATTTATAAATCAATACTTTGTCTTGTTTACCGTGGCTGACAACTTCAGCTTCGATTTTTGCATTTTCAACAAATGGTGTACCAACAACGGCATCGTCGTTACCTTTAACAAGTAGAACTTCGCTTATGTCGATTTTATCACCTTCGTTAACATCTTGTAACGGAATTTGTAATACATCGCCTTCTTTGGCTGAGTATTGGAAACCTGAAATTTGAAATACAGCGTACATATTTAATATGTCCTCTCAATATAGAAATTACTTATTTACATAAAGTTAAGCTGTAAAAAGTAACAAAATCTCTGTTTAAGTCAAGGCAAATCTTTTATTTTTTAAGGAACTTTGCCCTCATTTCAACATTTAAACTAAAGAAAGCGGTGTTGGTTCCATAAAATTTGCTAAAATGCTGAAAAATAACCATTTGTGATTGCGATAAATCCGATTTTTAAATATATTTGAATCCAATATGACAACAAAAAAAGAATCCAAAATTTATATTCCGAGAGCAAAATTTGATTTGCACTCCAAATTTGCTCCAAAAGGTGACCAACCCGAAGCAATCAAACAACTGTGCCAAGGTTTAGAGAGAGGTGATAAACACCAAACTCTTTTGGGGGTAACCGGGTCGGGGAAGACTTTTACCATTGCAAATGTTATCGCCCAGACCGGTCGACCTGCTTTGGTGATGTCGCACAACAAGACTTTGGCGGCACAACTATATGGGGAGTTGAAAGCGTTTTTCCCAAATAATGCGGTTGAGTTTTTTATCAGTTATTATGATTACTATCAGCCTGAAGCGTATGTGCCGACGACGGATACATTTATTGAAAAAGATACTGCTATTAATGATGACATTGACAGGCTTCGGCTACGGGCGACATCATCGCTGATTGAACGTGATGATGTGATTATCGTGGCATCGGTTTCATGTATTTATGGTTTAGGTTCTCCTGAAGAATATAAAAGTCAGAAGATTGATATAGTGCAGGGGTTGGAGATTGACCGTGATGAGTTGATACGGAAATTGATTTCTATACATTATAATCGGAATGATATTTCGTTTACACGTGGTAATTTTCGTGTTCGTGGTGATACAATTGAATTGATACCATCGTATCATGAACATGCTTTCCGTATAGAATTTTTTGGTGATGAAGTAGAAAAAATTTCAGAAATTGACCCGCTTACCGGGGAGATATTTAAAGAACGTGATCGGATTTCGATATACCCAGCCAAACATTTTATAACATCAAAAGAGAATTTGAAATCTGCGATAAAACTTATTCAGACAGAACTCAAACAGACAGTGAATAATTTTGTCAAAGAGGATAAACTTCTAGAAGCACAACGTATAGAAAGTCGTACGAAGTATGATCTTGAGATGCTGAAAGAAATTGGCTATTGCTCCGGTGTAGAAAATTATTCACGTCATCTGACCGGTCGTAAAGAAGGGGAGCGTCCGTTTACGCTGATAGATTTTTTCCCTGATGATTTTATTACGATAATGGATGAGTCGCATCAGTCGATTCCGCAAGTGCGGGGGATGTTTGCCGGTGATCGGAGCCGTAAAGAGACGCTTGTTGCCCATGGGTTCAGGCTGCCATCGGCACTTGATAATCGTCCTGTGTTTTTTGAAGAATTTGAATCGATGCAGAACCAGACGATATATATTTCTGCGACTCCTGCTGATTTTGAATTGGAAAAATCTGACGGAGTTATTGTTGAACAGGTTATTAGACCGACCGGATTGCTTGACCCAAAGATTATTTTGAAACCGCTTGCGACGCAGGTTGACGATCTGCTTGAAGAGTGCAATATAAGAGCTGCCAAGGGTGAGAGGGTGTTGGTGACGACGCTTACCAAACGGATGTCTGAGGACCTCTGTGATTATTTCGCTAAGATGGGTGTGCGGGTCAGGTATTTGCATTCTGAAGTGAAGACTATTGATCGTACCGAGATTATTCGGGATTTGCGGTTGGGAGTGTTTGATGTGCTTATTGGGGTGAATCTGCTTCGTGAAGGTCTTGATCTGCCTGAGGTTTCTTTGGTTGCGATTTTGGATGCTGATAAAGAAGGATTCTTGCGGTCAGAGCGAGCATTGATTCAGACTGTTGGACGTGCGGCTCGGAATAAAAATGGAGAAGTAATTCTGTATGCGGACAAGATTACAAAGTCGATGCGGAAGACTATTGATGAAACCGATAGGCGTCGTGAGAAACAGCTTGAATACAATAAAGAGCATAATATCGATCCTGAAACTATTTTTAAGACGCGCGATGAAATTCTTCGGACGACAGAGTTTGCTGATTCTAAAACGATTGAAGCGAAGACATTTGCTAAGCCGACATCATTTGAATTAATGAGTGCCGAGGATCAGGTTGTCTTTATGATGAAAGCGATGAAAAATGCGGCTGAAAACCTTGATTTTGAAACTGCTATGATGATTCGTGATGAAGTGAATGAGCTGAAAAAGAAATTGAAATCTCTTAAAAACAAATAGCTATCATTGTTCGTCTATTGTTGTATAATTGTTTGAACAAGAAAGGGATATTTTGAAAAATATATTTTTACTACTATTTGTGGTTGTACTCTTTTTAGGCTGCACAGAAGAAATTGATATTCTTATTATAAGTGATGTCGATGAAATTGAGCGATATGTGTATGATTCTGATTTAGGGCACGATTTCTTCCGCAACACCAATGTAATCTTAGAAACACCTTATGAGTATACTCTTGATACAGGTGCGATTTATAGTGATCATGTAGATTCAACAGATCGGTTTGTTCTAGCAAAGCTGTCATCGACAGATCAAAAGATAGGTACTGTAGTTGTTGCAGATTATTTTTATGTTACGACAACTCGAGTAAAAAATTCTGATACAGCATTACTTAAACGGAAAAGAGAGCTAATCAGATATGGATATTTTGAGAAATTAGGAGATGACGGGCAACGATTTTCTGGTTGGCAAATCCGAGGTTTTAGTGGACTGATTAACAATAGCACCGGTGGTGTTACATTGTATCGTGAAGATAATACTGTTTTTAGAAATATCTATAGTTCAAGTTCAGACCCTAGATATACTTTTCTAACAAGTTCGACTTCATTGATTGGACGGATAAATAACGGAGAGACGTTAAGAGCTAAAATGAATGTATCTGGCGATTCATATAACCAAATATTGTCAGTGGAAACAAATACCGGACATATATATGAACAATTTAGCGAAAGTGATTCATCGGTGCAATTCAGAACGCCGACATTTCACCCGCAATCATGGAATCTTATTTTCTTTGAAGATTTCATTTTTTACTCGTTTGACTCATTAATAACTACTCCACCATATGATAGCATTGGTTTTAGCTTATCCACAAGTTTGTGGTGTGAACCGTATCGGGTTGATTAATCTCTGAATTAAATATTGATTATTAAAAAAACCGGTTGATACCGGTTTTTTTATTGAATACATTACCGCATATGAAGTATATATAGATATATGAAAATGGATTTTTAAACTAACTATACAAGGAGAAAAAAATGAAAACAAAACAATTATTACCTCTTTTACTGCTGATGATTATGTCGGTCAGTATGATTGGTTGTGGCACACAAATTCCATCAGGGCATAAGGGTGTGTTCTATTCTAAATTTGGTGCGGGTACTGAATTTGGAAATATCTACAGCGAAGGTTTTAACTGGCATATGCCTTATAACAATGTCTTTGTTTACAAAATTCAACTTCAAGAGAGCCAAGAGAACCTTACAGTTCTTTCAAATGATGGTGCATCAATTCGTATGGAAGTATCAATCATGTATCGTCCACTTGTAACCAAGCTTGATTCTTTACAGTCAACTATTGGACAAAATTATTATGCTGTTGCTGTTGCTCCACAGATTCGTTCAATCGCTCGACAAGTAGCAGGTAATTATAAACCTGAAGAAATATATTCTACAAAACGGGATGTAATTGCTGCTGAAATTATTAAAGAGCTTTCGAAAGAATTATTGGATAAATATATTACGATAGAAAATATTTTGATTCGTGATGTTGCGATTCCACCAAAAATTGCTGAAGCTATTAACTTTAAGCTAGCAGCTGAACAAGAAGCACTGCGCATGAAATTTACAATTGCCAAAGAAAGAAAAGAAGCTGAGCGTAAGAAAATCGAAGCGCAAGGTATTTCTGATTTCCAAAAAATCGTATCAGCCGGAATTACTTCTTCGTTGTTGCAATGGAAAGGTATCGAAGCAACTCTTAAAATTGCTGAATCACCAAATACAAAAGTTATTATTGTAGGTAATGATGCCGGGTCACTTCCTGTTATCTTAAGTGCCGGTAAATAATAGTTTAGAATTGTAAAATAGTTTTTTCGAAGGGACTCAAGAGATTGGGTTCCTTTTTTTATAGATAAAATACCCCTTCGTCTGCACTCCAATCCCCATACTATATCCCTACAAATTCTAACTATTTTATCATTTGTCATAACGTTCCTGTTCTGGACTCCGTGTCAAGCACGGAGAGGAGTTTCAGGTACAATGTAAATTGTCTTTTTAATAGTTCCCAACAAAAGATGTAAAACCGATAAAAGAGCGTTAACGAAACGCCCCTACTTTTTTTATGTATCGAGTTTTGTCGGGTTATGTATCCACCTGTCGGTGGTTGGGTGAACCCGACCTACAATATTATTTTAGTTTTTTGAGTGCTAGTTTTTGGAAGGCTTTTTTTGCCATGTCGCCTGATGCTTTTTCAACGTCAGGGGAATAGTTGGTTGTGCCGTTGATGTCGTAGGTGTAGATGGCTCCGTTGATTGCCTCGACAAATTCTATTCCTGCCATGTCGAAACCGGCATCGTTGCAGATTTCGATATATTTGGAAACTATCTGGTGAGTAAAGTCCGGGAGGTATGTGAACAATGAGTCACCTTCGGAAATTTCACATACGGCTTGCGACTTCGCTTCGATTCGACAAGCATCAGCAGGACAGAGTTCGAATCCTTGTTCGGTTGATGAGTGGAAGGCGTAGACAAGTTTGCCATCGCAGATTTCTACTCGAGTGACACGGTCATTTTTTGGTTTGATATATTCTTGTAAAAGTAAAATGCCATCGGGCGATGGGATGTAAGCGTCAGAGTTTAAGTATTCTTTAAGTTCGGCGACAGTGTTGCAGAGGGTGATGCCGAGACCTTTGCCGGAACAGTTATGCTTGGTTAAAAATGGAAGGGGCATTTGTGCGGCGGCTTTTATCAACTCCTCTTTTTCAGAACCAAAAACAGTTTGGGGGTAGGAGAGGCCATGACGTTTGAGAAGTTTAATCTGTTCAACTTTACTGAGTTCATAGTTGATAGTGCGGTAGTCGTTGATGACAGTCCGATTGTAGCTTGCTAAATATTCCAGATACTGCTCGCCGATTATGTAGGCGTGGTTATGTCCGCGAGTGTGCGACGATGGCGAGATGCGGTTGATGTATAAAATATTGTCGGGCGGTTGGTTTAAGTCGAGCTTGAGCTCGTCGATTTTATTCAAGCGATATTCAGCATCTATTTCATCTAAGGCTTTTGTGAAAAAGGGAAGCCAGTCGGAATTTTCGTATATCAGTTCTACCATTTTGACAATAACGGTTAAAAATTTGAAGAATACAAATAAAATAATAAGTAGGTAAAACAGTCAATTATGTCAAAGTTTTTATGTTGCGAGGAAAAAGGCATATTCTTACTCTTTATAAAGTAAGATGTTGTTATTCAAAATGTAGGGAGATTGAAATGTCATTTATCAAATTTACAACTTTTAATATATTGTTTTTGATGCTATCAGTTGTTTCAACAGTTGCTGGTGATAATCTTATTTTAGAATCTCAAATAACAGTAGAAGAAGGCTCGTCAGATAAACTCATTCCATTATCAACTGAACATTGCTGGAGTTCTTCTTCAGAAAAGACAAGTACAGCACATATGATTTGGAGGGATATTGATCTTGATGGGTATATCGATGGATGTTTTATCACAAATCGGTTTATTTCTTTAAATCTATTTAAGCTTGGACAGCAATACGAAAATGCATCGTGGTACGGAGCGTGGAACGGAAGTTCTTCTAACTATTTTACAGGAGGTTCTATAGGCGACGTTGACGATGATGGCTTTCCTGATTTTGTGGTTTGTACAGGTGGTTGGATTTGGTGGTTCCCTGAACATTCAGCTTCTAAAAGTTCAACATATATTTATTTTAGCAATAAAGGATTACCCGAGAGGTGGGCAACTTGGAGTTCTGCGAGTACATACTATAGTAATGCTTGTGATTTGGGAGATTATGATAATGATGGAGATCTTGATTTAGTCTGTGCAACTGGGGTTGATACGTTACTTGTTTCATATAACGATTTGATTTATCAAAATAACGATGGAGCTATGACTGGTTTCCCAGTCTGGACATCAGCTACGATGACATCGGCAAATGATATTGTTTGGGGTGATATTGATAACGATGGTGATCTTGATTTAGTCGCAGCAGTTCGTGGTTTTGGAGCAATTACCTATGAAAATTTGAACGGAGCCATGGATACTATTGGCGATTATTCAAGCTTTAATAGTGGTAACGTAAAAAAAGTTGTTCTTGGTGATTTAAATAATGACAATTTTCTCGATGTTGTTGTCGGGTATAATGAAAACAATGGACGACAAGGGTATACTCAGGTTTATATAAATGATGGTACCGGTAGTTTTAAAACTGACGAGTCGTATCTGTCATATACTAGAAAAGGAATAAAAGGGTTAGCATTATACGATTATGATTTTGATAACGATTTGGATTTAGCCATTTGTCAGGAAAGAGATAGCACTTTAGTTTTTGAAAACTTAGATGGTAAAATTTCGAAAGATGCTATTTGGGGAGTACGTTCAACAAATAAAGCGTCGAGCGTTGTGTGGGCTGATATTGATGGTGAGGGGGTAGAGAATTTTGTTGAAGAAATTAGGATTGATGCCAATAAAAAATTATACTATACCGAACTTATGCCACTATACTCAATTGACTCGGTGCAAGTAGATGGAAAAATGTTGTCGCATAATGAATACTGTTTCAGTTTGTTAACTGGTTGGGTGTCATTAAAAGAAACTCCTGATTCTGAGCTGTTAGTATTCTATAAATATTCTTATACGAATGACCTAGTTGTTTCTAATGAGGATTCTTTAAACTTTGCATTTCAAAATTTGGTTAAGCCAAATATAAGTTTTACAGCTACTCAGTTAAAAGGAAATGCACCATTTTCTACCACTTTTAAAAGTGATACTCATCGATATGGTAATAGAAGTTGGAGTTTTGGAGATGGGGAGTTATCACGCAAGAAAGAGCCAACCCATGTGTATGATTCAGTAGGTATTTATAATGTAACTTTCGATATTAAAATGAAAAATATAAAACGTAGTCATACTGATTATAGTATGATTATTATAACTGCGGATACTTTAAAAGGTAATAAAGTTTTTGGAAAAATAGGAGATACCGTTGAAGTTGAAATTTCAATGCGCAACCAATATTACGCACGAGAAATTATTATACCAGTTTCTTATGATGGTGATCTTGGTTTAACTCCTCTTTCAATTTCAGCCGAAGGGTGTCGAACTGAATATTTTGAGACAGTTCAACTATGGCATGTTGACGATTTAGAAAAGAAACTTACGTTACGTTTGTCATATTCGACAGGTTTACCAGTAGCATATCTCCCGCCTGGAGATGGTCTTGTGGCAAAAATTCGTTTCATTGTAGTGGAAAATGGTGTTAATGGAAGTGCTACAACTTATAATTTTGATGGATATTCAATTTATCAGCCGACAATATATTCTGTACTGTTTTCATATAATCTTGCCTCAAAGGCAGGTTTGGTTTCTACATCGTGTTGTGAAAATTTGAGGGGGAATGTCGATGGTGACTTGGAGGATAAGGTGAGTATTACAGATATTTTACACCTGAGCATGTTTATCTTCAAGCAACCTAGAAAAGTTACTCTGAATTGTTTTGATGAAGCAGATTTAACAGGTGATAACAAAGTCGACATCTCAGATATTGTATCGCTGGTTCAGTATGTTTTCTTCATGGATGAGAATTTAGAAGTTAAATCTTGTCCTTAAATTTAACCCCTAGTCTTCTTCGTAGCGTTGTTTTATTTTGTTGAGGACATCGGGGTCTGCCAATGTGGTTGTGTCACCCATGACTTTGCCCATTGCGATATCACGCAAAAGTCGACGCATGATTTTTCCTGAACGAGTTTTTGGGAGGTCGCCTGTGAAAATAATTTTTTCAGGTTTGGCGATCGCTCCGATTTTACGAGCGACAAAATCTTTTAATAATCTTTCATGTTTTTCACTTGCTTCAATTTTACCCCCCAATGTTACAAAGGCGATCATGCACTGACCTTTCATTTCGTGAGGCATCCCAACGATAGCTGCTTCGGCAACATCGGGATGGGCGACAAGGGTCGACTCGACTTCTGTTGTCGCAATGCGATGTCCAGAAATATTGAGTTCATCGTCGATACGTCCAAGTACCCAGAGGTATTTATCTTTGTCAATTTTGGCACCATCACCCGGGAAATAAATGTTATCCCATTTCGACCAATAGGTTTCGAGGAACCGTTTGCGGTCGCCCCAGATTCCACGAAGCATACCCGGCCATGGTTTGGTGATTGCTAAAAGTCCGCCACCTTCTTTGACCTTCTTGCCATCTTCATCGAGGATGACTGATTCGGTCCCCGGGAAGGAGTGAGTTGCTGAACCCGGTTTTGTTGCAGTGACTCCCGGGAGAGGGGTGATCATGATATGACCAGTTTCGGTTTGCCACCATGTGTCGACGATTGGGCATTTTTTGTTACCGATAACTTCGTTGTACCAAATCCACGCTTCGGGGTTTATCGGTTCACCAACGGAACCTAAGAGTCGTAAGGATGAGAGGTCATGTGTCTTTGGATGCTCGTTACCCCATTTCATGAAAGCGCGAATGGCAGTTGGGGCAGTATAGAAAATAGATACGCCGTAGTCTTCGACGATTTGCCAGAAGCGATCTTCTTCCGGCCAGTTTGGGGCACCTTCGTACATGACTTGGGTGGCTCCATTGGCGAGAGGTCCATAGGTGATGTATGAGTGACCGGTGATCCATCCGCAGTCGGCGGTACACCAGTAGACATCGTCATCTTTTATATCGAAGACATATTTTGTAGTTGTATAGACACCAACTAAGTAACCGCCGGTTGTGTGCATGATTCCTTTTGGTTTGCCTGTTGTGCCAGAAGTGTAGAGGATGAAGAGCGGATGCTCGGCATCGACATAGGTTGGCTTGCAGAATGCGTCGGCATCTTGCATAAGGCGGTGATACCAATGGTCACGTCCTTCTTTGACACGCAGGAGGAAATCACCACGTTTGACGATGACAACGTTTTCAATTGATGGGCAGTCGGCGATAGCGATATCGGCATCATGTTTGAGTGGGAGAATTTGTCCACGCCTGTAGGCACCATCGGATGTGATCAGCAGTTTACATTCGGAGTCATTGATACGGTCACGAAGTGAGTCAGGGGAGAAACCACCGAAGATAACGGAGTGGATTGCACCGATTCTGGCACATGCTAGCATGCCGATGACCAGCTCGGGGATCATTGGGAGATAGATAGCAACACGGTCACCTTTTTTGATGCCGAGAGATTTTAAGACGTTGGCAAATTTGTTGACATCGCGGTAGAGTTCGAAATAGGTGATAGTTTTTTTGTCGCCCGGTTCACCTTCCCAAATGATAGCTGCTTTGTTTCGTCTGCCTTCTGCGATGTGACGGTCGAGACATGTTTCGGTGATGTTTAGTTTACCGCCGACAAACCATTTGGCATCGGGTGCTTTCCATTGGAGCGTTTTTGTCCAAGTTTTTTTCCATACGACTTCTTTTGCCATGGAGTCCCAAAATTTGATTGGGTCTTTTTTTGCTTGGGAATATATTGATTTTTTTGCGTTGGCTTGCTTGGTGAAAAGAGCAGAGGGTTTGAACTTTCGGTTTTCATGTAAGAGATCACCGATATTTTCTTTATGTAATTTAGATGTCTTTTTCTTTGGCATATATATTACTCCGATAAGAAATTTTCTTTTAGACAATATGCGAAAGTTTTACAACTGTTGTCAAGTTGTCTCTTGAGAAAGTAGAGCATAGCAATCTACTTGAGTAGAATCATTTTTTTACTGTAAGAGTTTTCTTCGGTTTGGATGCGGTAGAAATACAGACCAGTCGCAACAGCATCGTTTTGGTTGTTGGTTCCATCCCAGTAGAAATTATGGGTGCCTACATCGAGCATTGATGTGCTTAATAACGTTTTGATTTGTTGACCTAAAATATTGAAGAGTTTCACTGAGACTTTTTGTTGTGTTGGTAATGAGAAAGAGATTGTTGTGCCGGCGTTAAACGGGTTGGGGAAGTTTTGGTTTAAGGCAACTTCGTTTGGGAGAGTGTATGATGAAAAGTTTTGAGATTGTTTGGTCAGCAAATATGCGACGAGTTCTTGTGCCGATTGCATTTCAATCGCCCAGAGGTGGAAGCCAAATGTGTAGACTTGATTGTTTCTGTTCTTTTTGACGATGCCAACAGGTTGACCTTGTTGGCGTGAACTTTGTGGAAAGGCTGACTGGAAAGTATACAGCACTTCGGCAGAATCTGTTGGTGAGAAAGTTGGTACAAATGGAACATGGTCATCGAATGAGAACAGTTCTCTTATAAAAGATTGGTAGATTGAAAGATTAGATTTGATGTGTAGTTCAGGCAGAGATGAATTGTTTGGGATGGCAGAGTTGAAACCACTTAAGCTGTCGATAGAATTAAACTCATTGTAGTTTTGAAACCATGACAGAATGTTGGTTTTGTCAAGCCCCATATATTCTCGTTCGAAAGAAGTTTCATTGTAAATTATTGAATCAAGGTTGTTAGCTAAGTTCATTTCATGGTCACCGGTTGGGATTCCAAAATAGGCGATGTTGTGCCGTAAGTCAGAAAGCTGAGTGAAAAGTTTTGTCTCTAATTCTGAGCTGTCAGTTAAAATATTTGGGTATGAAAATTCATTAACTAAAATAAGTTTGTATGAGGCGAGGGAGTTCCAGTCGACACATGATTTTGTCGAGCAGTTGACCAAAGTTCTGCCGCTGTCTAGCCATTTGTAAATATCGTAATTGTATCCTTGTAAGAGTTCATGGTAAAATGCTACTAGGGAATCGTCGGAGACAAATTCATGTTCTCCTCCTTGTGCGCCTATGACCGCAACGATGTCTTTTGTGATGATCGGAGTTTCGACTGCTTTTATAAGTGGGGAGAGTTGTGACTCGACGCCATGATAATTTAAAGCTGTTATCCAATAGTAGTAGCCATCGTTTGTTAATGTGTCAGTATAATATTGTATGTTGCCTGTGACAGAATCGAACGCTTGCCATTCGTAATAACAGATAGAACTGTCAGCAAATTCATAACATTGCTTTGGTGCAAATGGTATTTCAAGAGTGTCGGAATATAAAAATGGGTTGTGTCGGGTGAGGGCAGTCATAGAATCTGATGTACGGTAGATTTTAAAATATTTGATGTCGGAATTGTCAGGGTGGTTCCATCTTAGAGACGTGTAGTTATATTCACGGTCTATCGGGGTGAATAATTGAACTGGGGTGACTGGGGCAGGTCTTAAAAAGGGGGAGCCTACTCGAATAAGTATTGGGTCAGAGTTTTCGCTTTCACCGTTCTCTGTGATTTGCGTTACAATGGTGATATAGTTTTTTTCAGCCTGTAAGTTTTCAAATAAAAACTGATTCCGTTCAGTCGAATATATTGTGACAGGTGTTGGGATAGAATCAAAAGAAATATTCGGTTTTGCTTGGTTTAAGGGGAGCATGAACGCATCGGGGATTTTTTTGAGATATACATTGTATCCTGACACATCGGGGAAGAGATGAGCGTCCCATCGGAGAAGAGTCGAATTGCTATCTTTGTATTCTGTGTGTAAGCCGATAGGTTTTGTCAGTGGGTTTAGATATTCTTCGGTAAGTAGTTTTGCGTAATATAGATTATCAAAAAATATATCAAAAAAGAGAGTGCTATAATATGTGGCATAGTTCTCTTGAATTAAATTTGTCAAATTGTCTTTATAGAGGTGAACCAGATCAACGCCAACTAAAGCAAAGATAGTTCTGACAGAGCTATCCGGTTTGATGTCGAATGGGCCAAGCGATAGGAGAAAGTTGGGGGCATCTCCTTTTGAGATTTTAGTAATTAGGGTGTCGTCAACTTGTAGCCAAGTTGTATCGGTCAGTGGGATTGATTTTGAAAAACATTGATCGTAATCCCATTCTTTGTGGCTCATTATATAGTATCTGTTTGAATCTCCAACCGGGGTTCCGAAGTCTAAATCGCCTATGTTTCTGAAAGGGTCATCGGCGGTTCCTTTTTTCTGAGGAGCATAAAAATGCCAGGCGTTTGTCCACCAATTAAAATTTGTGTCGGATGGGGGAGGATAGGTAGCCATAGTCTTTAAGACCATGGCTCCCGTAGCTTGGTATTCCTGACAGTTCTGGGTGTTCAGGTCACCATCGTTATCCATTATATAGACGGCACCTTCCTCCTTAAAAGAGCCAACTAAATCATCGAGGGAAATAGGAAAGGTAGAGCATTTTCCGCTCACTAAAGTATTGACATACATGCCGACATAGGCGGAATTGATTGTTTTGTCACTTATATTAGTGATTATGAAATCAAGCAAAATTATATTTTTAAATGGGGGGCTGTCTTTTGTGAATGTTTTCATGGTGACATCTAGCCCTAGTGGTTTATGCTTGTTGATATATTTAGACCATTGATTGTAAATCGGGATTATAGTATCGGCAAAAGTTGTATGAAACAGTTCTGCGTCGGCTGTTGTGTATCTTGTTGTTGTGGCTGTATCATTTTGGAATAAATTGGGGTGAAAATCATTGATGAGTTCAAATTTAAATTTGTTGATTTGGGTTGGTATCAGCTCTTTACAAATTGTTGTAGAAACAAGAGTGTCACCATCTACGATTCCACCTACCCATAAACCGGAATAGAACATATAGTTGACTCCTCGGTTGACCGGGAATTGGAAGCCTGATTGGAATTGACCCAATTGTGCATCATAATAAGGAGTACCTATTATACCGTTGCTATGGACTGTTGTTCTGAGTTTTGATGTATGGGGAATAGCTCCGAAACTTGGGTAGATCGGTTTTGGAGGGTAATATTGGGTTGTGGATAGCTCTAAATCATCGGGGGAAAAGCCAGAGGACTGTGAACCAGCAGAAGTTGCGACAGAAATAGCCCATAAAAAGAGTATAATTATAGAAATATTAATATTAAATCGGTACAAAATGACCTCTAATCTGTCTGTTCTTTTCTCTCTGTTTAATATAATGAACATCGAATGAGACAAAAAGTGAAAAATGTTTCACACATTTGCAACTCTGGTTCATATTAAGAGACTTGTGAAAGCAGTAATCGTTTAATATGAGATATAATCTGTTCAGACTTAGTCAGTTATCAGTTGGCAACGTTCTTGCTTTTAGGTTCTTCAGATAAAGCTACCTATTGACAATTTTACCATTTGAGGTATATTGGTTTGAATTTAGAACTTTACATAGATACTACATTAAGATACTTCCTTAATTCACCCTGTTTACTTTTTAAACATAAAAGTGACGAAAATTGCGTTGTAAAAGGGTATGCCCTTTTTTACGCTCAAAAATGAGATGATGGATGATGGGTTTTTTAAGAAAAGTAATGTATAATACTTATCTCTTTGGAGGAAAGATGAATCAAGCAGGGTATAAATACTTCGCAATTTTATCTTTACTATTATTACTTTCTTCAACAGTTTTTGCCGTAGAGACAGAAAAAGATGCTGATCATATTGTTAATACAACTAATTCCCAATTATTATTAGCTACTGCTACTCTACCAGTTATCGTCGATACGTTTTACGTATGTCCCGGCGATTCTATTTACGATACATTGTTTTATAGCTGCAACCTCGTAACAGTTCCACCAGTAGAAATTAAAATCTGGAGTGGACCCGGGTCAATGACTAATGAAGTTGTTGCCACAGAGGATACACTCTTTGGATATTATTCATATCTTCCAGTAATAGAGGAAGATCTTGATGTTGTCTATTTGATTGTAGATGAATTTGGTGATACAACTTATTCACGACATTCTTATACGATAATTTTTGATGGTGATGCACCGGTTATAGATGACCAGTATTTTTCATCGGCTGCCTGTGAATTAACAACATTACGCTATCTACAGGTACAAGTTGCTGATACAACAAATGCTCAACTTACTTATTCGTTGTTGTCAAGCAATGGAACTATCGACGCATCTACCGGATTGATTTCGTATCAACCTGATACATCGGGTGTTTTTGAATTTCTTGTAATGATAGAAAATGGATGTGGGTCTAATACTGCTTTAGTTGTTGACTCTGTGCATTTAAATACTCCTCCTCAAGTTTTCTGTTATGACTCTTTGGTTACTCTTTGTGCCGTTGAAGAAATTTGTTTTGATGTGTTTGGATTTGATGTTGATTCTGATCCAGTCGAATTGTTGATGCTTGAAGGTATTGGTAATTTCACAATGACTTCTGATTCTAGTGGAACAGCCTGTTTTATTCCTGCCGATGTTGATTCTGCTGTGTACCGATTTATCTTCCGTGGAACTGACAGCTGTACAACAACAAGTAAATTTGCTATAGAAGCCGGCGGAGAATGTTGTCGGGATACATCTTTGATAACTGTTGTCATTAATCGTCCTCCTGTTCTTGCTTGTCCTGAACCTCAGTCTGTTTTCTTATGTGACACCGGAACATTTTGTTTTGACCTTTCTGCTTATGATTATGAAAATGCTGATTTAACGTATAATATTTTATCAGGTAATGCTGTTGTAACTGACAGCACTGTTTGTGTAACTGCTACGACATCGGGAACTTTTGATGTTATTGTCGAAGCGGTTGATGACTGTGGTTATGCTGATACATGTACGGTTCCTATAACTGTTAATATCAATGATGCTCCTATTGTCAATTCTGCTGAAGACTTTGCGATGAATCTTTGTTTACCTGAGCAAATTTGTTTTAATGCGACAGTTGATGATGCTGATTTTAATATTGCTGATATAACTGTGAACCTTGGAACTTATGACCAAGCTCTAAACCAAATCTGTTTTACACCTGATACATCGGGTGTTTATGCTGTTGTTATTACAGCGACTGATTCATGTGGCTTAGTTGATAGTTCTACTACATTGGTTACGGTTCACTTGAATGAAACACCTACTATTGATTTAGGTGTTGACTATGCATTGTCGATTTGTGCTGAACAGCAAATTTGTATCGACCCTGTAATTGCTGATGACAATCTAAATCGTGTGACTACAAACTTTAGCTTCTATAATGATCAAACTGAACAGATTTGTTTTGTTCCTGACACATCGGGAACTTATCAAATTATAGCTGAAGCATCTGATGATTGTGGACTTGTAGCTGTTGATACTATTACGATAGATGTGATTGTATTAGATAAACCAACCCTTACGCTAGGTGATTCACTTTTTTATTCAATGTGTACTCCTGAAGAAATCTGTGTTGATGTTGTCACTAATGGTGACTTCGCTGATGTTATGAATAATTTTGGTCAGATGAATACAGAGACCGGGCAAATTTGTTTTACGCCTGATACTGCCGGTGTATATGTTGTTGAAGCATCTCTCACTGATTCATGTGGCTTTACTGTTTCAGATATGCAAGTTATCACTGTTGAGTTTAAGTCTGAACCTGTTATTGCGAATTTAGAAGATACACTAGTGTATCTCTGTCAGCCTGTTTCGATTTGTCTTCCTGTTTCAATTACTGATGCCGACAACGATATCGTTTCGATAACTACCAACCGTGGTTCTTATGCTGATGGTTCTATCTGTTTTGTTCCTTATGATTCAGGTATGTATGAAATTATTGTTACCGTAACTGATAGTTGTGGTAACGTTGCTGTTGATACTGCTAATGTTTCTGTGAAGACAGACCAAGCAGTTTCGATTATAGTTCCGAACGATACATCGTTCTTTACATGTGAACTTGATACTTTCTGTTTCCCTGTTTCGGGGATTCCAGTTGGTGCTGAAGTTTCTGTAACGGGTATCAATACTTGGTATGATGCTGAAAATTCTCAAGTTTGTTATGTTGCTGAATGCTCGAATACAAATAAAATTACTCTCACTGTTACGACTGCTTGTAATACTTTCACTGAAGAGTTTAATGTAACGGTCTTATGTAATACCAATCCATTAGTTATTCTTCCTCAAGATACTACAATCTTCTTATGTGAATTAGCTCCTATCAGTTTGCCGATTGGTGTTTCTGATGTTGATGGGAATCTTATTGATGTTACCGCACTTGGTGGTAGCTATGATAATATTTTAAACCTGATGACATTTACGCCGGATACTGCCGGAACATATATGCTTTCTGCGTTGGCAACTGACTCTTGTGGTGCTACTGATTACGATGAAATTGCTGTTACTATAGTAGTCAATGAAGCACCGGTTGTTGTGGTTGCTGAAGATGCATTGTTTAACTTGTGTGAACCTACACAACTTTCACTTCCGATTTATGCGACAGATATTGATAGTAATAATGTCGTTCTTGAAATTGTTTCAGGTGGCGGTCAGCTTATTGATGGTAACTGGGTTTATAATGCGGTTGCTGATGATTCTATAACTGTTGTCATTCGTGCTACTGATGATTGTGGTGCTTTTAGTGAAGATAGTTGTACCATCTTAGTTCATATGAATAATGCTCCTGAATGGAGCGGGGAAGCATCATACAATTTTGTACAGTGCGAACCTACTGAAGTGTTTATTCCGTTCTCTGCTTTTGATATTGATGGTGACTTGTTAACGTTTAGTTTGATGACTGACGTTGGAACTGTTTCTGATTCCGGTTGGTACTATACTCCGTTAGGTTCTGGAACAATTGAGTTTACAGCTCGTGTTGCTGACTCTTGTGGTGCTTTTGCTGATAAACTGTTTGATGTTACTTTTGTTATCAATGATGCTCCGATAGTTGTTGTGGCTGATGATTTTGAAACGTTCCTTTGTGAACCTGCAGAAATCTGTTTTGATGCTACTATTACGGATGTCAACTTAGACTATTCAACTGTTTCTTTTGGAAATTATAATTCTACTACAAATCAGTTCTGCTTTAATGCTGATACATCTGGTGTTTATGAAATAGAAGTTACCGCTACGGATTCATGTGGCGTGACATCATCTGATATGATTGTTATAACAGTAACGATGAACACAGCTCCTGTCTGTGTTGTTCCTGCTGATACATCGTTTTTATTCTGTGATACTCCTCAGGTTATTAGCTTACCATATTCAGCAACTGATATTGATAACAATTTCGCTTCATGTGAAATTATCTCAGGACCTGGTTCTTTAGTAAATGGTAACTGGGAATACAATGCTTTACAAAGCGAAGATGTTACAGTGACTATTCGCTGTACTGACTCTTGTGGTGCGACTTGTGAATCAACGTTTAATGTTTCGATATACTTCAATCAACTTCCGGTTATAATCGATCAAGGTTTTGCTCAAAATTATTGTGACCCAGGTGTTGAAAGAACCCTTGCTGTTTTAGCAAATGATGTTGATGACCTAAATTTAACATATGAACTTATCTCTGGTATTGGTGTCATTGACGCTTCTACTGGTGTTATAACATATGCTCCTGATACATCGGGAACGTATCTCTTTACCGTTGCTGTCTCTGATGAATGCGGAACTGTGACAGCCTTGATGACTGATGTTATCGGAATCAATAACTCTCCGGTTTTCAATCCGTTTGATTCAACTGTTTATCTTTGTGCTGTTGAAGATATCTGTTTTGATATTTCAGCTACAGACGCTGATGGTGATCGGATTATACTTTCACAGTTTGAAGGCTTAGGTAAATTTACACAACTTACTGACTCAAGCGGTCAAACTTGTTTCACTCCTGCTGATGTTGATTCAGCGACTTATACATTTGTATATTGTGTGACTGATTCATGTGGTGATTATCCTGAAGCATTTGTCCCACCAGTTTGTGCTGATACGGTTCGTATCACGGTTGTGATTAACCAAGCACCACAGATTGTTTGTCCTACTGATTTGAAATTCTTTACTTGTGAAACTGATACATTTAATTTTGATATTGATGCAAACGATCCTGAATTTGGTCCGTTGACATTTAACATACTTTCTGGAAACGCAACTTTAGAGAATAAGACTGTTAGTGTTATTGGTAATCAAGCCGATTCATTTGATGTTGTTATCGAAGTTGTTGATGACTGTGGTCATGCTGATACTTGTACAGTTCCTGTGGTTATCGAAAGTAACCGTGTGCCGTATGTTACATCTGCTGATGATTTCTTTATCGCTTTATGTGATGCTGAACCAATTTGTTTTGATGTGACTGCTGATGATTTAGACTTTAATCTACAAGATATATCTGTGAACTTTGGAACATATAATTCTGATAATGGAAGTGTATGTTTTGACATAGACACTTCTGGAATCTATACAATTATAACAACTGCGACTGATTCATGTGGTGCGGTTGGGGTAGACACGACTGTTGTGACTGTCCAAGTTAATGAAGCTCCTGTTGTGAATGTTGGGGAAGACTTTGCGGTGGCTCTTTGTGTCGCCGGTGAAGTTTGTTTTGACGCTACTATAACTGATATCAATCTTGATTATGTAACGTTTGCTCAAGGCTTCTATAATGAAGCAAGCGAACAATACTGTTTTAACGCTGATACATCGGGTGTCTATGAACTTGAAATTTCAGCAACTGATTCATGTGGTATAACAACATCTGATATTCTTCTTGTGACTGTTACAATCAGTGACGGACCATTTGTTGACTTAGGTGATGATTTGGATCTCTTTGTTTGTGACTTAGGTGAATATTGTATCGACGTAAGTACTATCGTAAATTATGATTCTATCATAGTAACCGGTGATGCAACATACGACCCAGTAACATCTCAACTTTGTGCGACTATCACAGCCGATGGCTCTTACTTCTTTGGAGTAGAGGTTATTGATACTTGTGGATTGTCCGCATACGATGAAATAACTGTAAATATAACAAGTAACAAAACACCAATTATTTCGCAGATGCCTGATACGACAGTTTATCTTTGTAAGCCTACATCGATTTGCTTACCACTTGATATACAAGATGACAACTTAGCATCTCTGACTGTGAACCGTGGTTCGTATGAAAACTGTCAGGTTTGTTTTGTACCATATGATTCTGGGATGTATGAAATTATCGCAACTGCTGTTGATTCATGTGGAGTTATTGTTGCCGATACAGCAATGGTTCATGTATTAACTGATCAAGGTATTGAAATAACTGGTCAGACAGATACAACAATCTTTGTTTGTGAACTTGATACGATGTGTTTCCCTGTCTATGGAATTCCTGATGGTGCCGATGTTACGGTCACCGGAATAAACAGTTGGTATAATGCTGAAACGAAGCAAGTCTGTTATTTTGCTGAGTGTTCATCTGCTAATAAAATAAAAGTTACTGCGACTACCGAATGTGGTTCTTATGAATATAGCTTCACGGTAACTGTCGTTTGTAATACGGCTCCATTTGTTATACTTCCGCAAGATACAACTATCACGGTTTGTGGACCGCAGGATATTTGTCTTCCTATTGGTGTTACCGATGTTGATAACAACTTAGGTGATGTTATCCCAAGTGGTAATGAAACGTATGACCCAATCTTGGCTCAACTTTGTATCCCTGTTGATACTGCTGGTGTTTATCTTGTTGGCGTAACAGCAACTGATACATGTGGGGCGACTGATTATGATGAAATATTTGTAACGGTAAAAATAAATTCTGCACCTGTTATAACTTCTACTATTCCTGATTCAACTCTTATGAGTTGTTCTGGTGCTGAAGTTTGTTTCCCTGTTGATATAACTGATATTGATAATAATCTCTTAACTGTTATATCGTCGCTCGGTGCTTACTCAAGTGAAAACGGTCAGATCTGTTTCACTCCTGATACTACCGGTATATATTGTGTTGTGATTACTGCTACTGATGACTGTGGTCTGGTAACTGTTGACACTGCTTGTATCGCTGTTGAAGTTGGCGGGTTTGTTCAGTTTGAATGTCCGACTGTTATAGTTGCTGACTCAATTTGTGGTGCTGATTCAATTTCTGTGCCTTTACAAATTGATGGGGAAGTGCTTTCGGTGGTTACATCGATAGGAACATTTGAAAATGGTCAGCTTAGTTTCTTTGCTGATACAGCGGGTGTCTATACTGTCTCTGTGACAGCAACTGCTGACTGTAACTAAATAACTTGTGAATTTACAATAGAAGTAAATAATAAAATTGATGTTCAGTTAACATGTCCTGGTAGCCTAGATACTTTGCTTTGTGGAGTTGATACATTGTATTTTGATTATACAGTTTCAAGCTCTGTTGAGTCTATCACGGTTACAGCACCTGCCTTTATTAGCAACAATCAGGTTGTATTGCCTGTTGCTGATGCCGGACTATATGAGCTTGTTATGGTTGCTTCCGGTGCCTGTGGTGATGATACATGTAGCTTTACTGTCAATACAACTTTTAATACTCCTCCAGTTTTGACTGCGAAGGATACAACGTTAACAGTTTGTGCTATTGATTCAATTTGTATTCCTTTTGTAGTCTCTGATATAGATTCTAATTTAGTCGAAGTGACTTCATCGATAGGCGTTGTTAATGGTAACACAATTTGTGTGAAACCTCTGACCTATGGTCAAACATCGGTAATCTTAACAGCTATCGACGAGTGTGGTGCTACTACAAAATATACAGTAAATGTCAATCTTACTCAAGGAGCGACAGCTTCTATAATTTGTCCTGAAGACCCATTTGCGAATCTTTGTGGACCTGATTCGGTTTGTGTTCTTATTCCGATCACTCCATATAATGCTGATATGGTTATTCTTGACAATGGTGTTCCTGCCAATGCGAACTATGACTTTGATTCAGGTATGCTTTGTCTCTATGTTGAAGAGAGTGGCTTACATAATATGACTCTTATTGTAGAGGCAATGTGTGGAACTGATACGTGTGAATTCCAAATCACCGCTACTATGTCACAGCTTCCATCGGTAAGTACTCCAGCGAGCATTGACACGCTTATGTGTCTTGCTTCACCAACGACTTTATGCTTTGACGCTCAAACAAGTGGTACCGGCGTAACAGTAACAGTCAGCCCATCGGGTTCATTCTCTGCCGGTGTTGTCTGTGTTGATGTTGATACAGCCGGAACTTATAATGTTGAAATTATTGCTTCCAATGACTGTGGTGCCGATACATCGTATACGACATTAGTAGTCACCGGAAATATTATGCCTGTACTCAATCTACCTGCAACTCAAACATTCTCATGGTGTCCTGATGATACCGATGCTATTTGTATTCCTGGAATCTCAGCAATGGATGCAGTTCAGATAACATCGCTTGATATGATTTGTGGTGAAGGAACCTTTACGAAATTATTCTCAGATACCGGATTTGTCTGCTTCACTCCTGATACTGCTGGAATGTATATGTTCTGCTTCGAGACATCCGATGGTTGTCATGTTGTCAACGATACTTTCTATGTAGAAGTTGTCGAGCGAGAAGATTGTGATGTTTGTATACGTCTGACTATCGACGGCGGTGAACAGATTCCTGTCGGCGTTCAGCATGATGTTCTGTTGAATATCGAAACTGCAACTATCATTGGTGGATTTGATGTCTTGATAAGCTATGACGCATCGGTGATGACTTTTAATACTGCGACAATAGTTGTAACAGCAATTGAAGAATGGGAATACTTTACTATAAGAGCCGGTTCTGATGACTGTGGTGCGAATTGCCCATCAGGTGTTATTCGGTTTATCGGTCTTGCTGATATTAACAATGGCCCTTACCATCCATCTCCTGAATCATTTGAACCAAATGGTACTTTGATAAATATGAACTTCTTGGTTGCGAATAATCAGAACCTTGGAGATTTATTCTTACCGATTAAATTTGCATGGTATGACTGTGGCGATAATACTTTCTCGAACACATTAGGTTCTATCTTATATATTGAATCACGAATCTTTGATGCTGAACTAAGACTTTTATGGGATGAAGCGGATGATGTTTTATTCCCTGAATCTGAAAGAGTCTTTGGAATGGGTGCTAATGATCTTTGTATGGTAGGTGCTTCATCGGCTCCTGTCCGTTGTGTTGAATTTATCAACGGTGGTATAAAAGTTATTCATCCTGATTCTATTGACGCCCGCGGTGATATAAACTTAAACCATATTGCCTATGAAGTTGGTGATGCGGTGTTGTATTCCAATTACTTTATCTATGGATTATCAGTCTTTAATATAAATCTCGCCGGTCAAATTGCTGCCTCTGATGTAAACGCCGATGGTCTTACTCTTTCGGTTGCTGATTTGGTGTTGTTGATTCGTATTATTGTTGGAGATGCCAACCCAATACCGAAGTTGGTACCATATACAGAAGAACTTACTCTTGTCAATGAACGATCGGGGACAGATATCTCTGTGACGACCAATGCTGTTTCTGAAATTGGTGGTATGCTCTTAGTTTACGACTTAGGCGATGATGTGACAATCGACGGAATCATGCCGACCAACGAAGCATCTGAAATGCAGATGTCGTACAACGTGATTGATAATCAGTTACGCGTCCTGATATTTGATATGGGACGAAACTCGATTGCTGCCGGTAAGAATTCAATCCTAGAGATTGCGTTCTCAGGAGAAGGTGAAATTGCTCTTGCTGATGTCGAAGCGGTTGATTATCAGGGTAGACCTTATAAAGTGCTTTCGAAGCTGAACCTGCTTCCGAAAGGGTTTGCTTTGAGTCAGAACTATCCGAACCCGTTTAACCCGACGACAACAATCGAACTTGCTTTGCCGATTGCGACTGATTGGAGACTATCTGTCTACAATATCAATGGTCATCTGGTGCGTGAGTTTAATGGTGAAGATGCAGCCGGTATGGTAGTTATTGAATGGGACGGTAAGAACTTCTCAGGAGGACAAGTTGCCTCGGGAATGTATCTCTATCGAATCGAAGCTGCCGATTATTCAGCTACTAAAAAGATGATATTACTTAAATAAAAATACCCCATCTCTTATCTTTCCTCAAAACAGTCGTTGCTATATGTAACGACTGTTTTTTATTTATTTATGATAATCTGTATTGTTGGCAATAGAGAATGCTCGATAGAGTTGTTCTAAGAGAACAAGTCGAACAAGTTGATGAGAAAATGTGAGAGGCGAGAGGGAGAGTTTAAACGATGCCTTGTTCAGCAAAGTTTCATCAATGCCGTAAGCTCCACCGATAAGAAAAGTGAGTTGTCCTGCAGATGTTGAAATGAATTTTTCGAGCTGTCTTGAAAAAGCAATCGAATTATAATAAATCCCGCTGTCTATTAAAGCTATATATTTATTGCCAGCGATCTGTTTTATAAACAGTTCAGCTTCTTTCTTTTTGATTTCAGATGGTGAGAGTGCTGATGACAGTTTTGGTGATTGCAAATATACTGTTTCAATTTTTGCGAATCTAGATAAAAGTTTGGTAAAATGTTTCTGCCCTTCGGTGACCCATTTATCTTTATCTTTTCCGATAGCTATTACTTTGAGTTTAATCAAAAGAATGTACTTTCACTATTAAGTTTCTGTTTCGGGGACCATCAAATTCGCAAAAATAAATTCCCTGCCATGTTCCTAAAACAAGCTGTCCGTTTTCAATAAGGACTTGCTCAGAGAATCCAAAGAGCGATGCTTTAAGATGTGAATCAGAGTTTCCTTCTGCATGATGGTAACCGTCTTCATTAGGTATTTCTTTATTTAATTTATATAGTAAATCTCTTTTTACATCAGGGTCAGCGTTTTCATTGATAGTCAAAGCAGCTGTTGTATGCGGTACAAAACAATAGACAATACCGCTTTGTATATGCGATTCTTGCACTTGTTTTTCGATTATCGACGTTATGTCAACCATTTGGTCTCGGCTATCAGTTTTATCTGAATGTTATTCATTATGAAAACAGTGCTTCCGAAAATTGTTTAGAGTCAAAATGCTGTAAGTCTTCGATTCCTTCACCAATGCCAATATAGTCAACAGGGACACCGAGTTCTTCAGCAACTGCGATCATCACGCCACCTTTGGCGGTGCCATCCAGTTTGGTTACAATGATTCCATCACATCCGACAGCTTCGGAGAAAACTTTTACCTGTGGGATAGCATTCTGTCCGGTGGAACCATCGATTATCAGTTTAGAATATATTGTTGCATCGGGGGCTGCTTTTTCGACAACCCGACGAATTTTTTTTAACTCATCCATAAGATGTAACTTGGTGTGCAGACGTCCGGCAGTATCAATTAAGAGAATGTCAACATTGCGAGCTTTGGCAGCGGCGGCGGCATCGAATGCAACTGAAGCAGGGTCGGAGCCTTCTTCGGTTTTGATAATCTCAACATTGCTACGCTCTGCCCAGATAGCAATCTGGTCGATAGCGGCAGCACGGAATGTGTCGCAGGCGGCGATCATAACTTTTTTACCTTCTGATGAAAGCTTAGTTGCAAGTTTTCCTATAGTGGTCGTTTTGCCAACCCCGTTTACGCCAACGATAAGCCAAATAACAGGCTTGGTGTCGGTGTCCGGGAAGAGAATTGAATCTTCACGCGAAAGAATCAGAGCGATTTCATCTTTGAGTAGGTTAATTAAATCTTCACCTTCGGTTAGTTTCTGCTCTTTTGCTTTTTTACGAAGCGTTTCTATAAGTCTCATTGTAGCCTGTACTCCAACATCAGCACCTATCAGGATTTCTTCAATCTCTTCAAGTAAGTCTTCGTCAATTTTTCTACGGCTGACGACATCTGAAATCTTGCCGAAAATATTATCTTTAGTTTTCGATAACGATTTTTTTAACTTGTCAAAAAATGCCATTTCTATTCTTCGCTGTCTTCTGTTTTCTCGGTTGTGATAGAAACTGTTTCGCTTAATCGTTCAGCTATTTTCTCGGGCAACTCTTCAACGGTTTTAGGGATAGATGAATCATCTACTTCCGGTTCTTCTTCGACTACTTTTTCAGAGGTAGTTTCTTTATGCCCATTGTTACCATTGTTGCCGTTGTTTCCGTTGCCTTCATGAGGTTCGGGTGTAAACTCATTTATCATGTCAGCTTGTTCTTGTTCGAGCTCAGCTTTTTCAATGATTAAATTATTTTCATTCATATCTTGCGGTTCGAATTCAGAGAATTTAACTCCGACGAGTTTGGAAATTCCGAATTGTTCCATAGTAACACCATATAAGTTATGCGATGCTTCCATCGTAATTTTATTATGAGTAATCAAGATAAACTGTGTTTGTCTTGAGAATGTGTTGATGATTTTTAGGAACCGACGACAGTTGGCATCATCAAGTGGTGCATCGATTTCATCTAGGATACAGAATGGCGATGGTTTCACCATGTAGAGTGAGAAGAGGAGGGAGATCGCTGTTAAGGCACGTTCGCCACCGGACATCATCGTGATAGAAATTAATTTTTTCCCTCTAGGACGGGCGATAATTTCGATGTCTGACTCTAGTGGATCGGATGGGTCGGTGAGCGAGATACTTGCTTCGCCACCTGTGAATAATTCTGTAAATAGGTTCTTGAAATTGATTTTAACTTGCTCAAAAGTTTTTTCGAATAATTCTTTTGCGGTGACATTTATTTTTGAGATAGTATCATTTAAATCTTTTTTCGCTGTAGAAAGATCTCGGAGCTGTTCGCCTAAGAATTCTTCACGTTCGCTTGCTGTTTTATATTCTTCTAAAGCTAGCAAGTTGACAGCACCGAATTTTTTAATCTGCTCTTTGATTTCATGCAGATGTTTGGATGCTTCTTTTGACTCCATTGTCTCATCAGGGTTTGAAACTTCAACAGTGCGGATATCAAGAGTGTATTCTTCGTTGATACGTTCTGAAATTGTTGCCGATTCTGATTCTAAAGTATTAAGGCGAATATCAATTTGGTGAGAACTGTCATTGATTGTTTCTTTTTCGGAGCGAGTTTCGCGGAGTTCTTTTTCTTTGCCGGCAACTCTTTCTATAATGCTGTTCTGTCTTTCGCGGAGTTCACTTTGTGAGTTGTTTAACTCCTGGCGATAGTTGAATTTGACACGAAGCGATTCTTCAAGTGAAACAGATTTTTCTTTTGCTGTTTCGATAACTTCTTTTGCCTGAGCAATCTCTTCGGATTTTCTGTTAACAGAATTTTCGAGCTCAACAACCAGTTCACCAACATATTTGTTTTTGCTCTCTGTTTGGTCGATAAGGGAGCGACATTCGACTAATTTGATTTGTAAACTAGAAACTAAAGCAAGTGACGAAGAAGCGTTTGATTCGTACTCGGCTAATTGTTCGGAGCTTAGTGAAATAGATGAGACCAAGTTTTCTTTTTGGTCGGCAAGTTGGTTGAAGTCTAAGCTGAGAGAGTACTGACGATGTTTGATAGCACCTAGTTTGTCATTGAGGTTGCCGATAGTTTTTTCAAGGCGAATGATTTCGGAGTCTACCGTACGAAGTTGGAATTCTACTTCGTTGAATTCATCTTGTGCTTGAGAATGGTCATCGGTGAGTGTTTCGATTTTGTCAGAAAGTGTGCCGAGGTCTGCTCTTGTTGAAGCAATGTTGGCAACTGTTCTGTTTTTCTCATCTTGCTTTTCAGTGAGTTCTTTGTTGAACTCTTCAATCATGGCAGCTTGTTCGTCGACTTTTTCCTGTCTTCTAAAGAGAGGGAAAGATTCGTCGGTTGACCCACCTGAAATTATATTTTTGCTAAACAATTCACCTGTTGTAGACACGGCTGTGAACCCATAAGGGAGACGTTCCAAAATTGCATCGGGTGAGTTGCCGCTTTTAAAAACTGCTGTGCGAGCAAGGACTGCTTGCATAAGAGGAGTTAGATGTTCTTCGGTATTGACAAAGCTATCCATCCAACCGAGAAATTCATCGAATGGAAGTTCAGGGCGTTTGACTACCGGGTTGATTGTTCCTGAGTCAGGGACTAGGATGCCAACTTTTCCTTTTTCTTCATCTTTCAGATATTGGATAATTGCTTTGGCAGATTTTCTGTTGTCGCAAATAATGAACTTCGCCATTTCGCTGAGGGCTGCTTCAACGGCAGCTTCCATGCCATCGGATGGTACAAATTTTTCAGCAACGGTGCCATAGATTCCAGGCCAGCGGTTTTTGAATTCCATGACAGACTTAACACCAGACTCGTAGCCTTCGTAGTGTAGAATCATCTCTTCTAAAAGAGTCATGCGTGCCTGGCTTGCTTCGACTGATGCGTTGATGTTACTTATTTCAGAATTTAGAAGTTCGTTGTTTTCAATAAGTGTTTCTAGAAGTTCAGTTTTTTGAGTAAGTTCGTTTTCGGTAGTTTCTTTTTGACGGTGTACTTCGTCTTTTGCGTCACGCTTATTGTTTCGTTCAACTAAGAGTTGTTCTTTGGATGAACTGTTTGTCTCTAGTTCGGTGGAGAATTTTGTGACATCGGTTGAGAGTTCTGTCTCTTGAACTTTTAAACTGGAATCTTCAGTTTTGCCTGAGGATAGTTTGCCTTCAAGTTCAATCATTTTTTGGTTATGATCTTCTTTGCTGGTACGAGCCGAGAGAAGTTTTTGGTCGGCGTTGGATTGTTCTGTGCGAGCCTTTTCAAGTTCTTCTGTAAGAGTAACGTTTTGTGGTTGCTGTTCTGCAAGTGCTTTTTCGTTCTCATCTGATTGTTCAGCTAACATTTGTAATCGAATTTTGTGTGCTTCGATGTCAGATTGATTTCGTTCGGTCATCTCTTGTGCGTTGGACTTTTTCTCACGCAGGATAGTGATTTCATTTTCAAGAGTATGGGCATCTTCGGTAGCATCGAATATATCAGAACCGATTTTTGAAATCGACTGTTCTAAATCTATCTGTTCTTTTCTTTCAACTTCAAGTTCGGAGGAGAGCTTGTTGATAGCAGTTTCAGAGGCAGAAATTTTATCGGTCATTTGGTCATGTTCTGCTTTAATCTCACGACGTTCCTGTTCGATTTCTTTCATGCGGGTAGAGGTAAGGAAGAGTTCCCAGCTTTTGATTTCATCGGAAATCTTTTGGTAGCGTTCGGCTTTATTCTGCTGACGTTTTAGAGAGCGAACCTGTGTCTGTACTTCGGAGTAGATATCGTTGAGACGCAGGAAATCGTTTTCGGTTGCTTCAAGTTTTCTTAATGCAGCTTTTTTACGTTGTTTGTATTTAGTGATACCGGCTGCTTCTTCAAATAAGAAACGGCGTTCTTCGGCTTTGTCAGAAATAACCGCTTCAATCATATCTTGCTGAATTACAGAATAGGAGTGGGCGCCCATGCCAGTGTCAAAGAAAAGGTCGTTGATATCTTTGAGACGGCAAGGTACTTTGTTGATCAAATATTCTGATTCGCCTGAGCGAAACAAACGACGGGTGATCTGCACTTCGTTATATTCAGTAGGAAGGACACCTTTGTCGTTGTCGAGAGTCAAAGTGATTTCTGACATTCCGAGCGGTTTTAAATCACGGGTGCCATTGAAGATGACTTCTTCCATTTTGCTTCCGCGAAGCATACTGACTTTTTGTTCTCCAAGCACCCAGCGAAGGGCATCGAGGATGTTAGTTTTTCCACAACCGTTTGGACCTACGATAGCGGTCATGCCACGTGAGAATTCAATGACAGTTTTATTGGCAAAAGACTTAAAGCCTAAAATTTCGAGTTTCTTTAAATTCATAATTCCTCCGAGCTATTACACCCAAATTTTCATGCGACCTGCTGATTTTTCATAATACTGATTGTGTCAAGTATTGTACGGTAGATATTTCTTTCGTCGCGTAAATATTTGGTCTTAATCTCTAAGTTATAAAATGGATTTCCCCTATGGTTGCCTCGTCCTATTCTGAGAGCTTCGGGGAAATTTAGTAATATTGATGATGTAAAACTTGATGTCTGTAGATTTAGATCTAGGACAACATCTATTTTTAAATCTTTTAATTGTTTTATAAAAGCAGTTTTTGCAAGTCCTGACCAGCTGATCTGTTCGCCTGACGGTGATATAATTTGGAAACCTTTGCGGGGGAAGATGTCGGTGACTTTTATCCCCGGCATAGAAAGCAGAACGATATCTGCAGGTTTGAAAAGTTCTGCGATGTTTGGCAGGAACTGTTTTACTAAGGTAAGTTCACGGAGCCCATCGGGTAGACATACTAATATATGTTTTGGATTCTGCACAGCATCAGGAAAGACAAACTCTTGCGGTTCCATCTTTTTTCTCAGTTGCCGTATTTTTAAACTCGCAACAAAATTTTTAAAATTCACAATAAAAACCTTTGTTATTAGTTTGTCTCATTGTTTTCATTTGAGACAGAATCAATGGTTGTTGCTACCGCCTGCACAGCCGTACTTGCTTGTGGGGCTGTTACTGTTGTCTTGCTGTCTGTATCTTTTTGTAAATATTCATATATGTCCATTTGGTTAATTCTTACTCGAGTGATTCGTCTGGTATCTTTGTCACGGAGGTCAACTTCCTGTCCGTTTAATTTTACTGTGACAGAGAGTGGTTTACCGACCGAAACAGTCATACGGTAGTCTGCTTCGGCTGTGTAGGTTCGTCCTACTCGGAGGGTGCGGTAGATTGCGGTGTCGCCATCGGCAAATACTGCTGACCAGCTTTCCGCTCTTGGGGTCATGGTTAAGACAATTTTAGAAGGTTTGTCGTATGATTTATTGTCCCAATCGTAGTTGGCGTATGCTTCATCTTTCTCGATTGCTTCTTGAGATTTTTTTTCAGCTAGGATTTCTTCAGTTGTGGCTGTTGCTGTATCAGGTGAATCCGAGTTGAATAAAAACTTATTTGCTCCAAAGTATAGGAGTGAAATCGCAACGATTGTGGCAATGATAATTGATGTTGTGCTGAAAGGTTTTTGTTCGTCTTCCGATTCATCGGAGTTTTGTTTTTTGTTATTATTTTTTGATTTGGCTGAGACATCATTTGCTTCGGCAATATCAACTTTGATAGCTTCAACCGTTCTGGTGTAATCTATCCCGAGAGCTTCGGCGTACGACTTAGCGAAGAGTGAGAAATATAAGTCAGAGGGGAGACCGTCGGTTGTCCCGTTTTCGATAGATTGTAAATTAGAGATAGAAATTTTGAGACGTTCAGATAAATCTTCAATAGTGATTTTCTGAGTTTCTCGTTCTATCTTTAAAAGAGTTCCAAGTTTAATATTTAGTTCGCTCATATTCTACTTTTTTAACAATTTCCTTTGTTGAGAATTTGTGATGCTAAATTATTTAGCAATGTTCGTGGTAAACCTATAACATTATCTAGGTTTCCATCGATTCTGTCAACTAAAAAGGCACCCATTCCCTGGATTCCATATGCTCCTGCTTTGTCCATCGGTTCTTTGGTGGCGATGTAGTCCGAGATTTCGTCAGAAGTGACCGAATTGAAGAAGACTTGGGTCGATTCATAGTCGTTGAGCAGTAAGCCATCTTTGGTTGAGAATGCGACCGATGTTGCTACTTCATGCTGATTGCCTGAGAGGGAAGTGAGGATATTAAAAGCGTCGGACTGATCTTTTGGCTTGCCTAAGACTATTCCGTTTAAAATGACAATAGTGTCGCATGTGATAGCTAATTGGTTCTCTTTCAGCTGGTTTGCGAGTGCTTCCCCTTTTTGGGCAGACATCCGCAGGGCAAAAGTATGTGGAGCTTCGTTGGGCAGGATAGATTCATCGGTGTTCGGGATTATCTGCTTGAATGCGATATCGAGCTCTTTGAGAAGTTTGACCCGCCTTGGAGAACCGGAGCCGAGGATAATCTCGTATTGTTTGGCGATTGAATTCATATTGTTAGGCATCGAGGTCGATCATGATTGTTACAGGTCCATCGTTGTTAAATTGTATATCCATTTTGGCACCAAATTCACCTGTTGAAATTTTAAGTTCGGTTTCACGGCAAAGGGTGACAAATTTTTCATAGAGCATTTTGGCATCGGTCGGGTTTTGTGCTTCGTTGAAAGAAGGGCGACGACCTTTGGAAGTGTTGGCGTATAGGGTAAATTGGGAGACAAGCATCAGCTCGGCTTTGGTATCAATGGCGGAGAGGTTCATCTTGCCATCAAGGTCTTCAAATATTCGCAGATTCACAATTTTATCAACGAGTTTTGGGAGAAGCTGGTCACTATCGTTTTCTTTTGTACCAAATAAAACGAGCAATCCCTTTTGTGACTCTGAAAATATTTTATCATTTATAAAAAGTTTTACGCCTGAAGTTCTTTGTATCAATGCTCTCATTATATCCTTATAAGTTGCTTGAATATAATTGCTCTTTTGAGAAATTTCAACCGAATTCAATTTTTTTATAAATAAATATAGGCTAGGCTAATTATTGGTTTGTAGTAGTGAGATAGTGCGGTTAGATAAACTGTTACTTTAAGGGGCGTTGGTCTTGTGCGGAGGTGGTTTTGAAGTGAAATAAAATCTTGATTATTATCTTCGTTTTCTAGCTGAAAAAATGTTAATAGTTGTAATGCTTGACAATTTATAAAATATCCATTTTACTGATACAGTTATCTTGATAGGCAATAATTAGTTTTATTTATTGGAACTAATCATCTCTTTTGCTGTTGAGAGTATAAGATTTAATAATTAATTTGAATGGAGAAATAAATGAGTACACCTCTTAACATTACAGACGACCAATTTGAAAAAGAAGTTCTACAATCAGATGTACCTGTTGTGGTAGATTTTTGGGCAACTTGGTGTGGTCCATGTAAAATGATCGCCCCGATTTTAGAAGAAGTCGCTGGTGAGTATGCTGAAAAAGTGAAAATCGTCAAAATTGATGTTGATTCTAACAGCGAAACTGCTGCCAAACATAGTATCATGTCGATTCCGTCATTGTTATTCTTTAAAAATGGTGAAGTAGTCGAAAAAGTAGTAGGTGCTGTTCCTAAAGCAAAATTGACTTCTTTGATAGATGGTATTCTCTAAGCTATTATTTGCGTAAAAATTGATTACAAACCGGTGCAAGCCGGTTTTTTTTTTAGGTATATGAAATTATCTGAACTTATGGTTTGCTTTCCTGTTATAAGAATTGCACTTTACTAATGAAAGAAAAATAAGGAATTCAAATGAATTTTACTGACATCTTATACCTCGGCTTATTTATAGTCGTGTGGCTGTTTTTGGTAACGAAAGTATTTCCAAAATTTGGTATACATTCCTGAGCAACTGCTCCTTGTGATCTCCCGGCGGGAGATAAGAAAAAGAAAGCTCAGGTTGAAATAACTGATAAATCAGATGAGCAGAATCTGACTTAGATAATTAAACGACAAATTTTAATGTATTTGTCAAAATGTCCGATAGTAAATTATATGAGCTATTATCAACAACAAAGCGGTTCTAGTCGCCCCGGTTTCAACTTTGGCCCGGGGACATTATCGCCATTTATCAAAGTAATGATTATTGTGAATTTTGTTGTATTTTTGCTACAGCAAGATTACTTGATGCCTGGTTTGTCGGGTATCTTTGGGTTGACCCCATATACATTTTTTAAAGATTTCCCAAACCAACTTTATCAACCGTTCAGCTATATGTTTTTGCATGGTGGCTTAGGCCATTTTTTCTTCAATATGCTCATCCTCTGGATGTTCGGTACTGAAATTGAATTGACTTGGGGAACCAAACGGTTTGCCAAATTTTATCTGCTTGGTGGACTGGCAGGTGCCGTTCTGACTCTTATTGTAAAATCGTCACAGATTGCTCCTATGGTGGGGGCATCGGCTGCGATATATTCGGTGATGGTGGCATATTGGTTTTTGTATCCAAACCGTCAGTTGTATATCGCTTCGGTTTTACCTGTGCAAGTGAAGTGGGCGATTCCCGGAATGATGCTTCTAGGCTTTCTATTTGGTGGCGCCAATGTAGCACACTTTGCTCATTTAGGTGGGGCATTGTTCGGAATTTTATATATGAAAACTGATTTTGGTATGTTATCTTTTTCAAAGAAACTCAAAGAGCGTAAATATAAAAAGCAGGAAGCGAAGTTTGAGAAGAATCGCAAGAATGCTGAAAAAGTTATGAACCGTGTCGATGATGTGCTGGATCGTATCAATGAAGTCGGTATAGAAAATCTGACTAAAGAAGAACGAAAAATATTAGATGACGCATCAAATGGTTTGTCTAAAAAAGATCAGTTAAAGTAATGAAAGAACATCGCTGTTATGCCTAAAAGAATTTTATTAGCTGAAGAATCTGATACGATTAGAAAAATTGCTGAATCTCTGCTCAGACAAAATGGGTTTGAGGTTCTCTCGATGACTACCGGGGCAAAAGCTCTTGAAGTGCTCAATTTTACTTCTCCTGATTTGATTGTTGTCGCTTATGATATGAAGTTTAAAGGCGAAACAACTCTTTTTGAAAAACTTAAATCTGATTCGAAAATTTCACAAATCCCTCTGGTATTGCTTGCTAATGAAGATGCGACTGATTTACCTCTGCCAACTGAAGCGGTGATTTCGAAACCATTTGACCCAAAAGAATTCATAGAAAAGATAAATCTATTTTCGGGGCAATCACAATCAACTCCTAATCCACTTGCGAATTCAGATTTAGGCAATGATGATGAGTTTTTAGATATGGCTTTAGGGCTTGACCAACTCGATGTGACCGATTCGGAAGTCATGGGTAAAACGATTACGAAAAAAATTAAAAAGCAGCCATCTGTTGAGAAGATGATCGGCTTTGAACATAAAGAAGATATAACAGATAACCAGTCTGATTCTGGCAGAATTGAATCGCTCATGATTACAGACGATCATACTGATATAAAACATAGCCAGCAGTCGACTCCTAACGCTCCTGAATTAACCGGGACAGGCAAGCTCGATATTTTGGATGATCAGTTTGGTATTGTCAATGCTAATTTAGGTGAAGATTCAAAGGAAGATACTGATCATGATTACAACTGGTTTCTCGATGAATTAGCTAGTGATAATAATATTGATGCCGGTAAACCAAAATCAGGGTCTCAGTCAAATGGCTCATTGGATTCTCAAAGTTTGACGTTTGAAGATAACGCATCGAAGGTCAGCCCGTCAACTCCTGCGAATCAACAATCGGCAGTATCTCAGCCATCATCGGTGGATAAATTTATAGATGAGTTCAAAAAAGAAGTTGAAAAATTTGGTTCTGATGAACCTGAGTCGATTACATTAAAAGATCCAAATCAGAAATTATCTGAATCCGGGTCTGTCATGCAATGGACAGATTCCGTTGAAAATATAACACCTCAACAGATTCAAATATTCAAAAAAGAATTTGTTTCTGAACTTGCTGAAAAGCTGGCAGTTAAAATTGCTGATAAAATTGATGCGGAGAAACTTCTCCAGTTGCTCAAACAAGAAATTATCAATAAAGCAAAAAAAATCTAAAATTCTTCAAACTATTCAGTCCTCATACGGTTATACTATAAAACAACTAAGTTTTGCATGAGAAACAATCTTGACAAGTTAAGGTTGTCAGACTAATTTATGTGCTAAATATTGATTTGGAAGGATTACTATAATGCCGTTAGATTTTCTAAAACAAACTAAGAACTCTTTTTTACTGACATGCTTGTTATTACTTATAGCAGTGACTCCAGTTTTTGCACAAACAGATTTTGGCGGAGGCGGCGATACTGAACCAATTGTAACTATCTCATCAGTTTTTTCAAGCTCCGAAGCAGAAGTAGGCAAGGCATATGATGCTGCCTTAATCGTGCATATTTTGGATCATTGGCATATCAACTCGGATGCTCCACTTCAAGACTTTCTCATTCCTGCTAAACTTACAAGTGGCGAGTTTACCGACTACACAATTTTAGATGTGAACTACCCGTCAGCATCTACTATTAATGTCGGTGGTAGTGATATGTTGGTATATAGTAATAAAGCAGTAGTGAAATTTAAAGTTTTGATAAATGAAAAATATAACGGTTCTACTATTGATATTCCGCTTTCCTTTTCTTTCCAACCATGTGATGATAAAACTTGTGTAGCTCCAGATGAATTAACACAAAATTTAAAAATAAAAATAGGTTCAAACGGCACAGCTCTGAATCAGGAATTGTTTGCTGCTCAAACAACACAAACTAAAACTGAAGTAATAGTAGAGGAAGCCGATCCTATAGTTTCGGCAGAGGCAAATGAACTACAACAAATTATAGATGAAAATGGTTTCTGGGGATATTTCTTAGTTCTTGGGATTGCATTTATCACCGGGCTTCTGCTTTCATTCTAGCCATGTACTTATCCGATGATTCCGATTACGGTTTCGATATTTGCGGGTCAGTCACGTTCGATGGGACGTGGATTTATTCTGTCATTATTTTATGTCGGGTCGATGGCGTTTGTCTATGGAATAATGGGGCTGATAGTTTCGCTTGTCGGTGGAGTCTTTGGGGCGTGGCTTGCGAACCCGATGGTCGTGATCGGCATGTCGGTTGTCTTTGTCATATTTGCACTTTCAATGTTTGGTTTATACAATCTTGAAGTACCGATGGCACTCCGAAACAAATTAAGCTCATCAGGGAAAAAGAGTGGAGTTGGTGGGGTGATAATTTTAGGTGCTATTGCTGCTTTGGTAATCTCGCCATGTGTCGGACCATTTGTCGCAGGAATTCTTGCATATATCTCGACTTTCCAAGACCCACTGTTTGGCTTTTTGATACTCTTCGTTTTTGCTATTGGGCTCGGAACGTTATACATTATTGTTGGTACATTTTCGTCGGCGATTACATCGCTTCCCGGTGCAGGGGGATGGATGGAGACTGTCAAGAAATTCTTCGGATTTGTACTTCTTATGACGGCACTTTATTTCTTACGGACGATTTTACCTGAAAATATTTTGGTTCTTTTGACAGGTCTTCTGCTTTTAGCTCTTGCTGTTTTTGGCGGAGGGCTTGATAAGTTGACATCGGAATCACCATTTTTTGATCGGTTAAAGAAATTTATCGGCGTTATGTCGTTTCTTGTAGCGATCTATTTACTTGGTGGCTTGTTGCTTATGAACGGATTTATACTACCGGAAATGTCGTCGATTGGTGTAAGTTCATCTACTCATCAGGAAGCAGAAATTGACTGGAAAACTGATTTAAATGCAGGGCTTGCTCTTGCCAAAGAAACCGGTAAACCGGTGATGATTGATACTTGGGCAACATGGTGTGCAAATTGTAAAGTGCTCGATAAAAAAACTTTTCAGAATGCGTCGGTTGTCGATGAGTCCAAACGGTTTATAGCTTTGAAGATTCAACTTGAAACATCTGATTCACCGGAATCGAAACAGTTTATGAAACAGTTTGGTATGAAATCATATTCACTTCCGACAGTTTTACTTTTAAGCCCGGATGGAAAAGTGAAAAAGATTTTAACCGGCGTTGTTGGTCCTGATAAAATGATTGCGGAAATGCAAAAATTATAAAACGAAATATTTTAAATAAATTGTGAATAGTGTTCCTGTTTGAAACAGGTGCACTATTTTTTTGTAAAAAAATATTTTTGAGACTTGACTGTAAAAATTCAACAAAGTATATTTGTTTTCATAAAAGAATAATCTCTTAGAATAGTGAAAAAAATATGTCAACCGAAAAAAATAAAACAGTAATCGCAGTTTGTATTCAAGAGCCTCAAGAAGATGGTTCCTCTATGGACTTTGGTGCTATCACCGGTGATAATCTTCGGTTTTTGCATCAAGCATTTATTACCGATACTCTCATGGGAGCATCGACAATTCAGGAAGCTGATATTCGTTTGTATCATGTTGATTCTCCTGAACGAAAAAAATTAGTTAAAATAGTAACAGATTATATTACGAAACAGACCAAAGATGTTGAACCTACTTTTATAAAA
>JAJRSF010000044.1 GCA_024278935.1 Candidatus Zixiibacteriota bacterium
ACGATAGCCTTTTCCGTCGTTTAAAATTTGCTGAGCATGTTTTTTATACAGTTCAATACGGTCGGACTGAAAAATAATTTCTTCATCAGATTCTATACCGGGCCATTTGAGAGCTGAAATAATCGGTTCGATTAGACTGTCATCAGAACGGGCAGCATCGGTGTTTTCGATACGGATTAAAAACTGTCCGCCGGTATGCCGAGCGTACAAGAAATTTGCGATTGCCATACGAGCGGTGCCTACGTGGAGGTAGCCCGACGGCGATGGTGCTATGCGAACTCTTACTGGGTTTTCTGTCATTTGTTGTGGTTCTTCTTTCTTAATTTCTATTTTGTCAGAAACAGAATTTTCATTTTGTTTTTTATCATCAGGCACCGGTGGTGCATCAAGCACCGGAGGTGGTGGTGGAAGCGGTGCTATCATATTCTTTTTTGATTGACTGTTTTTATGTTGAGAGCTGTCGACTCTGCCCTGTATTTGCTGAGCGACATGTGTACCATTTTCAGGTTCTAAAACAACAGAGAGCCCACCGACAAATTTTGAAAATATATTATAAATCAGAACAACGATTACTTCAAAAAATGTCAGGACAAACGCAAAGCCAAACGACATAAGTATCGGAGTCACAATAATTATAGAATCTAACGAATTATTAAAATCCAGATTTGTACCCTGAAGCTGGAAAAATGCAACCATGAGGGCAGACAGAATTCCAACAAAAGGAGCTAAGAAAATCCCAATAATAAAGCCTGCAATCAGGTTTACAAAAAAGGAAATCTTAATAAATCCCCAAACAGGTATCGATTTTAATTCATATTTCATGCGACAACAACCGTTATGTATAAAGTTTCGCGTAACTAATTGTTAAAGATAAAGATAACCATTTAAAATTCAAGTCTTTTTCACGATTATCTTGCTATCATTTTTTGAGGATAAACCTCGCATCGACAGCTTTACAGTTATCTTTTGACGGTGAAACAATAAATGGGTTAATGTCAATTTCTACAAAGTCTTCGAAATCTTTGACTAATTGCGAAACACGTAATAGTGTCTCATCCAAAGTTTTCAAATCAACAGGATCAGCACCTCTGAATCCTGTCAGAAGCGGATATGATTTGAGCGAACGAATCATCTCTTTTGACTGCACATCGGTGAGCGGGTTAATTTTAAAAGAGACATCTTTCATAATCTCAACATAAATTCCGCCGAGACCAAACATAACCAAAGGTCCAAAAGTTGGGTCGATTGTCATGCCGATAACAGTTTCGATTCCGCCGGTAATCATCTCTTGTATTGAAACCGAAAATTCTTCATTCGGATAATGTTTGGCTATTTTATTTTTCAAATCATTATATGTTTTCTTTACTTCGCTTTCGGTTCGGAGATCAACTTTGACAGCCCCAAATTCTGTCTTGTGCAAAATCTGTGGTGTATTGATTTTCATCACGACCGGGAATCCTAATTGCGATGAAATCGTTGCTGCCTCGTTCGCTGATGATGCGTACTGATAACCTGCTGCTTGAATACCGTAAGCCTGTAAAATTTCGATCGCGTCATCGCCGATTATCGCATCAAGCTTTTCTGCTTTTGCTTTGGCAACGATAGCCGAAACCTTGGCAGTATCAACTTTGAAATTACGGAATTTTCCTTTTGGCTTTTTGAGCCAATTATTATACTTGGCAAGTGTTTCAAGTGTTTTAGCTATTGCTTCAGGGAAGATATAAACCGGAATATTATGTTCTTTTAAATACGAGATCCCTTCCGAGCTAAAGCCTGCTCCCATGAAACATGCCAAAATAGTTTTCTTGGTATCTTTTACCGCTTCGTAAATATTTTTGGCAACTTCTAGCTGATTGATTGTAACCGGTGGGACAAAAATTGGAATGATTGTATCGTAGCGTTTATCTTTTAAGACAGCTTCAAGAGTTAGTTTAAATTCTTTGGCTCCTGCCCCGGCTACCATATCCATTGGGTTTGAAAAAGATGCTTCGGCAGAGATAAATTTCTTAAGTGTCTTCACAGTCGATGGTGAGAACGACGGCATTTCCATACCATTATTTATAAGTGCATCGGTAGCTAAAATACCGGGACCACCTGCGTTGGTTACAACGCAAACTTTATTACCTTTTGGAACAGGTTGGTTGGCTAAAGCAGAGGCAACATCAAACAGTTCTTCAACCGTATCAACACGCATGACGCCTGTTTGGTCAAAGAGTGCATCAACGCCAACATCTAAACCTGCTAAGGCACCTGTGTGCGATGAAGCAGCTTTGGCACCCAATGATGTACGACCGGATTTTACAACAACAATCGGTTTCTTATAGGAAATTTCGCGGGCGATCTGGGTAAACTTTTTAGGATTACCAAAGTTCTCCAGGTACATTAAAATTATATCTGTGTTGGGGTCATCTTTAAAATATTCTAAAATATCATTGGATGAAATATCTGCTTTGTTGCCAATCGATGCAACCACCGAGAAGCCTATACCGAGTTCTTTGGCAGTGTTCATGATTGCTTCACCCATCGCACCGGACTGTGTGATGAATCCGATACGTCCCTGCTTTGGATATGTTTTCCCAAAAGTCGCATTGAGGTTAACTTTTGGATCGGTGTTCACAATTCCAAAACAGTTTGGACCGATCATTCTCATATCATATTCTTGGACAACTTTGAGAACTTCTTTTTCTCTCTTCTCGCCCTCTTTCCCTGTTTCAGAAAAACCTGCCGTGATAACCACGATACCTTTGACACCTTTTTCGCCACACTGACGAACGACTCCGACAACATGTTCTTTTGGTACGATGATAATTGCGAGGTCTACAGAATCGGGAACATCGAGGATAGTCGAGTATGCTTTAATCGAATGAATAACCTGAGCTTTTGGGTTGACCGGAAATACTTTTCCATTGAATTCAGCAAGTAAAATATTATGGAGGGTTTCCCGTCCTATTGAGCCTTTTCGACCGGTCGCTCCAATAACGGCAACAGATCTTGACTTGAAGATAGCATCTAGTTCTTTTTTCATAATCACTTCATACTTACAAGGTTACGGGCGACATAGGAGACAGTCGAAGTCTACGATTTATGTTCGTCACTTTAAAATGCAACAGAGCATCTTAGCATGGCAATCAAGCCTTTCTGGCGGAAATGTCAAGAGAAAATTTTGCACAAAAAAAGACCGCTTGAAAGCTCAAACGGTCTTTAAACAGATAAGAATTTCTCTTATTTTTTCTTAGCAGTTTTCTTTGCCGCTTTAGAATTTTTCTTTTCTAAAATAGCAACTTGTGCTGCTGCGAGTCTTGCGATAGGAACTCTAAAAGGAGAACAAGAAACATATTCGAGTCCAACTTTATGACAGTAATGAATCGAATCAGGATCGCCACCATGTTCACCACAAATACCAAGCTTGATTTTTGGTTTTACAGAACGACCTTTTTCAACAGCCATTTCAATAAGTTGTCCAACACCAGATTGATCAATAGAGACAAACGGATCATTCTCAAGAATACCATCTTCGACATATTTGCCAAGGAACTTACCAGCATCATCACGAGAGAAACCCATTGCCATTTGAGTAAGATCGTTTGTACCAAATGAGAAGAAATCAGCTTCTTCGGCAATTTCATTAGCAGTCAAAGCAGCTCTCGGAATCTCAATCATAGTACCAACCATATATTTCAAATCTTTAGTTTTAGATTTTCCAATAATTTCATCGGCTACACGAGTGACTACTGCTTTTTGGTGTTTGAATTCATTTACATGACCAACCAATGGAATCATAATTTCCGGGAATACTTTGGTGCCGTTTTTGGCAACCTGACAAGCAGCCCAAATGATTGCTCTGGTTTGCATCTCAGTAATTTCAGGGAAGACAATACCTAAACGACAACCACGATGCCCAAGCATTGGATTCAGTTCAGCAAGTTCTTCAATACGAACAAGAGTTCTTTTCAGTTTCTCTTCATCTTCTTCAAAAGTATCAGACTTAACATCAAGGTTCTCAAGTTTAATAGCAACATCTTCTTTGTTCGGTAAGAATTCATGCAGAGGTGGATCCAAAGTTCTGATTGTAACCGGGTATCCATCGAGTGCATCGAAAATCGCTTTAAAATCTTTCTTCTGATAAGCAAGTAATTTATCAAGTGCCAACTGACGGTCTTCGGCAGATGTTGCCAAGATCATATCCTGTACAATTGGGATTCTTGCTTCATCAAAAAACATATGTTCAGTTCGACAGAGTCCGATACCTTCAGCTCCAAATTTCATAGCTTTTAAAGAGTCAGCCGGAGTGTCTGAATTTGCTCTAATTTTTAAAGTACGGAATGAATCAGCCCAATCCATATATTCATTAAATTCGCCGGAGAGTTCCGGTTCAATAGTTGGAACTTTGCCCAAAATAATTTGACCGGTAGAACCATTTAAGGTGATAACTTCACCCTCTTTAATAATTAATTTTCCAATTTGGAATTGTTTTTTCTTAGCGTTTACACGGACTGCTTCAGCACCAGAAACACAGCACTTCCCCATACCACGAGCAACAACAGCAGCGTGTGAAGTCATACCACCACGAGCGGTTAAAATACCGGCGGAAGAAACCATGCCTTCGATATCATCAGGATTGGTTTCATCTCGAACTAAAATCACTTTTTCTTTAGCACCAAATTTCACAGCATCTTCAGCAGTAAAATATACTTTACCGGATGCCGCTCCCGGAGAAGCAGGCAGACCTTTAGCGATAACTTCGATTTTAGCCTTAGGGTCAATAGATGGGTGAAGGAGTTGGTTCAACTGATGCGGGTCGATACGCATAATAGCATCTTCTTTTGTAATCAGCTTTTCTTTTACCATATCAACAGCAATTTTTATCGCTGCCTGCACTGTGCGTTTACCATCTCTGGTCTGCAACATAAAGAGTTTATTTTCCTGAACAGTAAATTCAAAATCCTGAATATCTTTATAATGTTTTTCAAGTTTCGTTGTAATATCAACCAACTCTTTATACATCTTCGGCATATCGTTTTTCAACTGTTTAATCGGCTGTGGTGTGCGTACACCGGCAACGACATCTTCGCCCTGTGCATTAACGAGATATTCGCCGTAGAATTCTTTAGCACCGGTAGATGGGTTACGGGTAAAGCCTACGCCGGTACCTGATGTGTTGCCCATGTTGCCAAAGACCATCGCCTGGATTGTTACAGCAGTACCTGCTTCAGCAGGAATATTATGTAAACGGCGATATGTGATTGCTCTTGGGTTATTCCAACTGCGGAAAACAGCATCTCGTGACAAGCGTAATTGAGTAAACGGGTCATCAGGGAACGATTCGCCGGATTTCCGTTTAATGATTGACTTGAATTTTTTGACAATATCTTTTAAGTCATTTATCTGTAAAGAACTATCTTGTTTGATTCTTCTTTCAGCTTTCTTTTTTGTGATTGCTGCTTCAAACAATTCTTTATCTATAGAAAGGACAACATTACCGAACATTTGAATAAAGCGTCGGTAGTTATCTAAGGCAAATCTCATGTTGCCTGTTTTCACCCCAAGCCCCTCGACGGTTGCATCGTTGAGTCCTAGGTTTAAGACAGTGTCCATCATGCCGGGCATAGATACGATTGAACCGGAACGAACCGAGACAAGAAGCGGATCAGTTGTGTCACCAAATTTTTTGCCGGTTGATTTTTCGATTTTTGCGATATAAGATTCTAAATCTTTATCAATTTCTTTTGGTACTTGTAGTGCGTTGTCATAATATAAACGACATACATCAGTAGTAATTGTAAAACCGGGAGGAACCGGAACGCCCGCAGAACTCATTTCTGCTAAATTGGCACCTTTTCCGCCGAGGAGGTTACGTAATTCGCCATTACCTTCAGCTTTACCGCTGCCGAAGAAGTAATATGATTTTTTTGGTAAGGAAACTTTTTTGCTCATAGATTCAGATTTTGCCTTAGATGAAATTGTTTTTTTGGTAGTAGGTTGTTTTGCTTCTGCTGTTTTTTTTGAAGTAGTTTTTTTCGGAGCTGCTTTCTTTTTAGGAGTAGAAACTGTCTTTTTGACAGTTTTTTTCGTTGTCTTTTTTGTTACTACTTTCTTCTTTGAATCAGCTGCTTTCTTGGCAGACATGCTAAACTCCCTTAATTAATATTTGGTCAGAAATGTATAACTATTACTCTATAAAAGCAACCTAAAACGACATGAACATGCCAAAAAAGGCACATTTCGGGTTATTTCCAAACATTGCGTAGACTATCAAGTCCTCTCTTAAATAAAAAAGGCGATTGAAGAAACTAAATATTTCCACAATCGCCTTACAATCCAAAGTTGTAGTCTTACATGGTGAAGAAACGCTCACCATTGATAATTTTTTCTAAGATGCGTAGTGTTTTTTCAACCGGTGAATGCATAATATCGGTTGTGTTGTACGTTGTGCGAACAACTTCACGTGGAGCAACAAAACTCGCTTTGCCCCTTCCGCCTCTTGCTTTTTTCTTATGGGTTAAGTTGTACTGCCGTTGATACTCTTTTGCCTTTTCCTTGTGCATCTGGTAATAACGACGTTGATACTCGCGCCGAGCTTCAGCAGTAGAAAGTCTCCCTTTTCTCTGGACCTCTTCTACGCTCATTTCGACAGCTTCATTTGTACTGACTGGAGCGGCTTGGTTATCTTTAGCCATCCCGTCCTCACTTTCCATGTGTTAACGTGGCTACCCTTTCATTCTTGAAAAGCCTGTAAAACTAAAAAATATCTTTACTACACTTTGGTTCCACCGTAATAAAAATAGGAAATATTTACTGTATGTCAAGTTATTTTTTCAAGAAATTCAATTTTTCTTCGCCTAACTCACAGCGATAAAACAAGTTATTTATTATGCTATTCCCACTACTCATATCCACCTAATTAACAATAGCTTACAGTGTATTCAATCGAACGCTCTAACTTGTTATCTCCCAACTATAATCAGGATTCACTACTTGTTTTAACATACAACTATTTCTTTTGTTTTACTTTATACCCCAATCTTCGTAAAAAGTTTATAAAAAAAACCCACTCTAAGTGAGTGGGTTTTAATTTATAAGAAATTATTTCTTATGCGTTTTTACTCTTTAGATGCTGCATAATCTCTTTGACGATATAACCAACTACAAATAGTGTCAAAGCCCAAAAGACAATTTGATACTGAGAACCGTAGTTTGGATTGGCAATATCATTTGCGTTAAACGCTTCCAGTCCCCATGCTTTAGTATCTTGCATGCGGTTAATGAATAGAGAAACACGAGCCATAACGGTATAACCAAATGACGCACCAAAACCAATCATCAGAATCCATATCCCGAATTTTGCAACCCCACCAAAGACACCTTTGTGTTCTTTAGAGAAGAAGAAATAAATCAATCCGGCAACAGTTCCAAGGAAAATAATCAACTGTGCTAAACCTGATGTTGTACTGAGCAGATCAAACCCATCGGCACCAAAGAAGTTTGCCCAGTCAATTTCGACCATCATTGCGTGAAGCTGTTTATTGACACGGTTAGCCATTTCAAGCGGGATAGCGATACCTGTTGAGATACCGATATACAGCCCCATCGGCCAACGAGAGACCCATGAGTATTCTTTTGAGAACCGAGTCCACATGAGAACACCTAAGAGTGCAGGGATGATATACCACCATTCAGATGAGTTCAACCAGAGCATATACCAGTCGCCATCTTCAAGTTTTTGGAACAAGTTTGGAACAAGGGTATTGTGCCATAAAATAATCACAAAGAACCCAGCAGAGACACCAACAACAAGATGCTCAGCAAATTTATAAAACGGGTTATCTTTATACAGGAACGAAAATGTTGCTAATGTTAAAAAGATACCGCATGTCATCCATAGGAAATCTGTAAATTCCATATTAGTTGCCTCCTTCCAGATTTTTACGTCTACTCATAAAGTACCCAATATTACCAAGTACGATAAACAGGATAATCACATAGTGAGCAAACAGTTGAACTCTCATACCATCTTTAGCTCTTCCCGGGTTATCAGCAAGCTCTTCATATTGAGCTGCTCCGAGTAGTCCACCCATGATTCCCGATACCTGACCGGAACCCAAAAACGGATAGTACTGCGCGGTCATCACACCGGTGAGACCTAACATAAGAGGGAAATTAAATCGACCCTGACCATAAGAGATCCATGCGTCGGTAATGTTACCACCCGACAAATCAACCACACAGGCGACTTGGTCATAGTTGATAACACCTTGCATCATTGGAAGATCATCAAGAGGTGTACCATAATAATCATTCGGGAAATTAAGTCTGAAATCCTGTCCCATACCTAAGATAATAAGAGCATAGTATGGTTTGTATCCTAAGAAAGTATAGTCAACACCATTGACAATTTCACGACCTTTGAAATTATGCTCAACCCCATTATAATTGTAGGTCTTATCAATTTTAAGTGAATCAGAAATATCTCTAATCGCCTGATCTGCCATGGCAGGTCCGAGTTGTGAAAGGGAAGTAAAGATAACCTTTACTTTTTTCCGCCAAAGATGTTCCACAACGGCATAGGTCATAGGATGAAGTTCTGCCAAGTTGTTTGGATCATAATCAATAGCGATTAAAACAATATCATCAGGAGGAAGTGAATCTAAGAAGTTAAAAATAGATTCAGTTTCTTGTTCTGTATTAATTGGAATTGAAAAATCAGCAGCATAAGTAGCAACACAGACAACAATGAGAAATAAGAAAACCCATCTTCTGTCAAGCGTCATCATTTTATCAAATATGTTTTTCTTTTCAGTCATGATTTATCCTTTCCCCATATAGCCACGTTCGATGCCTAAAATAACTTTAAGCGATGTTGCTACAATACCGAGACCAATACCAATAACAATAGCACGTTGAGCAGCCAAATTCGGAACATTCATAAGCCAGTTAGAAGTTTTAGCCATATACTCAGGTAAGCCAAACGGCATATAAGGGTTGAAACGTAACATCACAATAATCGCTGCGATTAACAACAATGTTGCCAATATGTTTCTTGCTCTGAAAGCACGGTATGCTGCCGAAGCAATAAAGAATGCTAAGAGCGAAAACATTGTAGCAAGAATTGGAGTCAGTACAAAATCAGCAAAGTTTGTAAACATCGTGTTTGATAAACCTTCGGAAGTCATAAAGGCAATGCCCCAAGAGTCATCGGTGAAAGCAATTCCAAGTGCGACTACAAGCGAAAGCCCTGAAAGCCCTAACCAAAGTCCCTTATCTTTTGAAACCGATGTTTGTATTAAAAACCCGAGCAATGTCATAAGGGATATTACAAAAACGGAATAGAATCCCCAACTGTCGCCAACTTTATATGTAAAGCCGAGCACGACCATTATAAACAAACCTATAAGCGTTACATAAGAGTACGCCCAGTTTTCTTTTTTATGTCGAATCTTATCAACTGAGACGGTATAAAGGGACCAAATACCCAAAGCAAGGGCAAAGATTCCGATAATCATAACCCAGTCAAGTAAGAATTCATAAACAAATTCAGATGATTCATGAGGTACATAGTACTGAAAAACCATGAATGCACCGAAGAGAAAAACTAATAAAAACGGTAATTGTCTTTTCATTTATCCATTCCTCCTAATTGGCTACTTCAAAAAGGTTCACGAAAGCAGCCCCGAACTCAAATTGAGCTAAGACAACACCAATAACAGCAAGCAGAATAATAGCAGCTTTTGCATAATCCTGTGCTTTTAAAGAACCAAGCAAAACAGGTTCTTTTCCTAAATACGCCGAAGCAGCATAAAGCTCTTCACCAATGAGAGTGTAATCACAGGCTACAATAAAGAATGGAATCTGTGCGATTTCATCGGTACCCGAGATCTGAATAGAACCAGCTAAGGCTCCTGTTTCAGCAAGGATGAGAGACTCCGCAAAGAACTTACCCATGTAGACGTTAGTCGCAGGAAGTTCACGAAGCATGATTCCATTAACAGCAGCAACATAAGCAAATTGTGATTGTGTCACAAAGTGAACTGTATCTTCCTTATAAGCATCAGGACGACCGGCATCAAGATAGGCAGATTTGACAACCTCTTGAGCAACCGTCATCACGATAGGATCATAAGTAGGAACTAAAAGTTCAGTCTGATATTCAGCAACTTTTTTGGCAACACGGCCTAAGATAGTGAACGATGCAATCGTCGCAATATCCGCCGCTGAACCAAGCCCCAGTACATAGAGAATCGGACGACCCATTTCAGTCGCACGACCGATAGCATCATCAACTGCCTCAATACCACCAAGTGGACGAACATAAAGGTCGGCACCTTTTCTAGCCTCCCTTACAAAGTAAATAGTAAGCAGTGTAAAGAAAAGAACTGAGAAGACAACCGGAGTACGATAAGTATTGTACCATTGACCGCTTGTTTGTATAGGTCCTAAAACCTTCGAACTCGATTTCGCACCATCAATGGTGACAGCATCGACTCTATAATAGAGATTGGCAAAATCAGGAACAAAACCTGCAGACTTAAAATCTTTACTTCCGATATGGACAAAAGATTTTGTACCGGATGGTTTTTTATCAACAAACAACCAGGCACCATTTTCAGGATAAGAATTGCTTGCTTCAGCAAGCCCTGTGTTTTCTTGTTTCACATGTGCTATAAGAGTATTTCTGATATCAAAAAGTTCATCACGTGAATATTTTTCAAATACAATTTTCATACTGTCAGCTTGTGTGCCTTCAGTAATTCCACTTGTTGTGTTTCTTAATATCCTTTGGATAACTGACAAAGAATCGCGAACCAAGTTGATATCAAGCATCAACTGTGGAACCCATTTGTATATCTCATACTTTAAGACAGAATTTTCTCCGGCACCATCGTCAGGAGATAAATCCCAACTGAGAATCGCCGCATGACCATGGTCATTTGGTTTATCTATTCCGGTCAGATTCCCCGGAGGAGCCGGCAGAATGATAGATTCAACAACAGCAGTTGTGTCAGTATCTTCTGTACCTGCTTCGGTTGCATTATCTTGTGCAAAGCAAAAAGAGCTTAGTGCAAGCATCATAACAACCATGATTAATAGTTTTACCTTCATAGGCATTCCTTTAATAATATATATATTTAACTTATTATTTCTAACCAATCTCTAAACAAAAATGTAATACGTCCAACTAACAAAGAAATCCGTCCCATCACGGTGTAGCCAAACGATGCCCCGAAAGTTATCATCAAAATCCAGATACCAATTTTCGATGCTCGTCCAAACCAACCGGTATGTTCTTTGGAAAAATAGAAATAGATAATTCCGCAGGTAACCCCTATAAATATCACAAGATTACTGAACATCATAACGAGCTGTCCGGTTGCTGAAAAGTTGAGGTTTGAGAAAAAGTGACCAAAGCCCTGCCAGTCAATCATCAGCGGTACAATAGTAGATGATACCTGATTGATAAAATCTGATCTTAGGTAACGGACAAAATTCAGCCCTGCCGTGGTACCAACGATAAATGCAAGTGGCCATCTGGAGAGCCATCCCCCTCTTGGGGAAAGACGCATAAGCAGAAGGATTCCGAAAATAATCGGGATGAAGTAAATAAAGTTATAGTCACCTTCAATATAACTTACTTTGAAAAATTCAGAGATTCCGCTTGAGAGTCTCGGAATCAAGTTTCCGACAATCGTCGACCAAAAACCTAAGCACATCGCATAGGCAGCCGAGACACCAACAAATAGATGTTCGGCAAATTTGTAATACGGATTATCTTTATATAAGAAAGACATAATTGCGAGAGTTAAAAATGCAGCTAGAGTAACAAGGAACCCATCAAGGAAAGGCGATGAACCTTCGGTGAACATTCCTTTGGCAATCCAACTTACTAAAAAGAGAGCAGAGATAACAGCAAAAGTAATAATCGTAGTTTTTTTCATTACCCTTCCTCTCTTCTTTTATTTCTAAAATATAAAATATTACCAATAATGATAAATGCCATGACAACAATATGTGCAAGTGTTTGTGGTCCCATCATCGTAGTAGCAGGCGTTGGCATATCTTTAAATTGTTCGTGTTCATCACGCATTTTATTTTCATATTCAGCGGCACCTTTAACACCACCAAGCAGACCAAGAATTTGATTCGGAAAATACGGATACAACTGCGGAGCAACAACAGCAGCAACACCGGCAGCCATTGGCACATTGCCCGGGTCACCAACAAAGAGAACCCATTCTTTAATTCCGGGACGACCACCACCGATAGAAATTATGAGATCTAAATTTTGGCAAGATTTGATATTGTCAAAAACTTGGATATCACCATACGGCACCGAGTTTACATCGGTCGGAAACATCTTTTCAAAATCAGTTACAATAACATTGAGAACACCCTCACCCCCGGCTTTGTAACCAAGGTTGACAAAATCGATACCATCTTTTTTGTTCGGGAATTCTTCTCTGACAACAGTGCGGAAAGTTTCTTCAAGCTGCCCCTGCCCTGTTGGGAAAAGACACATATAAATAATTTTTAAATCTCGACTGAGACAATGACGACTGAGTGCGTCGGCCATTGGTTGTACTTCAGGTGCCATAGCAGGATCAAAATCATATGAGATAAGAACCGTGGAACCAGCAGGAAGTGATTCGACTTTATCGTACAAAGCACTTACGATTGGTATCGCTTTAAAAGTAAATGAAATCTTAAAAAGAATCGGAGCAGCTACTGAGAAAAATATAAAGATAAATATTATCCGGCGGTCGACTTCTTTACCAGAGAATGATCTCCAGAACAACCACGCAAGACCTAAGCCGATTATAATAAGAGTTAAAGTGATACCGATTGTTTGAGCTGATATTGCAAAGAGAGGATTAAGCACTGTCATCCCCCAAGTAAGTTCTTTCAAGTCCTAAAATAAGACGCAACGAAATTGATACCACACCAAGACCGATACCGATAATAATAGCTCTCTGCCCTGCCAAGTTTGGTGAACTCATCAGCCATACAGCTAAATTGGGAATATGGAAAATCGACCAGGATTCAGGAACCCACGAGGTAAGCATAGTTCCAAATGGTGTCGAGCCTAGTAGAATTATAAATGCTGCGATAAGCAGCCAAGTAGCCTCGCGGTTTTTGGCACGGAACGCTCTATAGGATGCCGACGCAACAAAGAAAGCAAGCAAGGCATACATAGTAGAACTTAGCGGAACAAAAACTGATTGATAAATCGTATTAAACAGAGAACCGTCAGCAGTCACCGATGATGCTATGTCACCCGGGTTACCGATTTTGAAAAGTCCTGCCGAGAGCATGACAAAAAATCCGATAAGGGTTACGAATGAAAATTGAAAGTCATCAGACTTTCGAGAAATTTTTTGGAAATGCACCCGTACCAAATTACCACCGCCGAGGAAGAAGGCAAAGACGGCAATGATGTCAAAGAAGAGCGTGAAATTTTCGCCTAAGTTTTCCATCGGTGGAATGAATACAGATAAAATCAAAACTGTTCCAACAACAAAAGTAATTATAAGAGGGACTGTTCTTTTCATTATTTACTCACCGAGAAAAATGATTTCAGACTAGCAGTGATGTTATTAAAAAATTCAATATCATAAGCCTCACCAAGAGTAATAGAAATAACGCCAACAATAATCACAGCCATAGCGAGTGCCTTGCCGACATCCTGCCCTTTTAAAGAGCCTAACATCTTTGGTTCGCCCGATAGATATGCCGACGCCGCAAAAAGTTCTTCACCAATCAAAGTAAAGTCACAAGCGGCGATAAAAAACGGAAGCTGTGCAGGACGAGCTGTCCCGGCAATTTGAATCGCACCAACCGAGTTACCTGTTTCAGCCAAGATAAGCGACTCGGCAAAAAGGGCTCCGAGCAAGAAAATCGTGGCAGGTTTTTCACGCACCATGATTCCGTCAACAGCGGCAACATAGCCAAACTGTTCATCGGTAATATAATTTACCATATCATCGTTGTAAGCATCAGGTCGACCGGCAGTCTGATAGGCAGTTTTGATAGTTTCACGAGCGGCAGTCATGACAAGTGACCGTGCGACAGGCATACGAATTTTTGTATCATATTCAGCAACCTGACGAGCGACTTTGCCTAAGATAGTTATCGCCGCTAAAGTCTGAACATCATCCATATCGTGAATACCAGGGATAAACAAAATCGGTCGTCCCATTTCGGTAGCACGTCCGATAGCTTCATCGACTGCCTCAAGCCCGGCAATTTTCCGAACAAACAGTTCCTTCCCGCGTCGAGCTGTTTCGATAAAATAAATAACTGCAGCTGTTATAAAAAGAGCGATAAGAAAGAGTGATGCTAAGTTAAAATTTATCCATTCACGTTCAGGTTGTAATGAAATTGTTTTATTGGATTTTGCTTCAGAATTTTTAGAAACGGCAGAGACAACAAAGGCATACGATGAGTCAATATCTAACCCCTCGATTTTTTTATGGTTGACAGAAAAATTAACCGAGTCAATTAACTCCTCTTCCCCATTATTGACAGATTGATATATCCGATACCGAATTACTTTACCATCTTGCGGAAGGTCGTCTATCGACGGCACCCAATGAATATTTAAGTTATCACCATCGTCATATTTAAAATCTTCAACAATAACAGATGTCGGCGGGGCAATTTTTTGAGTAAGAGAATCATCGACGATTATTGAAGTTGAATCAATATCGTTTGTTTGAGCTGAAACAGATAGAGAAAGAAGAAAAACAAAAAGAATAGAGATAAATTTCATTATCTTATTTATTAAAGTTTACCTAATTTTTATGCTAATTTAACAGATGGAGCCAGTCTCTAAACAGAAAATCAATTCGTCCGATCAACAAAGACATACGACTCATGACGGTATACCCAAAGTGAGCACCAAAGGTAATCATTAAAAACCATATACCAACTTTTGCTGTGTGACCAAAGACACCTTTATGTTCTTTTGAGAAGAAGAAATAAACCAGTCCCGAAACAACACCAATCACAATGAGAATAGAACCAATCGTTTCCCCCCAAATGATAAGCTGAGTCTCCGGGTTTGTCACAATGACATTTCTCATAGTAGATGCAACCTGATTCATCGCATTCGATACAAAATAAATCATCATATATAAACCGGCAGTTGCACCAACAATAAATGCAAGCGGCCA
>JAJRSF010000045.1 GCA_024278935.1 Candidatus Zixiibacteriota bacterium
AGCCATGGTCAAAATAGCCCTGTGATTTTAAATTTCCATTTGGATACCAACGTGTCCAGGGACCATCTTTTGCATTGTAATAAACATAGCCACCCTGTTCGCTGATAGCACCGTTCTCATGCCATGAAATAAATTCTCCAACCTTGTTACCGTTTTCATAGTTCTCTTTAGACTTTAAATTTCCATTCTCATACCATGTTGTCCAAGTACGATCTCTATGATTGTTCAGATAAAACCCATAAATACTTTGTTGCCCATGGTCAAACCATGATTGCGTAGCCCCTTTTGCTCTGCCACTGTCATACGACATAATATGAATCAGGTCGCCGTCGTTATTCCATTTTTTTAAGATACCATGCTTAACTAATAAACCATGTTCGTTGTAGATTTCTGTCCAAAGTGTTTTTATAAAGCTACAATCTTCAATAGATTCTTTCTGAACAGTTCCGCCACACAAATTATCTGCCTCGGTTACATCTGTAATGATTGGATATTCATCAGAAGAGTTGAGATCGTAAAAATTATTTGTACTATCAATCTTCAGATAATAATTTGTCGTGCCATGAGGAGATTCTTCATACAGTCGAATATCATCAAATGTTAAAATCAGAATGTTAGTATCAGAGATTTGTTTGTGTGGTTTGCCGAACTCCTGCAAATATCTTTTTAATTTAATATGCAGAGTGCTATCAAGTGAAATTTTTGATAATATAAACAGATCATTTTCAAAAGAATCCCCTTCTCGCAGTTCAATTATGTACGTCCGCATATCGGTGCATTTCATCCGCCTGGAACTCAGTTCTTCTATTTTAAGATGAATCTTCACCGTAGTCGGTTTTTCTTTGCAGGATAAAACAGCTATAGAAAGCAGAATGCATATGATGATCGAAATGTTTTTTATATTCATGACAGTTCCCCGAGTATATTTCTTATATACTTATATATACAATATAGACTTAAGAAGAAACCTTTTTGTTTAAAAGAATCCCGTACACAAAAACCTACAGCTTTGGCGTATTTGCTCAGCCTTGCATCTTATACAGAGAACCTTAACGAAAGAGAAAAAAAATGCGTACCAAAATCACTACAGTTTATAATAACCAAAATGGCTTTAAGCCATTTTACCAAGTAAAGCCATTTCGTCCTAACAGGCTAAGCCTGTTTTGTTTATAGCGAAATATGAGTGAAAAATATGCCTTATAACAACTTTTTTATATTAAAAACGAACCCATTTTGGAATTAAATAAAACAACCTTAAGGCTGTGTTTTCTATAATTAATTTCCCCTCTTTTAAGAGGGGATAAAGGGGTGTGTATTTATTTTAGCAACTTTTTCCACTACCCAATGTTCTAATTTGTAGTACATTAAAACAAAGAAAAATAATATTTAACATAAAGGCTCTAAAAATGTCAGAACATAAAGCACCTAAAGATATCAAAGAAAAAATCAAAGACCATTACGCCAAAGCTATCAATATGAAAGTAGAAAAAGTTACAGGCTCACTTCCAATGGTTTCTTCAGATGATTGCTGCTCTCCAGCAAATAATAAAGAGGAGTCTTCAGACTCCTGCTGCGCTCCGCAACCTGTCGAATTTGACAAAGAGGCTGCCGAACGGTTTGCGAAAATGGCAGGCTACACCGACGAACAACTTCAAAATATGCCGGGAACGGTTTCATCGTTTGGATGTGGCAACCCGGTCGCATTTATGAAAGTCAAGCCGGGCGAAGTTGTCCTAGACCTTGGTTCAGGCTCGGGGCTTGATCTGATATTAGCTGCCAAAAAAGTTGGCGACACCGGAAAAGCTATCGGGCTAGACATGACCGATGCAATGATCGATGTCTGCCGTAAAAATTTAGTCACCGCAAAAATCACAAACGCCGAAGTACGCAAAGGCGAAATGGAATCGATGCCGGTTGTTGATTCTGAAGTCGACTGGATAATTTCAAACTGTGTTATCAATCTCTCGCCTGACAAAGAAAAAGTTTTCGCCGAATCTTTCCGAGTTCTCAAACCGGGTGGACAAGTAATGGTGTCAGACATTGTAACAATCGGACTCCCCGATGAATTCCGTTCAGACATTGGTGCCTGGGTCGGATGTATTGCGGGAGCTGTTGAAGAAGATGAGTATATCAGACTGATGGAAGAAGCGGGTTTTACCGATGTAAAAGTCACCGAAAAATTAGTCTACGACTCATCGTCACTTGCTGCTATGGCAAATGATAACTGCGGATGCGGTACCGATGGTGACCGAACATTTTCTCTCAAAGATGCCGACAACTATGCCGGTAAAGTAGCGACTGTGCGAGTCTACGCAACAAAACCGGGCGGATGCTGCTGCTAAAATTATTTGTAGGTCGTGGTTCCGATTCTAAAATAATATAATTGTGAGAAACCCGACAATGTCAATTCAGTAAAAAAATACAAAAAGGTCGTACAAAATTTGTACGACCTTTTCGGTAATGATCACAGGAGGGAAATCAAAAATTCTGCGATGTCAGGAATGCATTCCTGATGAAATTTTATTTTATAAACCGAACTTGCCCTGCGTTCTCTTGTCTGTCAGAGTCATCACCAGCGATTTCAATTTTGTTTTGATCGATTTCTCTTTTCAAAATTTGCAAATAATCCGCAAGCAAACGATAAGAGTAAGCAAATGTTTTGGATTTCTTCAGTGAATTAAAAAGTAATTTCTTTGCCCGAAAAACTGATACATCATTTTTTAAATTATGTTTGTCATCAATCTTTTCATTCTTATCTGCTGTTTTGTCAACATAAGATGCGTTTAGTTTTGCATATGAAATTGCTTGATGATTATCTTTTATATCTTCGGTGATGATTGCAAACATCATCTGTTTGTGTTCAGAAACCGATTTGGAGTTTCCTTTTAACGTAGCATCGTGCCAAAAATCAATCGCTAATGAGAGATTATTATAGGCGACAATTGCGTTGTTAATCTGTTTTTTTGCTGGCTTATTTTTCTGATTTGAATCAGCTGTTGCAAATGATGTAAAAAGAAAAAGCAGGCAAAAAGTTGTGAGTAAGAATTTTTTCATAAAATCTGTTCTCCTGTTGTTGTTTTATTGTTTCAATAACAAAAATTGTGCCATACAGGTAAGTTGTTGCGGGAGAACAAAAAGATGGTTGGTTTGGGAATAAAAAAGAGGAATTTTCCAAACAGGCTATGGGAAAATTCCTATACTTTTTAAGTTCTTAATATTTTGCAATTTGAACTATTTTTTCGATTTTTTTGTATACTCGTATCTTAAAACATCAAGCATGCGAAGACCGTAGGCAGAATCTTGAGCAAATAATTCTTTTAAGATTATGTCACCGTTTTTTGTATCACCGAAGAGCGAGTAAGAGGCACCTAAAGAGATTTTGGCATTTACAAAAGTGTCATCAATCTCTAGGACTCTTTTGTATTGATTGATAGCCTCTTGATATTTGCTTTGCATCGAATATAAAACGCCTAAAGACATAACAGCATTCAGATCAGATTTATTCTGTTCTAAGATTTTTAAAAAGAAAGATTCGGACTCATCATATTTTTTCAGATTTCTTTTTATCGTTCCCATGAAATAGTAAAGCTCTGTACTTTTTTCACCGAGCGTTATACATTTTTCATAGTAGGATTCGGCGCTAGCGTAATTTTTTGCCAAGGCATAGGCATTGCCTAAATTAAAAAGGGTGACAACTTGGTTTGGGGCAATACTGTCAGAACGATGTAAATATTGTAACGCATTACCGGTCTGGTTTTTTTTGGTAAATTCTTGTCCAAGGTTGGTTAGGTAGACTGGTTTTTTTGGGTTCAAAGCGAGGGCTTGTTCATAAAATGAAATCGCTTTATCAACCTTGCCTTCACCTGAATAAATAACACCTAAGTTGTTACAAAGGTCGTCATCAGATTTATTCATTTTATAGGCACGTTCAAAAAACTCTTTTGCTTTTAACTGATCGCCGGTTGCAGAATAAATAATTCCGAGTGATTTGATTGCATTAAAATTTTCTTTATCAAATCGTAAGACATTATTATAATTTTCTTCTGCTTTTTCATATTTTGTGTCATACAAAGCCTTGCCGGCTATTTGTGCATAAACATGGGCGGAGTCATAAGTTTGTGCTGATATTGCAACATGAGTAAAAATTATCGCAAACATTAAAATAACTGTTATTTTTTTCATATCTCTTCTATCGTCTAAAATTCTAATTAGTATAGTTATTTGAACCTGTTCATTATACTAATTATTTACGATATATATGCAAGTCTTAATATGAAAACTTTTCCGGTAGTAAATCATAGATATGCCAAACCGAGCAGAATTCATCGCCGGGACCAAACGATTCTTGTGCTAAAAGTTCAATTGTACCATCTGAATTTTTTCTTAAAGTAGAAACTCCCGGCCAGAGAGAATTGCCGTCTGATATGAATCCGAGCTCTTTGTTAAAAGAATTATCTTTGGCGGAGTAGATAGGGTATGTCCAATTTTGTTTTTGAGCAAATGCATTTTGTTTCTCAATCGGGTCGTGGTTTATCAGAACAAATCCGGATTTGTCGTCGAAGTGTTTATAGACACCCTCAAAACCATTTGCCCACATAGTACAGAATTTACAAGACTGTCCCATATTGTGGATAACGACTAAGAATTTATGAGAGCCGAACATGTCGGATAAGTTTGTTGTACTGTTTTCTTTGTTTAAAAATTGATAGTCAGAAATTTGTTTTGGTTGTAGTTCAGATTTTAATTGAGTTAGCTGACTTTTTTGTTCGGCGATTTTTTGACTTAATTGTTGAATCTTGTCGTTGGACATGATAGGCATAATTATCTCCTGATTTTATTTATACTTTTATACGGAAGTTTCTCGCAATAAGTACATAAAAAAAACGACCTGTCGCCACAGGCCGTTTTATCAAAGATGACGATCAAAAAAGAGGTTATAATTCATCCATAAATTATAACATGGTTACTTTATCATAGCATTGCTATTTTGAATTTTTTGGTGTATGATTATTTACAATAGCAAATGATAAATATTCAAGTTCCATCGACATATTTTCATTACGGAGATAGACATTAGGCGGAACTTTTAAATTGATCGGAGCAAAGTTCAAAATTGCTTTGACCCCCGCACGGACAACATCGTCGACCATATACTGAGCGACAGTCGCCGGTACAGTGATGATGACCATTTCGATACCATCTTCGGCGATTTCTTTGTCAAGGTTTTTTATGTCTGAGACAATGATACCTTTATGGTTGGAGCCGATTTTTCTTTGGTCGTTATCAAATAGTTTGACGATAGAAAAACCTTGGCGGGAGAACTCTTTATAGTTGACCAACGCCGAACCAATATTACCGATTCCGATAATAGCAAGTTTCCACTGGCGGTCGATTCCGAGAATCTCGCCAATTTTCGCTTTGAGTTCGTTGACGTCATACCCGAGTCCTCTGGTACCAAATGAACCAAAGAAAGAAAGATCTTTGCGGACTTGGGCGGGAGTTAGTTTTTCGCGGTTAGCCAATTCTTTTGAGGAAACCGTTTCGTACCCTTCTTTTTGCAGTAAGGATAAAGTTCTATAATACATAGAAAGTCTATGGATTGTGGATTCGGAAATTCTCTTTTTAGCTGGCTGTTCAGATGACATAATTATAGTAACTCCTATTAATTCAAACGATAAAACGGCATAATAATTTTCATGTGAAATGGTTCACAAGAAATTATATCTTTTTTGAGTTGTTTTGTCAAGTGAATTATTATTTTAAAAGTATAACAAAGATGTGATTCTGTTGTTATTCAGTAACTTACGCTCTATTGAAATACGATAAAAAGGGTTTAGATTTGCTAATTTAGTGAATTATAGTACAATTTCACGGTATATTTCGCCTGAGAGGCGAGCGAGAATTTCGTAATTGATTGTGTCTGCCCAATCGGCAATTTTATTTGCCGAGATCAGTTCTTTTTTTTCTTGTCCAAGCAAGGTAGCTTCGTTTTCCAAAGTGACTTTTGGAATATCGGTAATATCTGCCATCATCAAATTCATACAGACCCGACCCCGAATCGGAGCCCGTTTGCCATTTATCAGAATATAGCTTTTGTTTGATAAAGCACGGTCGTAACCGTCGTAGTAACCGACCGGGATAATAGCGATTTTTGATTTTGCGGTCGTTTGGTAAGTACAGCCGTAGCTGATGAACGCATCGGCATCGACTTTTTTAATCTGTGTCACTCTGGATTTCCATGTTAAGACAGGTTCAAAAAGTTCGTTCACGCCACCGTCGAGTTTGTGGGAAAGATAGGTTTCCTTTGATGGCCAATAACCATAGACCGAAATTCCGGGGCGTACCATTTCAAAATGTGTTTTGCCAAAAAGAATAGTAGCTGCCGATGATGCCGTGTGACGGATCTTTGGTTTAATTTTGTGAACGGTCATGACTTTGATAAGTTTTTGAAATTGTTCAAGCTGATATTCGGCGTAGTCATGATTAGTTGTGTCTTCGATATTTGCAAAATGGGTAGAGGCACCATACGGTTTTCCGAGTGATTTATATTTTTTATAAACAGTCGCAAATTTTTCAATATCTTTTTCAATGACACCCTGACGGTTAGTGCCAGTTTCAAGCTTAAGATGGGTTCTGACTTTGCGGTTGAATTTGTCGGCACGTTTGCCAATGTTATCTAAAAATTTTGTGTTGAAAACAACCGGCTCGATATCGAATTCTAAGACTGCATCGGTGTCGCATAGTTCTACCGGTCCGAGAAGCATTATCTGCTTACGCCATCCGGCACGACGGCATTTGATTGCCTCACGCATTGAGTGGACAGTCAGGTAGTTGACCTGTTCGTTCTCCAGAAGCATATTGACTGTTTCGGTGATGCCATGACCATAGGCGTTTGCTTTTACACAAACGGCAAAAAGTTTGCCCAGGGCAAACGATGTGAGCGACTGGATATTTTTGTCTATCGCTTTTTGCGACAACTCAATCCACTGAAGTTTTCTTGCTGGTGGCATTGTATTATGTATACACATGATGAGAGGAAAAGACAAATAAAAACAGGCTATGCCTGATTTATTAATATTGAATGAATTTACAAAACTTACTATAATAAATATCTAAAAAACAATAGTCTACGTTGATAGTCTTCAGGCTATGCCTGATTTATTAATATTGAATGAGTTTAGCAAAATTTACTATAGTCAATGTCTAAAAATATTTCATCGCCGTCTATAAAAGCACGCAACCGTTCGATAATCGAAGATTGTTTTTCATCGAGCTGTTCTCCTAAGTTAATAAAAAACCCCGTGAACGGGGTCTTTTGCATAGATTGAAATTTATAATTAAGAAAGTAACTTATTTGACGTGTAGCTTTTTACGCATATCGTCAATAAGTATCATGTGACCTTGTTCTAATTTAGAAAGTTCGGTGAAGATTTTTTTGCCTTCATCGGTGTCGCATTTATCAATGGCACCATGAAACAGATCGTATGCTTCTTCTTCAAGGCGATAGGCGATGTCCAAAATTGTGTCCATAGATGCAGCTTTGGCGACTTCATCCATTAAGACCTGATGTTCATTAGTCATATCTTCAGAAATTTCAGGGAGACCTTCCGCTTTTAAAATATCTGAAGTGGAAATCCATTTTTCGGTTCTGATTAAAGAATCATATTGTCTTTCCAAAATATGAAAATGATCTTTTTCTTCGAGGGCTAATTCTGTTAAAATTTCTTTTTGTTCGTCATTATTGGCTTTTTTGGCAGCTTCAATATAAAAAACATACGAGGCAACTTCGGCTTGAATACCGGTTGAAAGAGCCATGAGAGTATCTGGATGGACAGGTGACATATTCTTATATCCTTATAATTTTAAAATATTTAACTTCTTTTCACTAAGTTATAAAATTCACAAGGTTTGTCAAGTATCAAACAATCAGTTGGAAGCCTTGATTGTCTCGCTTTAGAAAATCTGCCATCGGTCGATATATAATGTAGTTTCGAAACTAAACAATTGAGGATTACAAAATGGGATTTTCCAGCTTTTTTAATCAGATAGCGAATAATTTCCGTGACCATTATCAGCAAATGACCAACTCGGTCAGCACAGGTCGTACGCCAAATCATTATTATACCGATACCGCCAAAGATTCAGTTCCACAGGAACAACTTCCATCCGACTCCTATTTGCCATCATCGGAAACAGAAAAACCGACAACAAGCAGTGATCCAAATAAACCGTCGACCGATAATCCGACTTACGCAAACCCAACAGAACCGAATGAAGAAAATCTTCCGAGTGGTGCCGAGTCAGGAGAAGTCGGTTATATCAGCCGTCGCACAACACTCGACTATAAAATGATGTTGCAATTTGATTTACATGCTATCCAGGGTGTTGCCGAGTCGATTGCTAATGGTGATACAGCAGAGATAACCGAATTTGCCGCCGGTGGGGTTGGACTGCGGGCAGCATTTGATATTAAAAGCAAAGAGATTATTGAAACCAATATGGCTGAAAATGTTGATGGGCATTCTATCACAAAATCCAAGTTTAAAGGAAGTTCTCGTCAGGCGGGTGCATTTGGTGCTCAATCTCGGAACTTTGATGTACGCTCATTCTATGATGAATCTACCAAAATTAGTAAGTCGATGAAAACTGAAGAAGCTGGCGGTTACCGTCGTTCGGTCAATAAATTTGCACTTCGCTATCGTATGGATTCAAAATTTAATTTCTCATTCATGAATAAATTCAACGTACAGACTAAACAGATGTCGGAAACCGATCCAAGTAATTTAGAAAGCTATGTAAAGTCTGCCGGGAATGTTGCTGAATCAGGAACCAATGAAATGATGTCGACTTTCTTTGATACTGTTGATAGCTATTTAGGTGCTGCCGAGTCTGACATGCTTGCCAAAGCAGAAGAGTTTTTCACTATGGCAGTTGAAGAACTTGGTTTTGCCGAGGAAACAGTTGCTTTTGTAAAAGATCAGCTGGTTAATTCTATTGAGTCATTCTTTGGACGAGTTGATGATGCCGTGTCGATGATTGCTTCGAAGTTCGTTGCACCAACTCCTGAAGTTGCCGAGTTACCTGTTATCCAACCGGAGATTCCTCCAAACAATAATGACTTAGCAGAGATTGCTACTGTATAAGTAATAAATTTTCACAATTGTCTTGCTTCTTTTTATAGTTTCATGTTTTATTGTGAGAAGAATGAAAGATCGATTTGCGAAAAATTTAATGGAATTAAACGGTCAGATTGCACAAGCGTGCGAAGAGTGTGACCGTGATGCCGACGATATAACAGTAATAGCTGTTACCAAAACATTTCCTGCAACAGCAATTAGTATAGCGGTTGCATCGGGTGTTTTTAATATCGGCGAAAGCCGTCTGCAAGATGCTGAACCAAAAATTGTAGAGCTTGGGCAAATCGCCCGTTATCATATGATAGGTCATCTCCAAACTAACAAAGTAAAAAAAGCGGTAGAGCTTTTTGACTGTATTCAGTCGGTAGATTCGCTTAAACTTGCAAAAGAAATTTCAAAACGTGCCGTTGAAGCCGGACGTACGATTGAATGTTTTGTCGAAGTGAACTCATCGGAAGAACCTCAAAAAAATGGCGTCGCTCTTGATGAAACTCTCGACTTTATCAAACAGATATACCAACTTCCTAATCTAAAACTGACAGGTCTGATGACAATTGGTCCGCATACCATAGACGAAAATAAAATTCGGGCAGCATTTCATAAATGTCATCATCTTTTTAAAGAGGGAAAACAAATCGTTGGCAACGGATTTACACATCTTTCAATGGGGATGAGTTCAGATTTCAAAATTGCAATTCAAGAAGGTTCTACCATGATTCGGGTCGGCACCGGACTCTTTGGCTCAAGAGATAAAACGTAATAAATATTTGTATTTTAGTAGGTCAGGTCTTTCCGAGACCTGACAGGTGGCGTACCCCTTGGGGTACGGGAATGTTCAGACGGGGAACAGAAACTCCCCCCAAGGGGTGAGCTACCCAACTCCTGACCTACGATTTTCTTAAGAGAGAGACAAACAACTCTATTATTCTTGTAAGCACCTCAACAACAACATATTAAAACTTCAAAAAAACAGCTAAATCAGGTTAATATTTTCTTCGTTTTGTTCGATAATAATAGTAAGAAATACTTTCTCATTGTTTCAGTTGGGAACAGGGGAACGGAATTTAAAAAATTGAACAACAATATATAAAGAAAGTTAGGTTTGTTATGAGTTTATCCCCAAATGATATTCGTAATTATGAATTTCCGAGTCAGATGCGTGGATATGATAAAGAAGAAGTCGATTCATTTTTAGATACGATTGCCACTTCTTTAGAAAATATGAAACAGGAAACTTTAAAACTGTCAATGGAAAATGATTCAATCAAAAGCCAGCTTGATAGTTTAAAAGAGTTTGAAGATTCAATCAAAGGTGCCGCTATTGATGCTCGTAAAAACGCCGATGCAACAATGGCAAACGCAAAAGATGAAGCTGAACAAATCATGGCTGACGCAACAGCAAAAGCAGATAATTTGGTATCATCAAAAGAAGCAATGATCTCTGAATACAAAAAACAGTTGAACCGATTAGAAGAAACAAAAAAATCGTATGCAACTGAATTAAAAGATATAATCAAGATACATCTTGCCATGGTAAATAAAATTTCTGAAACAGAATTTAGTTATGAAGGCGAAGATGCAACTTCTGACGATGCTAACGATACCGCAAATGTAAGCACTAGCTCTGAACCAATCGAAGTTACTAATTCATCCGAAGTCGATCGTAACCAAATGGAAACAGTCGGCACCGAAGCAACTCAAGAAAAAGTTGTAACTGAAGATGCCAATGCTGCTGAAGAGATCGTTGTTGCCGAAGAAGCACCGATAGATCCTGAACTTGCTGCTGCTTTAGCAGGCTTTGAACATCCTGAACCTACGGCTGCTGAAGTGACTTCCGATACGATGATAGGAGTTGAATCTACCCCGAAACAGGGCGAGGTTGTTGAAACGACAAAACGTGCTGAAGATATTCCGGAAGGTTTTATCGTCGGCGGTTCTGATGATAGTGGAGACGATGATGATACCGGTAAAATGGGTTTAGCTCCAGAAGCTGCTGACTCTTCCGGTGAGCATAACGCTATATCAATCGATGAAGAAAAACTTACTCCCGATAACCTTGTTGAAGAACTTGATAATGTTGTTGCGAAGTTTGAAGAAGAGATGGATAAAGCCGAAGCAAAATAGAATTATAGTATCAGACATAAAAAAACCGGTTCAGATTTGAACCGGTTTTTTTTTTAATAATATTTATTTTGAAGCGGAACATCCATCCATCGCTGTGCATTGTTTACACCAGCTTTTAGACTTCCCATCAATAGAATATGATTGAACATCAATTGTGTTGGCGTTTGCAAAGAAAGTACCAGTTACTTGGATTTTTTTACCAGCATACTTCGAACCAAAAAGATCTGCGGCATATTTGTTATCGAGAAAATCTACAAATTTTCCACTTGTAGTTTTAAGTGATGTTTGACAACCGTTGAGCTTACATTCTGATCTGGCACCAAATTCTTTTTTCAAAGAACAGTTCTTGCAGACGAGAACACCCTCAAGAGTGGTTGCTTCACCACTCATTTTACTTACATCTGCTGCTGCGTGCTCATGTTCAGCACCAGCTAGTACCATCATTGGTACTAATAGCAAAATAGAACATACTGCAATAAAAGCTTTTTTAGACATTTTTTACTCCTGTTTTCATTATTTCGTTTATATACATGCTATTTAGAACAATTTCTATCCTGAAATGGTTCCATAATAATGGAAACGAAGAGTATAATTGTACATTATTTCTATTTAGAATAATATCTTGAATTATTTTTGAGCACAGTCATCCATTTTTTGACAGGCAACACACCAGCTCATTGTTTTTTCTGCTATTGTATATGATAGCAAATCAAGAGTATTTGCTTTGGCAAAATGGTAGCCGGTGATTTCTATCGGTTTATGCAAAAATGAATTATCAGCGAGTAATTTATCAGAATATTGGTTAGGTAAAATAGTCAGGAAAACACCATTTTGAGTTTTAAGTCTAATATTATGACCATGTGTTTTACAATCAGCACGGGCGCCGCTCTCTTTGAGATTACAACCGAGACAAATAAGTTCACCTTTGAAACTTCTTTCAACGCCGGTCATTTTTTGGTTATGTACTTTTCCGGAATAAATATTTTCTTCTTCGGCTATAGCTGAACTTACAAAAAGTAAAATCAGGCAACCTAGTATGAGAGTAGCTTTTTTCAAAATAAACTCCTTGTTCTTATTACATTTTTTTGGAGAAAAATGTATAGATACTTATAGTTATAAAATTATTATTTTCAGAATCTTGTATAACGTTATTTCTATTGTAAATATTTTCAATTCCGATTTCTGCGTCAAGATAAAAGTTGTTATATAAAAATCCTCGATACTGAGCTGAGACAGAATTTGTTTTTTCAACGACACCAAATGGAAACGGTTCCGAATAGCTTTCATCACTGTCTAGCCAAGGTTCAGTCCATGTATCGCTGATATTTCCCTCACCTTTTTGTTGGTAGGTAAGATTAAGCGAAAGAGAACTGTGTGGTGAAAGCCATTTTATACAGGAGAGGTTTATTTTTTCAAAGTCATTTGATTCAAAATAGCCTAGTGATCTGTTTTCAAAAGTGTAGCGGTTGCGTTCGAAAGCTTGGTTGTATGTACGGTTTGTAATCTTGACATATTCGACTCGCATATCATAGGATGAAATCAGATCGGCAAAATATCCACCGAAGATAATACCGTATTGATTTGGCTCTTGATCCCCTTGCGATTCATCTTCAATTTGGTAGTCATCGATTAATACCTGCCCATACAATTTTGAATTTACTATTGGGTAGTAGGTGAAATCAAAACCTAAAAAACTGTTATCGTTGACATTGTTGTCTAACTGTTCAGCATGGTATGACATGAGCGGGTTTAGATAATTAAACTCGGCTGTTCTTCCTACACCACCAAAGATGATAGTTTCAAACAGTCCGACCCGTAGTTTTTTATGTAATCTAAAATCAAGTCGATGCCCAGCAAAGAAACGGTTGTCGAAAATTTCGGTTGATAAATCTGTTTCGAGTTGGTCGAGTCTGGCAAAGCGATAAGTGAGCGAAACTTTTTTGTATGAGTAACTATACTGGAAACCATCTAGGGCGTTTGATTCAGAAAGAACCAAAGATTTTTTTATACCCCAAAAAGATTTAAACCGTCCAACGGTAATATCAAAATTTTTAAACTGTGCTACTACAAATGACTGTTCAACACCACCTGCAAAACCACGCCATTTTTTCCCGGTATATGATTCATCTTTTGCTTTTTGTTCATCGAGTGAAATATTTGTGTAGAGATAAATATTATCTTTGAACATACCGGAGAGACCTGCACGGATAGTTTCATACGATTCTGCCGAAGAGATTGTCTGCGACTGAAAAGATTCATTGGCGATGACAAACAAATTGATACGTTTTACATTGTCGTTTTGTAAAAAAGAAAGAGGTGCAATTTGAGAATTGTCTTTTGGGATAATATAGGGTGCGACTGAATATCGGAATTGATCTTGATGAATTGATTCATACCGTTCGAGTTTGTCGTAGACAAAATCATACGGATGCAACCCGAGCGGGAGCAAAGTTTGAGCATGCACAGATACGAACTGCGAACTCAAAATGAGAACAAGAGCTATAAATTTACAAACTGTTTTACACATATATGTTAGCTTCCATGCAACATATCTGCTACTTAAGATGCTCCGCTCCCTTTCATGACAGCAGGAATCGTTTTCGCAATAATTTTTGTATCATTCCATAGTGACCAGTTATCAATATACTCTAAATCTAGTTTCATCCAATCATCAAAATCAATATTATTTCGACCATTTACCTGCCATGTACAAGTAACACCCGGTTTAACTGATAAACGACGGTGTTGCCAGTTTTCGTACTGGGCTACTTCTTTAGGCAATGGCGGTCTTGGACCAACAATCGACATCTCGCCAAACAGGACATTAAAAAACTGCGGGAGTTCATCCATTGATGTTTTCCGTAGTATATGTCCAACTTTTGTGACCCGTGGGTCATTGGTGATTTTAAATACCGGACCCGACATTTCGTTTAGTTTTTCAAGCTCAGCTTTTTTTGACTCAGCATCAATACACATAGTTCTGAATTTTAGAAGGCTAAATTGTTTGCCATTAATCCCGGAACGAATCTGGTTAAATAATATCGGTCCGCCATCTTCAATTTTAATTGCAATCGCTGTGGCAAGCATAATAGGCGAGAAGAGGATAATACCAACAACGGCACCAATTTTATCAACGAAAGATTTGGCGTAAATTTTCAAAAGATTATCTTCGACCGAACGATAGAGAATCATTGGCAGAGAATTTATAAAGGCCGGTTTGACTTTTACATTTGGCGATGACTTAAAAGTCGGCACAAAACTGATAGGTGTACCCATCTCATCGGCGACTGTAAATATTTTGTGTGCAGAAGAAATTTCATCGCTTTCCAAAGCACATATTATCAAGTCGATTTGAGAATTTGCAATGATATTGGCGAGTTCATCGGGATGGCCTATACGAGGAATATCACGATAGCTCCAAAGTCCTTTATTGTTAAAATCCATAAAGCCTTTTAAAGCTGATCGGCTTTCGGGAGCATCTAAAATTGCATCGGCAGTTTTCTGACCATTTTCACCGGTACCAATTATGAGGATATTTTGGTTTATGGCGTGACTTCTGTTGTTTGCCGCCATGAGTGAAAGGATTTGATTTGTGAATAACAAACCTACAAACTGTACCGCAAAATTAATCCCTAGAATTATCATCAGGTCATCGGCAAGAATAGTCCAACTGGAGAACAGACAAAAAGCTGCCAACGTAAGCGAAACACGGCTTTCATCTTCGATGAGCCGATTCATTTTTTTACGAATAGTCAAAATGTCTAAAGCAGGTTTAGACGAGCGAGTGATATAAAAAAGCAATCGGATAGACGAAACGACTGCGATAGTTTCTAAAATAAATGTGTTGGAATATCCGAAATAAAGAAGTGCTGCTACAAACGAGAGTGCTGTGAGCAGGTGAATCTGAATCTGTCCTGTGAGTGACAAAATCGAGTTGTATATACGTTTTTGCATAAGTTTACTCAGCCACCTTTTCCCTTTTATTGTCCTCTGCTTTGATAGAATGAGACCTCTCTTTGATTTTGCCGTTTAGTAATGCATCAACTTTATCATGAGATTTTTGCGTTTCGACATTTTCACCTAGAGGGCGTCGAAGAGTGATTTTGCGTTTTTCAATAGTTTTCATTTGGAATAAACTGTTTGGCATTGAATCAAATGCTTTGATAAGTCTGTCGTTTGAAAGAAAAGATTCGATACGGAAACGGATGTAGTTTTTCATCTCGGGGTATCCGCTAATATTATCAACAGAGACTTTGTTTTTCATTAAAAAATTACCAACATCTTTTGTCGATGCAACACGAATAAGTAAAAAGTCCGTTGCCGTAATTCGACACTGCAGACCAATTGAAGTGAGTGCTTCAGTCAACCGGAGAGCTTCTTCACGAATGTCATGAATGCGACCCTGAGAAGCATCTTCGTTTGACATCGTTGCCAGAATCGTTTTGCGTAAAATGGTTGAGATTTGTCTGAGCGGAGCCATCTCTTTACATCGTTGAATAATCTTTAGGGTAGAGAGAGCGTAGCCGGCTTCAGACGAATAGATACCAAAGGCAGCGGTAAATGATCTGAGGATTAAAACATTTTCAAATTCGTTTATGAGGGTTAACCCGGTGATGCCATAAAAATCAAAATAGTATTCATCGATAATGATGAGACCATCTGGGTTTGATTCGGCGATTTTTTTACGACCGGTTAACGAAAAATTTGCACCGGTTATTTTATTCGGATTAGCAAGGTAGACAATGTCACCATTGGTGATCTGTTTTAAGATTGTTTCTACAGAATAGCTGAACGGATTCTTTCCCTGGATTTCTTTAATGCTCATATTAGCTTTGTCAGCAGCTATGGCAATGTCCGGGGTTGCGGTACCGACCGAGAGAAGATGTATACCTTCGCAATCGTGTTGAATAAATAATTCTGTGAGAAATTCTCGGCAATCAGCAAATGGGAAAATCGAGTTTTTTGAGAGTCGATGACTTTGTGCGACCAGTTGCGCAATGTCGTCGTTTGATTCATGTAGTGTTGTTGTGTACATTTTCATTTTTTTATCTCCTATATTCAATTAGAGTAATTGCAAAGGTGATGCCAACAACGCCATATTTACTGTAAAGCCAAGGACAACAACGACTAAGCTGTGCGAGTGCTGTGTGATGTGATGGGTGAAAATGGCTAGATTGGGATCATATTTCCGTGTCTGAAAGAAAAAAATTCCAATAAAAAACCGAGACTTTAAGGTCTCGGCTTTTTTTGTTAGGAAGGTAAAAAAAGATGATTTTTTATAGTTTACCAATAATATATACCGATGTAAGCACGCCGGTAGCAGCACTGAGTGCCGAACTGAATGTTTTCATAAGATTTCGTTCTTTGTCAATTTTGGTAGGGACAATAATAACATCACCGATTGCAACTTGCTCACCGTTGATTCCGCCACCGCTGATAACTTCACCGGTTGCTCGGATAAGGCGAGTCTGTTTTTTATCGGCTTGTTTTGTGAAATTACCGGCACGTTTAATGTAATCTTTCACACTAAGACCTTTGGAGAATTTCAAAGTTCCGTTAGAACCTACAGCTCCAATAATTGAAATGCCTGATGGAATAATAGGAATAAATATTTGATCATTTGCTTCTAAAACAATATTTCCATCACCACCGTTTGAGGCAATAATTTTGTCCATATCAATAATAATTCTATTCATTGAAAGTGAATCATAGTCAACTTTTGTTTCTTCAACTAAGGAACCTAAAGAGTCATGTTTGACAGGATTGGAACGTTTAATCACATCGCCTACACGTAAACGATTCAGGTTCTCATTGATCGAAGTTCTTTCAAAAATGATTCCTTTTGGGAATGCATTCTGAGTAAATCCACCGCATCGTATAAGAAGTTCATGTAAAGTTTCTGATTGGTCGGCGATAGTGTAGGTACCCGGATATTTTACGGCACCTTCAATTGTGATCGTACGGCTTTCATCCCATTCAGGAATTTGACGAACATAGAGATGGTCATCTTCTGTCAGTTTAAACATGTCTGCCTCATTGTTGTTGATTCCAATATACATAAGAGATATTTCTGCGTTTTCATCAAGTCTTGCTACTTCTACACGCTGACGCTGGGCTGAACGAGTGTATGAGCCTGATAAGAAAATAAGATCTTCTGCGGTCATGTTGTCATAGAGCGGGTAACGTCCCGGGTTTTTTACTTCACCCTCGATATAGACAAACCGTTCCCATTCAATTTCACCAATTGAGTAGATGTGTAGTGAGTCTTTGTCTTGTAATAAAATATCTGTCGTTCTATCACCATTGATAATATTTTCTAAATTTATAGAGATAATTTCGATTCTTTTATCAGGATGTCTTCGAAAAAGATCAGCACGCTCAAAGTAAACGTCGTATGGCTGTAGCTTTGCCTGGATGACAAGGTCGGAAACATGGGAGTCATTTTTTCTTTCAAAGAAGCCGGCATGTTTAACCTGACCAAATACGGCCACGATATTTTGCTTTGCTTCAAAGATTGAAAAGACAGTGATGCGATCGCCAGCTTTCATGATTGTTTTTTCAGTTGGAGAGTTGGCATCTTTTAAGTTTAAGTCGATGACTTTCCACTCGCTTTGATCGCTAATTCTCTCTAAGCTTACTCTTTCAAGATGTGCTTCCGGCGTTGCGTTGCCTGCTAAAGTAAGAAGCTCCATTGCCGTTTCGGAACCTTGTAATTCGTAAATAGCTTCTCTTCTGATTTCTCCTCTGATTGCAACTTGCGGTCCGGCAACAGGTACAAAGACAACATCGCCAGATTCTAAATGAAGGTCTGTCGAATTATCACCTTCTAAAAGTAATTTGTATAAATCAACTTCAGAGATAGTTTTTCCCTGACGCTTCAATTTTATCGAACGCATTGTTCCTCGTTCAGATGGACCACCGGCAAGGTAGAGGGCGTTTAAAAGTGAGGTCAACGATGATACAGTATAGGCACCGGGTCTTTGTACTTCACCGGCGACAAAAATGCGTATTGAACGGATTTTGCCTAAAGATGCTGTTAACTGGAAATCAGAATATACTTTTGAAAAACTGTTTTCAGCTTTTTGGATAAAATTTTCAAGCGATAATCCCCACACGACAACATTGCCGACTTGTGGTATAAAAATTTTCCCCTCACGATCAATAGTAAGGTTAAATTCTTTTTCTACTCGTCCCCATAGATATATAATAATATTATCACCGGGTCCAAGAATGTAGTCGTTTGATGAACTGATGTCGGTTGGTTGACCGGCGTTATCATCTATGTGTGTAAAGAGTTCCATACCAAATGGCTTCAGTTCATCAAATGGAGTTTGGAGTTCTTCGCTCAACTCAAGTTTGCTTTCATCCTGTTCATTTTGTTGAATGGTAAAAGCAGATTCTTGTTGGTCTGAATCTTGAGAGAGAGTGGCGTCGGAGGTTAAATCGGCATCTTCCTGATTGTAAAAATCAGCCGATTTGTAATAATTACCCTCTTGTTGGGAATTTGAGCCTTGATATTTTTTGAGCAGTTTTTGTTTCTGCTGACTGCTTAACTGAGACAAATCAGCCGCATAGACTGTTTTAAACCAGTTAAGTGATACCAAAATGATTATCAAAATGGTAATCGTAATAATTTTTTTCATTTCATACCTTCCTATGGGTTGAAAATTGTTTAACAAGGTTCTCTTAAGCAAAGAGGATGCCAGTTTTTTCAAAGTAGCTTTAAGTCGTTAGATGGTATAGTATTAAGAATGCGAGTTGGAAAGATAGAAGTCTGTGGAATGCGAAAAATTAGAAATTGGTTCCGAATGCGAAGGAATTATTTTCCAATGGATGCGAAGTAATAGTTAGTCAAAAAAACGGTGAAAATAGCACTTTCAAAAAAACTATGAGCTGTAAGTCTAAATGGTTCAGTTTTTTTTAACTTTCCAATAATTTTTTATCGAATGTGTCGGATTCATACTCAACAAAAAGTCGGGTGATTCGTCTCTTGACTGAATAAAGTAACACTAATAACGGCAAACAGTTAAATAGCTGCTTGTGAGGAAAATAAAAGAGAACTCCTTGACAATGAACTATGGGTATAGTAACTTGACTGCTTCATTTTTAGGACGAAAAGTTTTTTGAATTTATAATAAAATTTCGAATAATTTAAGTAAGTGTAAATTAGATATTCGATTACAACAAATAAGAAAATAATAAACGATGTATTTTAAATGTATGGAGATGAGAATGGGGTTTTTTAGATTCCTTTTTTTACTCTTAGCAATAGTAGCTGTTTTCTCGATGAGTGTTGGTGCCAGTGGGTTTGAAATTTCTGGTGTTGGTACAAAAGCGATGGGAATGGGCGGTGCATATCGTGCTATTGCTGATGATTGGACAGCGGCTTACTATAATCCAGCCGGCTATGCAAAAATATTTGATTCACAGTATGGTATTTCGAACGGTTTCTTTCAGTATCGTTACGAATTAACTCCTAATTATTTATGGGATGGTACATACGAAACTGGTCTGTTTAATGACCAGGTAAATTATAATGACCATGAGATCCTATCGAACCCATCTGGTGGTTTTGCTACTAGACTTCCTGCTTTTGGTGAAATAGGTGTTGGTTTATCTGTTTTTCAATTGTTTGATCAAAACAATTCCTGGAATATTTATGACTTACCTCATACTTATAACGATGTCTTGGTTTTACCTCATGATCAATTTGCGGTAAATCTGGATGTTGTCGCTTTTCAGTTGACAGTTGCCAAACAGTTTATGGATGACAAACTTTCATTAGGACTTGGACTCCAACTGCTTCGTGCTGATTTACTATATTCAAATGTCTATTTCAGAGACAATCCATTTTATAGTCCTGATAATACTAATCCTGTTGCTGTTCGTCCTTATGATAAGATTACACAATGGAATAAGAATGATGGTAACGGATACGGCTTTGGAATAAACGTTGGTCTTTTATATGACTTCAGCGAAAAATTACATCTTGGTTTAAATGCTCGGGTTCCATTTGCTATTACTCTTACCGGAAATGCCGATCTGCAATATTATATGCCGATCGTTTCAGGTATTGATTCCGCAGGTGTTGACGATCCTAACAGTCCGGTCTCTGTCGGTAATTTATTTATTGCCGGTAATAAAGTTGCAAGCACAGCTGATTTTGAAACAGAGCTTAAATTGCCTACCGCATACGGTTTTGGTATCGCTTATCAGTTTAGTGAAAAATTGTTAGTCTCATTTGATGCCGAGTATACTTTATGGTCAAACTACGAAGGTTTGAGTTTTGACTATAGTGGTTCTTTCTCTGGTTTCCCTCTCGCAATTACAGACTCATCAGAGCTAGTCACTGACTTTTTAACAGCTGACCTTTCAAACTTGGTCGACTGGGAAAATACCGGTAAAGTTTCACTTGGTCTTGCCTATGACTTAAACCAATATATCACTCTTCTTGGTGGTGGTTCAGCTGACCAATCTCCGGCTCGTTTAAACAATCTTCTTACACCTCAGTTTTTTGATACTGGTGATAAATATACATATAGCGGTGGTTTAATCTGGCATTATAATCAATATGATTTTGGATTTGTAACTACCTATACAACCTATCCTGATTTAAATTCTGCGAAATTAGTAGATGCTGATTCAGATGGTTTATTTGATAACATTAACGGTTTATACACGGCTGAAGCCTTCGAAACCGTATTCTCATTTATATATCGGTTTTAAGGAGATATGATGAAACTATATAAAATTATTCTTTTAATTATGTTTTCAACACTCCTTGTCTTTAGTGGTTGTTCCGATAGGGGTGTGAACACAGATGCAAATAAACCTGGCGAGATAGACGAAGGTTCTCTCGTTGGTAAAATTGGCTCGCATGTTTTTCATCAGGAATTATTGTTTCAAGTAAACAATGAATTCCAACAGATGCGTTTATTGGGCTATGCTCCAAAAGTTTCTTTTCCGGATAATGAATTCAGAAGAGTTCCTTTGTTGGTTTTACTAGCCCCTCAAGATGGCGACGAAAATTACTATTTCCGTCATGGTTTAAAAGAATTAGCCGATGAACTAATTTCTAAAGAGATTATTCAGCCTATGGCAATTCTTTGTGTACCAAGTGACCAATTGTTTGGTGGATATTTCTTTGCCGGAAATTCCCCGGCAGCTGGTTTATATGATGACTTAATCGGCGGTGAATTGATTCGCTTTTGTGAAGAAGAATTTATGCCGTTCACTCTTCGTACAAAAGAAAAAAGAGCTATTGGTGGAATCGGTATGGGTGCCTATGGTGCTTTCAGAGCAGCAATGTTACATGACACAACATTTTCTGCTGTAAGTGGTATCTCTGGTCCTTTGGACTTTGATGGAACTGATAATAATTCCGGCTTTATTCCATTATTTGGCGATGTATTAGCTGAACAAGGTATAACCGGTCAAGATCTTCCGTTAAATTATAGCTTCCAAGGTGACTGGCATTTGTCTCGTTTATTTATTGGTGGTGGCTTTGCTTTCTCATCTAATGATACAATGTATGAGTACCATCCTTCAGTTGTTCAAAATAACTTTTTACGTGTTTTATATGACTTAGACGTTGCGTATTCTTTGGATAATGCTGTATTTCCACTTGACCAAGCCATTAGTATCCCAAATTTTGATGAGCTGCCTACTCCATTTGATAATGCTCCGGATATTAGACATCGCTTTTATCTTCCATTTGATAACGCAGGTAATATTGTAACTCCTGTATGGGACCTTTGGTTGAATAATAACCTTCCGAACATTTTTGCAAATCACGCAAATGCGTTTGATGGTGTGAATATTTGGATTGGTAATTCAAGTGAAACAACTTTTGGTAATTATTATGACCAGACAAATTCATGGTCATCTACTTTGAAGACAGCCGGAGTTTCTGTGACTAACTTTGATCTAGTCGGCTACGATGGACATCCTGCTGACAAAGATCAGTATCTCTATGACTATCTTCGTGAATTGTTGATTTTCCATTCTGATAATTTTGGAAACTAGTTTATTGTAATAAATTTTAAGAACCCGGGTGATGTAAATCGTCCGGGTTTTTTTAGATAGGGATTGGTACGATGACATATGATTTATTATCTATAGGTGCGCACCCGGACGATGTAGAAGTTGGGACCGGCGGGGTTTTAATCGATCAGCAAAAAAGAGGGAAAAAAACAGGTATCGTTATTCTTACCGAAGGTGAGATGGGTACCGGTGGAACGGCTGAGATTAGATCGGAAGAAATCAAAGATGCTGCTCAAATCATGGGTACCGATGTTGTCCAAGTTTTCAACTGGGGTGATACAAAACTAGAAGACAGCTATGCCCATCGTTTAGAACTTGCCAGAGTTATCCGTAGGTGTCGTCCTAAGATTCTATTGGCACCATATCCACATGTTGGACACGGACGCAGACAGTCGCATCCTGACCATGTTGCTTCGGGTATCATAGCTATCAATGCTGCCAACCTTGCTGCCTTAAAAAAAATTGATATTGAAGGCGAACCTCATTTGGTTACTCGTATATTTCATTATTTTTTACCTCCTCAAGTATTACCAAATTTTGTTGTCGATATAACACCACATTATGATCAGTGGATTAAAGCACTCTCGGCGCATCGTTAACCATTTTTAAATCCCAAAAAATCGAACGATTATATAGAGCATCTAACTGCGATGTCACGGTCATTTGGCTTACAAGCACGCTGTAAGTATGCTCAGGGCTTTTATGCGGTGGAACCTATCTTAATCAAAGATATCATGTCGCTTGCCGACGAGCAGTAGCGAGGCAGTTTATTTCTTCTGCACGATAGCACAAACCCGATACGAATCTCGAGTTACATTTTCAAAAGTATTACAATTATAGAACCCTTTAATTTGAAAGCCGGATGCTTTTAAAAGTTTTTTGATTGTTGTGTTGCTGTATCCTTTTTCATAATGTGTTTCATCAAACCGCTCCCAAACCTTTCCTTTCTTTTTAAAAAATGTCGCATGGCAGGATGCTTTTTTTTCTTTTGTGTCATATTCGTTTTCCCATACCCATGCCATTGTATCTTTGACTCCCGCATAAACCTGTTCATCCCATATAGTTTTTAAGGCAAGCGGTGTATTCATGTCAAAGATAAACCAACCATCTTTGTGCAGATGTTGATAGACCGATTTAAATGCTGTTGCTAAATCTTTTTCAGTCAGCATATAGTTTAGAGAATCATAAAAAGAGGTAACCAAATCAAACTGTACAATTTTTTGAGAGTCATGTAAATCGAGTAGTCTAAATTTGGGAAGAGATTTCTGGTACAACTTTACTTTCAGTTTTTTTGTTTTCTTGGCAGTGATAGCAAGCATCTCGGCAGACTGGTCAAGCCCTGACATTTTAATGCTTAATTTTTCAAAAGCACTGATTGCCGATCCGGTTCCACAACAAAGGTCTAATCCAACAGATGGTTTGATAGAAAATCTCTTAAAAATTTTCGTGCAATAAGGAACCATTCGTTTAGAATGCAAGTCGGCATCCATCTGGTCATAGACAAGAGCAAATTTTTTATAGATAGGCATATTTAAATCCTAAGAGTTTTTAGTTTGACTTTTACACACAATTCCATCTTACATAATGTAGCACACGATTTTTATGAATAAAGCAAAAAATGATAAGTATATATATTAGAAAATCAAAAAGATATTTTTTGATCATTTAAGGAAGGAGTTATCATAATGCCTGATATAGTTTGGATTTGGTTAGTCGCATTTGTAATTTTTCTCATACTGGAAGTGCTGACCCCATCGATGATTTTTATCGGTTTTTCAATTTCCGCTTTAGTAAGTGGAGCTTTTGCTTATTTTTCGCCTGAAAGCTATTACTGGCAGATAGGTATTTTTGTCGTTGTCTCTGCGATTCTCTTACCATTGACTCGTAAGTTGGCAAAAAAAATTACAAAAGAATCGCCACAAATTGTCAACGTTGACGCTTTAATCGGTAAAACCGGAATAGTTCTGAAATTGATTGATGGCGGTATAGCCGGACAAGTACAGATTAATGGCGAAGTATGGCGTGCTGTTGCGGATGAAAAAATTAATGAAAATGAAAAAGTAACAATTCTAAAAGTTTCCGGTACCACGGTGACTGTTGAGAAAAAATCATAGAAGGGAGTTTTAATATGAACCCACAAATATTATTATTTTTAGGAGTTGCCGTTGTCTTAGTATTTATGTTGGCAGTTTTTTCCATTCGGATTATCCGTCCTTTTGAAAAAGGATTAGTCGAAAGGCTTGGAAAATTCCAACGAATATTAGAACCGGGATTAAATTTAATTATGCCGTTTATGGATACTGTCTTAAAAGTTGATATGCGCGAAGTTGTTTTGGACGTACCACCACAGATGGTAATTACTCGTGACAATGTAAATGTCGAAGTCGACTGTGTTGTCTATGCCCAGGTAACTGACCCGTTTCGTTCACGATATGAAATTTCAAACTATATCTTGGCAGCAACAAAACTTGCTCAGACAAATCTGAGAAATGTGATTGGTGAACTTGATTTAGATGCATGTCTAACATCAAGAGATGAAATCAACGGACAGCTTCGTGATGTTTTAGATACTGCGACTGACAAATGGGGTGTCAAAGTGAATCGTGTAGAGCTACAGCGTATTGACCCACCTCGTGACATTACCGAAGCGATGAGTCGTCAGATGAAAGCCGAGCGTGATAAGCGTGCTGCAATTTTAGAAGCAGAAGGTCTTAAGCAGGCAGAGATTACAAAAGCGGAAGGTCATAAACGATCACAGATTTTAGATGCTGAAGGGTTCGCTGCAGCAGTAAAAACAAAAGCTGATGCCGAGAAATATAAAAAGATTACCGTCGCGCAGGGTGAAGGTGAAGCAATCTTGACCGTCTTTAACTCAATTCATGAAGGGAAACCTGATAATGAATTGATAACGTTGAAGTATCTTGAGATGCTACCAAAGCTTGCTGAGGGAGATGCCAACAAAATCTTTATGCCGTATGAAGCAAGCGGGATTATCTCATCACTCGCTGTGATGGTAGAGGGTGTCAAAGATCCTGCCAAGGCACCAAAAAAGCCGATAGAGACGAATCTCTAAAAGTTACTAAAAATTTGCAATAAAAAAACCGGACTTTCACAAGTCCGGTTTTTTTTAGTAATATATTTAAACTTTGAACTGCTCGACTATCGATTTGAGTTCTTCTGCTTGCTGACTTAATGTTCCGGCAGCTTGTGAAGATTCTTCGGCACCTTTTGCGGTTTCTTTTGAGACTGTGCTGATTTGTTCGACCGAGTGTGAGATCTCTTCGGCAGCAACAGATTGTTCTTCAGTTGCTGTTGCAATCTGATGAATCATATCAGTTAACCTTTGAGCCATTTGAATGATTTCATTAAGAGAATTTCCAGCAGTATCTGTCAGCTCTCTTCCTGTATCAACTTCTTTGATACCTGCTTCCATTGAAGTGACTGCTTCATTTGTTTCCGATTGAATGCCTTGAATCATCTGTGTAATTTCACCGGTTGCTTTGCCGGTGCGTTCAGCAAGTTTGCGAACTTCATCGGCAACAACAGCAAATCCACGACCTTGTTCGCCGGCACGGGCAGCTTCGATAGCAGCGTTTAGGGCAAGGAGATTTGTCTGGTCGGCGATATCGTCAATGACTGAAATAATCTCACCAATTTTTTCAGCAGACTTGGCAAGTTTTTCAATCGACTGTGCCGATTGACTTACAACTTCTGTTATGCGATGCATTCCTTGAATCGTTTCCGAAATAATTTCACCACCTTTACCGGCGGTATCCGATGATTCTTTAGAAACATTGTTTGCTTCGCTTGTGTTATTTGAAGTCTCAACTATAGTAGCTGTCATTTCTTCAATAGCAGTAGAAACTTGCATAACTTGATCTGATTGAACAACTACCCCTTTGGTCATCTGTTCAGCGTTAGATGCAATTTCTGTAGCAGCAGCAGCAACTTGGTTTGTATTCTCGTTTAACCTTTGAACGATTTCTCTTAGGTTCAAAGTCATTTGGTTCAGAGAATTTCCTATTTTATTTTTTGAATCTAAAGTCATTTCGATAGCACTAACAAGTATACCAATTTCATCTTTTGAATCTATCCCAGTAGATTTTATTTCAGACTGTGAAATGTTTTGTGTGAGATCATTTGTGGCGATAGCATCTACAACTCCAACAAATGATTCAAATTCATTATTCATCTTGCGTGTAAGTTCAACAACGACAGAGATAGGTTTTGTAATTCCTGTAATGATAAAAAATGTTAAGAATAAGGCGACAATAATTAAAATAGAAGAAATAGTTATTGAAAAATAAAGTGAGCTTTGTGCATTATTGTAATGTTCTTGAGCATTTGCCAGAAGTTGTTTAGAACTTTCATCTTCAATTTTTTTTAGGAGATTAATTTTTTTAGTAATTGTTGAGAACCAATAGGTAGCTTCGATATCAAAGCCACCTGTAGTAGCATTATCAAAAGCAACTTTACGAAGCCGTTCAACTTCGACAACATCGGGACCTTGTAATGTATTATTAGAATATGTGATAAGTTCTTCGGATGCGAGAGTTTTAAAAGCATCGGCATAGGCGTTTTGTTCTGTAATGAGTTGAATCAATTTCTGATACATGCCCGGTCCAAATGAATCGGCTGCAAATGTGTTACTTAATACAGCTCTCTCAATACCAGCCCTTTCTTTTGATTTTAAAAAATTGGTATATGATTCTGCTCTGTTTGAAATATCAGCTATCGAACTTAATTTTGCAATTTCTCCAATAGCACTTAGTACTTGATTATTAAATTTTGTATAATAACCAATTGCTTCTTTTGCTGGTATATTAAGTGAAGATACTCTTGACCTTATAGAATTCATTTTATCTAACTGTGTGAGAGCATCATTTACATTGTTTCTAAAAGTAGGGCTGTACAATGAAAGGTCCATCTGTCTCATAAATTCATTCAGCTCTTGTTTTTTATTGTCGGTGTTCTTCCGTTGTGCCGGGAGTTCTGAGACAAACTTTGTACCTTTGCTTCCGAGAAAGCCTGCTGTGGCTCCTCGTTCTTTTTGTGTTTCATGAACGAGAGAACTTGCTTTGACCGCAAATTCTGATAAAGTTTTTACATCGCTCATTTCGTTTGATAATTGATTCTTGTCTCCTATTTCATTTACTGAAAAATACAGCAAACCAATAATTGGGATAAGTACTAAAATTAGAAGTTTATTTCTAACCTTGATGTTTTGTAATAGATCCATGAGAGCCCTTCTCTTTTTATGATAATTTGACTTTTAAATCATGTCTAAATGTATCTTATATGCAATATATCGGCTGGTTAGTTAATTTTTTAATAGACTAAAGGGATTAAAATGGTAGATAATAAAAAAGCCGGATAATAGGTTATCCGGCTTAAAGACATATAGTGATGACAATAAAGTTTTAGAGAAATAAAATTCTGTTCAAACTTTGAACTTAGAAATCTCTGCCTTGAGATTTTCAGCTTGATGGCTGAGATCTTCCGACGCAACGGCAGCTTCTTCAGCTCCTTTTGCATTTTCAATGGTGATGTTAGATATATTGTCAATATTTTTAGCAATTTCTTCCGAGGCAGCTGTCTGTTGCTCTGAGGCAATAGCAATTTGCTGGATCATATTCATAACAGATTCTGACATAGTTACAATTTCAGAAAGTGAATTACCGGCTCTATCGGTAAGTTCTCGTCCGGCGTCAACTTCCGTAATACCTGACTCCATAGAACCAACAGCTTCGCTGGTTTCTTGCTGGATTCCTTTAATCATCTTTGTAATTTCACCTGTTGCTTTCCCGGTACGTTCGGCAAGTTTTCGAACTTCGTCGGCGACAACGGCAAAGCCTCGTCCTTGTTCACCGGCACGGGCAGCTTCGATAGCAGCGTTTAAAGCAAGTAGATTAGTTTGGTCTGCGATGTCGTCGATAACTCCAATAATTTCACCAATTTTATCAGCTGAATGTGCCAGTTTGCCAATAGACTCTGCCGATTCACTTACCACATTTGCTATTTTTTGCATGCCGGTTATTGTTTCAGAAACAATTTGTCCACCTTCGGTAGCTGATTGTGCGGCTGATTGTGCTGACTGACTTGCGTCGGCTGAATTACTTGTAGACTCAACAATTGTTGCAGTTATTTCTTCTATGGCAGTTGAAACCTGTCCAACCATGCTTGATTGTTCTTTAGAACCTTTTGACATCATGTCTGAAGATGCTGAGATTTCTAATGCGGCTGCGGCTAATTTATCAGCGTCATCATTTAAGTGAATAATTAAATTAGAGAGATTTGATGTCATCTTGACAAATGAATGTCCAAGAATATCATGTTCAGATTTTGGCTCGATTTTGTAAGTTAAGTCACCATCTGCGATATGTTCAGAAGCGGTTGCGATCTCTTTAATGTACGCAATCATCGAACGGAAAGATGCGGCTAGCCTGCCAATTTCATCTTTTGAATCAATATTGATTTCATGGCTAAGTTCTCCGGCTGAAATATATTCAGCAATTTTAGCAATCTCTTTGACAGGTCCTGTAATACTTTTTGTAAAATACCATACGGATACAACAGTAAGAAGTAAAATAAATACAGAGAGCATAATTGTTGTAGTAAGAGCCTGTTGGGCTACAGAGTATAAGTCATCAGCACTTGCTATCAAGTTTGCAGAGATTCTGTCTTCAACATTTTTTAAGAGATTTATTCTTGCTGTTGATGTTGTAAACCAATACGATGCGTCGATTCCAAAGTTACCAGAGTTAACATTGTCAATTGCAACTTTTCTCATACGCTTAACTTCATCAACTGCATCTCCTTGAACCGTTCTATTGTAAATTTCAATCTCATCTTGAGAGGCGAGTGAATTAAAAACATTGATGTATGATTCTTGTTGTGATTTAATATCTATAAATTTGGCAAAGAACCCTTCAGGGAATTTATCTAAAGCAAAAACATTACTTAACACTGCTCGTTCGATACCGGCACGTTCTTTACTTTTTAAGTAATTCAAATATGCCGATGCTTGAGAATAAATATTAACATCTTGGTTAAGTTTTGGAATTTCACCAATAGCATCTAAGATTTGATTGTTTAATGATGTGTAGTATCCGATAGCTTCTTTGCCGGTTATCGTTTGGCTACTAACCGATGAACGGATTTTTTGTAATTGAGCGAGTTGGCTTAAAGAGCTATTCATTTCAGTGGCGAATTGTGAACCATATTCTGAAGCATCAAAATTTTCTAGAAATTGTTTTAGTTCAACATGCTTTTTGTCGGTTTATTTTCTTTGAGCTTTTAATTCAGCAGAAAATCTTTCACCTTTGCTTCCGAGAAATACAGCGGTCGTGCCACGTTCTTTTTGAGTTTCGTGAACAAGAGTAGAAAATTTTACAGCTGCAGCTACAAGCTCAGTTGTTTGTCCCATTTGTTCAGCTTGATCCATTTTTTCAAGGACTTTTTCACAGGAAAAGTAGATGATTCCCAAAATCGGCAACAAAATCATTATGAATAATTTTGTCTTGATGCTGATGTTTTGTAATGCTTTCACAGGTGCTCCTAACATAAAATAAGTATTTAATATTATTAGCCCCAAAATGTAAAATGACTGGCTTTCAGTCACTACTACTAAATTTAATCGACAATATGAAAAGGAACTTTAGTGGAGTTTGTCAATCTATGATAATAATAAAAAGCCGGATAAATACTTATCCGGCTTAAAGATATAAACGATAGTTTAATGTTATACTACTGATAGTTCAAAACCCTGTTTAAACTTTGAACTTTGAAATTGCTACTTTAAGCCCTTCAGCTTCTTTGCTTAGAATTTCGGCAGCTTGTGCTGATTCTTCGGCACCAACAGCTGTTTCTCTTGAAATAGAGCTGATCTTTTCAATGTTTGTTGAAATTTCTTCTGCAGCCACAGACTGTTGTTCTGTTGCTGTAGCGATCTGATGGATCATATCTGTCAATTTTTGTGACATACTAATAATATCAGAAAGAGAGTTACCTGCCTTATCAGTTAGGTCTGTACCGGTTTGAATTTCTTTAATACCAGCTTCCATCGAATTTACAGCTTCGCCGGTTTCAGTTTGCACCCCTTTAATCATTCCGGTAATTTCACCGGTTGCTTTACCAGTTCGTTCAGCAAGTTTACGAACTTCATCGGCGACAACGGCAAAACCACGGCCTTGTTCGCCGGCACGGGCAGCTTCGATAGCAGCGTTTAGAGCGAGAAGATTTGTTTGGTCAGCTATATCATCAATGACTCCGATAATCTCACCAATTTGTTCGGCAGATTTAGAAAGTTTTTCAATTGACAGAGCAGCTTCACTTATTACTTCAGTAATGCGGTGCATGCCTTGGATAGTTTCAGCAATTATTTCACCACCATTCCCGGCAGTATCTGAAGATTCTTTCGAGACATTATTGGCTTCACCTGTATTGTTTGATGTCTCTACAATAGTAGCAGTCATTTCTTCAATAGCTGTAGATACTTGGAGCACCTGTTCATTTTGCGATACAACACCCTTTGTCATCTGTTCAGCAGATGATGCAATCTCAGTTGCTGCTGCTGCTACTTGGTTTGTGTTTTCGTGGAAATGTTGAATTGTAGTTCTTAAATTAGCAGTCATCTTGTTAAGAGAAAGACTTATTTTATCTTTGGCTTCTAAAGTTCCTTCAATAGCAATTGCTAAAGAACCAATTTCATCTTTAGAATTTATTTCAAGACTATCAATTTTATTTTCTTTCATACTTACTGTGAGGTCGTTGTTAGCGACTGATTCAATAACGTCTGTAAGAAGAGCAAACTCGGTATTCATTTTGTCAGTTAATTCAACAACCTGGCTAATAGGTTTTGAGATTGAACGACCAAGGTAGATACCAATTGCTGAACAAAGGAGCAGTCCAATTCCTAACAATACCCACTGTAAGGAAAGTAACGATGCGAGCATTGACTCTGCTTTTTCTGTATTTGCGGTCAATAGTTGCTGTTGACTAACAGTTAAATCTGAGAGAAGTGTTTTGATTTTAAATGCCGTAGGGGCAGCTTTTGTTCCGAGCCAATAGTTTGCTATATCGTATTGATTACTTCCTCGTATATCAAACATTTTTGGAGGAAGTGGAGCAAATAATTTTCTAGCATCAGCAAACTTTTTAAATGAAATTTTTTGGTCAGCTTGTAACAAATTTGACTTTGATTCAAGTTCAGCAAATCTTCTTTCATTTTTCGCCCAAAATTTATCATATTTGTTTTTGAATTTAATATCACCTGACAACAAGTATGCTCTGATATTTGCAAGCCCAAGTCCTAAAGAACCACGCACATCAGCCATCATACCTAAAAGTTGTTTACGGGCTGGAGTTGCTTTTTCTTTTAATTCCTGATCTATAATTTTTGTGATTTCTGTAGACATTATTCCGGCGACCGGAGCAGCATCATCAAATAATATTTTGAGATCAGGTCTTTGAGCCGGAGTATTGGCAATATTTTCAATCTCATTTTGATAATCTTTGAACTGACTCAAGAGGATGTTAATCTCTTTTAATTTGTCAATATTTTCAGCATAAGCCCAATTAGAAGATAAAGAATTCATCTCATTAACTGCGGCATCAATATTTACCCAGGCATCAGCTCTTTGGTCTTTGAATTTATCTTTACCAAGAATAATCCAACCACGCAAAGCGGCAAGAGAGTGGTTGACTCCATTGAGAACTTTTAGTCCTGCTTGTGCTGTTGGCACTTGATTGTTAATAACTTGATCATTGATAGCTTGATTCTCAGATACTTCATAAGCCGTGAAAAAAATCGAGCCAAATAGTATCAGTGAAGCAAGGGCAAAACCGGTTAGGATTTTTGATTGAATCTTCATCTTTTACTCCTGTGATTATAAAATGTTTCCTAATTTCCAACTTGAAATATTTAATGGAAGTTTTAAGCACATTTATGTATATCTATCGACAACCTTTAAAATCTATTTAGTGGGTATTGTTAGTCTATTATAAAAATTTTAAAATACAGATAATTACTTATCCGACATATTGATAAAGAAATGGACAGATATTGCTATTTCCGAAATAAATTCTGTTTAAGTTATAATGTTATAGCTAATTTCAGTAGGTTTTGGTTGATTTAATAGCAATTTTTGGCTTTAAAAGGGAGATGAACTTAAGCTTTGACAATAATATGATTACATAATTTGACAAAATTATAATATCTCCGTACTATGGAGAAAATTATAAAAGAGAAGAATATGACTACTGAAGAAAAAAATATACGAAGAGCAACCTGTGCCGGTGACTGGTATCCAAAATCACCTGTTGAATTGACCAAACAAATCGCAACTTATTTTGCTGAAGCTGAAAAAGTACCGCTCGAAAATGATATATCAGCAATTATAGTTCCTCACGCAGGGTACATGTATTCTGGTAAAACTGCTGCCAAAGCATTCAAACAACTTGAAGGAAAACAGTTCGACACAGTTGTCGTAATTGCTCCCTCGCATAAAGTTTTTTTCCAAGGATGTTCAGTATTTAACGGCGACGGATATGCCACTCCATTAGGAGTCGTTGAAGTCGACAAAGAGTTGTCTGAAAAAATTGGCGAAATTGTACCATTGGTCTACCTCTCAAATATGGGACATGGTTCCGGTGAAGATAGAGGTGAACATGCCCTTGAGTTGCAACTTCCATTTTTACAAATTGTCTTAGGCAAATTCAAACTTGTCGCAATCGTTATGGGTGACCAGGAAGAGTCTTCGATAAATGCTTTAAGCGAAGTGCTTGCGATGACTTTTTCAGAGACGAATACACTGCTTGTCGCATCAACAGATCTTTCGCATTTTCATTCTGAAAAACAAGCCAACAGACTCGACGGAGAACTTCGGAAGACACTTGAAAAATATGACCCTGAACTTTTGATAGATAAACTTGAACGTGGCAAAACAGAAGCATGTGGTGGCGGGATTGTTGCCTCGGTTTTAAAAGCGACCAAACGGATGGGTGGTTCTCGGGTTGAGATTTTTGAATACACAACATCGGGAGCAGTAACCGGCGATTTTGAAGAAGTAGTCGGATATTTATCGGCAGCGGTGATTACAGGTAAAGAAGTAATTCAAAAGAAAAGAACTTTGCTCGGCGTGCCGGTCGCAAGACCTAATAAAGAATTTATAATTTCAAAAAAAGAGCAAGTCTACTTAAAAGAGATTGCCAAAAATGCTATTGAAGCACGACTTAATAATAAAAATTATTCGGCACCTGTTACTGATAAATTTAATATCAAACGCGGGCTTTTTGTTACTCTTAAAATCAACGGCGAGCTTCGTGGATGTATTGGCACAATAAAAGCAAGAGAACCAATCTATGATGCTATTGCGAATATGGCATTAGCGGCAGCGTTTAATGACCCTCGGTTTATTGAAATGACAGAAGAAGATTTCAAATCGGCTGAAATAGAAATTTCAATACTCTCTCCATTAAAGCGGGTGCATGAAATATCTGAGATTCAAATAGGACGTGATGGGTTGCTTCTTAATTTTGATATGCATTCGGGACTCTTACTTCCGCAAGTAGCTACAGAGAACGACTGGGAAGTTCGCGAGTTTGTTGAGCAGACATGTCTGAAAGCCGGCTTACCAAAAAGCAGTTATAAAGATAAAGCTGCCGAACTCTATCGCTTCCAAGCAAAAGTCTTTTAGTCTGCTTATTTTTCTATCAATCTAATCAGTTTTAATTTTGATACGATTATGCAAAGCAGTACATTCTTAGTATGAATGATGCAAAGCAAAAAATTCTTATCACCGGTGCCAACGGTTTTGTTGGCACACGTCTGTGTAAAAAATTCCTCTCAGAAAATTTCGATGTTATCGCAGGTGTTAGAAAATCTGCCGACCTTTCTAACCTGGATGGTTTAGATGTAACATTTCGGTACGGCGATGTTACCCAAGCGGACACACTTGGCGAAATGGTCAAAGATGTTGACTATATTATTCATAACGCCGGTGTTGTAAAAGCAAAAAAAATGCAGACATTTTTTGATGTTAACGAAATCGGTACACGGTCGCTACTTGATGCTATCGTTGCCCATAATCCAAATCTGAAAAAACTTATTTTTATGTCATCGCTTGCTGCGGCAGGTCCTACCATAAACGATATACCTGTGACAGAAGATGATAACCCGCACCCTATTACTATATATGGAAAATCAAAACTTGCCGGAGAGAAAGTTATAATCTCTTATAAAGATAAAATTTCGGTTGTAGCAGTTAGACCACCGGGGATCTATGGACCAGGTGATAAAGAAATATTTTCATTTTTTGAAACGATTCATAAAAGAGTAAAACCGTATATCGGAAATGTACAACGGAAATTACAGCTTGTGCATGTTGATGATCTCTGCTTAGGAATTTTTCAGGCAATACAATCAGATACAATGTCGGGTTCGGTTTATTTTATAGCTGAAAACAAATCGTATACGATGGAACGATTGATTGAGCTGCTTGAAGATGCAGTTGGCAAGAAAGGGTTCCCGCTTATTCTGCCAGCATCGATTTTTAAAGCTCTATCGCACGTCTCAAAAGCTCTGTTTAAATTCGTTAACGCAACCCCTATGCTTACACCTGAAAAAGCAAACGAACTGTTAGCATCATGGGAAGTCTCAACATCAAAAGCAGAAAAAGAACTTGGTTATGTTTCGCAAATATCTTTTGCCGAAGGAGCCAAACAAACTTATAACTGGTACCTTAAAAAACGTTGGTTGAAATGATAAATTCTACTTTGCTTTTATATTGTTTTCTAGCAGGAGGCGTCGCCCTTCTTTTGATGAGTTTTATAATGGAATTTATTTCCAGCAAATTAAAACTGCTCGATGGTATTCCAAAAGATATGCTTGAAGAAAGTTCCACTGCCTGGTTTACTTTGAATTTCTTAATGGAATTTTTGTTTTATGTTGTCATACCGTCAGTCGGTTACAGTTTCTTTTATCTCATGCTTCCATTTGAAGGTTTGCGTGTAGGAATCGCGGCGGCACTGTTTGCACTTATCATGGGAGCTGTACCGCTTGTCATGGTTCTTTCGGTTCGGGTAAAACTTCCAATGGCATATTTAAGTTTTTTATTATTGTCATATTTTTTCAAATTGGTAACATCGATGATTGTTATCGGATATTTATATTCTTTATAGGGAGATACAATGCAGAAAAATATTTTAGAAAAATTTGAAGCTGTACGAAAACTTTTTCCACATACAAAAAATGTTGTCTATTTTAATTCAGCATCGTATGGCCCTTTTTCAACGCCGCTTGTAAAAGCTATCAATGGTAATATGCAAATTCGTATGGATGCCGACAAAGATGATTCTCCCGATGCTTTTAGACTTCGTGCTGATTTACGAAAACGATATGCAAAACTTATAGGTGCCAAAAACGGCGATGTCGGAGTGAGCATGCATACAACTCAAGGGTTGAATATTGCTGCTTTTGGATTGCCACTGAAAAAAAATGATGAAGTCCTTATTTCCGATATAGAATTTCCTGCTTTGGTGTATACTTTTAAAGCTGCCGCTGAAGAACGTGGTTTTAAAGTAAAACTTGTGAAGTCACATAACCTACGATTTGATATTTCTGAATTTGAAAAAGCGATAACAAAACGTACCAAGGTTATTGCCGTTTCTTTTGTACAGTTTTTTAATGGGTATAAAATTGATCTGGAAGCTATCTCGGCTTTATGTCAGAAACATGATCTGTACTTTGTCGTTGATGGAATTCAGGGGATGGGTGTTGAGCCGATAAATGTGCGGAAATTAAAAATTGATATTTTTGCTTCGGGTTGTCAGAAATGGATGCTCTCTCCTCAGGGGTGTGGCTTCTTTTATCTGAGTGAAAAGATTCGTCCGAAATTACAAATTCCGTTTATGAGTTGGATGGGTGTTGATTGGAAAATGCAGTTCGGTGACCTGTTTAAATATGAAAAAAAATATTTTGATACATCAGAAAAATTTGAAATGGGATATTATGCTGTCTTAAACTTGCATGGTATGGCAGCAGCATTGGATGTTTTTGAAAAATTGAAAATCAGAAATATTCAAAAACATAACTATGAACTTCTTGACATACTTGCCGATTATTTAAAATCATCTGACAAATACGAGATAACATCATCGCTTGAGAAAAAACACCGCTCATCGATTCTTACTTTTAAAGCAGATGATGTTGTGAAGCTTAAAGAGTTCTTATTTTCAAAAAAAATTATTGTAGTCGCTCGAGAAGGTTCTGTCAGAGTTTCGGTGCATCTGTTTAATAACAAATCTGACATGAAAAAATTAATAAATGCTTTAAAACAATTTGCCAATAGATTATGATACACGACCTACAAGAAAATAAAATATTAGTGACCGGTGCTTCCGGTTCTCTCGGTTCTCAAATTTTGTTTGAACTAAACAAGCAAAAGATAAAACCGATTGCCCATGTGCGAGAGTCATCAGATACAACATATATAGATTCATTAGAGCTTGAAAAACGTGCCGTTGATTTACGTCGTCGTGATAAAATGTCTGCCCTCATGGATGGTGTCGATTTAGTTATACATACTGCCGCCTATGTGAATTTTCGCCAGGACAGACTTACCCAGTTTGCCGGGACGAACACAATCGCCGCTGTTGATTTGTTTAACGCCGCATCTAAAGCGGGAGTAAAACGGTTCCTGCATGTATCAACGATTGCCGCAGTTGGTGCGATAAAACGGAAAGAGAACCTGGCAGAACTTGATGGTCTCTTTAGCAATGAAAAATCAGAATTTAATTTAGACCATCTGCATATTCCATATATCATGACTAAGCGGGCAGCAGAAGTTGAGCTGTATAAAGCTGCCAAAGATTCTAAAACCGAGCTGGTCATTGTAAACCCTTCAATAATAATCGCTCCATCACAAACCGAGTCTGACCGTGAGCGGGCATTGCGACTTTTCGGACGGTATATTTTCCCCGAGATTCCTATTCGGATTAATATGGTAGACTTGCGCGATCTTGCCCCGGGGGTTCTTGGTGCATTGAGCAAGGGGGAAAATGGCGAACGATATATTTTGGGTGGTGATAATATTTCGGTCAAAAATTTTGCCTTGACCGCATCATCGGAGTTGGGCAAGATTCCGCATTTGGTACGGATCCCTCGGAAGTTCTATGACCTGACCTCACGCATTGCCGAGCGTAGTGCCAAGGTTATGGGTAAGAGTAATATTTCTTACTATCCTGATTTAGTTCGGATGCTTGATTTTGATTGGGCTTTTTCGTCGAAGAAGGCTCACGATACTTTTGGATATAAATGGCGTTCGATTGATATTTCTCTAAAAGATTTTGTCAACAGCGACATGGTCGGCACCTACCTCAAACCCGAAGCGTAAGCTCTCTACCCAACCCTCACTGGGTTTTTGTCTTCGTCGACAGCGACCATCGTAAACAAGCCTTCAATGGCAAGTTCTCTATCCTCGGAATACATCTGTTCAATAAAAATCTCAACTTTCACCTGCACCGATGTTGTCCCGACTTTTACAACAGTTCCTATTAGTTCTGCAAGGGTTCCCGATGGAATCGGTTTGTTAAAATCAGTACGGTCGATTGAGACGGTCACCATCCGCTGACGCGAGAACCGTGTTGCGGCAATAAAAGCGACTTCATCCATCCACTGTAAAGCCGTGCCGCCAAAAAGAGTATCATAATGATTGGTCGTATTGGGGAATACAGCTTTGACAATATGTGTTATCGATTTTTTTATTTTTTCTTCTTGAGTCATAATTATTTTTTGAACAGTTTAAAGTCAACTGAATATCTTCCCGAACCTGAAAATAAAAGAGTGAGGTACGGCAGTAAATAAAGTGTGGCGAATTCTTTTTTACTCCAAGGATCATCGCCATGGATAATAAATATTGCCACAAGCATGGTGATAATAAGAGGTACAGTTGCATAGCGGGTGAAGAATCCAAAAAGGATTGCGACCGAACAGAAAAATTCAGCAAAAACAGTTAATCCCAAACTTGCAACAGAGCCGACTCCCAATGGGTCAGGAAAATGAACTGCTTTTTCGGAGAAGCCAACTAATTTATCAAAGCCGTGCCCAAAAAGCATGAGCGATGCGATACCGATGCGAAGTAGAAGAAGACCGGTGTCTACCAGTTTTTGTTGTTTTGCGATGTCGATAGATTCATCACGCCAATTGATTTTAAACTTTGTCATATCATATTACCTGTAGATAGTTGTACGTTACATCTTTTAATAAAAGGAAATTTTGAATTAACTCCAATATAAAATTCTTGGAAGGAGGTTTTCAGAGATTTGTATTGCTATTTGTCCATCAAAATCAGAAATATAAAATACAAACAAAACCCGGCAAATAGAGCAGCTCCGATAAGTGATCCCCATGCCAGTAATTTGTCAAACCAAGATTTTTGAGCCATTTATGAAACCGTTTGTCTTTTAATTCGTTATATATATGCACGGTTGATTATTTCAACCGATGTAGTATATTAGAAATGTTGTTCAATGTAAAGCGAACAGCATCGGTACATCTCTCACGATGTCGAGCAAGACCCAATATGCATATTGGGGGTGACCTGGCTTCGACGGGTATAGTGATTGGTTATCTGCGTGTCGGAGATGCTTAGATCTTCGTTATCAAAACTTAAGCAAACTTTTTTAATTGGCGAAAATAACTACGCCCTCGCTGCCTAAATTTAATTTAGGATAAACAGCGCGCTGCCTTTCATCCTACTGTCTCCCGGGTGATAGCACAGCGTCGATAAAGGAGACTCGACTGGTTGACGCCTTTAATTCCAGTTTAAACTAAAGGCTGGCTACAGGCTACGCCTGTCTTTCGGCAACGCTTGTAGCGAGAACTAATAGGAAGACTACACACGTAGAAGATGACAGGCTGTTATATTCGGACGGGGGTTCGATTCCCCCCACCTCCATTAATATTCTTTCTTTTGTAACTCATTGGCAAACAACAATAAGCGCTTGAAAACCAAGCGTTTACATGTCTCTTGCACTTGAATAACCCTTAATAACTACCAATAACTTACAACGATAGTGGTCACAATGCACTTGCGAAAATAGTCCCATTTAGCTATGTTCTAAATATGGCACACCTATTTGAAAGACGTGGTATTTACTGGATTGACTACCGGATAAATAGTAAGAGGTTTCGGATTACAACTGGTACTTCTAACAAGAAACATGATTTGCTTAAATTGTAAGAGTGTTGTTTTGCTTAGGGATCATTATAGTAGATATCAACAACCCTCAACGTTTTTTACAATTGAGGGCTTTATGTTGAATACAAAGTTTGCTTTTCTTATTAATTTAACTTAAAAGTTTAGTTTTAATTCATCGCTCATTTACTTTCTTTATTATTTGCTGGTTGTGAACTGAATTGAATGGCTCCTCCATATTGTATCAATCATTCCCGAGGAGATGTTTTTCATTTTATTAACAACACTCTGTCGAACAAGAAGCGGAGGATCTGTTTTTAGAAACTCAAGTGCAAGTTGTAAGCCTTCTTTTTGATTAATATCCAAAAGACGATAAACAATTGTTGTGCGAATTTCCATATCATCTGAGGTGTTGAAAATTTTCACTAATTTTGTAGTCTCACCAATCAGCGTTATCTGATTCACGTCGATAATTTCGTCATCTTTTGTTTCAACTTCTTTTTGAACAGTAGGGAGAGGTACATAGGAGTTCTGTTTCATGTTGTGATTCTTTGCTGTCGGATTTGAATAACCCGATAATGATAGAAACCAGACAAAGAGCACCACAGCGGCGACTAAGGAACTAACAGCAGTTGTGGTCTTAGTTACTCGCATTTGACGCAGAGATGAGGCAAAGATTAGAGCAATACCAAGGAAAAAAGCAATGGAAGGTCCTACCGAAAAATCGAACGCATCGGCAAAAAGTAAACCTATTCCAGTTGAAACAGCACCGGTAATCCATGTTATAATCAACCGCTTATTCCAGTTTTCTGAGAAGACCGCAGAAAGTGTAGCAGGAATAATGAGAAATGTAAAAACTACGATTACACCAGCAATTCGGACAGCAATTGTAATAACAATACCAACTAAAGCGTAGAAGATGAAATCCCACATAGCAGTTTTCATCCCTTGCCGGACAGCACCTTCGTAATCATCTGATATTTGAGCAAATGGTTTTCTGAAAAGATAAAAACATAGTCCCGCTACAGTGAAGATAACTCCGCACAGGAGAACATCCTTGGGGGTTGTCCATAGAATACTACCCGCAAGCATTTGATGAATATGGAGATGTCCCCCCGGCGAAACTCCCACCAAAAAAAGTGCAAGAGCTGCAGCAATGGCGTAGGTAACACCAATAACAGCCTCAAGCGGAATTCCAATATCCCACTTTCGTATAAGTGAATAAAAGCTGGCAACAACAAGAGTAGCTCCAAAAGCACATATATATCCTATCAGCGAATCACTATGAGCTTCAAAAGCAAGATGTGCCGCTATGGCACCTACGGCAGCAACTTGTGCCATTGAAATATCTATGAAAATAATCTCACGTTTGAGAACATGAATACCAACGTATCCTAAAATAATTGTCATTTCCAAAGCGACAATAAAAGGCAGACCCAGAAGAGAAATAATATCCATTATGATTCTTCCTTTATTCGAGTATGTACTTGCACAGGTTTTATTATCTTCATCAAAACAGCTCCCAAGAAACATATCCCTAATGCAAGAACAAGAGTAGGTCCATAGGGTAAATTTGCATTGTAAGACAGTACCAATCCAATAACACAAGCGACAAATCCAACACTCCATCCGATAACAACAGAATGGAGCCATCCTTTGGAAAACATGGCGGCAATAGCAGCCGGAATCATCAGGAATGAATAAGCCAATAATACTCCGGCAATAGGTACAATCAAAACAGCAATAATCCCCTGAGTTGCAAAGAAGAAAAAGTCCCACAGCTTTCTATTTTTTAGCGATTCAGGGTTCTCTGTAAGTGCAATAAATTTATTCCTGAACTTGTAATGAAAGATCAGAAGTACAATGTAAATTGCTACGGTTATAGCAACAAGTGACCAATTTGTCCAAAGCATGGAACCGGCCATAGTTTTTGTCACATAAGCATCTCCTCCGCTGAGTTTATCACTAATAAGAAGGGTAGCAACAAGTGCCAGAGAAAATATAATTCCGATGACTGCTTCACGCGGGATGAGTGGAGAACGAGGATTTATTGCCACTAGAAGATATGAACCTACTAGAACTGCAAGTGTGGACATTATATAAGAACCACTCGTAGCATACTGAACACCAATAGCAATACCTATCAATGAACCGAGGGCTGCAAGCTGAGCCAAAGCAAGATCACTAAAAATTATAGTTCGTCGAATTACATGAAGTCCCATGTATGTATGCAGAATCAGTACTACTGCGATGAGAGCAATTTGCACAGAAAAGAAACTCCATACTTCGTTCATTCAGACCTCCTAGACAACTTGCTTACAGTCAGCATTCCTTTATTTTCAGCTGCGTTTAACAGTTTATTTATCCAAAGATCAACCATCTGAAAATAGCTATCGCTGTTTTTGCTACCGCCAACATAGAGTGGGACAATCACCGGTTCTGCATTTGTTCGTTCGGCTACTGCACGAATCTTCTGTTCATCAAAATAATTTGCTGCCAGAATGATTTGAATATTGTCACTATGCATTTTAGCAACGAGTTCGTTGACATGTTGGGCTGATGGTGGAATTCCTGGTTTTGGTTCTACGGTACCGGCTTCATCGAGTCCGAAAATACGTTCGAAATAGACCCAGTTTTTGTGATAGGTAACAATTTGTTTACCTCGGAGTGGCATCATTTTTTTCATCCAACCACCGAGATAATCAATCAATAGTGTATCTCCATACTTATTTTTTTCGAGAAACGAAATGAGAGTTCCTTTTTCTGTGAGCTTACAAAGTGTCTCTCCACCTAATAGTTGAACTAATTTTTCTCCAAATAGTTTTGTGTCGAATTCGTTAAGAAGTGTCTGTAAGTTTTTTTTATAATAAGACTTTCTCTCGGGATCATTTTTTATCAGTCCGGTTGCAATATTACGAGCAGCAATTCTCATTAAGATAGGACTTGAGTTCATATGTGGATTACCATAAATATGGACTCCACCTTCAGAACGTGATAATATTTTCGGTTTTTCAAGCAGTGTCATTCCGTGTGATGCGGCAACATAACCTGTTTTACCACTTCGAATATGAGTATTACCGCTTTTGTTGACAACAGTCGGAAGCCATAGTTCCAAATCAAGACCTGTTGATATTAAAACGTCTGCATTTCGAACCATGTTTACAAATGAAGGCTTTGGTCTGATAAAGTGAGCATCTTGGTTACCTTTTACAATAGCCTGAACTGTTACATGGTCACCTCCGATTCTTTGTGCAAAGTATGCATAGTCAGGGAGTGTTGTTACCACATTTAGCTTGGGAGCTTCTGATGCTGATGCAGTAATTATCGATAATACAATTATCAGTAATATAGAAATAGTTTTCATCATAATATTTCTCCTAAAGAATTAATATCGTTCGTGTTTGTGAGGACCGGCGGCAAAGACCATTTGTAATCTTACCATATTTTCATCAGCACCCGTACCTCGTCCGCTTGAGTAGGCGTAACCTGCTCTGAATTTGACAAAGGGACTTTGATGCCATGTTAGATTAATACCTGTTTGCTGTCGGTATGCATCCTCTGTTGTCGCTACAGAAGAGAGCAGGGGGTTTTGAGCATCCGCATATGATTTTACTTCAGGATGGTAATAATCAAAACGCAGGGCTAAAGTGACAGTTCTATTAAGCTTTGCAAGAAATGAACTGTAAAATCCCCATGGTTTGATATGGTCTATACACGAACCATCAGGAACTTGTATTTCTTTATCAACAAAATACGCTTCACTTCGCCACTCGATATTATGATATCGCATTCGGCTAAGTGGTTCCCAGGCAATTGTAAAATCAATTCCATAAACATAGGATGCCAATGTTTTTTCGATACTGCCGTCAGTTATTTCCCAAGTATCGTTCCATCCGACAAAACCGGTTCCGCCGAATTCTATATATGTACTGGGAGAAAGATCTTTATATATTTTGTAGTGTGAAAGTATACTGGGGCGGTTTTTATTATTCTGTCCTAAAACAAAAGGGTTGTCGCCATCGGTTACCTGCAAGATAATTTCGTGAGTTGTTTGGCTGATTGCTCCGTTCCAGTCAAGTGACAATCCTGTTTGGTTTAATCCACCCGGTCCGAATACCATGCGGAGTGCCAGTGGAAAATCAAACCAATCCAAGGCATGTTTGTGCCATCGATTCACAACACCAAATTGCTGTCGGAATTTACCGAGTGTGATATTAGTATTGGGGATAATTCCATAACGAGTAAAATAAACTTCACCAAGTTCAGCACCATTTTCATCAATAGGAATTGCTGCTTTAAATCGTGAATATGGGTCAAGATATGCCTCAAAATGAAGCCCCATGCCCCGGAAGACTATATCAGAGGTTGTTTGTACATCATCACCATCACGATAGAAATGAAGCATTTCTCCAGTGACACTTATTTCCGGGTTCATTGCCTGCAAGCCAAGATTTCCTGATTCAAATGTAGTCTCTTCCTGTTTTGGTTGTGTACTTATTTCTTTATCAGCTTCAGCCATTGCAGCCTGCCGAAGAGATTCAAGGTCATTTTTTGTTGATTCGTTTTTTTCGTTACTTAATTGTTTAATTTTGTCATTTAGGTCTTTTATCTGCTCATTATATTTTTTTTCGAGAATACTTATTTGCTGTAAAATATTTTGCAGTTGTTCCTCAATGTTTTGTTGTTTGGTATTGTTCACTTTTTTTTGTTGTGCAATGCATAACGGTGCAAATACAATTGAGAATGATAGAGCTGTAAAGAGTAACAATATTTTTAATCGCATCTATAACTCCTTTTAAGTTTTTTGAGTACAGCAATATATGAATCACATTATTGGAATGGAATTATTGCAAAACTCATAGATTTAGCTTAGACAAATGAATTTGTTTGGCTAACAAGGAGGAGAGCGAGGACTGTTTTGGGATAAGTCGGGTGATGTAACAATTGATATTGGTTTGAATAAATTGAATATTGTTTTAGTATCTGAAAGAATTGGGACAGGAGGTGTGAGTGGATATTCAAAATTGAGGCTAGCAAGTAACAAACATACAAAACAAATACTTGAAAAAGAACTTGTCGATTTATCTGGTATAGAAGTATTTGCTAATAGTAGAGCATTGTCTGAAGATACATAATTTATTTGCTGTTCACTGTGACAATGGCTTGGGGATTCTATACAATCAAATTGTTCGCTAGAATGATAATGGCTTGCATTAAGGAGGACGGAAAATAATACAAACCAGATAGGTAAAATATAAGATAAAATATTTTTAAATCTATAAATCAATCCATATGTCATATCTTAATAACCCATTAATTGTTTTCAATATAATAGAACTCATCAAAGGCGAATCAATCTTGTATCAAAATAATGTAATAGTATGTCTTGTGCAAATAGATAGTGAAGTATATTTTAATCTTTTTTAAACAGAGATTCAAATCAAAACCTGAAAAACGATTCCGTAGAAACCACCTAAGAAAAGTGGTCACAATAGAGTTGTAAGTCCTTGTGCCACAACGCGAGCATAGGATTTGCCTCCATTCCCTGTAATCCACTATAAATCATCGTGTTACAGGATTTACCGTGGAGAGATTTTTACATATGACCCTCTTTAACACCGAATAACGATCTGCCCAATTAAGTATTTATTAATTTATTAAAAAAAATAAAGATTGACAAATAATTATAATGCACTATATAGGCTAGCAAGTACTAGCTAGCAAAGGAAAAGAAGTGAAAAAAAACGAACAAAAAGTCAATAGTCGACAAAAAGAAATTCTAAAAGAAACCATGTTTCTTATTCGCCAAGGTGGTCTGCAAGCGGTCACGATGAAAAAAGTTGCAGATAGAGTGGGTATTAAGGAGCCTTCGGCTTATCGATATTTTCCAGATAAAACAAAACTTCTTATTGGAATAATAAATAGTATAAAAAAAACTTTACTTGCTCCTCTATATAAAATAAAATGTTCTGAAGAGACACCATCGATAAGGCTTAATAAAATAGTTACTCGTCATATCAAAACAGTTCTCAAATTAAATGGTCTACCTGTGGTTTTTATGGCGGAAATTGCTTCAAGTAAAAAGCATGATCTTATTAAACATATTAAACTTATTTTTGAAGAGTATCAGCAGATACTTGATGAAACTATTATGGAAATAAATCCAAACCTATCACATTCATCAGTTCAAGAGTACTCAATGCTTTTTATCGGAATGTCTGCTTCATTGGCTATACAAAAAAGACTGGGTATAAAAAGTGATGTTGAAAAAGATATATTTAAATCATTATTACCAATTACGATTCAAAACATATGCGATACAAAAAATAATAAAAATGAAATTACGTAATTAAATTTTAGGAGATAAGATGTTTTTTAAAAAAATAATCATTGTAACTGTCATTATTCTGTCGTTCAGTACATTTTCGATAGCTCAAACTATTCAAACTCAGGATTCTACAAGTGAAAGTTCTCAGCAGTTACAACTTCCAGAAAATGTTCGTGTTGTTTTAATTCACGAAATGACAACTATCACAAAACTTATGGGGAATCTACTTGAATATATAGTTCAGGGAGATGCTATAAATCATCATCGACTGCTTTAGAAATAAGAAATACTAATTTGAAGCAGGAATTTAACTCAGAAGAAATTAAGAAGATTATGAAAATTCTGCCAAAAGGATTTATTAAGTTGGATCAAAAATTTCATATGACTGCTAATGAAGTGGCAAACGCCGTTGATACAAATGATTTCAAAACAGCGATTAGCCTTTATTCAGAAATGACTCAAAGTTGTCTTAGTTGTCATTCGGCATATGCAAATGACAGATTTAAGAACCTTAAAACAAAAAAATAAAGTAGGTAGTTGAATAAGGCAGATAGGTGAAAAATGAAATATAAAATAATTCTTATACTTATTTTGTTTATATGTGTAACTGAGCAATCTCATAGTCATCCTTCGTTGACTTTAGAGGCAGCACTTGAATTATCGTTGTCAGTGAATCCATCATTGCTAGCGGACAAGCAAAAACAAAAGCAGCTAAAGCCTCGGTTAGTCAAGCGACGGGTTATTTTCTACCTCAACTCAACTTGAATGCAGGGTATACAAAATATCAGGAGCCTAGTACGATAACTCCGATTCACGAAATCGGAGTTTTCCCAGCACTTGATGATGAAATCTATAATGCAAATTTCAATCTTACGTTACCTATATTCGATGGGGGGCGTCGCATGTCTAATCGCAATATAGCTAAAGCATCTGAGAATGAAAATAAGGCTTATAAACGACTTACTGAGCAATCGTTGATGCAGCAGATAGCATAACTCTTTCTTTTTGCTCGACAAGTCGATGACCAATTCGATTTAATATATAAACGACTTGATGTGCTCAATCTCCGTTATCAAGATATTCTTGCTTTAGAAAGCGAAGGAAGAGTTCCTCCAGGAGATGTTGCGTTAGTAGCATCGACCTTAGCATCGGCACAAGCAGATTCGATAGCAGTATATATCTCAAAAAATCAGATAAAATTGAGATTAGGTTTATTAGTTGGGAAATTTCAACCTATACCTCCTATACTGTCATCGGTTAATAATTCTTCTACTTAAATAATCAAAGAATATTTTAATTCAGGTGTTATTGATACGAATATAATCGGACCTATACTGGAAGCTGCTATAGCTCGGAATCAAAAATCATTAGCTGTTTCATCAATTGCTAAAAAAAGTTTTTGGCCTGAAGCTTCGTTGTTTGGATCCTACGTGTATCGTTCAGGAGCAGAATGGGATCCTATTGGTGAATGGATGGCGGGAGTTAAACTATCGCTTCCAATTTTTCAGGGAGGTACGAGAATAAATAAAATTCGTGAGGCAAGATCTCTAGCATTTGCTTCAGGTCAAGCTGTTCTTAGTGCTGAATTAGAACAAAAGACTAATTTACAAATAGCATTAGATGATTTTCGTTCAAATCAAACTCGCTATAATTTGCTTACTCAAGCTGAGAATGAAAAAATAAAATCAGTGACAGCACAGGAAGAACTATATAAAGCCGGACGTATTCCGCTACGGGATTTACATATTCAGGAACTTGAACTTTTACAACTGCAAGTTGATAAAAATAAATTATTGTTCTCAGCAAGATCAGCACTTTTGCGTTATGTCTTTATTACAGGAACATTATCAAAAGAAAAGGCAATAAAGATTACCGGAGGTTTACAATGAGATTGAAACAGAAATTATTCAATAGATTAAAAACAATTATTGGTTTTGTTGTTATTATTCTAACGTTACAGATTACGTCAGGATGTTCAAACGATGATGGAGCAAAAGAAGTAATACAACCTATTGCTGTTCGTGTCAGTAGTCCGCAGTTTCTTGATATGTCTGAGCATTTGACATATATCGGTACTGTGCATGCAACAAAAGAAATTCCAGTTATATCACAAGTGCAGGGAACGGTTGTTTCTGTACCAATTGAGGAAGGTATGTCATTTAACAAAAGTGATGTACTTATCAAATTATCAGTACCTGATTTAGACGCGAATGTGAAGAAACTTGAAGCAGAATATGCATATTGGGAACAACATCTCAATGAAGATAAGAATCTATTAGCCAAGAATGCTATCTCACAGGAACAGATAGACATTTCAAAAAAAACTTTTGAAACATCGCAAGCATCGCTGGCGGAAGTAACATCTCGCCTTAGAAAAGCAAAAGAAATTGCTCTGTTTGATGGAACTGTTCTTAAGCATTTTGTAGAACTTGGTCAACATGTTATGCCGGGTCAATCTTTATTGTTGATTGGCAATAATCAACTTGAGTTGCATGTTGAAGTCATCCAAGAAGATATTAATAAAGGAATTAAAGTAGGTACTGTTATTAATATAATTACGCATACAGGTAATAAAATTGCTTCAAAGATTTCAAGTATCGCATCAGCTCCAACAGGGATTGGCAGAACATTTACTGTTAAAATTCAAATCCCGACACAATCCCTAAATGAAATTCGTTTGGGAGAAGCTCTTACAGTTGATCTTATTTTAAATCAACAAAAACAGGTTTTATCAGTTCCGGAAACAGCAGTATTTAATAAAGAGAATAAGAAGTTTATTTTTCTCATTAAAGATAATAAAGCGATTCGTACACCTGTCTCACTTGGGATAAAACAAGCAGGATGGGTAGCAACAGAATTTGATTGGAATGGCAAAGATCCGGTAGCGGTTTCAAATATTGCAAATCTATCTGACAGCATAATAGTGTATCCTGTAAAAGATGAGAGCTAAATATTATGACTATATCTGAATTTGGACTTAAAAACAAATATACAATATATGCTATTTCTATAGCAGCTATATTTTTTGGAGTGATATCATATTTTTCAATTCCAATACAATTATTTCCTGATACTGCTCCTCCTTTGGTAAATGTATTAACTGCATTTCCGGGGGCATCAGCAGAAGATGCCGCCGATTTAGTTTCTGACCCGATTGAAAAAGAATGTTCAACTCTTGAGGGTGTTTATAATGTCTCATCTACTTCTCAGGATGGAATGTCTGTCGTAACTGTTGAGTTTCGATATAACATTGATGTTGATATGGCAGCATTAGATGTTCAAAATGCACTTTCTAGAATACAAGATAAACTTCCTCAGAACATATTAGAACCTCAGGTTTTAAAATTTTCTACATCAGACCGTCCTGTTTTGACAATGGGATTACAAAGCAACGACCTTGTTGATGTCAGAAGTATAGCTGAAGAAGTTATCGCACCCGAATTGCAACGTGTGGCGGGGGTTGCGGCAGTTGATGTATTTGGCGGCAATAAACCTGAAATATCTATTTTGGTAGATAGAAACCGTTTAGATATTTATAATATTCCGATTTCAGCAGTTGCTGAAGCTATCAAACAGCATAATGTCAGTATACCTGCTGGTAAAATTGATTCCAAAGTACAACAATTTACTTTTCGATTACAGGCAGAAAGTAAAACTGTAAAAGAGATAGCACAGATTCCTATAAGACTTAAAGACGGCAATCGCATTCTTCTGGAAGATATTGCTGAGATAAAATATGGTGGTAGTGAAGATCTCTCTCGTTTTCATGTGAATGGTGAAAAAGCAATAGCTGTTCAGATATTCAGACAGGATGATGCCAATACCGTTGAAGTTGTTTTACGAGCAAGAGAAAAATTTGAAGAGTTATCAAAACGTTATCCCGGTATCCAATTTAATGAAGCTGAAGAATCGGCTACCTTTACTCAACTAGTCGTTGATAATATGATAGGCTCTGTTGGTCAAGCCCTGCTATTGGCTGCGATAATAATATTTCTATTTCTAGGTAGTTTCAAGCAGGGGTTTGTTGTTATTATTTCAATGCCTATGTCGTTTCTTTTGACTTTTGCTGGAATGAAAATACTTGGCTTAGAATTAAATTTGGTAACTTTAACAGCAATTATTTTGGCTGTCGGGATGGTGGTCGATGCATCGGTTGTAGTATTGGAAAATATAACACGTCGATTCAATGAAGAAAATTTATCACCAGATGAAGCGGCAAGTGTTGGTTCATCTGAAATTCAATTTGCTATAATTGCCGGAAATGCTACAACTTTGGCAGTATTGATACCCCTATTATTTTTGTATGGTTTCATTGGTAAAACTTTCGGCCCTTTAGCGGGAACACTTATTCTTGCCTTTCTTTCTTCACTTGTTGTAGCCTTAGTCATCGTACCAATTTTAACAACAATGACATCAGGTAAAGGTGGCAAGCTAGAAGATTTTTCCGAAAAGATATCTGCTCCTTGGAATAATCTGATGAATATAATTAAAAAAGGGTATCTGTTTTTATTAGAAAAGTCATTAACCAATAGATGGATAGTTTTTGCTTCGGCAATATTACTTCTTGCTGTCGGATTAATGTTCATTCAAAAACAGGGAAGTGAACTATTACCGATTATGGATAGTGGTAATGGATTTGTTACTGTTGAAACAACCTCGGGGTCATCACTTGATCAAACAGAGTCCGTGCTTAATGAAATTGAACGGCTTATTCTTGAAGACCCGGATGTTTTACAACTGTCTACTCAAATAGGATTTGAACCAGGGATGCACTCTTTGGGTGGCGGGGGTGTACAGGGTCCTACAAAGGGATATGTTTCGTTTACATTGACACCACGTAATGAGCGAGATAGGACTATTTGGGAAATTCAGGATAATTTTCGTGAAAAATTTAGTAAAGTTCCAGGTATCGAAAATCTTGTAGTACGTGAATCAGGATCTACAGCGAAAGCTACAACAGCATCTTCTATTGTAGTCAGTATTCGTGGGGAAGATCCGTTAGTGCTTGATAAGCTTGGCGATGAGGTTCTTGAAACAATAAAACCTATTGAGTCGGTTACTAATCCGTACCGAAGTTGGCGACGAGATCAAAAAAATATTCTGTTGTCAGTTAACCGTGACCGTGCTCTTGAGATCGGTTTTACTCCTGCATTTGTGGCAAGAGAACTGGCATATTCACTTGATGGTATTAACGCTGGTATGCTACGAAACCCGCTTGGGGATGATACACCTATTAAAGTTCGTTATGATAAAAAATTCCGTTTAACTGAAAGAGATATATTTGAAGTACGAGCAGTTTCACAAGTAGATGGTCAATCAGTACCTCTTGGAGCGATTGTTAATAAAGAAGAAAAATTGGTTCAAGACTTAGTGACTAGAGAAAATCTTCAACCTACTTTGGATATCTTAGCACTTCATCAGGGTCGTGCTCTAAACTTTGTAGTTGCTGATGTTGTTCAAGCAATAGAAAAACTGGTAGTTCCAAAAGGGTATTCAGTAGAATTGCTTGGCGAGGATAAAGATTTAAAAGAGTCAAGAAACGAATTGATATTCGCATTAATCATTGCTTTTGTTGGAGTGTATCTGTTGCTTGTTGCACAGTTTAAATCATTTATACATCCTATTACTGTTTTGATGAGCATTCCTCTTTCTCTTTTTGGAGTTGGAACAGCTCTTTGGCTGGGTGATAAATCTATTTCAATGCCTGTTATGCTGGGGTTCATTTTGTTGATAGGTATTCTTGTTAATAATTCAATTATACTTATAGATGTTATTCGTCAACATCGTGCAAATGGAATACAAAAACGTAAAGCTATTATTGAGTCAGTAAATTTAAGATTCCGTCCGATTATGATGACATCGCTTTCAACTATAGTGGGAATGATACCGCTCGCTATGGAATGGGCACTTGGTGCTGAAAGATTTTCTCCTTTGGCTATTGCTGTTATCGGAGGAATGACTGCATCGACATTGTTGACTATGATAGTGATTCCGGTACTCTATGACAGCTTCGACGAAATTACTACGAAGTTGTTTAAGTCTAACTCAAACGATCTTGAACAGGTGACCAATGAATGAGAATAATATGATGCATACAAAACCTATTTTTAATAATAATGACAACACAGAGGAATTAAGACAAAATATCAGAATAGCAGCACTGAAGCTACTATATCATAATGGATATAATGCCGTTACTCTGAAGAATATTTCAGAGGTCGTGCATTTGGAGTTAAGTGATATTTCGGAATTGTATTCCTCTCCGGTTGAGATACTGACAGATGTAATTCAATGGGCTATAAAATTCGGAGATACACTTGGTTCTGAGTTGGAATCAATTGCGGATCCACATGCGAAAATTGAAAAATATATCATTTTACACTTCGCATTTTTAGATTCAAATCCGGAAATGGCTACTCTTCTTCTTGCCGACGAAAGCATCTCCGGATCTCGTCGAATTCAAAGTAAATTACGGCAATTGCGATCTCATCGTATAGGATTGTTAAAAAGCATTCTTGAGGCAGGGAAAAACGATTCGCGGTGGGTTAGCGATGATGCCGAACAGATGACACTTCTGATTTTAGGATATATGCGAATGAAAATTGCTTCTTGGAAACAATCTAACAAGCAAGACTCTTTGTATGTCTATGGTAAAATTGCAGCTCGTTTCATATTAGAGATATTAGCTTCAAAAACAAAAAACAATTAAGGTGTATAAATGAAATATTATAGTAATAAAATACAAACAGTATTCTTAGTTCTATTAAGCCTGTTCTTTTCATTTTCTATCATAAATGCCGGTGAGACTCAAGTGGATGATATAATCGGAGTTTGGGCAATAGAAGAAGATGGCGAGACTGTTGAAAAAATAGAGATATATAAGTGCGGTGAATTATATTGTGGAAAAATTGTATGGATTAAGCAAACAGATTCAACTGGCACGTTACCGCTTGATGAAAAAAACAAAAATAAAGAATTAAGAACACGCCAACTGTTTGGGCTAGTAATTATGAAAAATTTCAAATTTGATGGAAAGAACAGTTGGAAAGATGGGAAATTATATGCTTACAGAAAAGGGCGAACTGTATCTCCTAAACTAACTCTTATTGATGACCAGCATTTAAAAATCCAGGTAAAAATTTTATTTATAAAAAAGAGTTTTGTTTGGAAACGAGTTTTACCCAACAAAGAAAGTGGTCGCAACTAGTAAAAGAAGCACATGAAATTATGCCATATAAAAGTAATTGATCTTACTATTTATAAATACCGACTGTTTCTATTGTTTTGATGTAAAAGCAATCTCATTAACCAACGATTAGAAATTCATGACCTACTTCTTAGTATCGCTTGCATTCCCATTATATAATCTATAAATAATCATGACCAATATGAGTCAACTATTGACTTAAAAAACGGTCACAATAGGGTGTAAGCCCTTGTGCCACAACGCAAGTATGGGCGTCAGTCAGGCTTTTAGCCTGTTCGATTCCCCCCACCTCCATTTTTTTATAAATCAAAACTTAATTCAATATATGATGATATAAGAATGTGATTGTGTTGAGGGTAAGTTTTCATACAAAAAAAGACCGCCCAAACGAGCGGTCTTTTTCTATTAAATCAATATGTAAGTCTCAAACAATTCAATAGTTATTCAGTAATTGAAACAACTATGTATGGACCTTCCAAATAGACGGTCGGGTGTTCTATGCACCTCGCCTGAACTCTGACATAGTACCAATCACTTGCATGGACGAAAACATGATCGTCTGTTAACGAAGTTGACCAGTCAGAATATTCATTTGGAATAGAACCATTACTGTTATAGTAATAAAAACGGTATTCCAGAGCATGTCCTTCAGAACTAGTGGTTCCGGTGGTTGTATAAGTAAGGTTTGCCCCTACAGTACCGGTTAACGGTCCGGTCGGTGCCAAAAGAGGATCTAATGCCTCACTAATATCAATTGTAGTTGTTGGTGATATATCTGAGACAATACTAGGATGCGTTGCACAACGTGCTTGGCAACTGATAGTGTATGTACCAACAGAAGTGTATGTATGATACACTCCCCAAGTAATACTTGGAATCCAATCGCTGAGAGTGCCATCACCAAGATCAAATTGATATTCAATTGCATGACCATAGTTGGAGTAAGAATTATCAGTAGAAACTTGTATTTCTTCTCCAACATCTCCTGATGATGGATACCTATCTGGTCTGTCAGGTGTGCTTACTAATTCAGGACCATCAGTAACTTCAACTAGAGTACGCTGAACTGACCATTCTGAAACGGCAATAGTATCAACCGAACAGCGAGCTCTAATGTAAACATCATAGGTGCCGGCTGTTGAGTAGGTGTATGATGCAGTTAATGGAGATGCCCAGTCAGAGTAATTTCCATCACCCCAGTCAAATTGGTATTCAATGGCATGACCGGCATCTGAATTTGCAGCAGCGTAAACTTCCCAAGTATTACTTTCAGTGATAGATACGTAATTAGGACCTTTTGGACCGTAATCAGTGTATAAGGTGATTTTCTCAATTATAGAAAGTAAAGTAGGTAAAGACCACTCTGATACAGGGTTGGTATGGCCAGGCCAGATGCACTTGGCCTGTGCTCTTACTTCGTAGTCACCGTGGGTAGTATATCTATGGCTTGCGACGGTATCTAATCTTGGCAACCATGCGGTAGTGTCACCATCACCCCAGGCAAACCGATATGAAAGCCAGGAATAACTGTGCCAACTACTGAGAGCACCGGTACTAATGAAGTCCACGTAAACGTTTCTAAACGCTGTATTGGGACCAGACGGGGCATCAGGGGCACTGACTGTTTCTGGACCAGTGATTATATAGGATATCTCGGACCATTCGGAAATAATATCAGGATGAGCTACGCATCGAGACTGTCTTGTCAGGGAAAAAGTTCCCAAGACAGTCCAGGTTTTGAAAATTTGAGTATTCATAGCAATCCAACCAGTCGTATCGCCATCCCCCCAAGCAATCCTCGATTCGGTATCGTGTCCTAATGAACTAAGGCCACCATAAGCATAATATATTGTCTCGGTATCTAACATAGGATGATCTTGAGCATCTTGCCAATTTATGTAGCCAGGGGTAGCGACTGTTTCGGTGACCACAGCTAAAATAGTGACTACCAGCGTATCGGAATAGATCATAAAGTCATTATGAACCGTACAACGGGCTTTATAAGAAACATTGTAGGTGCCTTCAGTGGTCCACACGTGTGATTGAGTTTGAGTCGATGACCAATCTGAAGTTGTGCCATCACCCCAGTCATACTGCCCTTCCATTGGATCGCCCCAATTGGTTGCCGAACTATGGGAGACGGAATATTCATACGACTCGTTAATTTGACCTTCGGTAACATTGCCGTAAAGAATACCCGTGTTATAAGAGAATGCTTCGGGCGGATCAGATATAATAATTACTGCCGAATCAGACCAAGCTGATTCAATTGTAGGGTGAGATGTGCAACGAGCCTGCATGGCAACATTGTACGTACCGGCTGTTGTATAAGTATGTTGTAATGTTGTCCAGTTATAATACCAGTTTGACATTCCACCATCACCATAATCAAAACGATATTCCAATGAGTGACCATCGCTGCTTACAGCTCCTCCATTGTTAGTTAAAACCAAGGCTAGATCTGTTGTTCCGGTAGCAGGAGCTGATGGAGCATCTGGAGCAGAGACTGTTTCACCTGCAGCCAAAATAATTGTAACGGTTAGAGCGGCTGACCAGTCTGATTCAACTGATATATGAGTTAAGCATCTTGCTTGAACCTTGACATCGTAGCTACCTATAGCGGACCATGCATGTGTAGGAGAAATCCCTACGTTGTACCAACTGGACATAGTGCTATCGCCCCAGTCAAATCTGTATTGCACATCATCGCCGTAACTGCTCACGGAACCTGCTGTAGTATACCTGAGACTTTCACCTGTCTCACCGGCGGTAGGTCCGCCCGGTACATCAGGAACACTGACTGTCTCGGCGGCATAGACAGAGATTGTAACTGTATAGACATCCGACCAATCTGAAATTATTGTCGGATGAGTAATACAACGAGCCTGTGCTTTGATATCATACGTACCGGCTGTTGCCCATGAGCCTTGAACAGATGTAGTTACCCAGTCAGAGAAATTGCCATCACCCCAGTCAAATTTATATTCCAAATCATGACCAAGGTTACTTACAGCACCAGAGGTATTATATGATAAATCTTGATTCTCTATTCCGGTTGTCGGTCCGGTTATTGTAGTTGGAGCAGATACAGTCTCTGACACTGGCACTGTTATTGTAACAGTTAAAGCGGCCGACCATTCGGATATAAGAGAAGTATGAGTAATACAACGTGCTTGAGTTTTAACTTCGTATGTTCCTGCAGTCGCCCAGAAATTTGAAACGGATGTAGATGAATAACTAGAGAAATTGCCATCGCCCCAGTCAAATCTGTATTCCAGATCGTGGCCAAGATTACTGACAGAACCAATAGCACTATATTCTAACATTTCTGCCTCATCACCCGTTGTCGGTCCGGTTGGAACGGTAGGAGTTGTCAATGTTTCTGGTGGTTCAGCAAGAGTTGTGAAATTCCATACGGCAGAGCTGGTAGTCGCCCCTGATGGGTCCTTTGCTGACACTAACCAATAGTACTTCGTACTATAAGAAAGCGATGTTGGAGAATAAGTACTCGCTGCTTGGTTGCTAGAAACAACCGGTGGTGCTGTGGCGGTACCAAATGAAACAGTAAATGTTAAAGCGTCATCATCGGGGTCTGTACAGTTCCAACCCAAAGTAGGTGCCAGTACTATATCGGTTGCACCTGAAGCCGGGGCACCATCAATTGTAGGGATACCCGGAGCATTATTTGTTGGAGTAACAGGATTTTCATCACCACCGCAAGAAATAAATACTGCAGTAAGAAGAAGCAAAATCCCAATAAAGATTAGATTTCTTTTCATAGTCGTTAAACCTCCTAAAATGTTTATACATTAATTACAATAAACTATAATACAGGTTGCACGTTCTACCTTAGATGAATTCCCTACTAATTTAGTATTATTGACAATAATATACATCATCCCTGAGGATAATCAAAATTATTTTTTATAAAATAAAGAGAAATTTGACTTTGTTTTATGAAAATTTCCTCGGTTTTTCCACCTGAACTAGATATCTAAAAAAAAATAACAATACTGTTTGATGATCTCTGGCTCAAATCTAGTTTTGCGGAGATTGCCGTTCATGAATTTATAATCAAGCATAACGATAAAATAATTTTTTCAAAAACGACAACCGAAAGTAAGATTGCTTTTACAGAAAAAGAAATGCAATTGTTAAAACAACAATTTGATAATACAGAAAATCAGAATAACTTTGATTTTATTGATCTGTATATTTATTCTGTCCGTGATAATATCGAATGGAATATGCCAACAATTTTTAGACTGTTATTACATGATTCAATTGAAGAGAGTCGAAGTATGTTCCAATTAAAGAGAGTTTTTCAACAAGTCCTAAAACGAAAATCTAATTTGGAACATCGCAGGGGAATTTGTACCGCTAGAATTTTCAGGATTTTTATTAAAATTATAAAACAGTTCACTTATCAAAATACCCGCCGCCGCTCCAACGATAACATCACTCAAATGATGTTTATAGGCATGCACTCGACTCAACCCAACAAATGATGCCCATCCAAAGAGTGTCCCCGACGAAACCCATTTCCAATTATCATATTCTGATTTTGTCATTTGCTGACGCATAATTTCACGAACACGTAAGTTTAAAAACGAAACCGAGAAAAATGCACCCGATGTATGACCTGAAAAAAATGATTTCTGGGTATAGGCATACCCATACTTTGCGGTTGTATCGAGACTGTCTTTTAAAATATGATGAAATGGACGCTCACGGGTAAAGATACCCTTGGTTATATCTGTTATCCCTTTAGTAGCAAACACACCGGTTACAAAAAGAAACAAATCCTGAGAAACATCTTTTGTTTTGTCACCTCTCGGGTAACTCAAATTAGCTACTGATAGCAATACTAAACTCGCTACGGGGGTGATGGCAGACCCAAACGTATCATCCAAGAAGTTTTGTTTTCCGATTTTACATTCGCCCCCTAACCATCTTTGGAAACTTTCTTCAAAAGGGAGATACCCTCTGATCACAGGTTTTTTATCATCTGCTATATTATTAACTTTTGTACCGATAAAACTAATAGTTCCGCTTGCCGAACCAATCGCAACTGTTTCAGACAGATTTAAATACTCATCTGCAGTAACGGCTGAACTAAATAAAAAAAAAGTGCAAGAAAGAAATATCAATTTAACAATGATAGAATAATTTTTTCTAAGTGTACTATTCATAACTGTTTATATTTTAATGTATCAATGAATTGATAGCAATCTATTTTTTGTCTAATGTTCTGCTATAATATATGAATGTGATGTTTTTGAAATAAATAATATTTCTGACTTAGTATATATTTCAAAGATAATTAGAGTGGCGGAACCCAGTTTGTTGTGAGGAGATAGCCATCGCTACGGATAGATTTTATGAGTTGCGGATGAGAATCAGAGTCGCCGAGTTTTTTGCGAAGTCGGGAGATTCGTAAATCGAGAGACCTATTGATACCATCATATTCGATTGCTAAGATTTCTTTATACAGTTCATCTCGTGTTACAACTTCACCTGCTCTTGTAGCTAGAAACCATAGAATCTCAAACTCGCCCGATGTAAGCTTTATAGGATCACATCCGACAAGAGTCATGCGATTTGCTTTATTGATAATTATCTGACCGAGTTCTATTTGTATTCGGTTTTTATCTGGTTGGCTAGCATCCTGCATTATAATCTGTCCTATTGCACACAAAATCGGACATACCGATTTTGATGCTGATTAGTTATTTATACTAATTAGACAGATATTGTCCTTGAAAGGATTAATTGATCTATAAAAAAACGGGATGATAAAATCATCCCGCTGAGTGTAATAATGTGGTATTCAAGCAATCTCGTCCAAAAAATCCCCAATTAAATCTTGGGTATCGGCTCGATTACCGTCGTTAGTATATAAATAGTCTAAAATATTGGGCTGTGATTCACCGGCACCACGCATCATTCCGCTACCACCACCGCCACCACGACCGGGTGGTTGTATAGCCGAAAATTCTGCTTTGCTAATTTGCCCGTTGCCGTCAGTATCGGCGGCTGTAAGATTCTCAAGCATCTTCGAGAATTGCCCACCTTTCCCTTCGGCTGTTGATTGAATCTGCGAGAGGTCAATCTGACCATCGCCATCGGGGTCAAGTTTGGTGAACATACTTTCTTTTCTCTGAGCCATCATGTCGGTCGACATGTTCATACCGCCCTGAATTCCTGAGACCATAAAAATCTCCTTCCTATTGGGAGCTTTAATTAATCCTATGTCGCTTATGCGGTGCGACCTATTCATTCTTTCGGCAACAATGGGATGGATAATAATTAAATGAGAGGATAAGATTTGTATCAATTTGTATCAAAAAATGTGAGCACTTGTTTTACAATGTGAGATCGAATTGGCTCATTCAAAAAAATCAATTAGAGAATAAGTAATTGAATACAATATAAGTTGCAGTAAATAGTTTAATCTATTACTAATATAAGATAGTTATTCTAAATGTAAAAGAAACCAACAAAGAGGAGAGAGATGACAATATTAGTAGTTGGGGCAAGCGGAGCAACCGGTCGTTTGCTAGTTGAGCAGTTACTAGACCGTGGACAAAATGTCAAAGTGATATTGCGAACACCCGAAAATTTCCCAGAACATCTTAGGAAACACAAAAATGTAACCGTTATACATGCGAGCATTCTTGATCTCAGTGACAATGAAATGATGCAACATGTTAAAGATTGCAATGCTGTCGCTTCCTGTTTGGGGCATAACTTGAGTTTTAAAGGCATCTATGGAAATCCTCGCAGACTGGTAACTGATGCTACCAAACGATTATGTAATGCTATTAAAGCAAATAATTCTGAGAGTTCAACCAAGTTTATTTTAATGAACACAACTGGTAATAGTAATCGTGATTTAGATGAAGAAATTTCGTTTGGGCAAAAATGTGTCATTGGAATTCTCAGATTATTACTACCTCCACATGTAGATAATGAGATGGCTGCAGACTATTTGAGAACTGAAATTGGACAGGTCAACGATTTGATTGAGTGGACTGTAGTTCGTCCAGATGGTTTAATTGACGAGGATAAGGTTACTGATTATGAAGTACATCGTTCACCTATAAGAAGTGCAATTTTTGATTCTGGTCAGACTAGTCGCATCAATGTTGGACACTTTATGGCTGATTTAATAATTGAAGATGAAACTTGGAACAAGTGGAAAGGGCAGATGCCAGTACTGTATAATAAAGAGTAGCTGATGAACTTAAAATAAAAAGGGTCGCCAAATGACGACCCTTTTTAAGATTATAATAAATTATTATTCGAGACTTCTTAAAGTGGTGCCATTGAAAACTTGTGGTACCGTTGTCATTGCCGGACCCTCAGGAACATTAAACGAAATAGTACCTGAACCACCGTAAGAAATTGACATTTCTCCACCACCAATACCTGCGTCGGTTCCAAAAACGACAACCGAAACACATGCTGTACCAATATCAGACCCTAACGGATTCCCACCATCATCAAGACAGGTCACTCTTATCGAATGAGTACCCGGTGAGAGTTCGATATTAAAAGTGTTCGCAGCACCTTTTGGAGTAACACCAACATCGGCTCCGTTGATAGAGATTAAAAATACATCGTCGGCAGCGTTGCCACAATCAGAAACAGTTATCTGAACATTTTTGTCACAACATCCTGCGTCGCATTCGTCGATCTCACCATCTCTGTCATTGTCGATACCATCTTCACAGATTTCAACACCACCGCCTTCACCGGCACCTGATTCGATATCATCAGGATCGATATTTTCATCGGCGACATTACCGGCATCTATATCGGCAGCATCTTCATCGCATTCATAGGCATTGTATGCTCCCAACACTTCAGCGTACTGACCTTCGAGAGCTTCGCCCTGACTGACAACTCTTCCAAACTCCGCATCTACTATACCGATATTTATTGATGGGTCTGTTGCATAGGCGATGTTTAACTCAGCATAGATTCCCGGAAGAGAACTGAGGGCGAAATCGTAATAATCCAGTTGAGTACCCGCAGCACTAAGGGCGTACGATGCATCTGAATTACTACATACATCCTGTTGTTGTTCGCGGATCCGTTGGGCGATATAGTCGGCTTGTGTTTGAAAACTTCCGGCGATAGCATCAAGCTCAATTATCATCATATTAAATTCAGCTAACAATGCATCAGCATCTACCCCAAGAGAATCGAGTTCATTTTCAATTTCATTTATAAGATCGTCAAGTTCATCTTCGGTATCGGATTGCATGTCGATAGCAATCGCTACGTTTGCGATTTCTGATGTTGGCATTACAGATGCAGAGCCACCAACAGACTCACCATCGGCGTTGACTGCTGAAGCAGAGATTGCAACTGATTGACCTTCCTCGTATTCGATAAGTCCGAGCGTGAAATTACCGCTGGCATCGGAAGTTGTAGATTGACCACCACCAGAAACTGCGGCACCGTTTATAGCATCACCATCACTGCTGGTCACAGTTCCGCTGATTGTGACTTCTAACATATCATGTTGTTCTACGTCAATAATAATTGGAGAAGCAGATGCTGACTCGCTGGTTGGCACTGCTTCCGCTTGTCCACCAACTGCTACACCATCAACAGCAGTGATAGATGCCGATATGATTACTGGTGTCCCAAGCAGATGCATAAATGGTGGAAGGGTATACATCCCGGAACCATCGGTAGTGGTTGCTCCACCGCCACCTGTGACTGCGGCACCTGGTAGAGGTTTACTGTTTAAATCTTTTACCATACCGGTGATAGTGACTTCCGTTTCTGTTTCCATTGCTAAAAGAATCGTTACAGAAATCGAAGTGTTGGAACCATCAAAAGTGCATGTTACCGGACCACCTGAATATACGTTGGCGCCGTCATCAAGAACAGCCGTGACTGCGACCGAAGAATCTTTATGCATAGAGATAGGTCCTATCGAAAATGCACCACCGGTCGTAGTGGCAGACATGCCACCACCATTCACTACGGCACCACTAACACCTATGCCGTTGGCGTCGGTGACTTGCCCGCTGATAGTTACCATGTGAGGGATTAAAACAGGAATTGTCAAAGATACTGCACTCGGAGATTCTCCATCATAAGTCAAAGTCGCAGATGAACCACCAACTTGCGTGCCACCAACAACTGTGACGGTCGGTGTAACCGTGACTGCAAAAGCTTCCTCCGGCCATGTTGCTGGAATTTCGATAGGTCCGATAGTTGCAGAACCATCACCACCTGTAGTGACTGCGGCAGCATCGATGCTACTGCTTACCGTAGCAGCAGAAAGAGGGTTCCCGGCATCGTCGTGTACGAGTACATTGATGATCCAACTTTTCCCTTCGGTATCTTCCTCTTCTGCATCAGCTTTTTGCATCGTGATATCTAAACCTGTATGAGCTTCACCAACAACGGTAAACGATGCGGCACCTGCTGCATCTTCTTTTGATGCGGGACAAGTTACTTCTACACCTTCTAAAGTTTTCACTGTTAGCGTAAAAGAACCGTCACTACCTGAAGTGGTAGAACCTAACGAATATGATTCTGATGCCGATGCGGAAACTGTTGCCCCCGAAGCTGCAACGGCTGGATCGTTTTCATTTTCTTTAATAAACACAGTACCACTAATAACTACAGTCATGTCATCTTTGTATAGCGTGTAGTTTTGACCAACAATTGCATTTTGCACAAAACGTCCATCTGCATTTATGGTTTTGAATCCTTCTTTGGAAACTTTATCCTGAACAGCATCATTCAGTTTGCCTTCCATCACTATTTCATAAGCGCCGCTACCACTTGTAGTTTCAGAGTAAACTTTACCGTTTACGGTGAACTCAACAGTAGCACCTTGAGATGGTTGTTCATTGTCACCTTCCATTTGAGTAACAGTACCTGCAATAAAAAGATGTTTTTCAAACTCTTCCATGATTTTATTAATTTTATCATGATGCTTTTCCGCAATTATATAATTTCCGACAAATCCTTCTTCATCAAGAATCCCGTATGTGTACGCATCTTGATAGAGATTGAGTTTTTCAATAATTCTCCATCCCGAACTTGTTTTATTAGCCCAACCGGAAAAGAAAGTATACCATTTACGAGCTTTTTGTTCGACAGCAGGTTTGAGAGAATTGGCACGGCTTGCTAACCAGTCAGGGTAAAGAGCTTTTCCGTCGATAAGTTTTCCATGCCATTTATAAACCTTATCGGCATCACTTGGCGAGACAAAGTAACCACGGTTAGATGATGGGTCGAATAAAAAATATGAATTATTTCCTTCATATGTTTCTCCTTTCATATGAGGAAAAATACCGGTCGGGAAAAAAGTAAGGCAGTCTTCATTGGCTTTTGATGCTGCCACAAATGCTTTTTGTAAATCTGTTTTATAGCCAAGTTGTCCGCAGAGAGAACCTCCGCGAGACTCTTCGATTTTTTTACCAAGTTTGTCAAGTGCGTGTGCAAAATCACCGGCAATCTCGCCGTAGGCACCAATCCATTTTCCTAAAATCTGACCGACTAAAGGAATCTTCTCCATCTTACTGGCACCCTCGGTAAGAAATGTTCCAATCAAACGTAACCCGTATGTTGGATTATCTTTTGCGTTGGCAGGGTCAAACTTTTTAGTAAACTCCCAAATATTTTGAACTTCACCGGCGACGCTATTAGCAAAATCTAATTTATCGGATGCACTTTGTAGCTTATCCATCAAACCGTTTTTGTCAAGAGTTCGAAACATCTCTTTAAGACTTTCAACTTTCTTTTTGGCGAGATCTGTCTGTCCTTTATCTAACTTAAATAATTTGCGGGCAAATTCGATACCTTCTTCAGGGGAACCGCCAAAGATTGCATCGTGGTATTCTTTATAAATCTTTTTAAACTCATCAACTTTTTCTTTGCTCTGTTTCATTGTGTTGCGAACAGCTTCCCATTGATCTTCAGTCTGCTGTATAGCTTCATCATATTCCGATTGTGCAAGCACAGAGACAAGTGGAGTTGCTAAGAATAAACCGAGCAACAAAGCGGTCGACCAAAGTTTGATCGACTTAGTATATAATTTTAAGAATTTCATCACTTTTATAATTCCTCGTTTTCCGTTAATGGGAAAGACCAAAGAGATACTTGGCGCGTATCCCTATGTCAAGTTTATTCAAATCCGCAGGGGAATCTATATCGGCTCTCGTACGGTGCATCTTGGAATACCCTTCTACCGACCACTTGTCATCGACAGGATAATTTATTTGTGTATTCAGTTCAAGAATATTAGTGCTTCGGATTGGAACTGCGTTGTAGAGTGTCGACCAAACATAACTAATATTAGCACGCCATGTTGTACCGGTTGTACTAACGCCCGACATACCGAGTTTCATTCCTGCTCGTGCTGAGTTGCGTGGATTGAGCAGGACAAAATCTATATCAACAAAGTCAGCATCAAAAGCATCAGCGCGTTCGGTGTCAAAATACATTCGGGCGGCAAGAATTGGACCTAGAGAAAACTTTTGTACGAAGCCTGTTTTACTTTTGCTCCATCCAAAGTCCCAATAAAAATCAAGAGTGTGAGCAGGATGTACATTCCCGAAACGGAGTAAGTCATCTTTGTCGGATGCTTCGGTATAGTAGCGAGCGGCAATATTAAAACTTGTGTATTTTCCTGAGACAATAGGTCTGATGTTTTTCCGATATTGCAGTTGAGCAAAATCAAATTGAATAGAATCAGAATAAATACGATAAGAAATTTCCCATTTTGTTGATGAGTAACTGTCTCCACGACTATCAATTTTTTTCATCAGCTTGACATCGGTATAGTCATTTTCTTCAGCAAGTGGGAATTGGTAGAGCATCACTTCCGGCCCCCATGTCTTGACAGAGTTTCCGTTTCTTGAGACAGAATGATAACGCACTTTAAGACGGTTGTTGTCTGTGACCGCACTGTCCTGGTTCGGATGCGTGAATGTTTGATATGAAGCAGCTAGCTGTGAACCGGATGGAGATAATGTCCAGACCAAGCTCGGGCTTAATTCTTCAAAATCAAAAAACTTATTTCCGACCTCTTTTTTAAAATAACGAAGCTGTGCTTTTATTTCCCCTTGACCTGCTGGAATGGTGGCATCGGTTGAGAAACTTGTCGTAGTATAATCAGGTTTGTACAGATCAAAACGAGCAGGGAAATCAGGTATTATAGTAAGTGCCGATTCGTCTGCATTGGAATATGAACGGGTCACTTTTCTATAATTAAGATTAAAACGTTTGCCCTGATTGCGGTAGGACAGTCTTGAAAAAATTCCGAAGTCGCTAAAGTCGGCAACTTCATTTTCTTTATCAGCATATTTATTAACATCAAAACCTGCAGTAGCTGATAGATTAGGAGAAAATTGCTGTACGACCGAAGCACCTAGTTTGGTCAAACCGATCTCGCGTTGTTCTACGGTAGATTTGTGGTCGACAAAAGCAAAGACAGATGTCTTTGCAGCGGCGATATATTTCCCTTTGAGCCCAAAGGAAAGATCCTTGCCGGAAATATTAACACCCGGGTTTATGTTGACCCGTTCGTACTTAGAACTCCCAAGTCCAATAGTTGCTTCACCGGAGAGGTACAGATTTTTACGCTGACCAAGTCCGCTTGATGCAATAGAAGCTGTCATAGGTTGTCCAAAATCATCGATTGCTTTTTGATAGTAACGTTCAACATATTTGCGATACTTATCTAGGTCGATACCGATTTTAGCAAGGGTAGGTTTTAGTTCGATAACTAATGGTTCGTTTTTATCAAGAGAATTCAGGTCGTTATTGATCTGTGCTAATAAAACAGTAGCATCTTGGTAGGCATTTTCAAAAGAGACTCGTAAGAGTTCAACTTTGGTCAATTTGTTCCGTGCGAGATCCATCTTTGATATAAGAGGTTCGCCTTGGCTATTTCTACATTCGGTGTCAATTTGTTTGATTTCTTTTAGGGTAGAGAGTGCAAGCCCTTTAACTTTATTAAATCGTATAGACAGATTGTCGTAATTTGTTTGAAGCTCATCAATCGAAGCTGCAAGTATCGGAACATTAATCGCAGCAATAAAAATGGTAATAAGTATTGCCCGGAAGTAAGTCAAAACATGAGTCCTTTCTTTTGCTAGGTGTCAGTAATATTAATTCACCAAGTTTCCTTGAATTGTTTTTGAGAATGTATTATTTTTCTATATAAGAATAATGTATAAATCAGTCTTGTAATTGTCAATACTATAACAACAGAATAGAAATATTTTTTCATACGATGGTAGTATGAACTAACTCGCATAGTAACGTTAATGCTTTAATATTAATCTTATTTCTCTTATGCAAAAAAAAGATACTGCAATAAAAATATTGCGAGTACAAATTTATTTTTTAAGTGTGTAAAAAAAATGAAGTAAAGATACTTAGGTATTTAAACCATTCATCTTAAGAATCGTAGTTACCACTTCAGCCGCAGTTACAGTTTCAGAAACTACTACGTCGGCTGCCCCTGCTTCTGTGAGCCTGTGAACATCCTGTAAATATCTTGTGCGAACAAGTATATGTAAATTTGGATTAACAGATTTTGCCGCCTTGACGGCTTGTTCAATTGCGGTCTGATCGTTGACAACGACGACAAAGGACTTGGCGCGTGATGCCCCTAACAATTCAAGCACTTCCGCACTGGTAATGTCACCGTAAGAAATCGGTTCACCTCTTTTTAATCCCAAACGAACATTCTCAGGATTTATGTCAACAATAAGATGAGGGAACTCTGCATTTTTGAGTGCTTCTGCCAAATCATGTCCGGCAAGTCCGTAGCCTCCGATAATTATATGGTCTTTCATCTTTACAGAACTTTCAGAAACTTCTTCGGCTGTTGTAACATCCATAAGTCGAGTAAGGCTCCGAAACTTCCCAACTCCGGCAGCCAAAGCAGGTGCCATAGAAAGAGCAAATGGTGTCAACAACATTGAAAAAACAGCAGCAGCCATCAAATTGCTCGCGTGGGTTGGTTCAAGCAGTTGATATGTAGCCGCGACGCCCAACATAACAAATGAGAACTCTCCGATCTGTGCTAGAGCAGTACCCGCCATAGCACTCACTCGCAATGGCATCCGCATTACCAATCCGGTTATAAATACGATAATAAACTTGCCAATCATTATGGCTAATAACAAAAGCATAATGTTTGCGATATTCGGAATAATTTCAGTGAGGTCTAATAACATACCGACAGAGACAAAAAATATTGAGATAAATACTTCTTTAAATGAAAATATATCAGCCATTGCCTGGTGTCGATATTCTCCACCTCCAACAATCAGCCCTGCTAAGAATGCACCAAGTGCTAAAGAGACTCCGGCAATTGCTGAAATCCAGGCGGTACCAATGCATACAAGTAAAACAGTCATGATAAATAAATGACGTTGCCGAGTTCTAGCAACTATGTCCATCAGTTTTGGGACTATTAAGTGAGCTGCCAAAAGAACAACTGCAACAATTAGAATCGACTCAACCACAGTCATCAGCATGCCCGATGACATTCCTTCCGGGTCGCCCAAAAATGGAATTATCATTATCATCGGTACAACGCACAAATCTTGAAAAATAAGAAGTCCAACCGTGAAACGTCCGTGGGGGGCATCGATTTCCCCTCGCTGTTCCAATCCTTTGAGCACGATAGCAGTACTTGACACTGCAACAATAAACCCGATCAAAAGAGACGCTTCAAAACTTAAGCCCAATGCCTTGGCAATCAAATATGCCGCCCCGATAGAAAGACTTACTTGAATAAATCCACCGATAAGAACAAGTTTCCATAGACGACGCAATCGGTCCAATGGGAATTCCATACCGATTCCAAACAACAAGAGTGTGACCCCGATTTCAGCGAGCATCTGCACCTGCTTCATATCATTCACCAAGCCAAGCCCTTTTGGACCGACCATCATGCCGGCGACAATAAACCCTGCGATTGTCGGGATTTTAAAACGATGAAAAATTGCAACGACTGCGACTCCTAATCCCATTATAACAACCAAATCTCGGAGGTAATCTAGTTCATGCATGGTTTATTCCTCTTGTAGGTTTATGTGATTCATATCGCTTCAAAAAGCAGATATATGAACCGCTTCAACTGACTTAATCAGGATAGCTATTGTTAATGACATTGCCAAGTTTGAAATTTCAATTGAACTAAAAATAAGAGTAATTAACTCTTCATAAGATAAAATCTATACCTAAGTCAATAATCTCTTTTTTAATCACATTCTGTATATTATATTCATCCTATATAGCTTTTCGAGATTAAATGATCAAAAATCAAATATTACGGAAAAATTGAAAACTTTAGAAAACATAAAAACTATTGATGTAGACACCGGTGAAATACGTGTCACATCGGATGCTATTATACTTCAATCAATCGCACTCGGTTCTTGTGTTGCTCTTGTTTTATATGACCGTATGAAAAAAATTGGTGGCATTGCACATATAATGCTTCCCGGAAAATCTCTTACAGGTGAGAACTCTAATAAATTTGCTGAAAATGCTATTTATAATCTTCTTGATTTGATAGAAGCCCAAGGAGCAGTAATCGCATCGCTTGAAATTTCTATCGTTGGCGGGGCTAATGTTTTACAAGAGGGAGATATTCCTGATAAAGTAATAGATTCCGTTTTAGGTTATTTAATGAAGCTAGATATAAAATTAAAATATATGCGGGTTGGTGGGATATTGCGAAGATCTGTTTTTTTACATACAAAGACAGGCGATGTGTATTATACTGAAGGTAATGACATGCATAAAAAATTACTGCATAAAATGGAAAGAATTTAACCTAGTTGGAGTAATAGCATAATGGAAAACGGAAAGAGAAACAAGAGACAAAATAGTGCTAAGCAAAGTTCACCTAATATGAAAATTTTTACTCTTCTCCCTAAAAAATTGAAAATTTATGTTCCTGTCGGAATTGTTGGACTTATTGTTGCTGTAGCTATGTGGTACTCAATGGTTACTGGTTCTGAAATTGCAGAAAAATATGCACCACTTATTGATGCTGTCATGGAAATTAAATTCGAGGCTACTACTGCTCATTTATGGTTTGAAGAAATTATCGGTGGTGACAAAAATGAAGATATTGATAAAGTTTGGAGTCATTTAGATAAATCCGAATGGTACGCCAAAGCTATGCTTGAAGGTGGTAAAAGCGAGGAAGGTACTTATATTGCCCTACAGGATGCCGCCTTCCGACAAAAAATTCAAAAAGTTTTAGAAAAACTTTCTGAATTTCGGGCTATCGCCAATGAAAGACTGCAGTACAGAGAGCAATCGTCGATTGGTTCCGACATAGACCAACGCTTTGATAAAATATTTCTAAGCTTTATAAAGCATGCCGATGAAGTAGAAACAGGTCTGCAAATTGTCATGAAGAAAGAAATTAATAAATTTCGTACTATACAGATATCTCTTATTATTTTCTCTTTTATTATCACAATATCTATTGGTTTTCTTTTCTATCGTTATGAACTTAAACAGTCGATGAATTTATTATTGCTCAACTCATCCAACCAACAACTTTCGGCAAGCGAACAACAACTAAAAGCATCCAATCAGCAGCTTAGGGCAAGCGAACAACAACTGAAAGCGTCCAATCAACAACTTTCGGCAAGCGAACAACAACTGAAAGCGTCCAATCAACAACTTTCGGCAAGCGAACAACAACTGAAAGCGTCCAATCAACAACTTTCGGCAAGCGAACAACA
>JAJRSF010000046.1 GCA_024278935.1 Candidatus Zixiibacteriota bacterium
AAACTTATCAGGTGATTCCAAATTTACCAGATGACCGCAGTTTTCTATTATCGAAAGTTGAGAATTTGGGATAAGCTCATGAAGTTTTTCAGAAAGAGGCAGAAACATCTTATCCGAATCACCTACAATAATTTTGGTCGGTGTAGTTATCGTCTGGACTTGTTCAATATCATTCAACTGCGGATAATTGCCACGTATCGGGTCACTCCAAACCGCTCCGGTATGCTCCCACATCATCAATTCAACAAGCTCACGAATATGCTGTTGCTCTTTTTTATACCACAAGACCGATGTTTTAATCCATCGTTCTTTGGCAACATCGATCCCTTTTTCTTTGGCTATCTTATCAATCTTTGACATCTTTGTACCGAGTTTATACCCCGCCGCCGATGTACCAATCAACGTCAGCGAACGCACTCGCTCTGGATATGCCAGTACAATTCCAAGAGCCGTTGTCCCACCATACGACAAACCAACCAGATGCAGATTATCAAGCTCAAGACAATCAAAGAACTTCATCATATCGCTGACACGGTCATCACGAGTATAGCCCGACAAAGGAGAGTCAGACTTACCATGCCCTTTAGCATCAGGGACAATGACATGATAACTTTTGCTCAAGACTTTCGCATCGTCCTCCCACATTCGCCCATCCAATGTGAATGCATGAAGCAACACGACCGTTGGGTTCTTGCGGTCACCATATTCTCTGTAATAAAATTTGTACTCACCTAAATTTGCGTATGGCATTTATTATCTCTTTTTTATTATTGGAATATACTTCGACAAGCTCAGCATGACTTTTATACAAACTGTTTTACGTCAACACCGAGTCACCCTGAGCTTGTCGAAGGGTCAGAATAAACTAATTCTTTTCATTCGATAAACTAATTTTATTCATCCCACTGCTTCAAAAGTTCCCGTTGCTTCTCACTAATCCCTTTTGGAATCTCAACTTTTATCGTCACAAACAAATCGCCGGATTTACCGCTGACTGACAACCCTTGATTTTTCAATCGCATAATTGTTTCGGGTTGGGTTCCAGATGGTACCGCCAGCATGATAGACTTAGTTAAAGTCTTCAGCGGAATCTTACAACCTTGGATAGCATCGACAAATGAGATTGTAACATCTGTAAAAATGTTATTTCCGTCACGCTTATATTGCTGTTTCAAATTAATCTCTCTTTTACTTCTTTAAGTTTTAACCTGTAAAACCAGTAACTCAAGTGAGAGGATTATACATACAAAAAAGTCGGTAAGCAATAACACTTACCGACTTTATTTTAGGATAATTGGCACATTACCTATGAAACATTTTTTTTACGAGACAGATACTTCAATCTCTTTTGGTTTAGTCTCTTCTTTTTTGCTTAAGACAACTTGCAGCATGCCGTTTTTGTAGTCCGCATTGATTGAATAGACTTCACATTTTCAGGCAAGTTAAACGATCTGCTAAATGCCCCCGATGAAATCTCCGCACGAAAATAGCCGTCGGTTTTCACTTCGGTTTCAACTTTGCGCTCACCCGAAACAGTCAAGACATCATCTTTCACCAAAACTTTGATATCAGCTTTTTCCATTCCCGGAAGCTCAAAAGTCAGAGCAAACGATTCATCGTGTTCGACGACATTTACCTTTGGATTAAAAGAGTTTTCTTTGGCATCATCCACAAAACAGTCTTGCATATTTGTGTTGTTAAAAATGTTATTGAAAATTGCGTTAAAGTCATTTTCAAATCTTTTAGGTTGTACGAATAATCTAGTCATTGTAATACTCCAGTATTTAAAGTTTTTGTTTTCTAACTACAGTTTTATATATAACAAACTGCGTGCCAAAAACGTTTACTGACTGTCTTACAAGATCTTACAATATTATGAGAAATTATGGAATAATAACATGCGCCACTATGACATCACGCTACGACAATACGACATACTTACTATGCCGCTTGGTCGCTCGCTTCTGCCACTTTGTCGCTATTTTTTAGAGAGTATCTCTTTGATTGTTTTGTTAACCGGAGAATTTTTGAAAAATATCTTCTGTGTTGTCGACTGATTTTCCTGATATTCCTTGATTGTCCGTATCGACTGTGAGTCACCAAGATTGCCGAGTGCTTTAATTGTAGCTAATCGGATTTCTTCTTTTGATGTTTTCGAACTTTTTAAACTATCCAAAAGTTCAGGCTCATTAATAATCTTGCTCAATTGCTTTTCGGCTTCTTTCCCACCAACAGAACCGAGTGCGTGAATCGCCTTAAGAGCTAATTGAGAGTTTTGCATCAAGAGTGATATAAGAAGCGGAGCCGAATCTTCAGTACCAACAAGCCCAATAGCAATCACAGCAGCTTCACGAATCTCACGGTCTTCATCTTCGGCAATCATCATAAGCAGGTCAACCGATTCTTCACCACCAATTTTTTCAAGTGCTGAAATTATCTCACGACGAACCCGAACATCAGGGTCATTAATACGCAACCGTAAAGCGATACATCCTTTTTGATCTTTTAAAAGTCCAAACACAAAAATCGCATTTCGTACAACATACCATTTTTCATCCTGAAGTTCTCGTCTGCCATTGTCACGTTCAAAATATTCATCATCGGCAAGCACAGCTCCAAAGACATCAAGCGAGGCATGCCCAAGTTCACCAAGGATCCGAAGTGCGAATTGACGAATCTGTCTGTTCGGATGAGAGATAATTTGCGAGAGTGCAGCGGCTACTTCTTCAGAACCTGACCCTACCAAAATTTCTTTTAAGTGCTGATTTGTCGTAGCGTTATTTTTGAGAAGTTCCGTAAGTAGACCATCTATAATATATTTTTGATTAAAGTTCATATAGATTTTTTTAATCGCAATTGAATCATAGATAGTAACATCATTTTCGATTCTTCGACGCAGATGAAGCGAGTTCATAATTTTTGCGAGATAAGCATAATCTTTTTCTTTGAACGATTTTTCAATCACCTGCCAGATAAATTCGCTGTATTCAAAAGTCTCTTTTCTCTCAAAAAGATTGCGAATTATAACCTGTCCAAGTTTTTCAAAGAACAATGTATCACTAAAGAGATTCATCGGTTTTATAATCTCTAAAAGCAGACTTAGTGCTTTCTGCCTGAAATCATAACTCATATCACCAAGGTACACTACAAGCTGTTTGGCAATGTCAGATGCTTTTTCTTTCTGGCCGGTTTTATACAGATGTATAAAACTATCAGCAAAGACAGGTGCTGAGAACTCTATTGACAAGTCAGTAAAAATCTCCTGCATTAACGAATCAACAGACGCTTGCGCTTCATGTTTGATTCGCACCGACGGCGATTTCATTTCTGAAACAAAATCTTTCGACAAATCTTCGCAAGTAATATACGAATCTATATCTTTTGTTATCATATCGTAATCGGCATGAAACTCAAGCAGCCTGCAAATATCTTTACAAACAGCAATACCTGAATTTTGCAATTCCAGTTCTTTTACTGAGGCTAATTCAGCAACATGTTTTTTAATTTCAGTTTGGATAGATTCAGTCGTAAGCAAGGCAACTTTTTCAGGAATTAGAATATGGATTATGTCTAAATCAAAATCACAATAGTTCTCCTCGGCAAATGCTTCATCAGCAGAGTACAACCGAGCCAATGCTTCTATAGAATCAGGAAGCTGCTGTATGATAATATTGCGTAATGAAAAATCATGGGATACATCACCACGGTACTGGTTTTTAGTTTCAAATATCTGATACGAATGCTCAGTATTCACTTCCACACTGTCAATTTTTTCAGACTTCAAATAAGCATTAAGCAGTTCGTCATGGTTGGAACGGTCGATTCGTTTGACAAAACGAAACATAAATTTTTCAAACTCGCCGAGAGTAAGATGTCTTTCAAAATTGAAAGCTTTAATCTCAAGCATCTGCATATGTTTGATAATCTCTTCATTAAAGACAGAATCTTTTAATCGAATATTTAGAAGGAACAGATGACCATTTTGTAAATTAAAATTTATATACTTTTTGTAACGGAATATTTTATCAAATAGTAAAAATGGTTTCTGAATAGATTTTTGTGACAAAGGATGTGTCGAACCGTAGATTGCTGCTTTTTTACAGGCCATCGAAAATTCTTTGACAACCGCATGCACATGTTCGTTTAGATTTATGTTTAAGATTGTCTCAATTGATTGCTTTTTCTTGTCTATCATTTTTCACTCCAAAACAGGTGATCATTCCTTTATCTGTAGCAACAAAGATATATTGTCCATCGGAAACCGGAGCAGTACTGACCGCACCACGAAGTTTCCTCTTTTCAACCAAGGTTCCATCGGAAGAATTCAGTAAAAAGAAATTTCCTTTTTTACTTCCGAATGCAACATACTTTCCTACTTTCAACACTGGGGCTGCGACAATATCAACAGCATCAAAACGCCACTGTACTGAACCGTCGTCAACCGACAGAGAGAGAATCTCTCCTCCGCTGTGTCCGATAAAAAGAGAACCATCTGAAACAGCAACTGCTCCCCACGAAGCACCATCTGTTTTGGCTTGCCAAATAATTTGACCATCACTTACATCGACTTTGTATACGACTCCATAGAAATCGCAAACATAAAGGTATTTATTAAAGGCTATCGATGCCACCACCGGGTTTTCAAGTTTGACTTGCAGAACTTCTTTTCCATCCTTTGGGTTAATCGCAAACAAGGTTCCCTCTTCTGAAACCTGCCAGACAGCGTGGCCATCAAACAGTGGAGGTGTCGTAAATCGTTGCTTGCTTTTAAATTGCCAAAGAATTTCTCCGGTCATTTTATCGAAGGCAATCAGTCTACCTTCAGCGGAACTGAGAATAATTTTCTCTTCTATTATTATCGACCCGCCAACAGCATCCTTTACATCTTTCTTCCAAAGAGTTTTCTTATTTAAGAGGTTGATAGACCGCAACTTACTCTTCGGTGGAGCAGTCGCAAAATAACCAATCGAATCAGAAATCACCAATCCGGTCTGGGCAACACCTCTTGCCTTGATATAGCCCTGATATTTACCTACATCTGTAGATATACATTTGATACGATTTCTAGCTCCTGGATACAACAAAACGCCATTATAAATAGTCAATGGCCCCACCGGTTTATCAGTTGACTTAAATTCCCAAATCAAATCAAGCTTCCCACCAAATTCTGTAGCAACTATAGAACCATCCGCCGAAAGATTCCCACGATAATATGGCCACTCCGATGACTGGTTCACAAAATCACGATTTAGTTTATACTTTTTCCCACAGCCAACAACTGTGAGCAGACAAAACGATATAATCAATAAACTTTTCACTCTCATTAGAAATTCCACCCGAAGAAAAAGTCAAAATCGGTTGTGTTGCTGATTGTCTCAAAATCGGTCGTACGAGAAAAATCAAAACGTAATAAAACGATATACCCCAAAGAAACCCTAATCCCCGCTCCAAACGATCCGAGCAGTTCATCGAATTCATCATCCCACGCCGAACCGGTATCAAAGAACAAAGCTCCCCGAATTCCTCTGAATCCGAATCCACCAAATGGGAAACCAATATGTAAATTATCTATAAGAGGAAAACGTAATTCGTTTGAGGCAAATATAACATTTCGGTTATAAAATGTTCGTCTGTCAAACCCACGAAACGACCAGCTTCCCCCAAAATAAATCCGTTGCGGTTCTTGTCCTGAAGATGAGAATGCAAACATACGATTGGCAAAAGCGGAGTGTTTTCCAAGTCGAAAATAATGACGTATATCAACCGACGCCAACCTGTTCCAATGAGACATATCTGATAGCGATGATGTTATCCCGAACGAAAGATTATATCTCCGTCCTTCAATCGGACCGGTCATCTCCCAAAGGGAGTTATCAAAAACCCAACTTATATAATTTGTTGCCAGTAATTTTTCACGAATACCAATACCTAAAAATTTGTCTCTCTTGGAATATTTCACAATCGTAGTAAAGTCTAATCGATGAAACTTTGAGAACGGATAACTGAACAGAGAAATAATACCAGCTTGTCGTTCAAAATAGAACCCATCAAAATCGTTAAAATATTCGTTATACAAATGAAATGCTCCGATTCCCCAATTCATCCGTTTTTCTCTTTGCAGATATGTCACCCCAACATTAAACGACTCTAAAAAATCATCCTTCGACTGTGCTGTATTAGTCAGTAAAAGATAAATAGACCGATTCCCAAGCACATCAGAGAGCGCCGCTTGAATCCCACCAATAGAACCATAAACCGGGTCATAGCCTATCGACGACTGTGCAATATCTATCGAATAATCTGTATCGTAATGTATCGATGTTGGCTTATATTTTCCACTTAGTTTTTGCGGTTTCCAGTTTGCAAGTGACATCCGATTTTCATGGGCAACTTGCTTGGGGTTTTCAGGTAACTCAAGTGAGTAAATATGAAAACCTAATTTTTGATAACCGGAATATGTTAAACTTTTCCCATCATCTGTTATCCGTGGGTCAAATGCCCCGGTCACAAATGTAGAGAGCTGACTAATCTCATTATTTTTATTTATGAAAAAAAGATTAAAAGTCCCTTCCCTATTTGATGAAAAATAAATCCCATCACTTGCAACATCCGGGTTCATATCACGATAAGCACCAAAAGTAATTTGCCTAATTTCAGAACTTCGCAAATTAATACTGTACAGATTATGCACCCCATCCTGACCACGTTCCCCTCTATCAGATGAAAACACTATCGACTTATCATCAATGGAAAAAACAGGATCGATATCATAATAGTAATCATCAAGCAACGCTACATAAGTAGAGTCAGCAAGATTTAAGAGGTACAAATCGGTATACCCATTTTTTCGTACACCCGAGAAAACAACTTTTTTACCATCATGCGAAAAACGAGGTGACCGTGCCGCAACAAGTGAATCCATCTCGTACCGACGGGTAACTTTATCTTCTATTATATCGTAAATATATATAACATCTTTTTCTTTTGACTTAGATGAAAAGACAACAAACCGATTATCGCTTACATCAATTCCCGAACGAAGCAGATGCCACGACTCCAACTCTGCCGACCGTTCGCCTTTGATAAGCGTCTTAATCTTTTTAGAACCATTAAGCGGCTTCATATAAATCCCGGCATAACCATACCTATTTGCTTTATAAACGACCCAGTCACTTTCACCGTCACCATCATCGTATCGAATCGGGACACCCTTGACATTGTAACCATCTCTTGAAATTTTCTCAGACTCCATATCAGGCAATCCAAGTGTTTCAAATTCAGGATAATATTTTTTCTTAAGCGAGTATTCCCATTTATCCGAAAGTTGTTTCAGATTATCACCCAAGGTCACAGTTACAATTTCATTAAAAGTTTTACCTTTGTGCCAATTCTCAAATATTTTCAAAAGTTTATCAGGACCATAAGTCGAGTCAATAAAATGACAAATAGATTCGCCCGACTTATACATATAATAAGAACCACGGATAACATACATCCGATTAATCGGGAAGAATCGATTATTCAAAATCATATCTTTGATAATCATATCCGCCTCGGTGTCCCAATCTTTTGACCAGAACTCTGCCAACCCTTCGATAAACCAAAGAGGTGGATAAGCAGCCTTCACACGAGTCCGTCGTGAAGTAACATGTTTCAGTTTTGAAATTGTAAAGACATGCACAAGCTCATGACGAATGACATGATCAAAATCACGTATCGACCCATGAAATGGCACCACTACCCGCCCTTTCATAAATTCGGTAAAGCCACCGACTGATTCAGGAAGCATCCCTGCGATAACATTCGTTTGTGAAAAATAACTTGGTGCTGAATAAATTATAAGCGGAACTTTTTTAGGAACTTCATGATTAAATTTAACAGATAAAAAACGATAGGAATCTTCCGCAGATTTTGCTGCAATAGTTGCGACTTCTTTTTCTGCTTCATAAAAATATATCTTAAAATGTTCAGTCGTCATGACCTGCCAGTCAAACTCGGTATACTGCACTTTATTTTTCCCGAAGTATACCTGTGCAGTCAAATCCGATGGCAGAGCTATCAGTATAGAAACCAATATAATCGACAATGCGACTATTCTATGAGTTGTAAAATTTTTCATCATTATCTGAGTCATTCTTCTCTAATAGTATAACAAAACAAATGCTGATTCAAGTTTCAAATATTAAAGATAATTATATCAATTGTCGACAATTTTCAGTTACTTATGATATATTTTCGTATCAAATCGACATTTCAGACAATACGACTGTTTTAAACCGACGACTTCTGTTTGATAACCGTTCCGCTTTATCAAAAGTTCGTTACAATTCGGACAATAAGAATTGGCATGTTTGCTCTCTCTTACGTTCCCTACAAAGACGTATTTCATCCTTTTTTGTGCAATCTCAAATGCCCTATTTAACGTTTCTTCTGTTGTTGCTTCGTATGTCATTTTGTAATCAGGATGATAGGCTGATAAATGGATTGGGATATAGGTAGACAACGATGCTACGAAATCGACCCATTTTTCAATCTGTGCATCAGAATCATTAAGCCCCTGAATAATTAAATTAGTCAATTCAAGATGTGTCCCTGATTCGGCAACTGTTTTAATCGTGTCCAAAACAGGTTGTAATTTCCATTTACAAATCTTCTTGTAAAAGTCAGAATCAATAGATTTTAAATCGATATTGATTGCATCTATAAACGGTAGAAGCTGTCGTAGCGGTTCTTGATTCACATACCCATTGGAAACTAAGACAACTGACAAATTAGATTTTTTAAGAAGTTGTGCCGACTCAAGCAGATACTCATACCATATAAACGGCTCGGTATATGTAAAAGCAACACCGATAGAATCCTGCTCTAATGCGAGTGAAACTAATTGTTCAGGCGAGACAGATTTTGTCGGTACATCTTTTTGCGAAATCTCCCAGTTCTGACAATTCAAACAACCGCAGTTACATCCGTTGGCACCGGTTGATAAAATATTTTTTGTCGGATAAAAATGATAGAGTGGTTTTTTTTCGATTGGGTCAATCGCAAGAGTCACTACTTCCCCAAAATTGTTGGTGACCAACTTACCATCTTTGTTAAAACGAGAATTACAAATACCAATTTTATCTAAGGCAAGTTCACACTCTGCAGGACATAAATGACATCTGACTTTATCATCCGCACATTGCTCGTAAAACGACGCTTCCTGAATCATAAATTACCCTCTCAGAATAATTTCTCTACGAGATCACCATCTCATCGAGAATAAATTCTCCGGCGGCTTGCAGATTGTCACATACTATAACAGTACGAAAGTTTTGTGTACCATTGATAACTTTTTCTTCCTCTGCCCCATACCCGGTACGGACTAATATCGACTTGCCACCCATCATTTTCCCAAGATAGAGATCCGACAATTTATCACCAATAACAAAAGATTTCCTCGGATCGATTTGCAACTGATGTATCGCTTCTTCGACCATGCCGACCGATGGTTTCCGACATTGACAAACACCCGTGTACTCGTCAACAGACCCGTTCGGATGATGCGGACAATAATAGAACGCATCAATCTGTACATCATGCTTCGCAAGCATCTCACTCAAATGACGGTTCACATTCTCAACCGACTCAATAGAAAATTTCCCTCTGGCAACACCTGACTGATTGGAAACTACAACCAATTTATATCCGTTATCCTGCAGACTCTTCAAAGCATCAATCGTACCATCTATGAGTTCAACATCGTTTGGGTCAGAAAGGTAATCTTTATCTTTTATAATCGTTCCATCACGGTCAAGAAAAACAGCTTTCTCAGTCATCTGCGATTGCTCTAATTTATGTATTGCCAAACTGACAATCCGTTCAGGATCAATCTTACTGAAACAGAATTGCTCTTCACGGTAACATGGTTTACTTCCGTGTAACGAACATGGACGACACTCCTCAGGCACTTGTATCACTTGGTCAAAAAGACCTCGTGGCGCAAATCCTAACGAAGGATGCGTAGGCCCAAACAGAGCGATAACCGTCGTGCCGACCGATGATGCCAAATGAGCAATCCCCGAATCATTGGCAATTGTTAACTGACCATACTCAAGCACAGATGCTAACTTCTGTATAGGCAAATTCGATAATCGCATAAAAGCATTTTTATTTATATCAGAAAGAACCGACGGCAAACAATTTGCAGCACTCGCATCAGCCCAAATTATTGCCGAGCCTGTTTGCTTATGCAGTTCCAATGCGGCAGTTGCAAATTTATCGGGAGGATATTGTTTCGTTTCAAAAGATGCCCCCGGTGCTATCACGATCAGTTTACTGTTCGCTTCTATAAACCGTTCTATCTTTTCATCGCTTATTTTATTTGTCTTAATAACAGGTCGCCACTGAAACGCTGTTTTATTAAGTTCTAAAAGAGTCTGATTATACAAATCTATCGAATGCGGATACATCTCAGGGATAATTTTATTTTTAACAATCAAGGAACGTTCAATACGACGCTTCGGATAAGTCACTTTTAAATTAGCAGTAAGAATTTTCTTCGCCATCCATGAACGGAAATTTCCATGCAGATCAAACAAAATTTCATACTGCGAATCTATCTCATTTAAAAATTTAAAATACGCTACCGTTGAAATAGAATCTTTGATTGTAAAAATCTCATCGACCCCGTCAATCATTTCAACAACCGAACGAAATTTTTCTTTTGTAAGATATTTTATAGAGTGGTCTGGATAATTTGCTTTGATATTTAAAACAGTCGCCGACGTAAGAAGTATATCGCCCAGCGACCCAAACCGTATTATGAGAATTGATTTTTTCATCTAGATAAAAAGATACAACCCAAGTGACCCCGCCGCAAAGCAATAATAGGCAAAATATTCAAATTTACCTTTTTTAATCAATTCCAAAACAGCGTAAACAGCAAACATCGATGAGACAAAAGTCACCAGTAATCCAAAACTATACTGCCCCAACAATGCAGGATCAAGATGAAGCAGTTCGTCAAACTTAAAAACGACCGCCCCTAATATAGCAGGTATAGCAAGCAAAAATGAATACTCGGCAGTTTCCGATGGTTTCAGCCCAAGCAACATGCCTGTCGAAATTGTCGTACCCGAACGTGAAATCCCGGGGATAATCGCAAACGCCTGTCCGATACCGATAATAATCGCAGACATCAGATTAATCTCTTTTTTGCCGTCATGTTTAATTCTGGTTGAGAGTAAAATAAACCCGGTCACAAATAACATACATGATGCCAAGAGTGGATTTTTAAATGACGCTTCAAAAAAATCTTTAAAAAACAGCACAGCAACAACCGCAGGCATAGTACCGATTCCAATAAAAAGAATCATCATCCGTTCTTTTTTCATAGTCGAATCAAAGAGTGCCTGCACTAATAAGAGTATTCTCTTTCGAAAAAATATCAGAACCGCTAGAAGCGAACCAAGATGTAAAATAATCTCAAATGTTATCCCCGGTTCATTTACTCCCAATAGTGACCCCATGATTACTAAATGCCCCGATGATGATACCGGTAAAAACTCGGTCAACCCTTGCAGGAGACCGAGTATAAATGCGTCAAAGTATGACATAAATTTTTATATCCTTACAGAACTCTAAAGTCGATGCCAAAGAAGAAATTATCGGAATCATCCAATTCTAATTCTCCAAACAAATCAATATTATCATTCAACTCCCACTTCACACCGGCATTAAAACCGATTTCCAAATCAGAGTTTGAATTAAACGATTGCAATCGAACACCTAAGCGACCATATGGTGACAAGATCGAATTGTTGCTCATTGTCAATGGGTAGGATCCGATATACTGCCCACCTATCGACCATGTTGAACTGACGTCTCCATCGTAATATTCAAAAAATCCACCAAGTGCCATGTCGAACGGACCATTTTGCAAAGATGAATCTATCGAAATAAAATTATACTTAAAATCAACAGCAAACATCAGAGTAGCATCGGCTCCGCCTTTACCGTCGATCAGACCAAGCTTGACCCGACCATCAGTATTTTCAGACATGCCATAGGTAAATATTCCGCCAAATGTAGTTATATCACCTGTACCCAAAATGCCCATAAAATTACCATTGCGTATACCTGTTGTAGTAGCAGTAGTCAGCGAGCCAAACCCGCCGGCAGTTACAAGTGATGACATAAGAAAAAATGTCACGACCAAGAGAGAGATAGTTTTTTTCATACATAAATCCTTTTATATTAATTTCTGTTTTCCAGTTAAATTGTCAACATCAAAATCAATGAATCTTGAATTCAAATCAACAAAAAAAATGGTTCCATTGTATTTAGATACTCATACGACTCCAATAAGTTGCATAAAACTTTTACAATCAGATTGTAGGGGCAGACCTGAGTATCTGCCCTACTTGAGTGAACACATAGGTTCACCCCTACAGAAATAATTTTACAATTCGTAGTTCAGGTCTCCCCGAGACCTGAACTTTGCTCTCTTGTAGGGGTGATTCTCCCAACATATTATTTGTTGACAACATTACCCGATACTCTTTCATTTTACAGATATTAAAATTACAAAGATAATTTCGCAAAAAAGTTATACCAATATATGGAGCGTCAGCATGTCAGAAATTAGTAAAGCATTCACACGTGGAAACTGGGGTACTCGTGTCGGTTTTATTCTTGCCGCAACAGGCTCAGCAATCGGCCTCGGAAATATTTGGAAATTCCCTTACATCACCGGTGTCTACGGTGGCGGAGCATTTGTTTTAGTCTACCTTTTCTGCGTTCTCTTAATCGGTCTTCCGCTGATGATTGGCGAACTGATGATAGGTCGTCGCACCCAGAAAAACCCGGTTGGTGCTTTCAAAGCCCTTCATCATAAAAAATCTATCTGGCAAATAACAGGCTGGCTCGGAATAGCAAGCGGATTTCTAATCCTCTCATACTACTCAGTTGTAGCGGGATGGGCTATCGCCTACATTTTCAAAGCTGCTGCAGGCTTCTCAGGTTCAACCGAAGCTATCCAGTCACAATTCGGAGCACTCGTGACCTCTCCCCAATCATCTATTATGTGGCATACAATCTTCATGGGACTGACAATCGCAATCGTAGTTGGCGGTGTCAAAAATGGTATCGAACGATGGTCTAAAATTTTAATGCCGATGCTCTTCACACTCCTCTTGGGACTGATGATTTACGGTCTCGCCTTCACCGATGGTGGCATGCAAGCTTTATCATTTTTATTCTCTCCTGACTTTTCAAAACTGACAGCCGAGGGCGTCCTTTCTGCCTTAGGTCATGCCTTCTTTACCTTATCTCTTGGCATGGGAGCGATGCTTACCTATGGTAGTTACATGAAAAAAGAAACCAACCTTATGAAAGATGCTATCACCGTTTCATTTTTAGACACACTTATCGCTCTGATGGCAGGTGTCGCAATTTTCTCGATGGTCTTTAATTACGATTTAGAAATAGCCGCCGGACCGGGCTTGATTTTTAAAACTCTTCCGGTCTTGTTCGCTCAAACAGGTCGGTGGATTTCGATTCCATTTTTTGTTCTGCTTTCTTTTGCCGCTCTTACTTCGGCGATTTCTCTTTTATAAGTTGTCGTTTCATACTTTGTTGATGAAAAGAAATGGTCTCGCAAAAAAGCGACTTTCATTATTGGAGGAATGATTTACCTGACCGGTATTTTATCTGCGGTGGCATCATGGACAGTCATGTTTAAAGGGAAAGAACAAGCATGGCTCGATGTTTTCGATTTTGTCACCACAAACTATATGCTTCCAATCGGCGGACTTTTGACCTGCCTCTTTGTAGCATGGGTAATGCCTGATAAAGCTAAAGTGGAAGAGTTCGGTTCAAAAGGACCTTTGTATCAGGGACTGATTTTCCTTTTGAGATTTGTCGCTCCGATTATTTTGATAGCCGTCTTTTTACACGGTATCGAAATGCTACCATTCATGGAATATTAAAATTTATATATGTACTTTAGTAGCATGTCATCCCGTAAGTACCACGAAATCTCAGGCATAAAAAAAGAGCGTTTCATAAAACGCTCTTTTTTGTATAATTTCTAATACTTCTTACAATCCAAATTTTTTCCAACGGCTCAATACCATCTCACAAAAATCACCAACTGTCTCGACAACTTTCTCACGGTATTCTTTTGCCTGCTTCACATCAAAGTTAGGATATCCCTCACCTTCCTTATACAGAAGTATCGAACCCGGCACAGGATAAACATCAGCACCCGGCTTAAAGGTATACGCAAGTTCAGGGTCATAGGTCGCCTTGTCAGCAAGCTTTTCATCAATAGCCTGTACCATCGCTGTTTCATCTGTACCTGCATGTCCACCGGCATGACCAAAGAATTTGTCGGTCATATCCGCACACAATTCCCACCAATGAATGACCGCAATATTAGCAGACTGTTCTTTGTGAAATTGATATGCAACTGGTTTCAGAGCAGCATTGTTACCGCCGTGACCATTCATCAAAATTATATTTTTAAAACCGGAGTCAACAAACGAGTCTAAAATATCACGAATATACAACTGAAATGTTTCAGGTTTAATAGTCGAGCCACCATTATAACGATAGAGCGATTTTGTAATACCATAGTTCACCGTTGGAGCGACAAAAGCATTTATACGTTCAGCGATTCCCTGTGCGATAGTTTCAGGTATATAATTATCTGTGCCGATACATGCCGAGCCATGTGCTTCAACAGTACCAACCGGAAAAATTATTGTATCAATTTCAGATGGAACCATTTTTTGAATTGTTAACCAAGAAAGTTTTTGTAGTTCTCTTTCCACAATCTTATTCCTGATTTTCTAATTTTGAAGAAATTCGTTCAAGCACGATTTCGGTTTCATGCGATGTAACTTCATCACCCTGCAGTCTGAACTGATTAATATCCCGCACAGCCATTTCGAGTTCTTCAGTTTTTTCAACACAGTACCAAATATCAAGCTCTTTCCATTCGAGATTTTTTTCTTTGAGTGCATCAACTACATCATGATAAATCGTAGGTGATTTCCAGTCAAACTGCGAAAGCGGAATATGTTGTTTGCCCGACATACCAATTATATAGTAACGTCCTTCTGGAGTAGGCCCAAAAACAGCATCGGAATTTTCAAGCAACTGTAAGGCAGAACCAATCATTTCAGATGACACCGTCGGCGTTCTGCTTCCGATAACAATAACATTTTCATAACCTTGCTTAAAACAGTCATCAAATATTTTTTCGACTCGAAT